>CAKVAL010000019.1 GCA_934725085.1 uncultured Erysipelotrichaceae bacterium | reverse complement strand
TACTAACAATCAAATTGAAGCTGTTGGGTAAAATAATGTGTCGTTTTGTGGGTAAATTATTGTGTCGTTCTACAAATGGGAGACTGATACTTCTGTTCCGGAGCTTGATAAGTTATTAAAACTATCGGAACTTTTTGGTGTAACACTTGATGAGTTAGTGTGCGGTGAAGAAATGCCAAAGATAGAATCTGTGCCTGTATCTGAACATGAAAAGCGTCGTACTATCATAGGACCAGTTTTATTGTGTGTGGGTCTAGTTATAATGGTTCTTTGTTTATTACTTGCTGGTAATCTACTAGTGGGACTATTAGTTGCATCACCATTTATTATTTGTGGCATCATTTGTTTTGTAGTAAAAAGACATGTTGGATTATGTTGCGGATGGGCAATATATTTATGTGTTGACCTATACTTACGTTTTGTGGCTGGTCTTTCTTGGACTACTATTTTTATGACACATATTTGGACAACACAAATGAATTATGTAAGGCTTGTTATTGCATGGTTACAGTTTATTGGCATGATTGTAATGCTTGTTTGTACAGTGCGTTCTTATAGAACGTTAAAGCTTCCTATGACAAAGAAAGAAGTAACATGGTTAATTATTGGTTGGTTTGTTGTAATAGTTGTGTTACCAATTATAATGAGTTATGGTGTTATGCCGTTATGGATGGATGATTTAGAAAGTTACAATAATTTATACTTCTTTATCAATATTTTATACAGTTATTTAAGATTGGCTCTTGTTAATGTATTGCTTGTACGTAGCCTTGCTGTTTGGCGTATGAGACATTAGAATAATTATAAATAAGCATTTAATCTAGTCTGATTATTTGCTTTTTTTATATTTAAAGAGTGATAATTTAAACATGTTTAATAATCATTTGATTTTAGATTTCTCACATGTATATTGTGATGAAAAGATACCAAAAAACGATAAGGTTTGTTGGATTGATTGTTCTGATATTAGAGAATGCGATTTGTATTGTTCTAATGGTGCAGAATATGAAATCAAATCAAGGATAAAACCTTATGGAATTCATGGCATTCATTTTATAGATTCAGGTAATTATCATTATGTGACAAAAATTATGACTGATTTTATTGAACAGGAATTTATATTGATATTATTTGATCACCATACTGATATGCAAAAGCCGATGATTGATGATATGACTAGTTGTGGTGATTGGGCAGGTAAGGTATTAAAAAATAATTCTTTGTTGCAACAGTTGGTTTTGATTGGACCACAAGATGCTGATATTTTACAGATTTTAAATGAAAATGGTATTAAAGATAAACTTTTAACTTTTTCTGCAGAGGAGATTCAAAGTGGTGAAGATAAAAATAAGATATCTAGGATAAAAAAGAATTTTCCAGTTTATATTTCTATAGATAAGGATATATTGGACGAAGAATATTCTATGACGAATTGGAGTCAAGGTAAAATGTCGTTATCTATGTTGGAGTGTTTACTGATGCCGATTTTAAAAAATGAAAAGATTTTAGGTATTGATATTTGTGGAGAGTGCAGGCAAGACATACCATTTCCACAGTATTTGGAAGCAGAGGAAATTAATGGAGAGACAAATAAAGAATTGTTTGATTTTCTGATACATTATCTGCATATATAAAAGTAAATGATTGTTGTAAGTTGGTGTTAATTGTTCGAAATAGGAAATGATAATCAAACAATGTATAAAAGTATTATTGGAGACCTAGATAAAAATATGCAAATAAGAATAGAACCATATACCAAAGAAAGAATAGATGATGTATTAGCTTTTGAGCATGAACTTAGAAGACAAGAAGATTTTTGGGGTTGGGAAATTGATAAGGCTTATGAAGAATCGGTTCGTAAAAGTTTTGCAGATCCATTATATAAGGCTAGTATTAGTTTTATAGCTTATGTTGAAAATAATGTTGTTGGTCGTATTGATGCTAGTTTAATTCCTAGTCATTTTGATGGTTCTATAAAAGCATGTCTGGATTGGATTTGTGTTTTAAAGAGTTATCTCCATAATGGTGTAGCGCAAGCCCTAATGAAACATCTTAGAAAGGTTCTAAAGGAACAATATAATGTGAGCGTGTTGATTGGTCTTATTGCGAGTAATAAGGATGCACAAAGCTTTTATCGTAGTTTGCCAAATTCATTAATTAGGGATGAAGGAATCTGGATTGATTTGTAGATATTCTTTATTATGAAAATGGAAATTAGAGAAGTTAAATTGAATGATATCAATGATGAGCTAGCAGAAATGGTGGCTTTGTTTAGAGTGGAACTACGTTCATATAAAGGAATAACATCAACACCTAATATCGAAGCTGGTAAAGAAGAAATGGAAGAATATCTATTAGCTAATTTTCCAGTGTTTGTAGCTTTAGTAGATGAGAATTTTGCAGGATATATGGTTTGTCGTATCCAAGACGATGTTGTTTGGGCAGAGTCTATTTATGTTAAAGAAAAATATCGACGCTTGGGTGTTGCGACTGCTTTGCATGAAAAAGCTGAAAAACTTGCTGAAGTGTATGGCAATGAGACTGTCTATAATTATGTTCATCCTAATAATCATCGTATGATTGAATTTTTAAGGAAGCGTGGATATACAGTTTTAAATCTAATTGAGATTAGAAAGCCTTATCAAAAAGAAAGGTTAACACAGACAATTACTGTTGGCGAGCATAAATTCGATTATTAAAAGTAATGTTCGTATTTGCCAAATTTTTGATTTTTTGGCAAATACGAACATTGTGTATTTAACTGAAAGACAATTATTTTAATAAAATCTTGAAGAAATGCACATTTTTACTTTTTATAATCTTGAAGAAATGCATATTTTATATAATTGTGTTGATTAGTAATTCTATATATAACAGAAAATAATGTAAAATATTAACGTATTAATTGATTAAAAATATTAGGGAGGGTTTTCAATGAACGTTACTGAAATCAGACGTCCGGTTGATATGGAGAGAATTACAACACCGGAATTAGCACAAAAATTTATTGATGAGCAAATTGCATTAATTAAGGAACAAGTAGGAGATAAGAAGGTTCTTCTAGCTTTATCTGGTGGTGTTGATTCTTCTGTTGTTGCAGCATTATTGATTAAGGCTATTGGTCAACAACTAGTTTGTGTTCATGTTAATCATGGTTTATTACGTAAGGGCGAACCTGAGCAGGTTGTTGAGGTGTTTCGTAATCAAATGAACGCTAATCTTATTTACGTGGATGCTACTGATCGTTTCCTTGAAAAGTTAGCGGGTGTTGCTGATCCTGAGACTAAGAGAAAGATAATTGGTGGAGAGTTTATTGAAGTGTTTGCTGAAGAGGCAAGAAAGCTTCAAGGTATTGAGTTCTTGGCTCAAGGTACAATTTGGCCAGATATTCTTGAATCTGAAGATGGTATTAAGGCGCATCATAATGCTGGCGGTCTTCCTAAAGATATGGAATTTGAATTGGTTGAACCAGTTAGAATTTTATTCAAGGATGAAGTTCGTGTAGTTGGTGAAACATTAGGCTTACCTCATGATATGGTTTATCGTCAACCATTCCCAGGTCCAGGTTTGGGTGTAAGATGTCCAGGTGCTATTACACGTGATCGTTTAGAGGCTGTTCGTGAGTCTGATGCGATTCTTCGTGAAGAGTTCGCTAAGAATGATTTAGAGGAAAAGGTATGGCAATTCTTTACAGTAGTTCCTGAGTTTAGATCTACTGGTATTAAAGATGGTAAACGTGCATTTGAATGGTGTTGTATTGTTCGTGCAGTATGTTCAATTGATGTTATGACTGCTACTGTTGCTGAAATTCCTCATGAAGTAATGGTTCATATTACTGATCGTATTACTCATGAAGTTGCAGGCATTAATCGTGTATTGTTTGACTATACACCTAAGCCTACAGGCACTGTTGAATTCGAATAATAAAACAATTAGGATTGTCCTTTATGGATAATCCTTTTTCTATAGTTAAAGTAATTATAAATAACCGTATTTGATAGTTTTTTGTGCCAACTTATTATTTAACTTGTTTTAAATATGTGTTAATTTATAGATTAAAAATGTAATAATGTAATTAGATAGACATTGAGTTTTTGACAATCGGTATTTAAAGATAAAACCAGGAGGTATTTTTATGGCTATTTGTGAGAAATGTGGTAAGGAATACAATGAGTGGACAGTAGCAGAAGATTTTAAAGAAGAAGTGAACAGTTGCATTACTTATATTGATTATGAAAATTTGAGTATGAATATATGTTCAGAATGTGCTACTGAAATCTATCATAACGGAGGATATTTTGAAACTTGTGAGTGTTGTGGAACGATGTTTAATCCTGAAGATGAAAAGCATATATTTGAACAAATCGTATCGAGTAGAGTGATGTTTCCGGATTTTGGGATGTATGGTATTTTGTGTGCTCAATGTGCGTCTGATAGATTATTAAATGAGCTTGATGATATGGATGTTAACAACAACGGAGATTAGATAAATGAATAAATATAAAATTATATTTGATAACGAAGAACAAGACGAAGTTTTTGATAGTGAAGAAGAAGCGGAAGATTATGCGCTTTATTTGATTAGTTGTACAAAACAAGGTGCGGAAATTATGAATATGTCAAATCCGGGAGATTATGAATTTAATGAAGAAAATTGGGAAGATCCAACATATGAAATAATCGAGTTCGAGGATTAAAAGAAGTATATAATGATTAATCACTTTTTGTAAAACCATTAATGAAACAATTTTAAATTTTTAATCTAATATTGTTAATTAATCTGTAAAATTAGTTAAGAGTATATGTGCTAATTACATAGATTTTATTGGCGTAGATTTTATTGAATCAACTTAAGAAGATCGATTGTTTTATCAAAGATATATTTACAATTAATAGGTAAGGAAGATACACTTCCCCATTTTGCATATCCAAAGTCAATAGAAGCGTTATTTGCTACTTCTTGATCTGATGAATCTCCAATGTAGATTACTTCATTTGGAGCTAATTGTAGTTTCTCTAAACACATCAATAATGGTTCCGGATCTGGTTTGTGTTTTGCGGTATCTTCCGCAAGAACAGCAGTGTCCATATATTCGTCTATTCCTTTTGAAACGATATCAATTTTGTATTGTTCGTGTTATTTTTGGCTGATACAATCGCTTGTTTAATATTGTTGTTTTTGAATGTTTCAAATACTTCCATAAAGCCATCATAAATAATGGCTTTATATTTCTTCATATCACTAATTTTAGCATTAATTATGAATACATCTTCTTTGGTTATGCCTAGAATCAAGGAAGTGGCTATGCTTATCGATCCTGATGTAAAAAAATGGATTGTTGATAATGATGTTCACTTATATTCTTTTGATGAATTATAAAATGCTCTTTTGATATAAAGTGGAGAATATTTTAATTACGCCACAATTACGCCATATTTACGCCATTAATAATATATAGGACAAAAATAGAAGACGCTTATATAATAATTAACATGGAATGTGGTGTGCGTTATAAGATTGCGATATGTGATGATTTAGAAAGTGATCGTGATTATCTTAAAGATTTATTAAATAAGTGGGCTAATGATTATAGTCATCTTTTAAGTATTGATTCTTTTTCTTCAGCTGAAAGTTTCTTGTTTCATTATGAAGAAGCTAAGGATTATGACATACTTTTGTTAGATATCGAAATGGGTTTAATGGATGGCGTCAGCATGGCGAAGAAGATTCGTCAAGATAATGATGCGGTCCAAATTATTTTTATAACTGGTTATTCTGATTATATAGCTGAAGGCTATGAGGTGAATGCACTACATTATTTGATGAAACCAGTTAAGGAAGAAAAACTCTTTTCAGTGTTAGAACGTGCTATAGAAAAGATTAGTAAGAATGATGTTGTTTTGAATATGGATTCAGCTAATGGAATGGTGAGAGTTCCTATATATCAAATAAGATTTGCTGAGGTGTTTGGCAATTATGTTACGATACATGCTAATGATGAAGTGGTTGTTAAGATGACTTTAAATGAGGTTGAAAAATTACTTGATGAGCGTTTTTATCGAGTAGGACGTTCTGTGATTGTTAATTTAAATGAAGTGAGTAGGGTTACTAAAACAGAAATCAAATTATTGGATGGTACTTCTATTCATCTTCCTAGAGGTGCATATGATGGTGTTAATCGTGCCATTATTAATATGAGGTAGTTTATGGGTTTGTTTTCAAAAAAGATTGATAAAGAAATTGCCTTGTATCAAAGTGAATTAATCGAAACGCATTATCGTGAAGTAGATAATATGTATCGTCAGATTAGGGGTTGGCGTCATGATTATCGTAATCATATCCAGACAATGAAGGCTTATGCTGCTAAGGGTGATCTTGAGGCTATTAAGAATTATCTTGATTTGTTGGATGAGGATTTAACTACTGTTGATACAGTGATTAAGACTGGTAATCCAATGACTGATGCGATATTGAATTCAAAGATTTCTTTGGCTAAGGCGAAGGATATTGAGGTGATTGCTGATGCACATATTCCAGTTAAATTAAAGACTTCGGAGATTGATTTGTGTTCTATTATTGGCAATCTTTTTGATAACGCGATAGAGGCGAGTGTTAAGCTTCCAAAGGATCAAAGACAGATACGTATTTATATGGATATGAAAAATACGCAACTTTATATTTCTTTTACTAATTTTACCGCTGGTAAGAAGATGACAAAGAATGGAATGCTTTTTAAGACTAGTAAGGGTGAGGACCATGGTTTTGGTTTAGTTAGAATAGATGCCATAATCAAAAGGCTTGATGGCTATATAAGTCGTAATAGTGAGGATGGTGCTTTTACAACTGAAATTTTGATTCCGCAGATATAAATACGTTTCATCACCTGATTTTGACAATTCGTCCCCACTATATTTATGAGGATGTTTTTTATGAAATGATATATGCGTGGAGGTATAATGAATGTCTTTTAGAAATATTAAGTGGATGATAGATATTGCCTATAAGAATTGTAAAAGAGTTTTGTTGTTTTGTGTTTTAACAGCAACCCTAGAAGCCTTGTTGAATTTAACACAATTATATATTGCGCCAGGAATTATTAAGTGTGTTGAACAGAAGGTTTCAATAAGGGTACTACTTATGACAATACTTGCATATACATTGGCTTTGTTTGTCATTAATGGTTTTAAAAAATATATTGAAGAGAATACGTTGTTTTCAAGAATTGAGGTTAGAACTAAAATTATCGCTATGGTGAGTAAGAAGTGTAATACGACTTCTTATCCAAATACTTTAGATGCTAATTTTATTAGATTAAGGGATGCTGCTTATTTTGCCTGTGAGGGAAATAGTGAGGCAACGGAGCATATTTGGCAAACACTGACAATGCTTCTTAAAAATGTTGGAGGTTTAATTGCTTATCTGTTTATTCTTTCATCATTTGATCCTTTTTTATTGTTGATTATAATTTTGACTTGTTTTATTTCTTTCTTTGTTTCTAGATATGCCAACAATTGGCATTATGCTAATAAGATTGAGGGTGAGAAGTATTATCATAAGAAAAGATATATTCGTGATAAGGCGGAGTCAATAAAGTTGGCTAAGGATGTTCGTATTTTTAACTTAAAGGATTGGCTTAATGAATTATTGGATGTTGTGCATAATCAATATCTAGCTTTTCGTTTAAAGGGTGAGAAAGTTGATTTACTTGCTGATATTATTGAAGTTGTTTTGACAGTTATTAGAAATGGTATTGCCTACATTTATCTTATTAATATGACGCTTAATGATGGTTTGAGTGTATCTTCTTTTATTCTTTATTTTGTGGCAATCAGTACTTTAACTAATTGGGTTATGGGTGTTTTAAAGGAAATGTCTACACTTCATAAGGAATGCTTAGATATTTCTTCATTGCGTGAGTTTCTAGATTATCCAGAACCATTTAAGTTTGATGATGGTAAAGATATTCCTCTAGCTTCAAATTATGAAATAAGACTAGAAAATGTATCGTTTCATTATCCAGAATGTGATAAAGATATAATTCATAATTTAAATTTAACTATTCATCCAAGAGAAAAATTAGCGATTGTTGGTTTAAATGGTGCTGGTAAGACAACGCTTGTGAAGCTTATTTGTGGTTTGTTGTCGCCAAGCGAAGGAAGAGTTTTGTTGAATGGTGATGATATTAGTGATTTTAATCGAAATAAATATTATGAATTATTTAGTGCAGTTTTCCAGGATTTTTCAATATTGGATGTAACTATTGCCGAAGAAATAGCTCAGTGTAAAGAGGATATTGATTATCAAAGGATTAAAGAGTGTATTGATTATGCTGGTTTGAGTGATACTATCAATAAATTACCTCAAGGGTTGAATACACATGTTGGGCGTGAGGTTTATTTGGATGGCGTTCTTTTATCGGGTGGTCAGATGCAACGTTTAATGTTGGCTAGGGCCTTATATAAGAATGGACCGATTCTCTTGTTGGATGAGCCAACTGCTGCCTTAGATCCTTTGGCTGAGAGTGAGATTTATCAAAAATATAGTGATATGGCTAGTGATAAGACGTCGTTGTTTATTTCTCATCGTTTGGCTTCAACAAGATTCTGTGATCGTATTATTTTGATTGAAGATGGTGGCATTAAGGAAGAAGGTAACCATGAGGATTTATTAAAGCTTAATGGTGAGTATGCGAAGTTGTTTGAAGTTCAGAGCCGTTATTATAAAGAGGGGAAGGAGATTTAGTGATGGATATAAAACATGCTACAGTTATGCATTTTAGGGCTTTTAAAAAGCTTAATGAAGTTTTGCCTCGTTTCTTTCCAATTACGACTTTAAATAGTATTTTTGCGGCTATAACACCTTATGTTACTGTTTATTTTTCTTCACAGATATTAAAAGAGATAGCTACTTTACGTCGTGATGATGTTCTTTACAAGTGGGTTATTATAAGTACTATTTCTATAGCTTTTATTTCAATTGTTGGTGCTTTTCTAAAAAGAAGATCTCAAATATTGTTTGATGATCTATATGGTCGTAAAGAGATTGTTTTTATTCATAAGATGTTTTCTTTGGATTTTAGTGAGTTAGATAAGCAGGAAAATAATGATTTAAGAGCGCAGATTCAACAAAATGAACAGTGGGCTGGTTGGGGTCTTATGAAGGCAGTGGAAATATATGAATCGTTGTTGACTGCTTTGATTGGCTTGTTAAGTGGCGGCGTTTTGACTTTTAGTCTTTTTACTTCTTTTGTGCCAAAGACGGCTGGTAAGTTAATGATTATTAATAATCCATTATTTATCTTTTTGATGATTGTTATGGTGTTGGGTATTAGTGTGTTTGCGGGTCGTTTAACTGCTAAGTCGTTGAGTTATTGGAATAATTTTGCGAATGATGCTACTTTTGGGAATCGTTTGTATGGGCATTTTGGGTTTATTGGTACTAGAAAAGAATCTTATGTTGACGTTCGTATGAATGACCAAGAGAGGTTGATATCAGCTTATTGGGGTAGTGATCATACTTTTGGTGTTAATGGAAAGATTGCTAAGTGTGCTGCTAAAGAAATGGGAGTGTATGCAAGTTTGGGCGTGTGTATTACTACTGTGATTACTGGTGGTATTTATTTGTTTACTTGTTTAAAAGCTTGGGGTGGTGCGATTGATGTTGGTAGTATTATGCAATATGTTGGTGCTAGTAGCGCTATGGTTATCAATATCTTTTCACTTACTGCTTTGGTTGGTGAGGCAAATACTAATACTTCTTTTCTTGATAAAACGTTTGAGTTTTTAGATATCCCTAATGCAATGTATCAGGGCAGTCTCACTACCGAGAAAAGAAGTGATCGTAAATATGATGTGGAGTTTAGAGATGTTTCGTTTAAGTATCCAGGTAGTGATGTTTGGGCTTTGCGTCATGTGAATATGAAGTTTAAAGTGGGTAATAGACTAGCGATAGTTGGCGAAAATGGCAGTAGTAAGACAACGTTTATTAAATTGTTGTGTCGTTTGTATGATCCTCAAGAGGGTGAGATTCTATTAAATGGTATTGATATTCGTAAGTATCGTTATGATGACTATATTAATATTTTCTCGGTTGTTTTCCAGGACTTTCAATTGTTGTCGGCTCCTTTAGCTTATAATGTGGCAGGTTCTATGCGTTATGATAGGGATAGAGTTTATAGGGCTTTAGTGGATGCTGGTTTTAAGGAAAGACTAGATAGCATGAAAGATGGTTTGGATACCATTATCTTTAAGGATTTTGATGAGGGAGGCGTTGATGTGTCTGGTGGTGAGGCACAGAAAATAGCTATCGCAAGAGCTTTGTATAAGGATGCACCTTTCATTATTCTTGATGAGCCTACAGCTGCCCTAGATCCAATTGCTGAAGCAGAAATTTATAGTAAGTTTGATGAAATAGTTGGGGATAAGACTGCTGTCTATATTTCACATCGTCTTTCTTCTTGTAAGTTCTGTGATGAGATTGTTGTCTTTGAGGATGGCAATATTGTAGAGCAAGGAAGTCACGAGGATTTGTTGAAGAATAAAGAGGGCAAGTACTCTAAGCTGTGGCATGCTCAGGCTCAATATTATGTTTAATTAATAGATAATACGGGAGTTCGTTTTATAACACGAGCTCCCGTTTTCTATAGATTCATGTAGGAATTTTAACATTTCACGGCAATAAAGAAGTGGAAGGAAAAATTGATATGAATTTTGGAAAAGAAAGTCAATAACCCACGATTTAAATCGTAGGCCCAAAAAGCCTTTGTTGATTAGCCTAAGTATTCTGTATCACCAAATACATAAGAATACTACGTTATCTTTGTTATCACACCCTCGGACGTAACACCTAATCCGTTGCTCTGTGGTCTGCTATTAAACAGTTCTAAGAGGTAGGAACAGTGTATCAGACATTTCAAGTAAAGATAACATTGGCGAAGGTGTCTAAGTAAGCAATTGGTGACTTACTTAATTACGGTAACCAGATGCCGAGCAGAGTTATATTCTCTACTATTCATCTGACAATTAGAAAGGACGGCATAATCATGTACGTATATGTAATCAACAAGCACGGTCAGCCAATTATGCCGTGCAAACCTCAAAAGGCTAGAGTGCTTCTACAAGAAGGAAAGGCAACTGTAGTAAAACAAGTGCCTTTTACAATCAAACTTCTTTATGGTAGTTCTAGTTATAAACAGCCTGTTTCTTTAGGAATGGATGCAGGCAGTAGACATATCGGTATTGCAGTAACCACAGCAAAGAAAGTTCTATATGCTGAAGAGTTAAAACCGAGAAATGATGTAGTAAAACTTTTATCTACTAGAAGACAAAACAGAAGAACACGTCGTAATCGCAAAACTCGTTACAGGCAAGCTTGTTTTAACAATAGAGTGTCATCAAAACCAAAAGGTTGGTTAGCACCATCAGTTGAAGTTAAAATTCAAGAACATTTAAACGCTATTAATCGTGTTATGAAATTTTTACCGATTACAGAAATTCATATCGAAACAGCTGAATTTGATACTCAACGATTAAAAGCGATGGAAAATGGCAAACCATTACCAGTTGGCGAAGATTATCAAAAAGGTGAAATGTATGATTCGTTTAATACTAGACAATATGTTTTAAAAAGAGACAACTACACTTGTCAATGTTGTAAAAAACATAAAGATATTAAATTACACGTTCATCATATTGAAACTAGAAAAATAGGTAGCAACTCTCCTAATAACTTAGTTACCTTATGTAAAGATTGTCACGAAAAAGTTCATAAAGGATTGATAAAGATTCCAGTTAAAAAGAAAAATTATCGTGACGTTGCTTTTATGGGAATTATGCGTAATACTCTAATAAGTAGAGCTAAGGAAATGTTTGATGTTCCAGTCACTAATACTTATGGTTATATAACAAAGTAATATCGTGAAACTTATAATATTGAAAAGTCTCATATTAATGATGCAATTATTATAAGTAAAAACTTTAACGCAAAATTTGATGGTGAATACTATCAAACAAAAGCTGTAAGACATCATAATCGTCAAATCCATAAGGCGAATTTTATTAAAGGTGGTCGTAAGAAGCTTAATCAAGCACCTTATTTAGTTAAAGAATTAAAACTATTTGATACTGTTGAATATCAAGATAATTTATATTTTGTGTTTGGTAGAAGGCAATCTGGTTTTATGGATATTCGCACTCTTGATGGAACAAAAGTTAATAAGGGTTCTATATCTTATAAAAAGATTAAATATATTAATTCTAACAAAGGGTTGTTGGTAGAAAGGAGAAAGGCAATTCCTCTTGTAGATAAATCTACGAGTTTCCTTTCCTAATATTTCAATGAAAATGCTAAGAATGGTTTTAGGTTTACCATACATAGACCTGTGATAAACAGTAGTGACATTATCGTAGCTAATAATGACACTAAAAATGTCACTTCTAACTCTAAAAATGTCACTACTAACCTTGAAAATGTCACTTATGAACCTAAAAATGTCACTTATAAGGAAGAAAATGTCCCTACAAATGTCCCTACAAATGTCCCTACTGGAAATGGGAAGAATGTGGCTACTACTAAACTAAATGAAACAGAATTAGCTGTTTTAAAATTATTAAAAAAGAAGCCACGAATAACTAGAAACGAAATTGCTGAGAGTTTGTCAAAGAATATTCGTACAATTCAAAGAACTTTGACTTCATTAAAGAATAAAGGATATATCCAAAGGGTTGGTCCAAATAAAAATGTTGTTTGGGAGGTTGTTAAAAATGTCCGAAACAATAAATAATATGCAGTATTTTAAATTATCGGCTATAATAGTTAGTCGGTAGTAACACTACCGTTAAAGGAGGTATCTGATGACTAAAGTAAAAGAATTTATTTTAAAGATATGGAATATAATTAAAAACTTTTTTATAAGTTTACATAAAAAAATCCAAAGCACTTTCTTGTTTAGGGTTATATTAAAGGAACAAGAGGCTAAGCATCAATTGAGCAATGGTGCTGCGTTGGCCTTACATTTCGTATTGTCTTTTGTGGTAGAGTTTATTATTGAAGCTTTCTCAAGACATAGTGTAGCTAGTGCACTTGCATTTATGGATAATTCTACTCAAGTATTCTTCTACAATTCAATGATGATTTTCATTTGGAGTTTGGCTGCTTTCTTATTTAGAAAGAGAAGACTTGTAAGATTTGTTATTTTCGCTACATGGTTAATATTGGGTGCTTCTAATGGTATTATTCTTTCTAATAGAGTTACACCTTTAACAGGACCAGATATTAATAATGTTACAGAAGCATTGGGTGTTGTTAAGAAGTACTTTAATGATAAACAAATCATCATAGGTATTGCGGTAGTTATTATCTTGTTGTTGTTTATTTTTATCTTTATCTTTAGATGTCCTAGATATAAGGGTAAGATGAGATATTATATTACAATTCCTGGTATCTTATTAGCTGTTTTTGGTTTTAGTAAATATACTGATTATTGTTTAAATCATCAAATCTTGTCATCATATTTCTCTAATATTGCCTTTGCATATCAGGATTATGGTTTCCCTTATTGTTTTACAGTAACTTTAACGGATACAGGTGTTGATGAACCAAATAACTATTCACAATTAACTATTCATTCTATTGTGAATAAGGCTACTGATAAGGTAGGTAAGTCTACTTTGGATTTGAATAAGAAGCCTAATATTATTTTTGTACAATTAGAGTCTTTCTTTGATCCTAGTAGAGTAAATTATTTTGAAACAAGTGAGGATCCAATTCCTAATTGGCATGCATTATGTGAAAAGTATACAAGTGGTTTCTTAACAGTTCCTACGGTTGGTGCTGGCACTGTTAATACTGAGTTTGAAGTATTAACAGGTCTTTCAATGAGATTCTTTGGAGCTGGTGAGTATCCATATAAGGGTGTTTTACAAGATACAGTGTGTGAGTCTTCGGCTTATGTGTTGAAAGATTTAGGCTATGAGTGTTTTGGCTTGCATAATAATGAGGCTAATTTCTATTCTAGAAAAAAAGTATATAAGAATCTTGGTTTTGATAAGTTTATTTCTGGTGAATATATGCTTAATCAAAATGATGTTAACGAGAATGGTTGGAATAGGGATAGAAACTTGATTCAACCAATTCTAAATTGTTTGGATTCAACAGAAGGGACTGATTATATCTTTACTGTTTCAGTACAGCCTCATGGTGCTTATCCTACTGAACAAACTTATGAGGATCCTTTGATTGAGGTAACAGGCGATAACTTGTCTGATGAGAGAAAGTATGCTTGGGAATATTATGTTAACCAATTGTATGAAGAGGATCAATTCGTAATGGATTTGATTAATGCGGTTAACGCAAGAAAAGAGAGAACAATTATTGTGTTCTATGGCGATCATCAACCTACAATGAAGTTAACTGATGATGAATTGTATGATGGTACTATTTATGATACTTGTTATTTAATTTGGGATAATATGAAGCTTCCTAAGGAAGATGAAACTTTACATTCTTATCAATTGTTTGCGAAGGTAATGGATAAGATTGGTTTGCATGAGGGCAGTGTGTTTAAGTTTCAACAAAGTAACTTTGATAATTCAAATCCTGAGTTCTTATTGCAACTTCAAACACTTCAATATGATTTGTTGTATGGCGATGATTATTTGAGCGATTATAGAAAGTGTGTTCCTAATGAATTCTATATGTTAGGTTTATATGAACCAGTGATTGAAGAGGTTGAGTTTGTTTCTGATGAGATAGCTATTGTGAAGGGTCAAAACTTTACACAATCTTCTAGAGTATATGTAGATGGTACTAGGGCTGATACGGTGTTCTTGAATGAGAATCAATTGTTTGTGATTAGGGCTGAATTTAATGAGCATTCTGTTTTGAGAATTGGTACAAGATCTAATTCAAGTACTCATAAGAACTTGTCTTATGGACCATTCTATTATTTAGATCCAACCGATGATCCTATGACTCAACTTCCTGAGGGGTGTGAGGATTTAGAGCATTGTGATTTAATTGAATACAATGAAGATGGTAGTTATAAATTTACCGTGTGTGATGAAGAGGGCAATAATTGTCAACTTAAACAATGGGGCAATGATGGAAAGTGTACAGTCATAGAAGAAGAAATAACTGAAGAATAAAATAGATACTTCTGGAGAAATCCGGAAGTATTTTAATTTACAATGTATATGAGGTTTTATTTATGGAAAAAATTATAGAAGTATGTTGTGGAAGTTATGATGATGCCTTAGCTAGTTATAGGGGTGGCGCTAAAAGAATTGAATTAAATAGTGCTTTGTATTTAGGAGGTTTGACTCCTTCTTTAGCTTCTTTAATATTGACTAAGAAGAATACTGATTTAAAGGTTATCACGATGGTAAGGCCTAGAGCAGCAGGTTTTTGTTATAGAGATGAAGAGTTTGAGACGATGAAGCTTGATGTGACTTTGATGTTAGAGAATGGTGCTGATGGCATAGCCTTTGGTTGTTTGACTGATGATGGTGAGATTGATGTTAAGCAAACTAAAGAGATTGTTGATATTATTAAGTCTTTTAATAAAGAAGTTGTTTTCCATCGTGCTTTTGATTGTGTAAGGGATGTAGATAAGGCCATGAATATATTGATTGAATTGGGTGTTGATCGTGTATTAACTAGTGGTTTAAAGCCTAAGGCAATGGATGGCATTGAGATGATTAAGTACTTACATGATAAGTATGGAGATAGAATAGAGATTCTTGCGGGTAGTGGTATGAATGCTTCTAATGCGAAAGAAATGATGGAAAAAACAGGAATTAGCCAAGTTCATTCTTCTTGTAAGGGTTATAGAAGTGATTCAACAACTAGTGGTAAGCTTGTGAATTATTGTTATGCAGGTGAGCCTCACCAAAATGATTATGATGTGGTTGATGAAGAATTGGTTAGAAAGATAGTTAATAGTATATGAATTTAAAAGAGCTTAATAGTCATAAAACGTTTAGAAATTTAGTTACTTTTGTGGCGGTTGTGGTGGCCGGGTTTATGCAAGCGTCAATTATTCAAATTTTTATGAGACCTTTGAATCTGTTGAGTTCAGGTTTTACTGGCGTTGCGATTTTGATTGAGAAGATTACAAGTACTTTCTTTGGCTTTACTTTTTCTACATCGCTTGGTATGTTGGTTTTAAATATTCCAGTTGCGATATTTTGTAGCAAGAGCATCAGCAAGCGTTTTACTTTCTTCTCATTATTAGAAGTAATATTAGCTTCCTTCTTTCTTAAAGTATTACGCTTTGGTATGGTCTTTGATGATAAGTTGTTGAATATTATCTTTGGTGGTGCCTTGTATGGAATAATGACAACGATAGCTTTAAAGGCTAATGCGTCTACTGGTGGCACTGATTTTATTGCGTTGTATGTAAGTAATAAGAAGAATAAGTCTATATTCAATTATGTGTTTGTGTTTAATGCGACTATGCTTGTTATCTTTGGTGCTATGTTTGGTTGGGAGAATGTTGGTTATTCAATCTTGTTTCAATTCATTTCGACAAAGACAATAGAGACTTTCTATCATCGTTATGCTCGTGTTACTTTGCAGATTACTACTTCTCATCCTGATGAAGTAATTAAGTGTTTAATGGATAATTATCGTCATGGTTTGAGTAGAGTAGATGGTGTTGGTGGTTATTCTGGTAGAAATATTTCTTTACTTCATACGGTGGTAAGTGGTTATGAAGTGGATGAGATGGTTAATTTGATGAGGCAAAAGGATCCTCATGTTATTGTGAATGTGTTGAAGACTGAAGATTTCTATGGTGGTTTCTATTTGAAGCCTATCGAGTAATTTAAAAGACAGTTCATTCAAAACTGTCTCCAACATTTTTCTTTTAAGAATATTTTAATAGATTCTTCATCTTTTCCTTCATAGTAAGCTATTAGAAGTCTTTTGAATTCGCTTACGATGTTTTCAGGGACAACTAATAGTCCAAGTCCTTTTGAAATCATGAAGTGGTTTGCGAAAATAATGGCTGCTCTTTTGTTGCCATCGATAAAGATTTGGGTTTTCATAGAGTATAGTGTTAGTTCTATAGCTTTATCAATGTCTTCTATGTCTGAATGGATAATGTTGTCTATATCTTCTCTTACACTTAATTCTAGTGGGATTGGTGGTATATAGGTAGAACCACCAATGCTTACAGGAACATTACGAATTGAGCCTCCATTTTGGTAGAAACCTTCGTTTACTAGTCTTGCGATATTACTTAGTAAGTAATAGTTGGATGGTGATGCAACAACATCAGGATCAACTATAAATTCCCAAGCATGTTTAAGGTTTAAAATCTTTAAAACATCACTTGCCTTAACACCGTTCACAATGCCGTTTTCTAGTATTGTTTCAGTTTGTGGGAATGTGGTAGAAACACCTTCCAGCACAGCTTGATCATATATTAGTGTTTTTACATTAGCACGAGCGAAGTCAATGTTTAATTGTACTCTTGGACTTAGTTCTATTTCACTGTATCCAAGTTTAGCTAATTCTTTTTCTATTTGTCTTAATCTTTTCTTTAGGGTACGTATTTCTAAAGATTGATTAACTGCCATGGCATATAATTCATCACTATATTTATCAATGTAGTTAGACTTATGTTTGCCACCTTCCATTTTTCTTACATAAATATATTTTTCATTATTTAATGTTTTTACTTCAATACTCCCATCAAAATTAGACACTTTGATTCTTGATTGAATGTCAGCTTTTTCGTTTAGTAGTGTTTGTATATTGTCTTTTTCGCTCATAAGTATCTCCTTTTAGGGTAAATTATTACTCTAATATTAGCACATATTTACCCTAAAACAATAATTTAGGGTAAAATTCTATAAAAATCATATATTAATTTACCCTAAAAAGCACCTTCATACAATAACGATAAAGGTGCTTATGAAACTAGTATGTTTCTAAGTTGAAGGCAAATGTTGTTTTTCGTCCTTCTTTTTTTCTTATTATTAATTCTTTTTCTTCTAAGATTCCTAAACGTTTAGATACTGTTGATTTTGATAATTTAGTAACATCTACTAATGTAGCCAAGTCAACGTCTTTTAGATAGAATAATGTGTAATCTATGATTATGTTTAAGATTGATTTATCTGATTTATCTAGGCCAATTTCTAATACTTTATTATGATAATAATTGTATCTATCGATTTTATCTGTTAAATCATCTAAATATTCTTCTAGTCCATCTTTAAAGATATCTAAGAATAGCAATACAAAGTAAGTTATGTCTCCAAGGTTTCTAGTGTCGTTAGTAATCTTGAATGCTTCGTAATAATCTTTTTGTCTGTTTTTACAGGCGATAGATAATCTTAAGGCAACAATAGGATCTAGTGTTTGAGATAGATAGTAGCTAGATATGTAACGAGATATACGTCCATTGCCATCATAGAAAGGGTGAATGTATCCAAGGAAATAATGGAAGATGGCTACTCTTAGGATACAAGGTAATTTATTGTCATTAAGAATTTTTAGGGCTGAGTCTACAGCTTCAATTACTTTACTTTCAGGATAAATTCCTTTATGAATTGTTTTTGTTGAAGAAACAATATTTACTATGTCTCTTCTAAAGATTAGACCGTCTGGAATGTTATTTGGATCATTCTTCTCGATGTCTTGGATTAGGATATCGTTATAGACTTCTCTTAATTTAGAAGAATCGGTAATTGGAACAAATTCTTTTGATTTTAATAAGATGTCTCTATATTTATTAACTAGACCATATAGTCTTTTGTATTCTTTAGGTTTCTTTGTTTCTAAAAGCTCAGTAATTTCTTTTCTAGTACTAGCAATACCTTCTATTTCATTGGTAATCATTATTTCTCTAGTAAGAGAATGATACAGTTCCCATGCGTCAATTAAATCGGTGGAAGCTTCAAATCTTTTTTTGATAATTCTTGTGTTTAATATTTGTATTTGTTCTAGCAATGATAGTAATTCGCTATTTAAGTATAGAAAAGATGATTTTTCATTAACTTCTATTGGGAAATGAATTGTATTAGGTGCATTAAAACGTTTATTATATAGTTCTTTTTCGTTAATATCATTTATAAAACCAGCTTTGTATAGTGATAAATATTCCATTGAATTACTCCTTACACTGTATATTTTACACTATTGCGAGTAAAATCGTACTAAATTTACTCGCTAACTGTCAATTTATGGCTAATTGCGAGTAAAAATAGCCTATTTTTACTTCTTAATATGTATTTTTACCATTGTTGAGAGTAAAAACTTGGTAAATTTACTTCTAATTAAGGATAATAGTTGATAAAGAAAGGTAAATAGGTGAAAATCTAATGTATAAGAGGATAAAAATATGCCGTTTCAGATAATAAGAGAAGATATAACAAGAGTAAGAGTAGATGCTATTGTCAATCCAACAGATGATGTATATACACATTTGGGTGGTAGTGATAAGAGAGTTCATGATGTTGCAGGAGATGAATTATATATAGAGTGTAAGAGACATGGTTCTTTAAGTGTGGGTGATGTTTTAATTACTTCTTCTTTTAATATGAAGAATTGTAAGTATATTATTCATACATTTGGTCCATATTATGTAGATGGTAAGCATAATGAAGAGGAATTGCTTATAAGGTGTTATAAGAATGTTCTTAGGTGTGCAGTTGATAATAATATAGAGAGTGTTGCGATTCCTTTAATATCTACTGGTTCTTTTAGGTATCCTAAGAAGGATGCTTTAAGAGTAGCAACTAATGTTATTACTAACTTTATATATGAACATGAGTTAGATGTATATTTGTTAGTTTATGATAAAGAGGCTTTTGATATTTCTAATAGTTTATATAGGGATATTCATAATTATTTAGAGGATAATGGCATTTATGATGAGGTTAGAGCTCATCGTTCAAGGGTTCTTTCAAAAGCTTTTGGTTTTATGAGTAAGCCGATAAGCCTTGATGAAGTATGCGGTCATTTTTGTGAGGTTCCTGATGAAGGATTTAGTTTTGTGGATTTTGTAGAGGATGAGTCTTTTAATGAATGTTTAAGAAGAATAATAAGGGAGAAGAATCTAATAGAGTCTGATGTATATAAGAGGGCTAATTTAACTAAACAAGCTTTTAATGGTATCTATAATGAGGGTAAGGTTCCTAAGAAGAATAATGTGTTGGCTTTATGTATTGGGCTTAGGTTAAATATTGATGAGGCTGATGATTTTGTGAAGAAGGCTGGTTATTCTTTTAGTGATGGTAATAAGCATGATTATATTGTTAGGTATTTTATAGAGAATGGAATATATGATGTATTTAAAATAAATGAAATATTGATTCATGAGGACTTACCTTATCTTGGTTCTAAGTACGAATAATGTAAACTCGTGGTTTACCTTTTAACTTTGTTTAAAACTTATTATTTAGTTGTAGATAAGTTAAAGGAGGAAAACAAATGATTGAGTTAGTATTTATCTTGGATGAGAGTGGTTCTATGCATGGTTTAGAGAAGGATACGATAGGTGGTTTTAATTCTACTATTGCGAAACAAAAGAAAGAAGATGGTGATTGTTTAGTTTCTACTGTGTGTTTCTCTGATAATCAAAGAGTAATTCATGATAGGGTTAATTTAAAAGATGTTAAGGAATTAACTGAGGATGATTATAGACCAGGTGGTTGTACAGCATTAATTGATACTGTTGCTTCTAGTATTAAGCATATTAAGATGGTACATAAGTATATTAGAAAAGAGGATAGACCTGATAAGACAATGTTTATTATTACAACAGATGGTATGGAGAATGCGTCTCATAAGTATTCTTTAAGTGAAACACAAAGAATGATAGAAGAATGTAAGGAAAAGGGTTGGGAGTTTATCTTTTTAGCAGCAAATATTGATGCTTATGAAACAGCAAGAGATTATGGCTTTGATGAAGAATCTACTGTTAATTATGTTAATGATGATTTAGGTAACGACATTAAGTTCTGTTGTGTAGATAAAGCAATTTCATCTGTTAGAGCTACTGGTGTATTAGACAGAGAATGGAATTATGAAGCTAAGGAAGACTTTAATAGAAGGGGTAAGAAGTAACTTACCCCTTTGCTGTCGATGGCTAAAACATTAACCAAACAGTTTTTCTAATACTAACGATTCTAAATCGTAAATGTTATATAAGTTATCTAAAACGTTAAATGTTTCCTCAAGATTTCTTCTTGCACTTCTCCAACCGCCACCATCGGTTATCCAAACAAATGAGAAATTCTTAATATTTTTGCTTTCTTCAGCAATCATTTTATATGAACGAGCAGTTTCGTTTAGTTTAGAACCGCCTGCTGCATAGAAGTTGGTTTCAATAACATAAATATGATTTTCTGTTTTAACAACAAAGTCCCATCTTTTTGTTGTTGTGTTGTTTGCTGATATAGATGACAAGTCAATGTTCCATTTTTTCTCTATATCTTGCAAATACATTTCTTTATAATATTCACATTCGGTTTCTTTTATAAAACCTTCAACCAAATCTTCCATTTGATGACCGCCTCTATTTTTTCTTCCATTAGATCCTAGTCCTACTTCAACGCCTGTAACGTAATCATAAAGATTTGAAACAAGATGATTTTGAATTAAATCAAATAGACCAGTATGTTCCATGAAATATATATAATCAGTTATCTCATCATATGGTTCATGGAAAGCAAAATTTTTAGAAACAATTTCATCTTGGCAATACATTTCATTTTCTCTAACCGCTAACAATAACGGAATAGCCTTAAGACATTCAGGGTATTTTTCGATCAAATTGGTGAAATCCTTTTTTATCGTTTGGGAACCAACCAATGAGTTCAAAATATTAAGTTCAATTTTATATTTTTCTGCGTTTTTATATACTGTTTCAAAATCGGTATAGTACTTAAAACCATTTATAGATTCTCTAAAAGTTCCTAACCATTCATCAAAATTTCTTTTTGCCATTTAATAATTCCTTTCAAATTAATTGTCTAATTCATTCAATCTTTTTATTGTTAAGTTTATATATCCTTCATCTAAATCAATCCCAATATATTTGCGTTTTAGTTTCTTAGAAGCAACTCCTGTTGTTCCACTTCCATTAAAAGGATCTAGTATTACATCGCCTTCTTTAGAAGAAGCTAATAATATTTTTTCTAATAAATATAACGGTTTTTGCGTAGGATGTTTACCATTATTTTTTTCTTTCTTAGGAGTAAGAGGACCTTCCCATACGTCTTTCATTTGTTTTCCACCGTTAATTTCCTTCATTAAAGGATAGTTGAAGAAATGTTTATTTCCTTTACAGTCCTTCTTAGCCCATATTATGGTTTCTGTAGAATGTGTAAAACATCGACATGCTAAATTTGGAGGAGGATTTAATTTCCTCCACGTTATGTTGTTTATTATCTTGAAGTGTTCTTCTTCCAACGCCATTCCAACTGAATAAATATTATGAAGAGTACCAGATATCCAAATAGTTCCATCATCTTTGAGTACTCTATAACACTCTTTAATCCATTTCCTATTAAATTTATGTTTTACTTTTATATCTTTTCCACCCTTATCCCATTCGGCTTTGTTGACAGATACTTGTTTGCCAGAAGATACCGATATGCCGTCGTTGCTTAAAAAATAAGGTGGATCAGCAAAAATAACATCAACAGATTTTTCTGGAAGCTTCCTTAAAACTTTAATGCTATCACCAACGTATAAGCTTATGTTATCTTCTGTGTAATATGGCTTAGTTTTCATAGTTGTTAATAATTTGTGATTATAACTTCTTCACCCAATCTATTATTTGCATCTGAATTTATAAATCTTTTTACTGGAACAACTTCGATATTAAAATCAGAGTACAAGTTATTTATTAATTCTGTATTGTGATTTGTTAGCATACAATAAACACCTTTATCACTTAGAGTCTTAAAAAGATCAGCAAGTCTAACATGATCGTCATAAGAAAAACCTTCCTTAGTATACGCCTCAAAGGTATCTTCTTTTAGTGGTGCATAAGGGCTGTCGAAGAAAACAAAATCATTTTTAGATGCGTTTCTTACTGCTTCTTCAAAATCACCATTTATCATTTCAAATGCTTTTGAATGTTTGTTAAAAAAGCCAGAGACAGAATCAATGTTATCTTTATTAAATGATAATCCATTATTTTTATTATTAAAAGGAACGTTAAATAAACCCTTTGAATTAACTCTATATAAACCGTTAAAACAATGTTTATTTATATATACCATTTGCACAGCAATGTCGATGTTTGAAAACAAATCTGGATTAATAATCATCTCATTGTATCTGTCTCTCATTTCTACATAAAAATTTTTCTTATTAATTGATGAGTTATGTTTTTGGTCTAAACATTTTAATTTTTCTATAAATTCTTCGTGGTCATCTTTGATGACTTTATAAAGATTGATTAATTGAGAATTGATATCATTGATGGTAATTTCTTTATTTTCTAATAATGGAGCTAAACCGAAAAGCACGGCACCGCCGCCAACAAATGGTTCATAATAGTTATTAAAATCATTAGGCAATTTGCTTTGGATTTTATTTAATAACTGTCTTTTACCGCCAGCCCATTTAACAACTGGTTCAATCTTTGTCTCCATCAAAATCACTTCTTTCTAATATACTATACCAAAATTAAAGAAGGCTATGTGCCTCCTAACGAAGATTATAACTTATCCTTAAGTTCTTCCTCGGAATAACCAAATGTATAATCTTCATCTGCACCAAGAGAACCCCAAATTAATGCGGCATCCCACGCATCAAGTCCTTCTCCTGAGTTGTCGTTGCTTTTTGAAGAACGACACGCTCTACACCAACTCTGCGGAGCCGTTCCGTTATAACGATAACCGAATTCAGTTTCAATTTCATCATGACCAAATGCAACTTTACCGCATTGAGGACATTGTGCATATTCACCATGTGGCATATTAATTCCTCCCTTGTAATTATCAATCAATGGAAAATATATTTATAGCAATATTATAAAGCATGAATACTTTAATTAATAGTAACATTTATTGCATATCATTCGAGTACCATAAAGCTGATTTTTCGTTTGCTAAAAGTGTCTAAAATCAGAAAAATATGTAAAAATAGTAAATATGAAAGTAAATATAATAAAAATATAAAAGTATATTTGACATATTTACTATTTTTTGCAATACTATAGTTGAGGTGATAAGATGCCAGATAATAAAACTAAAGAAGAGAATTTTATAAGGTTAGCGGAGGCTAGGACTAACAAAATAATAGGAATGATTGATTTATTAGGGAATTTATCAAATAAAACAAATTATTCATATACAAACGAACAAATAGAACACATTTTTCAATCTATAGAAGATGCGTTAAAAGAATCTAAAGAACTTTTTTATGAAGAACCAGTTCCAAAGAGAAAGAAGTTTAGACTGTAATGGAGGCTAAAAATGGTTAACAGCAAACCTGGATGGCAGTTTCCGGATAATAACTGCACAGATAACGTAGGACTTGAAGATGCTGGCACAGAAACTTTTGCTGGCGATGCTGATGGCGGTTTGGCAAGAGAAATATGTCAAAATTCAATCGACGCCACCATGAACAAAGAAATACCGGCAAGGGTAGAATTTTCAAAGTTTACAATTAAAACAAGCGATATTCCTGGGTATGAAGAATTAAAAAAGGAAATAGATGAATGCTTTAAATATAAAGGTGATGATAAGAAAGAAGGCGAGCATCTAAAACAACTTCAAAAGCATATTAACAGTGAAACTATAGATTGTTTAAGAATTAGCGATTTTAACACCACTGGTTTGGTGGGGATAAAGGATGATGAAAACGATTCTCCATTTTATCTATTAACTAAAGGTTCAGGAACATCAGGAAAGACTGAAGGTAATGGTGGTTCTAAGGGAATTGGTAAGTATGCATGCTTTGTAGCAAGTGATTTAAATACAGTATTTTATTCAACCAAAGCATATAACAAAGAAAAGGAACGTGAAGAAATTGGGTACATAGGAATTTCAAAGTTGCGTTCTAGACCTTTGCATGATCCTAATAGAAAAAACTTGATGACCATGGGAAGAGGTTATTATGCAGTTGATGATAATATTGCTCCATTTCATGAAGAGCTAAATTTAGATTTAACTTTTAAACGTAAAGACGGCGAATATGGAACTGATATCTATTTAATGGGATATACTTCTGAAGATTGGATTTCAAATATTGCTTATAAAATACTAGAAGGGTTTATGGGAGCAATTATTTTTAATGGTTTTGAGATAAGTGTTGGTGATTTAAAAATAAACAAAGACTCATTATCTGAAATAATCGAATCTGATATCTTTAAGAAAAAAACAGATAACGAAAGAAGATATTTAAAAGCTCAGTATTCTTTATTCACTTCCGATAAGGTACAAAAGAAAGAAATCCTTGTTGGTGGAACAAATAAAATTACAGTTTACGTTAGAACTTATACTCAAAACGACGAAAAAGAAGCTAGTAGAAGATGCGAATTTATTAGATATCCTTATATGAGAATAAAGAGTAGAAGAATTAACAACAGTTTAGCTTATTCAGCTATGTGCATTATAGAAAATAATGAATTGTGTGAAAAATTGAGACTTATTGAAGACCCAGCACACACGGAGTGGCAATTAGACCGTTTAAAGCGAGTTGGAAGTGATGAAAGAAAAAGAACAAGAGAACTACATAATCAATTAGAGAATGATGTAACAAATTTTATTAAAGATTGTTTGCATCAAGACGGCGGAGATAAAACTGATTTTGAAGGTGCTAGCGAGTACTTACCGGCTGATGAAAGCATTGAAAATGGAGAGGGTGTGAAAACAAATGAAGCTGTTTCAATAACTCCGGTTAGAAGAATAAAGGTTAATAATCCTAAAACATCAAAATCATCTGATGAAGGAATGGGACCAGAATTTTCTACAGGAGATCCTGATGGCAATGATATTGATGCTAGTTTCCTTGGCAAAAGAGGTAAGCAACCGCATCCCAACCCAAACCCAAAACCTCTTATTGATGAAGAAAAGAAAGGTGGAAAAGATGGTGATGTGCCTTGTATTATAAAAGTTCCTTTAGGAGGATTAAAACCAAAGACAATCTATAACTCAAAAAATAAAGGAATAGATATTGTCTTTGTGTCAAAATTTAACGAGGATAATTGCGAACTATCTATTAAACAATTAGGCTTAAACAATGACCGTTATGATGTTGAAATCATAAATGCTTCTATTAATGGGCAACCATGCGCAGTTAAAGATGGTGTAGTTAGCAATATAGCCATTAAAGAAGGTGTGAAATATAAAATATCTTGTGAATTAAATACAGAAGAAAGATTTTCTTCGGAGGTAATTATTAATGCAATTAGGTAATAGATTATTCCCATATCCAGTGTTAAATAACGAAAGAACTCTATCTACTTTTGACGAAGAATCTGCTTTTGAACTTAAGTTGACGTTAGATAAAAATGGAGAAATTATCAAAACAAGAGACGAGACAATTCTTAAAGATATTTACTTTTCTCTTAATAATAAGTACTTAATGGAACTTTATAAAGATAAAAAGATTAAATGTTTTCTTATTGTAGAATCTCCATCATCTATTTACCGTGAAAAATATGAATTATTTGATGTTCCGCGAACTATTGAAATTAAAACAAACGATTTAAAAGGAGATGTTTCGATTTCTGCCTATTGTGTGGCGATGTGCGACATTGAAGAATACCAAAGTGAAAGTTTTGATGAAGATTATAAAGATTATTCCTTTGACATTAAAAAATATGATATCGTAGCAGCCGATGATGGAATTAAATTTGTGGTGGATAGAAACTTAGATGAAGACAATAAAGCTTCTTCAATATTTACAATCGTAAAAAATCAAGATAGTACAAATTTAATCAGTCATGATATGAATCAAGATAAAATATGGATTTATTTGCCCGAAGAAACTCATAATAGATATAGTTCTTTAAAAACTCAATCTAGATGGAATGACATATTTTTTTCAATGATTGCGGTTCCTGTATTGGCTGACTGTTTTTCAGAAATAAAAGCAAATTACGGAAGCGATATAGATATTAATGATGTCGTGGAGCAATATGGATGGTTTAAATCTGTTATTAACAGTTATAAGAAAGAAAAAAATGAAGTATTGGACGGCGAGACTTTTTCAAGTACCAATTCGTTAATGTTAGCTCAAATTGTATTAAATTATTCAGGTGTAAAAGGTATTAATACATTTTGTGATTTGATAATAAACGGAGGCGATGATGATGAGCAAGATTAATATCAAATTAATGTCAGAAGAAGCGTATGCAACCTTAAAAAAGAATATTGATAACTATGTTACTCAATTTCAAAACAACACAAAAGATTCATCTTGGATTAATTCTATTATTGCTGATAAAGTATTTGAGATAAAAAAATATCAAATAGAAGATTTTGAATTAAAAGTACCAGAGAATTATAAAGATAAAAATGCAGACTTGGAAAATGGAATTATTCTATTTGAACATTTAAATAAACTTCCTGGATATATTCTATCAGAACCACGTTTTTGGCTATGGATAATGTTTGAAAAAGGTTATGAAACCGCATTAAAGGGAATGGAAAAAAACGATGTACAAGCATTTAAACATCAATGGCTTTTTGTTGATGGACTAAGAAGAGGTTTGTTCTTTAATGTTCTATCAAGGCTTTATTTTAGAGTTGAATTGACATATGCTCCAGAAAATAAAGAAGACCCATATTATCTATCTAGATACGTAATGGAAAATCCACTTAGATTTAGAGAGTTAACTTGGAGAACGATTTCTAATTATCGATTTGTTGATAAAGCAATGTTAAAAGCGGAAATTAGAGTTAATAATGAATTGCATTTCGAAGAAAAAAGTGACTTTTTTAAAATTTTGGCAAAGGAAATAAGTAAATTAGGCAGTATTAAATTGATTGATGCTATGGAAGAATCTGAAATTGAAAACTGCATATATGAAAAATATTTGAAAATAGTTTCTGATGCTATAGAAAATGATAAAACGGATAAATTAAACAAAGCGATTGATTTATCTAATGAAAATGACGAAAAATCGTTATGCAAAGCTATTGAAATTTTAAATGAACTTGGTGATTTTATGGATTCTAAAGAATTATTGGATTCAACTCAAAATAAACTGAATAATTTAAAAGTAAACAAAGTCTTTGCTTTCTTCAAAAAGAAATCATAACAAAACTAAAAGCACTCTCGTGATTATGATTTAATTATCATAACTTGAAAGTGCTTCGTTTAATTATTCATCTCTATAGTTAACCATTATCTCTTTAAATAATTCTTGGGTAGTAGGTGGAGTATAGGTTACAGCATTAGCTCCAGCTTCTATAACATTTCTACAAGTTTCATTGGTCTTACCACCTGTGGCAATAATAGGTACATTAGGGAATTGTTCCCTAATTTTTCTTACAACATCAGGAGTTCTTTGAGCACAGGCTACGTTTAAGATTACAGCACCAGCATCAAGTCTTGCTTGTATGTCGGTGTCTTCTTTAGTAACGGTAATGATTACAGGAATGTCTACTGCTTTTGATACAGCTAAAAGATTAAGGTCTGATATGGGTGCGTTTAGTACAACGCCCATAGCTCCTTGGCATTCAACGTCTTTGGCAAGGGATACTGTTCTAAGGCCTTTGGTAGTACCGCCACCTACTCCACAAAATACTGGGATATATGACGCCTTGATTATGGCATCAGAGATTGCCTGTTGGGGAGTAAAGGGGTATACCGCAAATACAGCGTCAGCGTCACAGTTTCTGATAATAGCTAAGTCTGTTGTAAAGACAAAGCTTCTAATTTTACGGCCATTAATAATAATGCCACTGGCACTAGATATAGATTCAGGCAGTCTTAGGATGTTTTTACTGCGTAGTTTACTTCCAATTTGAGGAGTTGTGTTAATAATTTCAGTCATGAGTGAATCCTCCTTTATTTTTTAATTTTATCATGTAAAAAATCATGATAAAAATGGTTAAATTTAGTAAAATATGCAAAAGAAACTAAAAGTATCGTTATAGTTGGTAGAGCAACCTTAATAAGAAAGTTAACATTTAAGCGTGGAGGAAAAAGTATGGGATATATTGTGTTTGGAATTGTATTGTTACTTGGTTTAAGTGTTCTTATAGCTTTCTTATTGTTGATAAGAGCTTTAATTAAATTTATTAATTCTAAAAGTATTAGAGAAGAAAAGAATACTTATAAGAAAAGTCTAGGTGAAAATATTAAGTCTTGTAGAGAAGAGTGTAAGATGACACAAGAATTTGTGGCAGAGGCGATTGGTGTTAGTAGACAGGCTGTTTCTAAGTGGGAAAATGGAAGTTCTGATCCAAGTACTTCTAATTTAATTGCCTTGGCAAAGTTGTTTAATGTATCTCCTGAAGATTTGATTAGATGAAAAAGATAATTTTATTAATAATGGCTTTTTTAGTCATGGTTTATTGTTACTTTGGTGGCTTTACTACTGGTGATTATGTTGATGGTGTTGAGTTTAAAGATGAGATTGTAATACCTGCTGATAAGAGGATTATAGCTTTGGGCGAGGCAACTCATGGTAATAAAGAGTTTCAGGAACTTAAACTGAGTATATTTAAGAAGTTAGTAGAAGAAAATGGTGTAAGAGCTTTTGCGATAGAGGGTGACTTTGGTGGTTGTCTAGAGGTTAATGATTATATTCATGGTGGTAGTGGAAGTACTTTAGAGGCTGTTAAGAAGATTGGCTTTAAGATTTATCAGACTAAGGAAATGATAAATCTTATTGATTATATGCGTGATTATAATATGAGTCATTTAGATGATGATATTAGATTCTATGGTTTTGATATGCAAAGGACTGAATATTTAGATAAAGAATATTTAGATGAGGATATTAACTTGTATCTAAAGGAAATCAAAAGACAAAACAAGGAAGTAGATAATAGTCTATTAAGAGATAAGTATATGGCTCAAAATATTGAGTGGATATTAGAAAGAGAAGATAAGGTCTTTGTATGCGCTCATAATGAACATGTTGCTAAGTGGGGGTCTTATGATTCTATGGGTAAGTTGTTGTCTTTAAAGGAAGAGAATGGCTATTATGTCATTGGCACTGATTTTTATAAGTCTAAGTGTAATTTACCTTTTATGGGAAGAAGAATTGTTAGGACTTTCTATTCTCATGATCCTTTAACTAAATCATTAAAAATGAGTGGTAAGGAAGTAGGAATTATTGATACATCAAAATTAGATATTGATTATATTTATATGGGAAGTTTAGGAGAGGGTTTCTATTTGATTCCTCAAAGTTATAGAATCTTCCAACCCCCTAAGACAATGTATGATGCGATGGTTCTATTTGTGAATGTTAATCCTACTGATATAATTGAATAAGTATGAAAATCTTAGTTAGTGCTTGTTTAATGGGCGAAAATTGTAAATATAATGGTGGTAACAATTATAGTGAAAAGTTACATGAATTTATTAAGGGTCATGAAGTAATAATGGTATGTCCTGAGGTTATGGGAGGATTACCTACACCTAGGTTACCTTCAGAGATTGTTGGTGATAGGATTGTTAATAGTGGTGGTATTGATGTTACAAATGAATTTGTGACTGGTGCTAAGAAAGCGTTGGAGTATTCATCTGATGTTGATATGGCCATCTTACAATCAAGAAGTCCAAGTTGTGGCACTAATGAAATATATGATGGTACTTTCTCTGGCAAGAAGATAAAGGGAGATGGAATCTTTGTAAGGATGTTAAAAGAGAAGGGCATTAAGGTAGTTGATATTAAGGATTTATAAAGGGCAAGTGTTTATTTGATTAGTAGCTTGCGAAGTGGTATATTATAAGTGAAGGTAGGCAAGCCTTATCTTGCTCGTGTGACTAACACGTTAATCTGAAATAGAAGCCGGATATAATGGCCGGAGGTTGGCAAGCAACGATAAAACTTGAAAAATTAGAAGCCGGATATAATGGCCGGAGGTTGGCAGACAACGATAAAATTAGTCATTAAGGGAGTCGAGTATTATCGAGGTAGTACAGGCTCCCTTTAAATTACTAGGAAATATAACAATGTATAAGAAAGATGCTCTAAGAATATTATTTGATACTTCTCAAAAATATAAAACTGAATTATGTGGTAAAAATTTACTATTTGTTAGCATTGATACTCACAAGAAAGTCGAATTTTTTGAAGTTGTGTTTAACGAATCTAATTTTTTACATATAACAGGAGTTCAAAGATCAAAACAAAGCATTGATACAAGCAAAAAAATATCCAATTACTCAAAAGAGTTCTTTAATAAATGCTTATCAAAACGTTTAAAAGAAGAAGAAATTGAATTCTCAGATGACGGGAAAACTGTTTTAAAACTTACTGTTCTTCCGTTAGTTGTTAACAAGAATATATCTGCAAAGATGTATGGATATTACAACGGTTCTAACGAAATTTTATATACAGAATACTTATTGGGTGGAGTTAATGCTTGTTTGGGTTTTGTAAAAGCTAAAGAAAGAAATGTATTCGTGCCTAATACCTTATTAAAGCAAGATATTAGAAGTATAACAAAACATTACAACAAAATAATCGCAACCTATAGAAAAGATGTAAGAGAAACTTTATACAATGAGTGTGTATATAAAGCTAAAAAAGAAGATTTATCTAATTATTTCTTTCCTGAAGAATATGAGTATTTAAAAAATATTATATAAACAAAGAAGATTTGCAACATCAATATACGACTGTAATAATAGATTTAGTTAAAATGACTGACTACTCCCACAGGCAAGCCAGTGGGGTTCTTACTACCAAGTTTAGTTTGTAATCGTACATCATTTTCAGACTTTGGAATACAAGCATAAGTCTATTTGAATAAAAACTTTCATTACAAAGCAGTCCTACGGCTACATTTTTCGGTAAATTTCTATCTTTCGATAAGGAAGTATAGTCAATCTCCCTAAGTATCAATTTTTATGCTAATGAATCTCCCCGGGTCAAGACCCGGGGTATCTTACCCTAAGCGATGCAAATGTTACTTGAACAAATGTGTAGAACGACACAATAATTTACCCACAAAACGACACATTATTTTACCCAACAGCTTCAATTTGATTGTTAGTAC
>CAKVAL010000018.1 GCA_934725085.1 uncultured Erysipelotrichaceae bacterium | reverse complement strand
CCTTATATTTTCTAGGTTATTTAGCTTTTATGACTTTAATTTTATCTAGATGTATAAATTTTAAGAGAAGTTAACGTAGAATATATATCTATGACATATTATTTGATACAATTAATTCCATGGAAAATAAAAAAGCCCTTAGTGAAGAAATATATCAACACTTATTAGATCAAATATTTAATGGGGAACTAAATCCTAATGATAAGATAACTGAAAACAGTCTTGCTTTAAACTTTCAAACATCACGTACCCCAATAAGAGAAGCCATGCGTAAGCTTGAAAGTCAAGGACTACTTAAGATTTATCCTAATCGTTACGCTGAAATAGCTTCTTTTTCTAAGAAAGAAATTAATGATATTGGTGTCATCAGACTATCTCTTGATATTTTAGCTATCAAGTTAGCTACTATTTATAGTACTAAAAATGATTTTCTTAAGCTAAAGGAAATAGCTGAAAATTGTTATCTAGCTTATAAAAACAAAGATGGGCTAAAGAGAAGACAACTAGATACTAGATTTCATGAATTTTTATGCGAACTATCTAAGAACGAATTACTTCTTTCTATGCAAAATGACCTATCATTAAAAATTCAGTTCTTATTACTACATAATAATTTACCAGACATGGAAGACGAGGAACATATTAAACAACATATTGAAATTGCAGATGCTTTAATTAATGGAAATGAAAAAAAGGCCATCGAAATAGATATCGATCACCTTTATGAATTCTATAATTTGGATGTACCACTAGATTTTTTCAAATAATACATATATTCTTCTAACAATTGGTCATACATGAAAGATGGTGACCAATTTTTATTAGCATCAGTCTCAATAGCCTTTAAAGGAATACTGATATTAGCCATCCTAAGTGTCTTGAGAATAAAGTCTACTTCACCTTCATTAAAATCACACAATACCATCATACCCAATTCTTTATATGCAGCTAATAATTCAATTTCAATATTTAACTTAGTCAATAAATCAATTAATTGTTTATTATCATCCAAATTCATCAGCTTAATCTTCATAGAGACACTTAATTATTTGCACCGCATTAGATGCAGCACCCTTTCTAATTTGATCTCCCGAACAGAACAAAGAAATACCACCTTCAAGTACTCTATCTTCTCTAATTCTGCCTACATAAACCTTATCTTGATCACTTGTAACAAGCGGCATAGGATACTTATTGTCTAAGACATCATCATATAAGATAACTCCCTTTTCTTTACTTAAAGCTTCTCTTACTTCCACTACACTTAATGGTCTTTCACATTTAAGGGAAACACTTATACAATGACTTCTAAGTACGGGAACCCTAACACAGGTACAAGTAACCTTTAAATCATCATTATGAAGAATCTTCTTGCCCTCATTCTCCATCTTCATCTCTTCACTTGTATATAAATTATCTTTTAAAGAACCAATACTAGGAATACAGTTATAAGCGATAGTATATGGAAAAACAGAAGGTTCATAATTCAGATCACTAATCTCATTATTTAATTCATCAATACCACCCTTACCAGCACCTGAAACAGCCTGATAAGTAGAAGCTATCATCACCTTAACCTTAGACAATTTATTTATCGCATTAATTGCCATCAAAGTAATAATAGTTGAACAATTAGGATTAGAAATAACCCCTTTATGTTTCTTAACATCATTTCCATTAATCTCCGGAACAACCAAAGAAACATCATCATCCATCCTAAAAGCACTTGAATTGTCAATAAAGACTGCCCCTGCATTAACAATATCATCTTTATATTGTTTAGCTACTTCATTACTACTAGCACCTAGTACCACATCCAAACCTTCAAAAGAATCGTGTTTTACTTCCTTTACTTCATAATCCTTATCCTTGAATTTAATGATTTGACCAGCACTTTTTTTACTTGCCAACAATACCAAATCATCAACTGGTATTTCTTGTTCAATTAGACAATCTAACATTTGTCTACCAACAGCACCTGTAGCTCCTAAAATTCCTATTCTCATTTAATAAACCTCTTATATATAACTTCTATTGTCTTTTGATAGTTTTCATCATCAACACCAACTAATATGGAAATTTCATCAGCACCCTGAGAAATAGTCCTGATATTAATTCCATTTTCACCTAATAACGAGAATATTTCACCTGAAATACCCTTACGTTCCTTCATTCCTCTACCTACAACACAAACAAGTGATAAATTATCATAAATTGATACTTCCTCACAGTTTAATGTATTCTTAATCTCATTAGACAATTCATAGGCATTATGCTTAATATCTTCTTTATCCACAATGATAGAAAAAGAATCAATACCAGTAGTAACCATCACCACTGGAATCTTATAATGTTCAAAAATATCTAAGGCCTTCTTTAAAAAACCAATCTCAGAACTAGAATTAGACTTAACGATATTCATAACCATAAAATCTTTTCTACCAGTAATACCCGTAATAGGTAAGACCTTATCTTGATCAGTTACATTACTTACAATAATGGTACCTGGATCATCTGGCCTATTAGTATTTTTGATATTGATAGGAATATTTTTAATCTTAACCGGATAAATAGACTCATCATGTAAGACACTAGCTCCCATATAAGACATTTCTCTTAACTCACTATATGTAATGATATTGATTTGTTTAGGACTATTAATAATACGAGGATCACATACATAAATGCCACTGACATCAGTCCAATTCTCATACATCTTCGCATCACATATATTAGCTAATAAAGCACCAGTAATATCGCTACCACCCCTACTCATAAGCCTTAAAACACCATTTGGTAAAGCACCATAAAAACCTGGCACTATAATCTTTTTATTAGTATTTAAATGAGGCATAAACTTCTTATAAGTCTCTTCAATATCGATACTGCCATCATATTTAAAACTTATCACATCACGCGCATTCACAAACTCAGCATTTAAATATAAAGCTAATAATCTACTAGATAGAAACTCACCGCTTGCCACTACTTCATCATCATTCTTATTAGCTTCTAGTAACACCCTAATCTTTTCAATTTCGCTATCCAAGTCAAAAGAAATATTTAGTTCATCAATAATTGCCTTATGCTTAAGATAAATCTTCTCTAGGATATCATCATAAGACATCCCATACTTCTTATGAGCTAAGCACAAATATAACAAGTCAGTAACCTTGTGATCATTTTTATCAATCTTGCCACATGCTGAAGCAACAATAACTTTTCTTGTATCATCACTTTCAACTATTGATTTAATCTTTTTATATTGTGTGGCATTAGCTAAAGAACTACCACCAAATTTGCATACTTTAATCATCTAATACCTCACAAACAAAATCATCATCCTTAATCATTTTCTTTAGTTCATTGATACTTATATCTTTAACTAAACCAATGCCTCTAATATAATAATTACCTTTCACATTATCATAATCAGGTAGTTCAAACTTATTGATTCTTCTATTAAATGAATTTGTAATATCCTTTAAATCCCTAACAACATTACTTGCGGTAGGAAGACTTCCAGCACCCTGACCTATTAGATAAATATTGCCCAAGTCTTCACCCTCAACCATGAAACAATTATTATTCAAAGTAATACTACCAAAAGGACCAGACTTAACTAAAGTAGGCATAACAGTTAAACAATTATTAATATTCTTAGCCAACAAGATACATTTATAACCATTATTCTTAAAATATTCCATATCAATCTTTTTGATATGACGAATACCCTTAATAAATAAATCTTCTAATTTATATGCCTTATTAAAAGATAATAACGAAGCTAATACAAGCTTATTAGCACTATCAACTCCATCAATATCATCACTTGGATCTTTTTCAGCATAGCCTAAGTCTTGCGCTTGTTTCAAAGCTATGTCAAAATCCAAATTATTGGTATACATCTGATCAAGAATATAATTACTAGTGCCATTCATAATACCAGCTACACTAACAATCTTATCAATATCAGCTATTCTATTAATCTCATGTAATATTGGAATACCACCACCACAGGCACTTGAATATAATAATGAAACATTATTTTCGATAGCTAAATCGTTAATTTCTTTTAAATACTTAACTAACATCTTCTTATTAGATGTGACTACATTCTTACCGCTTCTTAAAACCTTGGCACAATATTTGAAAGGTATATCATCGCCACCCAAACATTCGACTACTGTATCTATTTCAGGGTCATCAACTATATCTTCGATACTATTAGTCTGCAAAATAGGATCACTAATATTTTTTTCAAGTATCCTTTTAACCTTAATATTATTCTTAGAAGCTATCTTATAGACGCCTCTTCCAACTACTCCATATCCTAAAATTCCTATAACCATAACTGTCCTTTCTTTACGAACACTTGTTTACTAACAAAAAACATAGTATCATTTTTAAAGTAAATAAACAAGGTAGGTTACTTATGAGATATTTAAACACAAGAGATAATAATGAAATCGTAAATATAAAAGAAGCCATCATCAATGGTTTGGCCAAAGATGGTGGTCTTTATGTTCCAGAACACATAAATAAAATTGATGATATTTATAAACTTAAAGATTATTCTTATCAAGAATTAGCGACTTTTATCTTAAACCAATTCATCGATTATGATATTAGTGAATATGTAAATAAAGCTTACAACAATAATTTTGACAATAAGAACATTTGTCCTGTTAAAAAAGTAGCTAACAATTATTTCCTAGAACTATTCCATGGTCCTACTTCAGCATTTAAAGATGTAGCTTTACAACTTTTACCATATATATTAACTTCTAGTTCAAATGATGATAAAGACATCGTCATCTTAAGTGCTACAAGTGGCGATACTGGTAAGGCTGCACTTGAAGGTTTTAAGGATGTAGCTAAGACAAGAATTACCATTCTTTATCCTAATAAGATGGTATCTAAGGTTCAAGAAAGACAAATGACAACCACTAAAGGTAATAATACCGATGTCATTGCGATAAATGGTAACTTTGATGATTGTCAATCAATGGTTAAAGACATCTTAGAAAATCATAAGTCTGATAAGATTCATCTTACTAGCGCTAATTCTATTAATATAGCTCGTCTATTACCACAAATTGTTTACTACTTTAGTGCTTACTTTGAATTATTAAATAATAATGAAATCACAAAAGATGAATTATTAGATTATTATGTACCAACTGGTAATTTTGGTGACATTCTTGCAGGCTATATCGCTAAAGAGATGGGACTACCGATAAATAAGTTAATCTGCGCTTCAAACTCTAATAATGTCTTAACCGACTTTATTAATACTGGAACATATGACATCAATAGAGACTTCATTAATACCATGGAACCATCTATTGATATCTTAATATCTAGTAATCTAGAAAGACTTTTATATCTTAAGAGTAAGGATACAAGTCTAATAAAAGAATTAATGTTTTCTTTAAAAACTAATAAGAAATATACTATTCCAAACTCTATACTTGCAAGTATTCAAGAAGACTTTGTAGGAATCTATGCAAGTGAAGAAGAAGTAAAAGAAGCTATTAAGGAAGTGTATGAAAAAGATCATTATTTAATCGATCCGCATACTGCTGTAGCTTATATTGCTTCTAAGAAATATGATACAAAACATAAGAAAGTTATTTTAGCTACTGCATCACCTTATAAGTTCTCTAAGGATGTATATAAGTGTTTAACAAATGAAGATATAGTGGACAATCTAGAAGCTATTGAAACTTTAGAGAACTACACTAATATTGAAGCACCATCTAATCTAAAAGAACTAAAGGACTTACCTATTAGATTTAGAGAAGTCTTTAATCTAAGCGATAAAGACTTATTAATTAAGAAACTGGAGAAAAATAATGATTAAGTATCAAGTACCTGCTACAACAGCTAATTTAGGCATCGGTTTTGATTGTTTGGGCATGGCCTTAAACATCTATGATTACTTTGAAGTTGAGTACAACGATATATTCAACTTAAATGGTTTTATTAGCGATTCGATAGAAGACAACCTATTTATTCATTCATACAAGAAGACTTGTGAATACAAACATGACAATGTAAAACCAATCAAAGTAAACTGTATTGCCAATGTACCAGTAAGTAGAGGCTTAGGTTCTAGTAGCTGTATGATCGTAGGTGGTATCTATGCATATCATGTTTTAAACAATAACTGTCTTAGTAAAGAAGAAATGTTAGAAATAGCTACTGAAATCGAAGGACATCCTGATAATGTAGCTCCATGTATCTATGGTGGCTTGTGTGTTAGTTCTGATAATTCAACTCTAAAACTTAAAGTCAGTAACAAATGGCACTTTGGTGTTTTTATACCACCATATGAAGTAAGAACCGAGGATGCACGTAAGGTTATTAAACCAAATATTGATAGAAATGATGCAGTTAGTAATATAGCTAATGCGATTAAAACTATCTATGCTCTAGAACACTTTGATAAGAAACATATCTTATCAATCACAAAGGATAAAATTCATGAACCATATCGTAGGCCATTAATTAAAGACTTCAATAACTTTCAATCGACTGCCCTCAAGGCAGGAGCCCTAGCTCTTGTCATTTCCGGTTCCGGTAGTACATGCCTTACAGTTTCTGACAAGAGATTAGATATAGATGAATATTTCCAAAATGTAAAGATAGATAAGGAAGGAGTAAAATGTCTAAAGAGTTCTTAATAGTCGAAAAAAGTCTACTGCCTAAGTGTTTTGAAAAGGTAGTAGAGGCTAAGGAAATGCTTAATAATAATGAATCAATCACCAATATTTGTAAGAAGTGCGGCATTTCTAGAAGTACTTTTTATAAGTATCAAGATAAGGTTTTTCCTTATAAAGCAGGTACACATGAAAGAAAATTGGTTTTATCTTTAGACCTGTTTCATAAAACTGGAGCCTTGTCTAAGGTTTGTGATGCCCTTTCTAAAGTTGGTATATCAATCATTACTATCTCTCAAGCAGTTCCTTTAAAAGGCATTGCCCCAGTTATGGTTTCGCTTGATATCAGTGAAATGGATATGTCATTAGATGATTTTAAGAAATATTTAAGGGAAATTAGTGAAATAAAGGAATTAAGGATTATTTCTTATGAGTAAAAAGTTCACTATCGTTCACATTAATAGTTAGCCATATGTGGCTGATACCAAAGGACGCAGAAAAACCCGCTGACAAACGAATACGGATAAAATAATTATTAGATTTTTAAGGTGGACAAAGTATGTCAGGTCATCAAATATGACATTCTCGCTTTGTGTCATGTTTATTTCTAACATTATCTGCTATGCTTTTTTCGAAAGGAGAAACGCGATGAACCAAGTTAAGATAGGAACGTTTTTGAAAGAACTACGAAAACAAAAGGGACTCACACAGGAACAGTTTGCTGAAATTGTTAATGTGTCCAACAGAACAGTATCTCGTTGGGAAAATGGATATAACTTGCCGGATCTGGATGTTTTAATTGAACTTGCCGACTATTATGAAGTTGATCTGCGAGAGATACTTGATGGAGAAAGAAAAGGAGATAAAATGAATAAAGATTTAGAAGAAACTATATTAAAGACTACCGACTATACGAACACGCAAACAGAACTGTACATAAAAAGAGTTCGCTTCGTTTTTCTTATCAGTGCAATTTTTTGGTTTGTATCACAACTAATAAATCACACAGAACTTGATGAAATTGCCGTATTGACTGCAATCTCTGATTTTGCTGAGGGTGTAGCGATTGGAATGCTGTTTGTAGGTCTTATCATCACGAGCAGATATGGTAACAGAATAAGAGCTTTTAAGCAGCGCTTGCTTAAACGGAGATAAGCAAACGGTGTTTATGTTCTGTTTGCGCTTATTGGAATCGCTTTGATTGTTATTAGCTTTATACAAAATGTTTTCCAAATCAATGTTATATTTTTAATGACCACCGTAGCATTTAAGATTGTCGGTTAGTTTACGACGGATACTTATTTCTCCAATAAAGCAGTTTCGCTCTTCGTCAACCAACCAGTAGTAATCAGAACCAATTCTGTTTGCTTTCAAAATTCCGTTCATGCCTATAGTTATCGTATTTTTCAAAGATGTTATAAGCTCTGGCATCATTAAAAGCATACGTTTGCACATCATTCAGCTTATACTCATCGTAAGCTTCAATATATGATTGCAAATACTTTTCACAGGGTTCTACAAGAGCAATCATTACCTAATCTTTGCTTGTATTAGTTCTTTCTCCAGTACATCTGCAAAGCTCATCCATTTTTCAATACCTTTAGGTACTCCATAAAAGAGCTGCGCAGCATTTCGTCTCCATTCATGTGAACATATTAGGATTGATTTATATATCTAACTGTACGATTTCTGCATCCCTAATTTGATAGTGTGTTTCTTTATTCGTATACGATATTCCGTTTTCCAAACACAATATAATGTTCATTACTCCGCCATGAGATACCAGTAATACATTTCTTTTTCCCACTTGTTTTTTTGAATTCATACCATGCGCTTTGAATACGATGAAAGAATTGCTCAGGACTTTCACCCTCTGGCCATGTTTCTGTCCAATCAAGCGCCTTCCAATATGCTCCTGGATATTTTTTTCTATAGCTTATGTTTTAAGCATTCCAGCCAATAATCCGTTATTAGTCTCACGAAATTGCGGTAAGTAAGTGATTTCCAGAGAAAGTGCATTTGCCACAATTTCAGCAGTTTCTTTTGCTCTAACTAAATCGCTTGAATATATTTCCGTAATTCCTTTGTTGCATAAATTGCTCTTTGCGCTATGAACTTGCTCTCTACCTTTTTCAGTTAGTCCATATGTACTCCATCCGCCATAGCGTTCGGATGGATCTGCGCCATGTCTCATTAAGTAAACCATTATCTCACCTCAACAAATCCAAGTTTTCTAACTATAATATAGGTTATTCGTTTGCAATATGCTTCTGAATATCTTCAATAGACGGGAGCTGTTTGCTCAGATTTTCGGGCAAATCGCTCGTTACCTTATACTCACTTACGCCGATAGGCTTGGACATATCTTTGAGAGCATATTCTGCAACAATGTTATTTTTACTCTTGCAAAGCAACAGACCAATCGTGGGATTGTCATGCTCGGACTTCAAAATGCCATCCACGGCAGAAAGATAGAAGTTGAGCTGGCCTGCATAATCGGGCTTAAATTCGCCTGTTTTCAATTCAATCGCAACATAGCAACGCAGATTGAGATTGTAGAACAGCAGGTCAATGTAGAAATCGTCGCCGCCCACGTTAAGATGATACTGATTGCCGAGGAACGCAAAGCCGGTACCCAATTCCAAAAGAAGCTTGGTTACATCCTTGACGAGAGCCTGTTCAATATCTCTTTCGACCATATCCTCCTTGAAAGGAACGAAGTCAAAAATGTACGGGTCTTTCATCGTCTGTGTTGCCAGTTCGCTTTGTAAAGCAGGCAGACGATTTTCAAAGTTGCTAATCTTATCTGAAATAACCTGTCTTTGATAAAGTCCGCTTTCGATTTGATGGACGAGAACATTTCGAGACCAACCGTTTTCGATAGTCTTTTCGACATACCAGTTACGAATCGTGCTATCCGAAATCTTATCCAAGAGAATTATTGTGTGTCCCCATGGAATTTGTGCAACAGCCTGTTGCACAAATTTCTCGTCCTCATAGGTTGCAGCAAACTTCGCCATATATTTAAGGTTTCTGACAGAATATCCTTTTGCATCGGGGAAAGCGAGCTTAATGTCTGCAGCGAGATTTTCAATGAATTTGTTGCCCCAGGACTTATGCTCGTTGATAATGCGACCGATGCCGTAATAGAGAATGATAAGGTCTTTGTTGACACTCAGCGTCGCTTTGTATTGTGCTTGTTTGATTTCCTGTTTGACCATCTGAACCAAGTCCAGATACTCATTATTATTCATTAACATTCTCTAATCCTCCAATTATTCTACCGATTCGGTACAATTCACAGAATTGCTATCTTTAATAAAGGTCATAATAGCTCCCACATCACAATCAAACACATTGGCAATTTTCATCAAAACAGAAAGAGCTACTTCTTGATTCTTTCCAAGTTTTGTGAATGTGGCAGGAGAAATACCTGCTAACTTACGAAATTCCATTTTGCTTAGCTCTCGTTTTGCAAGCATAACCCATAATTTTTTTATAGCTAAACCTCATCATTCTCAACACATCGCAGTTAGTTGGTGCTTTGCCTACTCTATATTAATCAATATCTTTAGTAGCTACCACATCAATACCAGTATGGGCAACATCTTTAATCAAGACATCGCCAATCTTGATAGGCGCCTTTACCTTGGCAGCTCTGATTTCTTTCATACATTCAAAGATTTTACCCTTAGGTAGAGCATCCTTAGTCTTGCATGAAACTCTTTTGCCATTAAGGACATCAATAGTAGATGTGATAATGCGCACTGGATTAGTTATTTCATTCTTGGCATAGCGCTCACCATTAGGACAAGTATTACCACTTACTTCAATGTTTTCGCCATCAATCTTAACAGTTAAGTTACATCCTAAAGGGCAACCAATACAAATCATATCTTTAGTTTCCATACTAATCCTCCAAAGAAAGTGTTATTTCCTTAGCACCATCTAAATCTTTTTTAGTTAAGATGATTTGTTCCATCTCGCCAGGTGCCATCACTTTCTTCTTTACTCTTTTAATCTCTTCATCATCTTTAAAGACAACTAGATTCTTGTTTTTATAAACATCAGCTACTCTAAAACGGATAAGTACTGTTTTATCTAAATGTTTAATATCAATATAAGAAGGAACGCTATAACGTACACCATTATTAGTATTAATCTTAATCATATCGCTTCTAACATTACCTTCTTTTAAGTATTTAACAACACCCTTACCGGCATTAGAAGCTTCATTTGAAACATAATCAACTAGATCATGAACATGTAAGACGTTACCACACGCAAAGATGCCATCAACATTTGTTTCTAGATTATCAGAAACAATTGGACCCCCAGTAATTCTAGATAATTCCACATCGGCCATCTTACTTAATTCATTCTCTGGTAATAAACCAACTGAAAGTAATAAAGTATCACACTTATATTCCTTTTCAGTTCCTTTTATTGGCTTACGATGTTCATCAACTTCGGCGATGACAACGCCCTCAACTCTTTCCTTACCCTTAATTTCAATAACGGTATAGCTTAAAAGTAATGGAATATCAAAGTCATTTAAACATTGAACAATATTTCTTTTTAAACCACCAGAATAAGGCATAACTTCCGCCACACACTTAACCTTAGCACCCTCTAGACTCATTCTTCTTGCCATGATAAGACCAATATCACCAGAACCTAGGATTACTACTTCCTTACCAACTTGATAACCATCAATATTTAAAAGCTTTTGAGCACTACCGGCACTATAAACACCAGCAGGCCTATATCCTGGGATATTTAAGGCACCCCTACTTCTTTCACGACAGCCCATTGCCAAGACAATAGCCTTAGCCTTAATTGTATTTAAACCATCTGTTTTAGAAACATAAGTAATCTCTTTATCCTTAGTGATATTGATTACCATTGTATCTAACTTATATTCAATATTAGCTTCCTTGACCTTATCAATATATCTAGCTGCATATTCAGGACCAGTCAACTCTTCCTTGAAAGTATGAAGACCAAAACCATTATGAATACATTGGTTAAGAATACCACCTAACTTATCATCTCTTTCAATAATTAAAATAGAATCGATGCCCTCTTCCTTAATGCTTAAGGCACTAGCTAAACCAGCTGGACCACCGCCAATAATCACAACATCATAGTTCATCTTATTCACCCAACTTTCCAAGAATCATTCTAGATTTCGCATTATTCTTAGTAATCTCTTCTTCCTTTACACCTAATTCTCTAGCCAATATTTCAATTGTCTTAGGACAACAAAAACCTGCTTGACATCTTCCCATACCAGCAGTAGTTCTTCTTTTAATCGCATCTAAAGAAGTAGCCTTGATTGGACTATTAATCGCATCAATAATTTCGCCCTCAGAAACATCATTACAACGACAAATGATATTACCATAAGCAGGATTTTGTTTAATAAGTTCGCCACGCTGTTTATAACTCAAATGTTTTAAATGAACTAAACCTTTTCTTGTAGAAATAAAATTATCCTTAAGACTTGGTTTTAACTTATCAACAATCATCTCACAAACCATCTCACCGATGGCAGGGGCACTAGTTAAACCAGGAGACTCGATACCAATCGCATCAAAGAAATTATCATTAGCCTCTTCAATAATAAAGTCACCGGTATCACCCTTAGCTCTTAAGCCTGAAAAAGATGTAATAATCTTATTATTTGGTAAAGACTTAACTGATTTTAACGCATTAGTTAAGACAAAATCCAAATCACTCGCATAAGTGCCTGTATCCTCTTTATCATCAATATCGGTAGCGCTAGGACCTACCAACAAATTACCGTGAACAGTAGGTGTAACCAAAACGCCCTTACCCTTAGCAGTAGGAAGTTGGAAGATAGTATGCGACACAAGATCACCTAAATCAGTATCATATAAACAATAATCACCCTTACGAGCAGTTATAGTTCTCTTTTTCTCACAAACCATATTATGAATCACATCGCCATATAAACCAGCTGCATTAACAACACATCTTGTTTCATATTGATTATTGATTAAATAATGATCATTAATTTTTTTAATTTCTTTAACTTCAGTATTAAGAATAACTTCAGCCCCATTTTGAACTGCATTTTCAGCAAGCGCAACATTCATCTCAAAAGGACAAATAATTGCACCTGTATTCGCCAACAAGGCATACTTTACATTATCACTCAAGTTAGGTTCTAACTTTAAAACCTCATCGTGATTTAAGATATGTAAATCCTTGACACCATTAGTAATACCACGATTATAAAGTTCTTCTAACTTTGGATAATCTTCTTCATCAAAACACAATACTAGAGAACCATTATTCTTGTAGGCAAAGTTTAAATCCTTGGCAAGCTCTTTTATTAACTCATTACCCCTCACATTAAGCTTAGCCTTTAAACTGCCACTCTTTGCGTCGTGTCCTGCATGAACAATTGCACTATTAGCCTTACTAGTTCCAGAACAAACATCCTCTTCCTTTTCCAGTAAAGCAATCTTTAGGTCATACTTAGATAGTTCTCTTAAAATAGAACATCCAGTTACACCACCACCTATTACAATTACATCAAACATCTTATACTCATTTTAACATATCCCTTATAAAGTAAATGTTATAATTAACTAGTATGGAAATTAAAGAAATAGACGATAAGACATTAGACGAATTTGTCTTTAATAGTAACAAGTCACATTTTATGCAAACAAGTGCCTGGAAAGATGTATCAAAAAATAGAGGATATATACCCCACTGCCTAGGCCTATATGAGAACAACAATCTAAAGGCTACAGCCTTAATGTTAGAAAAGAAAATTGGACCCTATTCAACCTATTATTGTCCAAGAGGCTTTATTTGTGACTACAGTGACAAAGAACTGTTAAAGAACGTAATTGAAACATTAAAAACTTATACCAAAAAGAATCATGGTCTTTATTTTAAGATTAACCCCGATATCATCATCGCCAAACTAGATGGTGATGCTAATAGAATAGAGACATATGATACTTTTGAACTAATTGACTTCTTTAAAGAAAATGGTGGTAATTTTAGAGGCTTCACAACTAAATTCACAGAAAGCTCAGCACCACGCTTTACCTTTAGAGTAGATGTTAGTCAAAGTGAAGAAGACTTATTCAAGAATCTACATAACACTACTAAAAAAATTCTAAAAGATAAGAACCCTTATGAAGTAACCATCACTAAAAACGAAGAAGGTGCCCTAGATGACTTCTACAAGGTAATGAAAGAAACTTCCCTTAGAAAGAAGATGTTTGTAGAATCTTATGATTATTTTAAGAACTTCTATGAAAATCTTAAAAATAAGAATGAAGCAGATATCTATGTAGCTAGTATCAATTCTAATAGATTAAAAGAAATCTTTAATAATAAGCTAGCTGCTGTTGATAAAGAAATCGATACCGTTAATCAAAGACCTGATGGTCCTAAGAAAGAGAATAAATTAAAGGATTTAGCACAAAAGAGAAATAAGATTCTTAAGCTAAAAGCCGAAGTTGATGAACTAAAGGAAGAAAGAATTGTCTTATCTTCAATCATAACAGCTAAATTTAAAGACAAAGTATGGACAATCCACGGTGGCAATAGTGATCAACTATTATTCTTAAATGCCAACTATGAACTTTACTATCACATTCTTTTAGACAGCAAAAAAGAAGGATATACAAAAGTAGACTTCTATGGATCGGAAGGAAAAGTTGATAAAGATAGTCAAATCTACGGTATTTATTTATTTAAATTAAGATTTGGTGGTGACTTTGTAGAATTTGTCGGTGAATTTGACTTTGTCACAAGACCCCTAGCTAATAAGATTATTTCTAATCTTTTAAAAGCTAGAAGAAGAATTTTATATCACCGTTCTTTAAAAGGAAATTAAAATGATAAAAGAAATTAAAAAAGAAGATTTTAATAGTATCTCCAAAACATTTGACAATGTTACTTTTTATCAAACAAGCAACTGGGCCGATTTAAAATCTTATACAAACTGGAAAAGCTTATATTTGGCTTATGAAAAAGATAATCAAATAAAAGCCTGCGGACTATTCCTATTAAAGAAAATGCCACTATTAAACAGCTACATGGCCTATTGTCCTAGAGGTTTCTTAATAGATTATAACGACAAAGAATTATTAACTAAGGTAAACAAAGAACTTATAGCTTATTTAAAAAACAAAAAAGTCTTCGAACTAATCATGGACCCCTATGTTTTATTAAATCATAGAGATATTGATGGAAATATTATTGAAGATGGATTTGACAATCATGATGTAGTTAATCAGCTCGTTTCTTTAGGCTATAAACATACAGGCTATAACCTATATTATGAAAATTTGCAACCTCGTTTCTTATTCAGATTAAATATTAAAGACAAGACTATTGATGAAATCTATAAGGGTTTTAAGAAAGAAGCTAAAAGAAGGGCCAATAAAAAAAACTTCTTTGGGATTAATGTTAGAGAACTAAAAGAAGATGAAATTGAAGTTTTTAAAGATTTAATGAATAAAACTTCAATTAGGAAAGGCTTTATCGATAGACCCCTTGGTTACTATAAACAAATGTATTCAGCCCTTTCTAAAGATAAAATTCTAAGATACATGGTAGCTGAAATCGATGTTGATAAATGCCGTAAGAATGCTGAAGCTGAAATATCAAAAATTAGTAAACGTGTTGAAAAACTAATGGAACATGAAGCTTCTAATGCAGGTAGAATCAAGGAAGAAAAGGTTACTATTAATTCTAATCAAAAGATTATTGAACAATTAGATATTTTAGAAAAAGAAAAAGGTAAGATAGTACCATTAAGCGTTGTCTGCCTATTAACCTATGGTAAAGAAGCTATAATGTTGTTGGCAGGAAATGATGAAGATTACTTGCAACACTTTAACACTTCTAATATCATCGTAGCCGAACTTATCAAGTTATGTAAAAACGAAGGCTATGATTATTACAACTTCTATGGCATCACCGGAAACTTTGATCCAAAGAGTGAATCTTATGGCTTATATACTTATAAGAAACAATATGGTGGTGAAGTTGTAGAATTAATTGGTCAATTTGAATATCAAATTAATTCACTTGTAAAACGTCTTTATGACATCATGTTGAAAGCTTATAAACTTACAAAAAAATAGGGTAATACCCTATTATGCCGACGTAGCTTAGTTGGTAGAGCAACGCACTCGTAACGCGTAGGTCGTAGGTTCAAACCCTATCGTCGGCACCACTAACAAATAACAGTTTTTAATTATTATAGATAATTATAATCTAATAGTGTGCATGATGTTTTTTAATATCAAGGAGCAATTTCATGAAAAACAATATAATCAAATCAGAAATGGATGTTAAAGGAAATGCAATAAGCGTCATTAGAGTTAATGGGTATGAATATATATCATTAACTGATTTAGCAAAAACTCAAAATAGTGAATCACCAGCGGATGTTGTTAAAAATTGGTTAAGAAATAAAGAAACGATTTCTTTTCTAGGAATTTGGGAAGAATTAAATAACGAAGATTTTAAACTGGTCGAATTCGACCAGTTTAAAAATGAAGCTGGTAGGAATGCGTTTACTATGTCTCCACAAAAATGGATCAAAGTAACTAACGCAATAGGCATAATCTCGAAATCAGGTAAATACAGCGGAGGAACTTTTGCACGAAGCGATATTGCTTTTGAGTTTGCTAGTTGGATTAGCCCAGAGTTTAAATTATATTTAATAAAAGAATTCGAGAGGCTTAAAAGAAATGAAATATACCAAGAAAAAATCGAATGGCATGCTAATAGATTGCTATCTAAATTAAACTACGTTGTTCATACCGATGCGATAAAGAAATACATAGTCCCAACTTTGACAGAACAACAAAAGAATTTTATATACGCAAATGAAGCTGATGTATTAAATGTTGCTTTATTTGGTATGACCGCTAAAGAATGGCGCGATAATAACCCCGAACTAGCCAAAAGTGGTAACATGAGAGACTACACTGATTTACTTCACCTAATTATTTTAAATAACTTAGAAAACACTAACGCTGAATTGATTAAGATGAACATTAAACAATCCGATAGATTGATTCAATTAAACGAATCAGCAAGACATCAAATGGAAACATTAAAAAATAATAGAAATATTAAGGAACTAGAAGTATTACAGCAAGAAGTAAGAAAAGATAATAAATACTTAATTGAAAATGAAAGAAACACTTCTAAATCATAATCTTAACAACGTCCATATGGACGTTTTAATATTGTCCTTTAATGCTTATTTCTCGCTTTTTTTATTATTCAACAGTTACAACCTTAGCTAAGTTTCTAGGCTTATCCACATCTCTATTAAGAAGTAGTGCTAAATCCTTAGCCAACAATTGGAATATGACAATACTTGCCATCTCCTCTATTTCCTTTTCACCATCAGGAATCAAAATGATTTCATCAAATACATTTGTATTTAATTTATCATTAGTCACAAGAATAATCTTAGCCTTTCTAGATTCACATTCCTTTAGATTACTAACAATCTTCGTGTTAAGCTTTTCATCCAAGCTCAAACCAATGACCACCGTTTTATCATCAATAAGGGCAATAGGACCATGTTTAATCTCACCACCCATATAAGCATTCACATTGATATAAGCTAGCTCCTTAATCTTCAATGCCGCCTCTAATAAGCTTGTATAATCATTAGCTCTACCTATCATGAAGATTTCTTTTCCTACTAAAGCCTTGCTTAATTGATTAATATCATCTTCCTTTGTAAAGATTTTTTCAATCATTGAAGGTAACTTATACAAATCGTTTATCTTAGTTTTAACCTCATCTATACTCATCATATTTTTAATTAAAGCTAAATAATAGGCAAAGAGTCTTAGAACCAATAACTGTGATGTATAAGCTTTAGTGGATGCTACCGACATCTCTCTTCCAGCCAATGTTAATAAATGATAATCCGAAATATGAACCAATTCACTATTTTCAACATTCACAAGCGACAATAATTTAGCCCCATAAGTCTTACCGCACTTAGCCGCTTCAATCGTATCGATAGTTTCTCCTGATTGTGACAAGGCAATCAACAAAGTCTTATTATCAATAAAATGCTCATGATAAATAAATTCACTTGCTACCTCAACAATCACCGGTATCTTAACATACTCTTCTATAGTACTTTTAGCCATCAAAGAAGCATGATAAGAAGTACCACAGGCCACAAAACATATCTTATTGATATTTTTTAAAGAATCAAAACCAAAATTAGGTAAATCATCTTTTACATAATTATTTAAACAATGTCTTAATACCTTAGGCTGCTGGTGAATCTCCTTATCAAGATAAGTCTTATATTCCCCAAGTTCATTAACATTCTTTTCATTTATCTTTTGAAAGTTAACATCTATTTTATTTAGATTCTTATCATAAACAGCTATAGCTTTATCATTCGTGGCTAAGATACAATCTTCTGGCAAGATACTATAATTATCAAAGTAATTAGTTAAAGGTAGCACCTCACTGGAAATCATGATCTCATTGTCTTTGTATCCAAACACCAAAGGACTTACATGTCTTGTCGCATAAATAGTATCTTTTTTATCATCAAACATCACGAGTAATGCATAAGTACCCTTCAATAATGAACAAACCTTATTAATTGTTTCTAAAACGTTACCATCATAAAACTTATCTAAAAGAGCAGCGACAACCTCGCTATCTGTTTCTGACTTTAAACCACTCAAATTATATTCTTCCTTAAGCTCTTTATAATTCTCAATTATTCCATTATGAACAAGAGTAACCTTACCAACTTTAAAAGGATGAGCATTCTTATCACTAACAACACCATGAGTAGCCCATCTAGTATGGCCTATGCCACATTTAGAATTAAAACTATTATCTTTCAATAATTCTTCTAAATCAGCAGTTCTACCAGCCTTTTTAAATACTTCAATTTTGCCACTATTAAAAAGACCTACACCAACACTATCATAACCACGGTATTCTAATAAACTAAGACTTTTAATTATTACATCGTAGGCATTATTAAAACCCACGCAACCAATAATTCCGCACATATATATTTTCTCAACTTTCTATTATTATCAATCACATCTATTGGACTAAATTTGTTTTAGAATCACTTCTATATTTGTTAATCCATTCGCAGTAGACACTACGGAAGGTACCCGCCGAAAAATTCGATAAACCTTCTCCTCGTTAACCCACCAAAAGGTTCTTGGCGCTAGTTGAGAAATAAGCATTCAAAGAACAATACCAAGATTATATACCAAAAAGATGGACCTCAGCCCACCTAATATCCTTGTTTCTTAAAGTAATCCGCAATCTCAAGAATTAAATCCTTAGAAGCAATATGAGAAGAATGACCACCCTTCTTAAACGTTACAGAATAGCCATCATACTTATATTTCTCTAAAGTCTCAGTTATATCCCATTGAGACAAGTTCAAATAGAAGTTATCCATATCACCACCTCTTAAATGAATCTTACCCTTTAGATCCTTCATAATCTCTTTATGACGCTTCTTTAAATAAACATTCAAATCATAATTGTCATGCCAATACTTAACAACCTTACGATTAATCTTACCAGTAAATGGGTCAAAGACATTCATTGGATAACCATCTTCACCAACTGGAGAATAAACAGCCTCCCAAATGCCCCATTGGCCCTGACCATGAGCCTTATCACCACCTAGTGCTAGTTCATAATCATTTTCATCTTTAACAGTCCAAATCACATTACCCCTAGTATCACGATAAGCAGGTCTTTCTACTTTACACCATTCATGACTTAAATAATAGGCATTGTCATCATTATATAAATCAATCAATTGGAAGCCATGGAAATCCATGCCATCAGGACAAAATGGCCAAGTACCACCAAAGAACTTTGGATAGAAAAGTTGCAAAGCCATAGACTCCCAACCACCAGTAGAACCGCCAGCCAAAGCACGGGCACCACTTTCCTTATAACCACCAAACATTTCTTCAATATAAGGTATAGCCTCAGTTACTAACGCATCACCATAGGGACCTAAATTAGCTGAATTAACATGATAAGAATCATCATAGAAAATATTAGCATCTCTAAAAGACACAATAATCATCTCAGGCGCTTCATTATCCCAGAATTCCGTAAATTCTTTATCACTTTCTTCATCATGACCATAACGCAAAGGAACTCTATCCTTTGGCCAATGACCTTGCCAATAAAGAATTGGATACTTCTTAGACGCATCATAATTACGTGGTAATAAGACATTAGCCCCAAAATACATATCATGATTCCAAAAGTCTGACAATAGCTTAGAATGTATCTTTACATACTTAATATTTTCCTTATCTTCATAGTTACCTTGTTGAGTTACCATACCTTCTTTTAATTCATAAGGTAATTCAATTTCCTTATCTAAAGTTAAACTAATCTCTTGTTTACCATAGTTAACAGTAAGCACATCACTATAAAGATTGTATGGATTCTCCTTAAAGTTACCACCGCCACCATGATCCTCCATGCCATAAACAGTATGACCATCACTTCTTTCATACTTTGAATATTTAATAAAGAAAGCTTGAACCTCTAACTTCTTATGTGGAATTTCTTCAAACTTAAAGGGCCAACCTAAAATATGATTAGCTTGCTGTAATAAATCAATCTCATCACCTGGCATTAAGCCATAGAATGTAACCCCAAAGAAAGGACAACCATCATTTAAAGAAATACGATTAAATAATTCTTTATCCTTTTTCTTATTTGGCTTATCTACTATAAACAGTAAACGACCATTTAATTCTTCTTTTATTGTTTCTGGAACCTTAATTTTAATTGAAAACATTATTTAATCTCCTTATCAAATCCAAAGTATTTAAGCGCATTGTTATAAGAAATGCCCTCAACTATTTCTTTTAAATTATCTTCATCATATGGATACTCACCATTTTCAACTAAGCTACCAATATAATTGCACATTATTCTTCTAAAATATTCATGTCTTGGATAAGATATAAAACTTCTAGAATCTGTAAGCATTCCCACAAAATTACCTAACAAGCCACCATTGGCCAATGAATTCATTTGTTTAAGCATACCAGTCTTATTATCATTAAACCACCAAGCACTGCCATGTTGAATCTTAGCTACACAATCATCATTTTGGAAACAACCAATTATTGTATCTATAAGCTCATCATCATTAGGATTTAAACTATACAAGATAGTCTTAGGCAAACCATTTAAATTCATGTGATCAATTAATTTAACCATCTTATCAGCAGGTGCATAATTATTAATTGAATCATAACCAGTATCTGGAGCACTAATTAAACTATTATTATTTCTTAAACAACCAAAATGAAGTTGCATCACAATACCCTTTTCACGATATTTCTTAGAAAAATACAACAACATATAAGTCTTATAGGCATCAACCTCTTTTTGACTTAAAATTTCTTTATTCATAGCCTTCAAGAAAATATCTTCTACATCGCGCCTTCTTCATACATCAAGTAATCTAGACCATGATCCGCAACTAAACAACCCTTAGATACAAAATAATCAATTCTTGTATCTAATGCCTTTAATAAGGAATCTAAAGATTCAATTTTTACATTTGAAACATCAGATAACTTATCAATATAATCCTTAAATCCTTCTTTATTGATATTTACAACCTTATCCGGTCTAAAAGCCGGTAAGACAACTGTAGAAAATTCTCTATCTTCTTTAATTAAGTCATGATACCTTAAATCATCAATCGGATCATCAGTTGTACATAAAAGCTTTACATTAGAATCACTTATAATCTTTTTAGCCGACATTGTCTTTAACTTTTCGTTACAAAGTTCAAACACTTCCTTAGCAGTTTTACTATTTAAGATCCCATCATAACCAAAATATCTTTTAAGTTCCAAGTGTGACCAATGATATACAGGATTACCAATAGCCTTTTCTAAAGTCTTGGCAAAATAATAGAACTTTTCAAAATCACTGCCATCACCTGTAATATATTTTTCATCAATTCCATTAGCCCTCATCAAACGCCACTTATAATGGTCACCACCAAGCCATAGTTCAGTTATTGATGAGAATTTTTTATCCTCAGCAATTTCTTTTGGCGAAATATGACAATGATAATCCACAATAGGCATCTTAGATGCATAATCAAAATATAACTTCTTACTTACTTCATTTTCTAATAAGAAATCTTCATCCATAAACTTTTTCATAACTTTGTACTACCCCTTTCAATAAATTCACAATCAATCACTTGTTTCTTAGAAACTTTTTCATTATTGATAACTTTTAATAATGTATTTACCGCAATATCACATAAATCTTCAATCTTAGAATCAATAGAACTTAATTCTTTAACAGAACATAAGCACAATTCAGAATTGTTGTAGCCAATAACACTTACTTTATCTTCAATGCCCCTAGAATAAGCTAATTTTAAGGCACCGATCGCCATCGCATCATCTGAAGCGATAACCCCATCAAATTCAATGTTTTTTTCTTCTAAAATTTTGTAAGTATCCATTATCGAATTGGGCACAAAAATCAAATTATTCTTATCGATCAAAATGCCATTATCTTTTAAAGCCAACTCAAAACCTTGCATCTTCTTCTTCAAACTATAGGAATACGAATCAAACAAGAAAATAATTTTCTTCCTGCCCTGTTTAATAAGCATATCAGTAGCCTTATATACAGCCTTTTTATTATCAGTTAAGACACAATAGATATTTTCATAATTAAGATAACCATTGATTAAGATTACTGGCATCTTCAACGCTGCATCCTTAAGATACTCAATATCCTTATTACCATGATCCTTGGCATAGTTAGATCCAACCAAAAACAAGGCATCAATCCTTCGATCAATCAAAGACTTAACACATTCAACTTTAGATTCAAAATCATAACCTGAACACATCAAGATGCAATCATAACCATAGCTTCTTAATTGTTTCTCTAAAAAAGAAACCCCCTTAGCCATATATCTATCCGCAATATTAGGACACATAATACCAACTACCATTGACTGTTCTAGATTTAAACTGCGCGCAAAAACATTAGGCTTATAACCGTAGGCAGCCATAACATCTTCAACCTTTTTCTTGGTCTTTTCACTGACTCTATCGCTACCATTTATTACTCTAGATACGGTCGCAATAGATACTTTTGATAATTTCGCAATGTCGTAAATGTTCATAGTATATGTAAGTAGTTACACTTATACTATTAAAATAACATAAATTAGAAAAAAACTGTAGATTAATCAAGTAATTTGTGCTAGATTATAAGTGAAATGTAAGTACTTACACAAAGGAGAAAATATGAACAGTTTCATTAAAATTAATCCCCTTGATGATGTGGCAGTAGCCCTTAGTCCTCTAAATAAAGGAAGTCAATTAGATGTTGATGGAAATATCGTCACCCTAATTGAAGATATTCCCCAAGGACATAAGTTTTCATTAAGAGACATTAAAGAAAAAGAGCCTATTATTAAGTATGGTTACCCTATTGGCAATGCGACTAAAGATATTTTAAAAGGTAGTCATGTCCATACTCATAATCTAAAAACAGGTTTGAATGATTTACTAGAATATACATATAATCCTAATTTTAAGGAATTAGAAGCTAGTGAAAAGAGAACTTTTAAAGGTTATTTAAGAGAAAATGGTAAAGTAGGCGTAAGAAATGAAATATGGATTATTCCAACTGTTGGTTGTATGAATTCTGTTGCTTCTTTAATTGAAGAAAAGGCCCAATCTTTAATTAAAGGAAGTGTTGAAGCTATCTATGCCTTTAGACACCCATATGGCTGTTCCCAAATGGGCGATGACCAAGAAAACACAAGAGAAATCCTAGCTGATTTAATTAATCACCCAAATGCTGGCGGTGTACTTGTGTTAGGACTTGGCTGTGAAAATTCTAATATCGATGTTTTAAAGCCATATATTAATAACGATAGTGACAGGATTAAGTATCTAGTTGCCCAAGAATATGATGATGAAGTAAGTAAGGCCTTAGAATTAATTGAAGAACTAGTGACAAAATGTGCTAATGATAAAAGAGAAGATGTTGATGTAAGTAAACTTGTCATTGGTATGAAATGCGGTGGTTCTGATGGACTATCAGGAATTAGTGCCAATCCTACTGTTGGTGCTTTCTCGGATTTGTTAATTTCTAAAGGTGGTACAACCATTTTAACTGAAGTACCTGAGATGTTTGGTGCTGAAACTATCTTAATGAATAGATGTAAAGACATAAAAACATTTGACAAGACTGTTAAATTGATTAATGATTTTAAGGCATATTTTAAGGCTCATAATCAAACAATCTACGAAAATCCTTCTCCTGGTAATAAACAAGGTGGTATTTCTACTCTTGAAGATAAATCACTTGGTTGTACGCAAAAATCAGGTAATGCGAAAGTATCTGATGTCTTAGAATATGGAAAACAAGTTAACACAAAGGGTTTAAATCTATTAAGTGCACCAGGAAACGATTTAGTGGCTGCCACTGCCCTAGCTGCCTCTGGAGCCCAAATTGTCTTATTCACAACTGGAAGAGGAACACCATTCGCATCTCCTGTTCCTACAGTAAAGATTTCAAGTAATTCTAATCTTTACAATAAGAAAAACAATTGGATCGACTTCAACTGTGGCAAATTAGTAGAAGGTACATCACTAAAGGATTTATCAAATGAACTATTTGAATATGTCTTAGATGTTGCCAGTGGTAAAGAAGTGAAGAGCGAAGAAAACAAGTATCATGATTTAGCGATATTCAAGAAGGGTGTAACCCTATAAGGAGGTAATATGGAAACACTAAGTTATAAAGTATTAGAAGAAAAAGGTTATGATGGTTACTTATTAAAAGAAGCACCTGAGCGTATCTTACAATTCGGTGAAGGAAATTTCTTAAGAGCTTTTGTCGATTATTTTGTGGATGTTATGAACGAAAAAGCAAACTTCAATTCTAAGGTAGTCTTAGTTCAACCTATTGCCAACAAAGACAATGGTTTTAAACTAAACGAAGTAATTAATTCTCAAGAAGGCTTATACGATTTATACCTAAGAGGCTTTAAGGATGGTGAAAAAGTAAATGAAAAGAGAATCATCTCATGTGTTAGCCGCTGTTTAAACATTTATTCTGATTATGATGAAGTATATGCATGTGCTAAAAACCCTGATTTGCGTTTCATTGTATGTAACACTACCGAAGCTGGTATCGCCTATGATCCATCTTGTAAATTAGAAGATTGCCCAGCATCTAGCTATCCTGCTAAATTAACTAAGTTTATGTACGAAAGATATTTAAACTTCAAGAACGAAAAAGGTAAAGGTTTTATAATTCTTGCATGTGAACTAATCGATGACAATGGTAAGAAACTTGAAGAATATGTATTACAACACGCTAGTGATTGGAACTTAGGCGAAGAATTTATCAATTGGGTAAAAGAAGAAAATATCTTCTGTTCAACATTAGTAGATAGAATTGTTACAGGTTTCCCTAGAAATGAAGCAGAAGCTATCAATAATGAAAATGGTTATATCGATAATATTATTGATACAGGTGAAATCTTCGGTTTCTGGGTAATTGAAGGTCCTGATTCAATTAAAGATGAATTCCCTTGTGAAAAAGCTAATCTTCCAATTCTTATTTGTAAAGACCATAAGCCATATAAACAAAGAAAAGTACGTATCTTAAATGGTGCTCATACTTCTTTTGTCCTAGGTGCTTATGAAGCTGGTCAAAATATCGTAAGAGATTGCATGAATGATGAAGTGATTTCTAAGTTCATGAATAAAACTTTATTTGATGAAGTAATTCCTACTTTAACTCTAGCGAAGGAAGACTGTGAACAATTTGCAGCTTCTGTAATTGATCGTTTTAAGAACCCATTCATTGATCATCAATTATTAAGCATTTCATTAAATTCAACTTCAAAGTGGAAGGCAAGAGTAATGCCATCGCTTCTTGGCTATGTAGAAAAATTTAATAAATTACCAGAATGTATCACTGCTAGTTTCGCCTTCTATATCAAGTTCTATCAAGGACAAGAATTAACTGATAAAGGTCTAGTAGCTCATAGAGAAAATGGCGACGAATATATTATTTCTGATGATAAGGAAGTCCTTGAATTTTACTATAATCATAAAGATGATGATGTAAAGACACTAGTACATGAAGTAGCATCAAATACTTCATTCTGGGATAGAGATTTAACTTTAATACCTGGTTTTGAAAAAACTGTTGTTAAGTATCTAAACGATATCAACAGCAACGGTGCTTATAGCGTGATGAAAGAAGTTATTAAATAAAGACTTTATAAAATGGGCTGTTACGAAATGACTAATTTCTAACAGTCCTTTCTTTTACTTAAAATAAGGCTTAAAACTTAAAAGGCGCTTCAGGATTTCTAACCTTAAGCGCCTTTTATTGATACAATCTCCTTGTTTAGAGAAAAGGTATCTTTAACATGTCTTATTTATTTCTTAAATGAATTAGTTTCAGGATCAAATTCAGCTTCCTTTAGCCAAACATAAGCATCATCTTCACATCTATCTGTTTGTAACCAAGGATTGTCATCCAAATGTCTAATCATCCAACAAGTATACATTTGATAACCTGGAGCGCATACTTGAGGATGTAACTTTCCACCCGGAATAGCTGAGAAACTACGGTTAGTACTCTTAAATACTTCATCTCCTACATAACTAGCACCAAAGCCTTCTTCATGATCAAATAAGAAGTAATAACATTCAGGTTGTGGGTGTCTATGAGGAAGATAACCAGACCAATTACCTGGATCATTTAATACTTCACCCAATACCATGTTACTCAATGGATTGATATCATGATCGAAGATTGTGTTAACTCTTCTAGCGGCAGTATTGTTGTACTTACCCTTGTTAGAATAATTGAATGGCGCATCACTTGGCTTATATAATTTAGATTCAAAATCATTGCCATTCTTTGTCTTTTGAACTAGAATTTCAGTTTCACTATTAGCCTTAACCACGATAGTCTTATTCTTAGAAACATGCCCAGCATATGGACCATCAAGGAAGACTGATCTTCTTGCTACATTTTCCTTAACACCATCAACATCCATTTCTAATTCGCCATTTAAAAGTAAAACAGCTACTTCTTCATCACTACTTGTAAATGCTAATGTTTCATCTTTAGCCAACTTATATACACGAATATCCATTAACATATCGCTATATTCGTTGTCATAAGTTGTTAGAATCATCTCACCTTTCTCATCAAATTTTGGATAACCAAATACTTTCTTTTCCATACCCTTTAACCTTTCTGTTATCTTATATAAAGTATCTACACTACCTACATTACCTGGGAAGATTACTACAGGCATATCTTTAAATTTAGAATCATCTAAAATCCTTATTACCCCTACGTTCTTTTCAATTTGTCCTAGTGCTAATGCCTTCTTAACATTTAAACCAATACTTAAACAATCATAAGAAGTAATGCCACCCTTAGATATCAAGAATGAAGGACGTACCTTTAATAAAGATAAGATACCTGTAAGCTCTCTAGAAATGCTTACTGCCATTTCTAATTGTTTTTCTTTATCATCACCAGGGAAATCTACACGATCTCTTCTAGTAGCTAATAAAACCGTCTTATTCTCTTTTAACTTGCTGTCAATTAACTTTGCGCATCTAATTGCCTCATCATGCAACCTATTATTTAACACTTCATGTTGATTAAATTCAACATAATCGACATTTGAATCATGCTTCTTCAAATACGCCAATTGATCACTTGTATTCTTAACATGAGAACCAGTTAGAATCAAACCACCACTTCCATAAGATATACACTTTTTGCTATCTAAATAAGGAATATCCGTAATATTACCTAATTCTTTAACCAAAGATGCTGCACATCTAAATAAAAATTTCTTATTTGTATGTTTATAAGCACATACAAATTTTCTTAAATCATCCACTGATGTACAATTGACAATCACCTTATTGAAGTTTGTAACACTATTTAATTTACCAACGATATCATTATCATCTAAACCAATAGAAACACAATCGCACGCCTTATACTTGCCATTGGTCTTTTCTTCAACATAGTCTTTTAAATCACTACTTTTAAAGCCGAAGGTCTTATCTTTCGCAAATTCACTCTCTCCAACTGGAATTTCTACACCATTGCTAATCACATAATGAACATCATTAACCGTTTTTCTAATGCCATCAAGATAAGGACAAATAATTTCACCGTCAATTAAATAGCCATTATCATTTAATACTTTCTTAATCACTTCACCTTCTAAAGGAAAATGACCTCTTAAAGAAGAATCTCCTCTTGAAATAATAGTAAAGTCAATATTCAATTCCTTTGCGATATCACATATCATTTGAATAAGTTTTTCATGGTATTTGATTGTCTCTTGTTCACTGAAAGCTCTTGAATTTGTAGAAATATAAAACATTTCTCTTGGATCTTTAAAAGCTTTACACAAAAGATTGTAATCATAATTAATTAACACCAATACATCATGTACTGTTTGAATACCTGTTGGATCATCATCTAGAACTATATATTTATGTTTTATCATACTTAAATGATATCATTTTTAAACATAATATACATAATTTTGTATAATTATATTGTGGGAGGATTAATAAAATGTTTGACTTAAAGAGTTTTTCATTAGAAGGCAAAGTAGCCCTAGTAACAGGAGGAGGCAGTGGTATCGGCTTTGGTATCACATGTGCCCTATATAAGGCTGGAGCTAAAGTTTGTTTTAATCAAAGAAGTGTAGAAAAAGTAAATAAGGCTTTAAAGAAATTTGAAAATGAAGGAGTTAAAGCTTATGGTTATGTTTGTGATGTAACTAAAGAAAATGAGGTTAATGAATTAGTAAAAAAGATTAATGAAGAAGTTGGAGTTATAGATATCTTAGTTAATAATGCAGGTATCAATATTCGTAAGCCAATGACTGAAACTACTTTAGAAGATTTTCAAACAGTAATTAACACTGATTTAGTAAGTCCTTTTATCGTATCTAAGGCTGTAATTCCAGGTATGATTGAAAAAGGTCATGGTAAGATTATTAATATTTGTTCAATGATGTCAGAACTAGGTAGAGAAACTGTTAGTGCTTATGCAGCTGCTAAGGGTGGTCTTAAGATGTTAACACGTAATATTTGTTCCGAATATGGTGAAGCTAATATCCAATGTAACGGTATTGGGCCTGGATATATCATCACACCATTAACAGAACCATTAACTAGAAGACTACCAAATGGAGAAAGACAACCATTTGATAATTTCATTATTTCAAAGACTCCTGCAGGTAGATGGGGTACTCCCGAGGATTTAATGGGTCCTGCAGTCTTTCTTGCCAGTGATGCTTCTGACTTTGTCAATGGACATATTCTTTATGTAGATGGTGGTATCTTGGCATATATTGGTAAACAACCTCAATAAAATGTCACAATTGTGACATTTTATTTAACCTTCTTATGCTAATAATTACGGTTACTATACACAAGATAATAAGCATTAAGCCAATAATCAAACCCAAATCATATGATTTACTAAAGTCATATAAATAACCATACACAGATGTAGAAATAGCATATGAGGCATTACCAAGTAAGGCATATATTGGGTAGGTTTTATTATAATTTGCAATTCCAAATACTTCTTTTGTCAATAAGGTTAAGCCAACAGCTGTTTCCGCAAAAACCGCTCCAAACAATAATGTTCCACTAACATTTAATAAAGAATTATTAATAAATAGTAATAAACAATTGCCTATTAATGTAACTATCAACATGGAGATATTTGAAAAAATAGCTCCCTTTTTATCTGCAATTTCACCAGTAATAAATTTAAACGTTACATTACCCACCATCGATAAAGAAACAAACAAGGAAACAATATTTAAAGCATAGTTTCGAGATAAGGCAATCGCGCTTAAATGTTGCATATTGCCTGCCGCAAAGTGAATAAGGGTCGCAAATATTCCAACATAAACAAACAACAAGGGATCAATTTTATTAGATATAAGTTTAGTTTCTTCCTTATTAATTTCACCACCATATGGCTGTAAATCTATATCCTTAGGATTTAAAGGATACTTCATTACAATGAAAGGAATAAATGATAATAATATTGATATACCCATCGCTTTATAGCCAATACGCCAACCATATGTTTCGATTACATTTAAAAATAATGGAGAAAAAATAGCTCCCGAAATACCTGAGAATCCAAAGATAATTGATGTGATAAGCCCATGGTTCTTATTAAACCAATTGTTTATTATGATTGATATAACAACAAAAGCGAAAAAAGCATTACCACAGCCTCTTAATAAGCCCAAAATATAAAACATTATTATATTGGATTGAAAACTCATTAGATAGGCACTTATCGAACTTAATAATCCAGCACCTATAATTAATTTACGATAATTATTTGAGTTTAACCATTTAGGCACAAACAAAGCAACAATCGCAAGAGCAAAGGTTGCGATAGTATTGTGAATAATGTAGGTTCCTCTTAAAATATTTAAGTCTGAGGCAACATAATTATAAAAAACACCAACTGAATTTGATGTGATGCCAACTCCTGCTGAAGATAAAAAGCATAGAGTGATTATTATTTTTAAATATATACGATTCTTTTTCTTTAAAATATCCATAATAAATAAAAGAGGGACATTACTGCCCCTCCATTGATTGAGTTAGAAATTATTCTTTACTACCATTATCAGCTACTTCAAATGTATAACGATTGTTAGAGCCAATTACACGAATGTAATCCTTAACAAATTGTTTTACAGCAGCTTCAGCTACAGCGCAGATTTCCATATAGTTTAGACTTGGATTTTCTTCCCAAGCAGCCTTCATAGCTACTTCAGCAGCGTGGAAAGCATCTGTACATACGTTGATCTTATTTATGCCATTAGCAACTGCCTTACGAATGTTTTCCTCACCTGATCCAGAACCACCATGAAGAACTAGTGGCATCTTTAATGCTTCCTTAAGTTCTTTTAGACGGCCAAAGTCTAATACTGGAACATATCCAGCAGGATATTTACCATGTGCTGTACCAATAGCAACTGCTAAAGCATCAACACCTGTATCCTTAACAAATTGTACTGCTTGTTCAACGTTTGTATACATATCAGCAGTCTTACCATCACCATCAGCAGCTTGGCCTACATGACCTAATTCTGCTTCTACAGAGATGCCCTTGCCATGAGCAAGATCAACTACTTGTCTTGTACGTCTTACGTTTTCTTCATAAGGTAATGAAGAAGCATCAATCATTACATTTGAGAAGCCTCTTTGAATAGCATCAACTTCAGCTTCAAAACTTGGTCCATGGTCTAAGTTTAAGCAAACAGGAACAGTAGCCTTTTCTGCCATAGCCTTAATCATTGGAACCATTTGATCTGGATGCGCTAACTTTTTCATTTGACCACAACCAAATTGAACGATGATTGGAGAATGTTCTTCTTCAGCAGCTTCAATTACAGCTCTAGCCATTTCCATATTGACACTGTTAACTGCCATTACAGCATAACCATCTCTATTAGCAGCATCAAGAATATACTTCATATTTACATACATAGCTAATTAAACCTTCCTTCTATTTAGTTTATTTTTAGAATTATAAATCGATATCTAATTCAGTGATTTCTTCTTCAGTCTCTTCTTCTTCAGGCATCTTCTTAAATACTGCGTATAGAACACCAGTAATTACAGAACCGATAACAAGAGCAACAATCCACATACCAATGTTATTTGATAATGGAGCAACTAGGATACCACCATGAGCAGCAGGAGTGTTAATACCCCAAGCCATAGCTAAACCAGAAGCAACAGCAGAACCAATCATTGAACATGGGATGAATCTTAGTGGGTCATCAGCAGCGAAAGGTAATACACCTTCAGTGATGAAACATAAGCCCATAGGGATAGCAGTATAAGCAGTATTCTTTTGAGCAGCAGTGAACTTCTTAGGAGCGAAGATGGCAGCAAGACCAACACCAACAGCTGGAGTCATACCACCGATAATCTTAGCAGTTTCAGCACAACCACCAATACCATCTGGAATATCAGCATATAAAGCATTTGCAGCCATAGAAGCAGTCTTGTTGATAGGACCACCCATATCGAAGCCCATACAAGCACCGATAACAGCACCACAAACAAATAGAGAACCTTCACCTAGACCAACAATCCAGTTTTGGATAGCTAACATTACAGTTGAAATTGGTTTCATTAAGATACCGAAGAACAAGAATGTAGCAATTGCAGTAGCAAGAACTGGAATGATTAATACTGGCATTAATCCAGCAAGAGCCTTAGGCATCTTCCAAGTCTTCATCCATTGAACTAAGTAACCAACAACAAAGCCCATCAACATAGCACCAACGAAACCTGTCTTTGTAGGTCCACCAGCGAAATAACCAATTGCGAAACCAGGAACAATACCAGGTCTATCAGAAATAGAGAACGCAATACCAGCACATAAGAATGCATAAGCCCAGTTGAAGCCCATACCATTCATTTCACCAAGCATATGCATATAGTCGCTTAACTTAGTGATTGAGTAACCTGAATAATTTAATCCAGCGATAATTGGATCAGATAGTGGAACACCTGACCAAGAGAATGCCTTTTGAATAGCACCCATGATACCAGCCATAACAACCATTGGAATCAAGAATGAAATACCAGTCATTATGTGCTTCTTAACATCAGTTAATTTCATAATAAATTTTCTCCCCTTATTTTTTATTTACCTAATTTTTTCTCAATAGTAGCGATAAGTGATTTAGGACTCTTCATAGCAGTTGAAATAGGAATATCAACAATACGCTTACCATCGAATCTGTCTTTGTCTCTAATTGCAATGTCATGGGCAAAGATAACTACATCAGCAGCTGCGATTTCTTCTGGAGTTAATTGATTTTGAACACCAATTGTACCTTGAGTTTCAATCTTAACTTCATGACCAGCTTCCTTTGCAGCATTTTCAATCTTTTCCGCAACAATGTAAGTGTGAGCAATTCCAGCAGTACATGCTGTAACACCAACAATTTTCATAAATAGATCTCCTTTCTTGTTTAATAGCTATATATAAACTCTAATAACTAATTAGAAGTCTATATCTAAGTCAACGATTTCTTCATCACTCTTAACGTTTGAAGAATCTAGTTCGCTGTCATCGCAAAGAATTAAATTAACTACTTCTTCTTTTGTCTTAGCCTCAGCTAGCTTTGCGACTCTTGCTTCATTTCCAAGCTTTCCAGCCAATTCACTCAACAACAACATATGATTTGTAGCGAATTCTGTATCAGCAGATACACAGAATAAGAAAATTAATCTTGTATCTTGGAAACCTGAATCAGTCATTGCAGTTTCCCATTTGATATCGTTTTTAGTCTTACCAATACAAATACCAATCTTCTTAACTGCTTCTGATTTTCCATGAGGGATAGAAATTGAAGAACCCATACCAGTAGGACCTTCAGCCTCACGAACATATATATCTTTTACAAATTGTTCAACATCATTGATATAACCATTATTAAGTAATAATGTAGCCATGTTGTGAAGCACTTCATCTTTTGTAGTACCCTCAACTTCTAGATCAATAATGTCTTCATTTAATATCTCTCTTAAGTTCATCTTATAACCTCTTTTTCATGTTTGATGTAATCCCTTACATCAACTAAGCCTATTGTAATACAAAAAAATGTATATTGTCAAAATATTTCGTACATTTTTTTGTATAATAAATTCGAAAGAAGGAAATATCTATGATGAATTACATTACTAGCAACGATGAAATCGTTGAATTAACTAACAGAAGTGATCATTATCCTGATATGATGCTATATTCATATCTTGTACGTCCAAAGAAAGGAAGTACCAAAGAATACTATAGCGAAGATAAGGAAACATTGATTCTTCTTCAAGAAGGAAACTTAACATTAAACTATGAAGGAAAAGAAGAAACAATCACAAGAGGAAACGTCTTTGATGATGCTCCAGTTGGATTATTATTCCCAGCTAAAGTTAAAGTTGAAGTTAAAGTGAACGAAGACAGCGAATATCTATTAATCATGACTGAAAATGATAAGACATACGATACAACATTATTCACAAAGGATAATGTCATCGTTGTTGATAGAGGAGCTGGACAATGGAACGATTGTGCTACAAGAAACGTAAGAACAATGGTTGACTATAAGATTAACCCTAATAGCAACTTGGCATTTGGCGAAACTGTTAACTACCCTGGCAAGTGGTCAACATTCATTCCACACTTGCATGATCAACCAGAACTATACTACTATCGTTTCAATAGACCAGAAGGCTTTGGTGCTAGCTTCTATGGTCATAATGTATATGAAATCAAAGATCGTAGTTATATCTGCGTAACAGAAAAATTAGCACACCCTCAAGTAACTGCACCAGGATATGCCATGAATTACTTCTGGGTAATTAGACATTTCGAAGACAATCCATGGACTGGCGCTGAAAATGTGAAAGAACATGAATGGCTTCTAGATCCTAATTGCAAGATTTGGCCTAATAAATAAGATAAAGGAGCGAAAGCTCCTAATGTCATTAAGTTAATATGACAAAATATTTAAGATAAACCATAGAAACTTTAAAAATCTATGGTTTTCTTTTTA
>CAKVAL010000017.1 GCA_934725085.1 uncultured Erysipelotrichaceae bacterium | reverse complement strand
GGTGCCTATTAATACTAACAAATCTAAGTATTAATGTCAATAACTTTTTGAAGATTTATTAGATGTTTGTTTAGACATCTTTAGGTCTTCAAGAAGTGCCTATTTATAGTACCAAAGTTACAAAACAAAAGCAATATATCTATGCATATTTTTTAATAATTTTGATTGTTTTCGTTCTTTTTTTAATTTATGTTAAGCATCCCTTAAATAACGGTCGTTGGCGTGGTTATTAATTTATCTTGGCTATATATTCCGTCTAGCCACGACCGTGGACTACCAATTGTTCTAGAAACAACAGCTTCTTGCTTCATTGACCATTGCTTTCAAAAGTCTTACATAATCTCCACAAGCTTTATAAGATCGGCTAGTCCCTAGCCTACTAAATTTTATAATTTTTAATTTTATTTAAGACTTAACAATCTTAATCCTTCATTCTTAATGTTAATAGCTGCATTGATGTCTCTATTTAGTTTTGCACCGCAAACTGGACATTCCCAATCTCTTATATTTAGATCTCTAATCTTAGAATTTAACTTTCCACAATTACTACATATTTGAGAAGATGGAAAGTATTTGCCTATTTTTATCAATTTCTTGCCTCTATTATTTAACTTATATTCTAAATATCTAATAAAATATCCGTATCCATTGTCCATTGTTGATTTTCCTAGTTTTGGTTTTTGTGACATCGATACCATATTTAAATCTTCTACACATACTACATCATAATGATTGGCTATCTCATTAGATATTTTGTGCAAATTATCATTTCGTTGATTTTTAATATGTCTATACACTTTATTAACTTTTTGTAACTGTTTTAAATAGTTATTAGATTTTGTTTCTCCTTTCTTAGCGCCTTGTTTTTTAGCCAATCTTCTTTGTAGCTTAGCTAACTTCTTTTCAGATTCTTTAAAATATTTGTGGTTAGTACCTATATTGCCTTTATCGTCAACATACAAGCCGTTTGAGCAATAATCTAGACCGATTGCATTATTTGTATCGATAATCTGCTTTAGTGGCTCAAATGTGCATTTAAACGTCACTGAGCAATAATATCTTCCATCGGAATCTTTAGATATTGTTGCAAATCGAATTACAGCATCTTCTCTAGGAAGTGTATGTATCTTGCTTTTTAAATCCCCAACGATAGGAAGCGTTATATACTTATCTTTCAGTTCTATTCTGTTATTAGAATTATTCGTAGTATAAGATTTTCTCCCATAATTAAATGATTTAAACTTTGGAAATCCTTTTTTCTTAAAATCTGTTTTAATAAGTGTTAAAAGATTCTTTTGAGTATTATATAAAGCCGAATAATCCACATCATTTAGATAAGTATATTCTTTTGCAAAATCACTAAGCAACTTACTACTAAATGTTTGATTTGTTTCATAAGATTTAATCTTGTCTTCTAGAATAAGATTCCATATTTTTCTGCAACAACCAAATGTTTGACTTATAATCTCTGATTGTTTCTTATTTGGATAAATACGATATTTAATAGACTTATACATGTCTTTATCTTACCCTACCTAAATCGATAATTATTCCCAAATTATTTCCATTTTATTCCCATTATCAACGTGGAAAAGTGGATAACTTAAAAAGAAGATGGTATTTAAGTCATCTTCTCGATAAATTTTATTCAACTATTTTTAAAACTAAATCAGACATTAATTTCATTTCGTTTAAATTTACATATTCAAACTTGCCATGACAATTGCGGTCGCCAGTTCCTAGATTTGGGCATGGTAAGCCTTTATAAGTAAGAACCGCACCGTCAGTTCCACCTCTAATAGGGGTACTTGTAGCTTTTAGCCCCATCTCTGTCATAATCTTTTTAACATTATCTACAATATCCATTCTATCTTTAATGAATTCTTTCATATTTTGATAAGAATCTTTGATTTCAAGGATACATGTATTATCTTTATATTTACTATTGATAAAGTTGCATGCATTGATAAAATCCTTCTTTTGTTTCTCTAGCAATGCCTTATCATGATTTCTAATAATATATTCCATTACAGTTTTTTCACAATCACCATTGATATCACACAAATGATTGAAGCCTTCGTAACCTTCAGTGTACATTGGGTTTTCATTTACTGGTAATAAACTTTGGAATTCCATTGCGATTAGAATAGAATTTAGCATCTTATTCTTTGCACTACCTGGGTGAATTGATAGACCATTAATAGTTACTTTTGCACTAGCAGCGTTGAAGTTTTCATATTCAATATCACTTGCATCACCACCATCAATAGTATATGCATAGTCAGCATTGAAGTATTCAACATCAAAATTATCACAGCCTTTGCCAATTTCCTCATCAGGTGTTATATGTAGCCCATTTATAATTATCAACCGAACAAGGTATTACACCGTATTCATCAGGTGTGAACGCAATGGCTAAGTTTTTATGTTTAATTTTAGGGTTTTCTTTTAGTCTTTCAAGGACATCCATGATAATCGCAATGCCTGCTTTGTCATCGCCACCTAATAAAGTCGTACCATCTGTAACCATAATATCAGCACCAATATCATTTAATAAACATGGAAAATCTTTTGGATTCATTATGATATTTTCGTTTAATTTGATTACTGTTCCATCATAGTTATTGATTACTCTTGGGTTAACGTTCTCATCACTCATATCTGGTGATGTATCCATATGAGCAATTAAGCCTATAGTCTCATTACATTCATAATTGGCTTTTAGAAAACCATATACTATTCCTGTATCTGTTAATTCAACTTTATCAACTAGATTAGCTAATTGTTCTTTTAAAAGTTTAGCTAAAACAATTTGTTTAGAACTGCTTGGGTATGTATCACCATTTGGATCTGACATAGTAGGAATTTTTACATACTCTACAAAACGATCAATTATATTCATTATAAAACCTCCAACAACTATAGAAAGTATATCATTTTGGGCATAGAAAAAGCTCTCGATTATTTGAGAGCTTTTAAAATTTTAAATTAAACTAATTCTACAGTTGCCATAGGAGCATTATCACCACGTCTAATATATGTCTTAGTTACGCGAGTATAACCACCTTTTCTATCTGCATACTTTACAGCAACTTCATCGAATAAAACTTGAATAGCAGTCTTGCCATCTTTAGTCTTAATGTTGCTTAGTTCATTGATAGCTTGTCTTCTAGCAGCTAAGTCATTCTTCTTAGCAGTTGTGATTACTGAATCAACATAACTTCTAAGTTCCATAGCTTTACCTTCAGTAGTTTCAATCTTACCGTTGATGATAAGTTGAGATGCCATATTTCTAAGCAATGCCTTACGATGATCGCTAGTGCGGCCTAATTTACGATTATGCATAATACTTCTTCTCCTTACTCATAATGTTTGAAATGTAGGCCAAGATCAGTTAATTTTTCCTTAACTTCTTTTAAAGACTTCTTACCTAAATTTCTAACATGAGCCATTTCATCCTCTGTCTTTTGAGTTAACTCATCAACAGTAGAAATGCCAGCTCTCTTTAAACAGTTATATGATCTAACTGTTAGATCTAAATCTTCAATAGACATATTTACAGTCTTTGAATTGTTTTCATGAGCCTTTTCAGCCATTACTGATTCAGAATCTTTTACCTTTTGGTCAACTTCTGTTAATAGCTCTAAATGAGAAATTAGAATCTTTGAAGAAAGTGCGATTGCTTCCTTAGGATCGATTGAACCATCAGTCCAAACTTCTACAGTTAGCTCATCATATTTAGCACTTTGTCCAACACGAGTTGGTTCTACCTCATAGTTAGCCTTAACTACTGGTGTATAAATAGCATCAGTATAAATAGTACCTACACCTTGAGAGCTTCCTTGATATAATCTCTTGTTTTCATCAGCAGAAACATAGCCTCTGCCATTTCTACAAACAAGTTCCATATCAAGAACGCCACCTTCTTCAAGATGTGCGATTTCTAAATCAGGATTAAGAACTTCTACACCACCTGGAACGATAATATCCTTACCAGTTACAGTGCAAGGTCCTTTAGCATTGATTCTTAAAGTGTAAACATCATCATCCATAATATCAAGAATTAAAGACTTGATATTAAGAATCATCATTGTAACGTCTTCTCTAACACCCTTAATTGATGAAAATTCATGATAAACACCATCAATCTTGATTGAGAATACTGCACCACCAGGTAATGAAGAAAGCATTACTCTTCTTAAAGCATTACCGATAGTTGTACCAAAGCCTCTTTCTAAAGGTGAGATTACAAACTTTCCATAATGTTGGTCTTCAACATATTCAGAAATTTTATATTTAGGACGTTCAAATTTTTGCATATGTTACCTCCTTATATTAACCTCTAGGTTTCTTTGGTGGACGACAACCATTATGTGGAACTGGTGTAACGTCACTAATAGCAGTAATTTGTAGACCTGCAGTAGCTAAAGCTCTAACAGCAGCTTCTCTACCTGGACCTGGTCCCTTTACTTCTACTTCAACTTTTCTCATACCGTGATCCATAGCACTCTTACCAGCTGCTTCAGATACCATTTGAGCAGCATATGGAGTTGACTTACGAGAGCCCTTATAACCAAGAGCACCAGCACTAGACCAAGATACAACGTTACCAGCTTCATCAGTAATAGTTACGATTGTGTTATTAAATGTAGAATGAACATGTGCAACACCTGTCGCAATATTCTTCTTTACACGTTTCTTACGAACTGTTTTTTGTGCCATGATTTACCTCCTACTTCTTCTTGTTAGCTACTGTACGACGAGGTCCCTTACGTGTACGAGCATTAGTCTTAGTTCTTTGACCTCTTACAGGAAGACCTTTTCTGTGTCTCATTCCACGGTAACAAGCAACTTCCATCAATCTCTTGATTTCAAGTTGAGTTTCTCTTCTAAGATCTCCTTCTAATTTGTAGCTATCTAAAGTTTTACGAATAGCATTTAATTGTTCATCAGTTAAATCCTTAACACGGATATCTTCACTGATACCATTTTCAGCTAATACTTTTTGTGCAGTTGGTAAACCAACACCATAGATATATGTTAATGATACAACTACGCGCTTATCATTAGGAATATCTACACCAGCAATACGAGCCATAAAATTTTCTCCCTTCTCAATTAACCTTGTCTTTGTTTGTGTTTAGGGTTTTCACAAATTACCATTACGCGACCCTTGCGCTTAATTACACGGCACTTGTCGCAAATAGGTTTTACAGATGGTCTTACTTTCATCTTTTTTCCCTCCTAGACTACTTATGTCTAAATGTAATACGCCCACGTGTTAAATCGTAAGGTGAAATTTCAACGGTTACTCTATCACCCGGTAAAATGCGGATGTAATGCATGCGGATTTTACCAGAAACGTGAGCCAGGATTTCGTGACCGTTCTCGAGTTTCACCTTGAACTGAGCATTAGGTAAAGTATCAGTTACAATTCCATCAATTTCAATAACATCTTGCTTCGCCATTAACTTAGTCCTCCTTTGTCAAGATCTTGTAGCCATCACTAGTGATTGCAATAGTGTGTTCATAATGAGCACTCATAGAACGCTCTTTATTGACTACAGCCCAACCATCATCTAGTGTAACACAATGAGGCTTTCCCTCAAATACCATTGGTTCAATCGCAATACACATGCCTGGTTTTAATAGTTCTAATGTATGAGGTTTACCAACATTTGGAACGTATGGATCCTCATGAACTTTCTTACCAACGCCATGCCCTGTATATTCGATTGGTGTAGAATATCCATGTGTTTCAACATATGTTTGAATAGCATTAGATATATCACCAACACGATTACCAGGTTTTGCCATTTCTAAACCTTTGTATAGTGCTTCTTCAGTAACTTTTAATAGTTCAAGTGTACTCTCTTTTACATTTCCAACAGGATATGTCCAAGCACTATCACCATGGTAGCCTTTGTAACAGGCTCCAACATCTACTGTAATAATATCGCCATCCTTTAAAATCACACTGTGACTTGGGATGCCATGTACTAGTATATCATTAACTGAGGTACAAACGGCACCAGGAAAATCATATAATCCCTTAAAAGATGGTGTTCCGCCATTTTCTCTGATTACTTCTTCACAAATTTTATCAATTTGAGCAGTTGAGATACCAGGAACAATGACTTCTTTTAATTTTTTATGGACAAGGGCGACAATTGTGCCGGCCTTGTCCATTAATTCGATTTCTCTTTTTGATTTTAAAGTAATCATTAGATAGCCTCTAAAACCTTCTTAATATCTTCATAAACCTTTTCAGTTTCCTGATCAGCATTAATGTAAGATACTAAATTTTTTTCTTCATAATAATCAACAACTGGTCTAGTTTGTTCATAATAAGCTACTAGTCTTTTTTCTAGTGCTTCAAGTGTATCATCACTTCTTTGAACAAGCTTACCACCACATTTATCACAAGTACCCTCAACCTTTGAAGGCTTATTAGTAATATGATAAATTTCCTTACAATCAGGACATACCCTTCTACCTGTAATTCTATTCTTAAGTACTTCATCGTCTAAGCTTAGACAAATTACTTTATCAAGAATCATGCCTTCAGACTTTAATATTCCATCAAAATCTTCAGCTTGTTTAACAGTACGAGGATAACCATCAAACAAGAAACCACTCTTTGATTTGTTATTATCGAAATATTCAGTAATAACATTATGAATAGTCTCGTCTGGAACAAGTTGACCTTTATCCATATAGCTTTTAGCTAATAGTCCAACTTCAGTTTGGGCACTAATAGCTGCTCTTAACATGTCCCCAGTTGATACGTGTGCAACTTCATAATCTTTAATAATAAGATTAGACATTGTACCCTTACCAGTACCAGGAGCACCAATAATTAGAAGATTCATTCTATCTACCTACAAACCCTTTATATTGTTTAGTAGTAAGTTGACCCTTTAATTCCTTGATTGTATCCATCGCAACACCAACTACGATAATGATACCAGTACCACCAAGAGCGGCTCTTTGTGATAAACCGGTTAATGCACTAACTACATATGGTAATAATGCGATAAATGTTAATAATAATGCACCAAGGCAAGTAATTCTATTTAATACATTTGAAACATATTGTTTAGTTTCGCTACCAGGTCTAATACCTGGAATATATTGACCTTGTTTGCCTAAATCTTCTGCCATCTTTTCAGGATCAACTGTAAGATTTGTATAGAAGAATGTAAACAAGATAATCAAGATTGCATAGAATAACAAGAACCAAGGATTTGTGAAGTCACATAACTTACTCAAGAAATTGTATGCATTTGTGTTTACCCAGCTTGCAATAATTTGTGGGCCTTGAATTAAGGCACCAGCAAAAATTACTGGGATAACGCTTGCAGAATTTATCTTTAGTGGTAAATGATTTAAATCACCTTTTGTCTTATTCAATCTTTGAGATGTTGATTGTTGAATCGGAATTCTTCTTTCAGCCATCTGCATAACCACTACAAGTACAATAATTGCAACAAACATTAGACAGTAAATCAAAAATCCAGGCCATCCTAGTTTGCTTGTAGCATTCTCACCTATAAATGTGTTATAGACAAGTTTAAAGTTATTAGGCATATCAGCAACAATACCTGCAAAGATAATTACTGAAACACCATTGCCAATACCCTTTGTTGTTATTTGATCAGCTAACCACAATAGGAACATTGAACCAGCTGTGAAAATAACAGAGATATAAGCATAAGACATAAAGCCAGGGTTATCTACCATCTTGTATTGTGTAGACAATAATTGAACGATGAAGTAACCTTGGACAAGGCCTAAGACAACGCCTAGATATCTAGTAATGATATCCATTTGTTGTCTGCCTTTTTTACCGGATTTTACCATTTCAGTAAGTGCTGGAATGATATCCATGCTCAATAGCTGAATGATGATACTAGCTGTGATATATGGACCTACACCTAGTGAGAAGATTGACATCTGCTCAATAGATCCACCTCCAAGTAGTGACATCATATTTAATAATGAGTTAGCACTTAAAGAAATAATTGAATCATTTATACCTGGTGCAGGAATTGCTGAACCAAGTCTATAGATAAATAAAATTGCTAATGTGAATAGTATCTTTTTCCTAATATCTTTATTTTTTAGGAAATCTTTGAAAACACTAATCATATTACTTAGCCTCTACTGTTCCGCCCGCCTTTTCAATAGCTGCTTTAGCGCTTGCTGAAACCTTGTCGCACTTAACAGTAAGTTTCTTTGTTAAAGTACCATTACCTAATACCTTAACACCATTGTATTCCTTCTTAACGATGCCAGCTTCTTTTAAAACTTCAGGAGTTACAACTGCACCATCTTCAAACTTTTCTAAAGCATCAAGATTTACAATTGCATATTCAAGTCTTGCGAAGTTTGTGAAGCCTCTTTTTGGCATTCTCTTATAGAAAGGAGTTTGGCCACCTTCGAAACCGATAGCGACACCGCCACCAGATCTAGCGTTTTGACCCTTATGACCCTTGCCAGAAGTCTTACCTTGACCACTAGCTGGACCTCTACCTAGACGTTTAACATCTCTACGAGCACCGTCATTGTATTTCATTTCATGTAAATTCATTTATGTGCCCCCTTATCTGATTTCTTCAACCTTTTTACCACGTAACTTAGCTACTTGGTCTACAGTCTTTAAGTTCTTCAATGCATCGAAAGTTGCATGAACCATGTTGATTGAAGTTCTTGAACCTGTACACTTAGTAATAACGTCTTGACAACCTAATAATTCTAGAACGTCACGAACTGCGCCACCAGCGATGATACCTGTACCTTCACTAGCTGGCTTTAATAGTACTTCACCAGCACCATATTCACCAACGATTGGGTGTGTGATTGTTCTATAGTTGTTTACAAGAGAAACTCTAATTACGTTCTTCTTAGCTGCTTCTGTAGCTTTTCTGATTGCATCTGGTACTTCGTTTGCCTTACCCATACCATAGCCAACTCTACCCTTCTTATCACCGATAACAACTAGAGCAGAGAAACGCATACGACGACCACCTTTTACAGTCTTAGATACACGATTGATTTTAACTACACGCTCATCGAATTCTTTTTCTTCTCTTGGACGGAAGTTTCTTCTTTGTTTACGATTATCTTTTTCGCTCATATTCATCTCCTAGAACTTTAATCCTGCTTCTCTAGCGGCATCGGCAACGGCCATAATTCTACCATGGTAGTTGTAACCACCACGGTCGAATACTACAGTTTCAATATTTAATGCTAAAGCCTTATTAGCGATATCAGTACCTACAGCCTTTGCAGCTTCGATATTGCCACCGTTTTCTAGCTTTAATGTGATTGATGAAGAAGATGCGATTGTTACACCCTTTTCATCATCAATTAGTTGACAGCTGATGTGCTTATTTGAACGGAATACGCTCAATCTAGGACAAGAAGCTGTACCACTAACTTTAGTTCTTAAACGCGCATGTCTTCTTAGACGGCTTAAATTTTTTGATCCTTTATTAATCATACATTACTCCTTTCCTACTATGCAGCAACCTTACCTTCCTTACGAAGAATGTGTTCATCCTTGTAACGAATACCCTTACCCTTATAAGGTTCTGGCTTACGGTAAGCTCTAATTTCTGCAGCAACTTCACCAACTCTTTGTTTATCAATACCAGAAACAACGATAGTTGTTGGATCTGTACATTGAACAGTTACGCCTTCTTCAACTTCATAGTTGATTTCATGAGAGTAACCAATGTTTAGAGTTAATGTAGTACCCTTTATAGCAGCACGGAAACCAATACCTTCGATTAATAGTGTCTTAACATAACCATCATGAACACCAGTAATCATGTTATGGATTAGCGCACGAGTAGTACCATGAAGTTGCTTTGTATGCTTTTCTTCATTAGCTCTTACACACTTTACTTCATTGTTTTCAACATTGATAGTGATTAATGGACTAAATTGACGTGTTAAAGTGCCCTTAGGACCCTTTACAGTCACCTCATTGCCAGCTGATACTGTGATTTCAACACCTGCTGGAATGGTAATCGTTTTATTACCGATACGTGACATTTATTTCTCCTCTTTATTACCAAACGTAGGCAACAACTTCACCGCCAAGACCAGCTTTTCTTGCATCACGGTCAGCCATTAAGCCTTTTGAAGTTGAGATGATTGCAACACCTAGACCATTTAATACTCTAGGAAGTGCATCAGCCTTTGCATAAACCTTTAAACCAGGTTTAGAAATTCTCTTTAAACCAGAGATAACCTTTTGGCCATCTGGTCCATATTTTAATTCAATTGAAATTGTCTTATCTTTAGCAGCTTCACCTTCAACCTTATAGTTGTTGATGTAACCTTCAGCCTTAAGGATCTTAGCAATTTCAACCTTCATCTTACTAGCAGGAATAACTACTGTATCTTTACCAGCGCCTAAACCGTTTCTGATTCTAGTAAGCATATCCGCAATTGGATCTGTCATATTCATCATGTTTGCTTCCTCCTTTACCAGCTTGCCTTCTTAACTCCAGGGATTTGGCCCTTGTAAGCCAATTCTCTAAAGCAGATACGACATAATTTGTATTTTCTTAATACTGAATGTGGACGACCACATCTTTCACATCTTGTGTAAGCTCTAGTAGAGAACTTAGCAGGACGATGTGCTTTAACTTTCATTGATGTCTTAGCCATAGTTCCCTCCTTACTTTTCAAAAGGCATGCCAAGTGCAGTTAATAAATCCTTAGCTTCCTCATTTGTCTTAGCTGTAGTTACGATAACAATATCCATACCTCTTACCTTGTTAACCTTATCATATTGGATTTCAGGGAAGATGATTTGTTCCTTAACGCCAAGAGTATAGTTACCTCTACCATCAAAAGCAGTCTTGCTAACGCCACGGAAGTCTCTTACACGTGGAAGTACGATTGAAACTAACTTGTCCATGAATTCATACATCTTTTCACCACGAAGAGTTACCTTACAGCCAATTGGCATACCTTCTCTTAATTTGAAGTTTGCGATTGACTTCTTAGCCTTAGTAACAACAACCTTTTGACCAGAGATAGCAGTTAAATCTGCAACAGCTTCATCTAATGCCTTAGGATTAGCAACAGCTTCACCAACACCTAAGTTGATAACAATCTTTTCAAGTGCAGGAATTTGCATAGCAGAAGTGTAGTTGTGCTTCTTAGCTAATTCAGGCTTAATTTCACTAATGTATCTCTCTTTTAAACGATTCATTATTTCTTACCTCCCTTAGCTTTCTTCTTAGCCTTCTTACCTTCATCTAGCTTTACATTACTAGCATCGATAGGCATTTCCTTATCAACGATACCGCCATCAGGATTGATTTGGTTTGGCTTTTCATGCTTCTTTCTTACGTTTACGCCTTCAACAATAATTTTATTTGTCTTAGGGAAAGCAGCTTTAACCTCACCTACAGTACCCTTATCTTGACCAGCAATAACCTGAACTTTATCACCTTTTTTAATTTTCATAAATTCAGATCCTCCTATAATACTTCTGGTGCTAGAGAGATAATTTTCATAAAGTCTCTATCACGAAGTTCTCTTGCCACAGGCCCGAAGATACGAGTGCCTACTGGCGTTTTATCGTCCTTGATAATAACTGCAGCGTTATCATCAAACTTAATATAAGAACCGTTCTCTCTGCTGATACCATACTTAGTTCTTACGATAACAGCTTTTACAACTTGGCCCTTCTTAGCAGAACCGCCTGGAGCAGCTTCCTTAACAGAACATACAACAACATCACCGATGTTACTTGTCTTTCTGTTAGAACCACCTAGACATCTGATTACTAGTAATTCTTTAGCACCTGTGTTATCAGCTACTTTTAATCTTGATTCATTATGTATCATAATAACCTCCTATAGAATTACAGCCTTTTCAACAATTCTCAATAAACGGAAATGTTTGTCACGGCTTAACTTTCTAGTCTCGATGATTTCTACAGTATCGCCAACCTTAGCTTCATTGTTTTCATCATGAGCCTTAAATTTACGAGAAAATTTAGTTTGCTTGCCATAAAGTGGGTGAGCCTTTTTCTCAGAGATCTCAACAACGATTGTCTTGTCCATCTTATCTGAACAAACAACACCACGTAAGACACGCTTTGTATTCTTTCTTTCCATTAGCTGCCCCCTTATTTACTTTCTCTTTCTTTTAATACAGTTAAAATTCTAGCGATAGACTTCTTTAATTCTCTAATACGCATAGGATTTTCAATACTACCAGTAGCCTTAGCAAATCTTAGGTCGAATAATTCTTTCTTAGATTCATCTAAAGACTTTAGTAATTCTTCATTTGACATATCTCTAACTTCTTTAACGTTCATAATTACTCTCCCTTCTTAATGAATTTGCACTTAACAGGCAACTTATTAGCTGCAAGTCTGAATGCTTCACGAGCTGTAGCTTCATCTACACCAGCGATTTCAAACATAACTCTGCCCCTTTGAACAACTGCAACCCAGCCTTCAGGAGCACCTTTACCAGAACCCATACGAACTTCTAGAGGCTTCTTAGTGATAGCAAGTTGTGGGAAAATCTTAATCCAAACTTGACCACCTCTGTTCATATAACGAGTCATAGCAACTCTGGCTGCTTCGATTTGGTTGTTAGAGATGTATGCACCAGTCATTGCGACTAATCCATACTCACCATAAGCAATCTCAGTACCAGCTTTTGACTTACCTTCGTAGCTCAATCTATGAGGACGACGGTATTTTGTTCTCTTAGGCATTAACATTATGCGACATCCTCCTTAACTTCTTCCTTTGCTTCAACAGGAGCTTCTACCTTTGCTTCAGTATTAGCGTTGTTGTTTCTGTTGAAGTTTCTTCTGTCGTTTCTTCTTCTGTTTGGACGGCCATTTGGATTACCTTTTGGCTTTTCTGGTTCCTTAACCATTTCACCTGGAAGTACTTCACCTCTACAGATCCATACCTTAACACCAAGCTTACCATAAGTAGTCATAGCTTCTTCCCAAGCATAGTCGATATCAGAACGTAATGTATGTAGAGGTACAACACCCTCAGAATAACCTTCAGTTCTTGCGATATCAGCACCACCTAATCTACCTGATACAGCAGTCTTAATACCCTTAGCACCAGCTCTCATTGTAGATTGGATAGCCTTCTTTTGTGCTGTACGGAAAGATTGTCTTTCTTCTAGCATCTTTACGATCTTTAATGCTACAAGTCTAGCATCTAGATCTGGATTACCAACTTCAACGATGTTGATATTGATATCCTTATTACCAGTTAATTTTGCTAATTTTTTCTTTAGTGTTTCGATTTTTTCGCCTTCACCGCCGATGAACATACCTGGACGAGCAGTTCTTACGATAAGGTTAACACGGTTCTTGCTTCTTTCGATTTCAACTCTTGAAACTAAGCAATCTTTGCATTCAGCGAAGATTAACTTACGAATCTTAATATCTTCTTGAAGTAAGTTACCATATTCTTTTTCAGCGTACCATCTTGATTCCCAATCTCTGATGACGCCGACTCTCATTCCAATTGGACTAACTTTTTGACCCATCTCTGATCTCCTTATCTTTCATCGACAACCACTGTAATGTGGCTTGTTCTCTTCATAATTGGTGTTGCTCTACCTTTAGCACGAGGCATCCATCTCTTTAAAGTAACACCTTCGTTAGCGAAACACTCTTTAACATATAACTTTGATTCATCTTGTTGATGATTGTGAGTTGCATTAGCAATTGCACTCTTTAATACTTTTTGAACATCCTTAGCTGCATGGTTTGGAGTAAACTCTAAAATACCAAGAGCTTCGTTAACATCCTTACCTTTGATAAGATCTAAGACGATTCTTACTTTACGAGAAGGATGTCTAATAGTTTTAGCTGTAGCCTTAACTTCCATATTTTCCTCCTATCTTAAGCCTTTTTATCGTCGCTTCCGTGACCACCGAATTTTCTAGTTGGAACAAATTCACCAAGTTTTTGACCAACCATATCTTCAGTTACATATACTGGAACATGTTCCTTACCATTATGTACTGCGAATGTATGTTCTACGAAGCTAGGGAAGATTGTTGATCTACGAGACCAAGTCTTAATAACTTCTTTTTTATTAGCAGCATTTAATGCTTCTACTTTTTTCATTAGGTGTTCATCACAGAATGGACCCTTTTTTAAACTTCTAGACATTATTAATTACTCCCCTTTCTACTATTTCTCATTTCTTCTTCTTACGATTAAATCGTTTGAAGCTTTCTTAGTCTTACGAGTCTTAACACCCATAGCCTTCTTACCCCAAGGAGTCATTGGTGACTTACGTCCGATTGGACACTTACCTTCACCACCACCGTGAGGGTGATCACAAGGGTTCATTGCAGAACCTCTAACTGTAGGCTTAACACCCATCCATCTAGTTCTACCAGCCTTACCTAAGTTAATTAAGCTGTAATCTTCATTACCAACTTGACCAACTGTAGCACGACAGTTACCTAGAACTTTTCTCATTTCACCACTTGTTAAACGTAGTGTTACATACTTTTCTTCGATAGCCAAGATTTGAGCGCTAGCACCAGCAGCTCTTGCGATTTGGCCGCCCTTACCAGGCTTAAGTTCAATATTATGAACAGTTGTACCTTCTGGCATGTTTCTCATTTCAAGAGCATTACCAACTTTGATATCTGCCTTTTCACCTGAGATAATTGACATACCAACTTCTAGGCCCTTAGGAGCTAGAATGTATCTCTTTTCACCATCTGCATAACTGATTAAACAGATATTGCAGTTTCTATTTGGGTCATATTCGATAGCCTTAACAACACCCTTGATACCATCCTTATTTCTCTTGAAATCGATGATACGGTAAAGTTGTTTATGACCACCACCAATATGTCTTGTTGTAATTCTTCCTGTATTGTTACGACCACCAGATTTGTTGAAGCTTACTGTTAAACTCTTTTCAGGCTTGCTCTTAGTTACTTCATCAAATGTAAGACCAGTCATACCACGTCTACCAGGAGTAGTTGGCTTATATTTTTTAATCGCCATGATTTAATTTTCCTCTCTAATGCACTTTATCCGGAAATAGCATTTTTCTTCCGCTAAATTTAATTGACTACTTATCAGCTAAGATATCGATCTTATAACCGTCTTTAAGCTTTACGTAAGCCTTCTTAACTTGGTTAGTTTCAAAATGATACTGACCATATCTACCCATTCTCTTTTGCTTAGTTGGGCAGTTTACAACATTTACTGAAGCAACCTTAACATTGAAAATTTCTTCAATAGCTTGCTTAATATGAATCTTGTTCACACCTTTTTTAACTTCGAATACAACTGTGTTGTTTGTTTCACCAACATTCATTGACTTTTCAGTTATAAGAGGACGAACGATGACATCTCTAGCATTACTCATCTGTTAAAACCTCTCCAATCTTTTTAGCAGCTTCTGTTGTGATAACTAGCTTGTTAGCGTTTTGAAGATCATAAACATTTAAACCTTCAACTGTAACCATTACTACGTTACCGAAGTTTCTTGAGCTTAAGTAAGCATTTTCAAAATCTTCATTAACATCAACTACTACTAATACTTTTCTATCAAAACCAAATGCATTTAATACATTCTTGAAATCTTTTGTCTTGATATTAGCAAACTTAACATCTTGTACAACTGTTAAATTGTTGTTAGTAGCCTTAAGAGTTAAAGCACTTCTTAATGCTAATCTTCTAACCTTACGATTTAACTTGAATGTATGAGATCTTGGTGTTGGACCAAATGCGATACCACCACCTCTGTATTGAACAGCTCTACTAGAACCTTGTCTAGCTCTACCAGTACCCTTTTGTCTGAATGGCTTCTTACCACCACCAGATACTTCAGCTCTTGTCTTAACCTTATGAGTACCTTGTCTTAATGATGATTGTTGTCTTAATACAGCATCGAAAATTGCTTGTGTATTTACTTCAATACCGAATACACCATCAGCTAATTCAATATCGCCAACTTTATTAGCACTTAAATCAAATACGTCAAACTTAGCCATTGATTAGCCCTCCTTCTTTCCTAATAGAACTTTTGGTTCTACATGCTTTTTATTCTTTACAGTAGTCTTAACTACAACCAAGCCTCTCTTAGGTCCTGGAACGTTACCCTTGATTAGCATGTAATTTGCATCAGCATCAACCTTGATAACTTCTAGGTTTTGGTTTGTAGTTACTAATGAACCGTCATGTCCTGGCATTGGTGTGTTCTTCTCGATACGGCCATTGTTACGACCTGTAGTAGCAAGAGAACCTACACTTCTATGTACGGGACCTGCACCGTGTGTTTCTCTGATCATAGCGTGGTTGTGTCTCTTGATTACACCAGTATAACCTTTACCTTTTGAAACGCCTGTAACATCTACGATATCACCAGCGGAAAAGATATCAACTTTAATTTCTTGTCCAACTTCAACGTTCATTAATTCGTCAGCCTTGATTTCCTTAACAAACTTCTTAGGACTAACGCCTGCCTTCTTAGCATGGCCAATTTCTGGCTTTGTAGCACGACTTTCTTTCTTGTCTTCTAAACCAAGTTGTAATGCTTCATAACCATCAGTTTCTTTTGTTTTCTTTTGTAAAACTACGTTTGGTTCACATTCAACTACAGTAACAGGAATCAATGTTCCGTCTTCTGTGAAGACTTGAGTCATACCAAGCTTTCTTCCAAGTATTCCTTTCATGATGTCACCTTTCTTTATAATTTGATTTCAATATCAACGCCACTAGGTAATTCTAGACGACTTAAGGCATCAATTGTCTTAGCACTAGGGCCGATGATTTCGATAAGTCTCTTGTGTGTTCTGATCTCGAATTGTTCACGAGAATCCTTATACTTATGAACAGCACGCAAAACTGTAACCACTTGTTTTTCAGTTGGTAGTGGGATAGGACCAACGACCTTCTTAACGCCGCCATCTTCTGCAGCCTTAACAATCTTTTCAGTTGCTAAGTCCAAAGATCTGTGTTCGTAAGCTTTTAACTTAATTCTTACGTTGTTCTTTGCCATGAATTTTTCCTCCTTACATTCACTAACTAAGCCTTTTATTTAGCTTAGTAACTTGCTCCAAGTGAGTTCCCTGGTTATCACACAGACACACAGGTATCAGTGTGCCAGCAATCTCCCATATCACTGCAAGCGCTCAATTATTCTACAGTTTTTGTATCTATTTTTCAATATAAATTTTTAAAAAATCCGCATATTTTCGTACTTTTTTAAACATCATCGATATCACGGTTACAGGTGTGCCCTATTATACAGTCCATTTACCCCTTTTTCACCCTAGAACCATCCATTTTTAATTAAATTTCTCCAAATATATTGCCCGGGGCATATATTTTGATAATAAAAATGACTATTCAACTCACCAAAATAAGCCAAATAGTCATTCCTTATCCTTATATTATATATAGCTTAAAAGAATACTGGATCATCGCCCTCAAAGGCATCATATAACAAGTCATCATCATCTTCATCAAATAAGTAATCATAATCATCTCTTATTTCATCAAAGATATCATCTTGTAATAAGACAGTTACCTTATTTAGATTCTTCTTATAATAAGTTGCACCGTTTAAAATCTCATGAACAAAGCCTTGTTCTGCATGCAACAAAAATTGATAAGCCTGATCTAATGATGTTTTCAAATTACCTCCAGGCATCAATTCCCTAGCTAAGGCATAGCATAAACTTGGATATTCTTCTAATTCCTCAGTAAAGGCAATCGCATCTTCCTTTGACCAATCACAACCAATCAAGATATTAGCCGCCAATTGATAATAATATAAAGATAATTCATTATCCTTAAGCTTCCACTTATCACTAGAATAAATATCGCCAAGTTTATATAGTGCATCCACATTTCCTCTATTAGCTGCTAATTCAAAATAACTAATGGCTAAATCAACATCAGCTTCAACGCTTCTTCCATATAAGTAACAATAACCCAAATTACTAGTAGCAATATCACTGCCCATCGTACTTCCTAAGTGATAGTATTCAATCGCTTCTTTAAAGTTTTCATTTCTATAAAGTTCAGCACCCTTATTAAGGATATAACCTGCATTACCCATCTTAATAGCTTCTTTATCAGCTCTTGTTAATTTCATATTGTCTTTTCCTCTTCTTTAGCCTCATTTTACCATATTAAAAGCCCGAGTTTCCCCGAGCTTAAAATTTTAGTTTATTCAGCTTCTTTTTCTTCGCTATCTCTAACGGTAGTTACATCACTTGGAAGTTGAGCTGCCTTAGCCTCTTCTTCGAACAATAGCACTCTCTCTTCTCTTTCCTTAACAAGTTCAGCAGCACGTTCCTCTACTAAATGAGTAGTTTCACGTTCAAACTTAGAACCTGTACCAGCAGGAATCAACTTACCGATAATAACGTTTTCCTTGATACCGAATAGGTCATCAACCTTAGCATTAATAGCTGCATCAGTTAATACCTTAGTAGTTTCTTGGAATGAAGCAGCAGATAAGAATGAGTCAGTTTCAACTGAAGACTTAGAAATACCTAACAACATAGGACCAAACTTAGCAGGAGTCTTACCTTCCATTAATAAGTTTGTATTGATTTCATTAATCTTTCTCATTGAAACAGTTTGACCTGTACAGTAATCTGAATCACCTGGTTCGATGATGATTACACGCTTCAACATTTGATGAATGATCATCTCAATGTGCTTATCTGATGTATCGATACCAGCCAAAGCGTAAACCTTCTTAACTTCCTTAAGGATATAGTTTTGAACAGCTTGAACACCGGCAATACTTAATAATTCCTTAGGATCAACGTTACCTTCAGTTAGCTTATCACCAGCCTTAACCTTAGTACCAACGCCCATCCAAGATCTTACTGTTTGACCAAGAATTAAACGATGTTGAATAGTTTCATTTTCACCAGTTACATCAACAACGATACTATGATCATCATTTTCATGAATTGCAGTGATTTCACCGTTAATCTTAGCTAAAGTAGCAGGACGCTTAGGACATCTAGCTTCAAATAGTTCTTCAACACGTGGAAGACCTTGAGTGATATCACTATCACCAGCAGCGGCAACACCACCTGTGTGGAAAGTACGCATTGTTAGCTGAGTACCAGGTTCGCCGATTGATTGAGCAGCCATAATACCTACAGCCTCACCGTTTTCAACTAGCTTACCAGTAGCCATGTTACGTCCATAACATTTACGACAAATACCATCTTTAGATCTACAAGTGAATGTATTTCTAATATACATTCCCTTAATACCAGCCGCAACAATTTCTCTAGCCTTATCTTCATCAATGAATTCATCTTCACCAATGATTACTTCACCAGTTTCTGGATGAGTAAGAACTTCCTTAGAGAAACGACCAATAATACGATCAGCGAATGATTCGATGATACTATTGTCTTTTCTATCAATGATTGCCTCAACATAGTAACCCATATCAGTATGACAATCATCTTCCATGATAATAACATCTTGAGAAACATCAACAAGACGTCTTGTCAAATAACCAGATTCAGCAGTCTTTAAGGCAGTATCTGTTAAACCCTTACGAACACCGTGAGTTGAAATAAAGAATTCTGATACACTCATACCCTCACGGAAACAAGAATAAATAGGAACCTCAATGATTGAAGGTTGATATTCCTTCTTAGATTTAGATTGGGTAGGTCTACCCATAAGACCTCTCATACCTGCTAACTGTGTAAAGTGTGACTTATTACCTCTGGCACCAGAAACAGCCATCATGTTAATTGGAGATTTTCTCTCTAAGCTGTTCATAACTTCATCACCAATCTTGTCCTTTGTATCAGACCACAATTGAGAGAAATGCTTTTCCCATTCTGGTGGAGTTAATTGACCTCTATCCAACAAGTTTTGTAGGATATCAGCCTTCTTCTTAGCTTCATCAACATATACTTGCTTATTAGGTGCAACGTTAATATCTGCTAGAGATACTGTCATACCTGCAACAGTTGAGTACTCAAAACCTAAGTCCTTGATATTATCAAGAATTGTACTTGAACCATTTGTACGATACTTAGCGAATACTTCGGCAATTACATTACCAAGTGCCTTCTTAGTGAATTCAGGACTAACCTTTAATCCAGCAATATGAGCACAAATATCAGTACCATAAGGAACAAATTGATCATGAGGAGTTCTCTTTAATGTATCTGTAGTAACCATATTAATATATGGGAAATCACTAGGGAAGGCATTGTTGAAAATCAACTTACCAATAGTAGTAATTAGATACATATTGTTTTCTTCTTCAGTGAAACAAGTCTTCTTTAAAGAACCAGCTGCAATCGCAACTCTTGTATGAAGATGAACTTGCTTATTTTGATAAGCCATCAATGCTTCATTAAAGTCCTTATAAACATGACCCTCATTATCACCGAAGCGAGTCCACATTTCTGCAGCCTCTTCATCACCTAAAGTCTTTAATACTTCAGCCTTGTGATAGAACTCTTCCTTAGTTTCTTCCATATTTAGATAGAAGTTACCAAGAACCATATCCTGAGATGGAGTAACGATAGGTTTACCATCCTTAGGACCCAAGATATTGTTGCTTGCTAGCATCAAAATCTCAGCCTCAGCTCTAGCCTTCTCACTTAAAGGCAAGTGCACAGCCATCTGGTCACCATCGAAGTCGGCGTTAAACGCAGTACATACTAATGGATGAAGTCTGATTGCACGACCTTCAACTAGTTTTGGTTTGAAAGCTTGGATACCAAGTCTATGAAGTGTAGGAGCTCTGTTTAAGAATACTGGATGATTATCCATGATTTCTTCAACAACATCCCAAATTTGAGGATCTTGCTTATCAACCATCTTTTCAGCTTGCTTTAAAGATTGTGCAATCTTTTGTAAAACAAGTTCACTCTCTACAAACGGTCTATACAAGTTGATTGCCATCTCACGAGGAATACCACATTGGTACATCTTTAGATTTGGACCAACCGCAATAACTGATCTACCAGAGAAGTCAACACGCTTACCTAATAAGTTTTGTCTGAAACGACCTTGCTTACCCTTTAAGCTATGTGACAATGACTTAAGAGGACGATTTGCACTACCCTTAACTGGATTACCTCTTCTACCGTTATCGATTAGCGCATCGACAGCTTCCTGTAACATACGCTTTTCGTTTTGAACGATAATTGAAGGTGTACCAATTTCTAGTAACTTTCTTAAACGATTGTTACGAGTGATAACTCTACGATACAAGTCATTTAAATCACTTGTCGCAAAACGACCACCATCAAGTTGTAACATCGGTCTTAAATCTGGTGGTATTACAGGAAGTTCTGTAAGCACCATCCACTCAGGCTTATTATCACTATTAACAAATGCGTTAACAGTTTCAAGTCTCTTAATAAGCTTCTTACGCTTATCACCTTGAGCCTTTTCAAGCTCCTTCTTAATCTCCTTTTGTTCCTTAACAACATCTACTTGTTCAAGAAGTGTCTTAATAGCTTCTGCGCCAGTAGCTGCCTTGAAAGCCTTCTCACCATATAGTGCTTGGTAGTTTCTAACTTCCATTTCACTTAATGGTTGCTTATATTGAAGATCTGTACTGCCTGGATCTGTAACAATCCAAGTTACGAAATATACGATTTCTTCAAGAATCTTAGGAGATACATTAAGTACAAGACCCATTCTAGATGGGATACCCTTAAGGTACCAAATATGAACAACTGGAGCAGCTAAAGAAATATGACCAAATCTTTCTCTTCTTACAGAAGACTTAGTAATTTCAACACCACATCTATCACAAGTGATACCCTTGTATCTTACTTTCTTATACTTACCACAAGCACATTCCCAGTCCTTTGTTGGACCGAAAATTCTTTCGCAGAATAAACCATCTTTCTCAGGCTTTTGAGAACGATAGTTAATAGTCTCTGGCTTTGTTACCTCACCATATGACCACTCACGAATTCTTTCAGGAGAAGCTAATCCAACTTTAATTGCTTCAAATTTGTTATTTGCCATAGATCCTCCTATTCTTCATCTAAGCCCATAACTGCTTCAGGGGCTTCTTCTTCAAGTTCTGCTTCAGTCTTAATTGTTAAATCAGAAGCTTCTGCTACTTGATTATTCTTGTCTTGTGTTTCATCGTCATCCGCAAAGCTTGAAACATTAACTTCATTGCCTTCGCCATCTAACAACTTAACATCGACAGCCAATGCCTTAAGTTCATTACGTAATACGTTGAATGATTCAGGTAATCCAGGTTCTGGAATAGTTTGACTCTTCTTAATAGCGTTAAGTGCTCTTGTTCTACCATTGATATCATCTGACTTAATTGTCAAGATTTCTTCAAGTGTATGAGCAGCACCATATGCCTCTAGTGCCCAAACTTCCATTTCACCGAATCTTTGACCACCATTTTGAGCCTTACCACCTAATGGTTGTTGTGTAACCATTGAATAAGGACCTGTAGCACGAGCATGCAACTTATCGTCAACCATGTGTGCCAACTTAATCATATACATGACACCAACTGAAATTCTCTCATCATATGGTTCACCAGTCTTACCATCACGTAACACTAACTTACCATCCGGATTAACTTCAGCTTCTTTCATAATATCCATTAAATCTTCATTAGAAATACCATCGAATACTGGAGTAGCAAACTTAACACCAAGTTTCTTAGCAGCCATACCCAAGTGAACTTCCAATACCTGACCGATGTTCATACGAGAAGGAACACCGAATGGATTTAACATAATATCAACAGGAGTACCATCTGGCATAATTGGCATATCTTCGATTGGAAGGATCTTAGAAATAACACCCTTGTTACCGTGTCTACCAGCCATCTTATCACCTTCAGAAATCTTACGTTTTTGAACAACATAAACTCTAATTTCTTCGATAACACCTGGATTTAATTCATCATGACCATCCTTACGGTTGAATACTCTGATTGATTGAACAATACCAGCACCACCATGAGGAACTCTTAATGAGTTATCACGAACTTCATGAGACTTTTCACCGAAGATCGCTAATAATAGCTTTTCTTCTGGAGAAGCATCAGATTGACCCTTAGGAGTAACCTTACCAACAAGGATATCGCCTTCCTTAACCTCAGCACCAACCATTACGATACCGCGGCTATCAAGATTACGACATGCGCCCTCTTGAACATTTGGAATATCTCTTGTGATTTCTTCTTCACCTAATTTAGTCTTTCTTCTTTCGATTGTATATTCCTCAATATGAATTGAAGTATAAACATCATCCTTAACCATACGCTCAGACATAATGATGGCATCTTCATAGTTATAACCATGCCATGTCATGAACGCGATAGTTACGTTTTGACCTAGAGCCAATTCACCATCTTGCATACTTGGACCATCTGCAATTAGTTCACCAGCCTTAACCACGTCACCCTTGGCAACAATAGGCTTTTGGTTGATGCATGTACCTGCGTTTGATCTTGCAAACTTCTCAAGAGGATACTCATGTTCCTTGCCATCTTTATCCGCAATAACAACAGTTCTAGAGTCAGCATAAGTAACGACACCTGAATCATTTGTAACAACACCAGTACCAGAGTCTCTAGCAATCTTAGCCTCAATACCTGTACCAACATATGGTGAATGAGGATTCAACAAAGGAACAGCCTGACGTTGCATGTTAGCACCCATTAGGGCACGAGTACAGTCATCGTTTTCAAGGAATGGGATACAAGCAGCAGCGATAGAAACGATTTGCTTAGGAGATACGTCACATAGCTCAACTTCTTCAGCCTTAGCCATGATAGTTTCACCAGCTTTTCTAGCGACAACCATTTCATTCTTTAGCTTGCCATCTTCAACCTCATTTGCCTGTGCGATGATGTAGTCATTTTCATCATCTGCAGACAAATAAATATAATCTTCAGAAACATGTCCGTTCTTATCAACCTTACGATAAGGAGTTTGAATAAAGCCATATTCGTTTACCTTTGCATAAGAAGTTAAATAAGAAATCAAACCGATGTTTTGACCTTCTGGAGTCTCGATAGGACAGATTCTACCGTAGTGAGAGTTATGAACGTCACGTACTTCAAAACCTGCTCTTTCTCTTGTTAGACCACCTGGACCTAATGCTGAAATACGACGCTTATTTGTAAGCTCAGCAAGTGGATTTTGTTGGTCCATAAATTGTGACAATTGAGAACTTGAGAAGAATTCCTTAATCGCACCAGATAATGGACGATTGTTTGTTAAGCTCTTTGGAGTAGATGTTTCAACATCAGCGATAGACATCTTTTCCTTAACAGCCTTTTCCATTCTGCTCAAACCAATTCTGAATTGGTTTTGGATTAATTCACCAACAGTTCTAATACGTCTATTACCAAGCATATCGATTTCATCAGTAGAACCTACTCCATCTAGCATTGATAACATATAAGAATATAGAGCGATCATATCAGAAATAGTAATGCACTTCTTATCATTAAGTGGATCAACACCAATTAACTTAATCTTAGAATTTGCATCATTTGGATTTTCGATATAAACAACTTGACATGCACTACCAACTAGCCATGCAGTCATCTTTTCGCCCTTAGAAATTCTTTCTCTAATAATAGCTTCCTTATCAGACATCAAAATATATGAGTCATGATCTGGAATATATAAAGGCATAGCAGGTTCATCATCAATCATGACATCTCCTGCCTTATCAGTAATTCTTGCTAAGATAAAGAATCTTTGACCATAGTCTAATACAGCATCGATATTGTCTCTAGTCAATTCAACTGGCTTAGAAATAATACCTGAATATACGCTGATTACCTTAAACTCCTTGGCAATCTTTTTAACATCTTCTTCACTTAAGGCGGTACCTTGATAGATAACTTCATTCTTAAGTTCAAGATCATTTGCTAAGATTCTACCAACAAGAGCTAACTTATTCTTAGTTTCAACTTCAACAATAGTTGGATGAGAGAAACTATGTCTGAATGGGAATGCCTCAACATGGCTACCCTTAGTCAATTCTTCTCTTAATAAGTTTCTTTCTTCTTTGTGTACTAAAGTACCCTTTTCCATCAACAATGAACCATCAGCCTTATATAAATCTTGAGCCAATACATGATTCTCAATTCTGTCGATGACATTTAATTTCTTTCCTAACTTGTATCTTCCAGCAGGAGTTAAATCATACTTCTTCGCATCAAAGAACTTAGCATTCATCAAAGAACCAGCACCTTCGATTGTAGGCACTTCATCTTGTTTTTGGTTACGATGCATTTCAATTAGAGCTGCATCAGTAGTGCTTGTCTTATCTGCATAAAGAGTATTTGTAATCTCCTCGTAAGCACCAAGGAAAGATGTATAAATAGCTTCATAGATGTTCAAGAATTCACGATCATCATTTTGATTAATTAGATCATCATAAACCTCTAAGCCCATTGACTTAATAAAAGTCTTAACTTTATTAACGTCAAAAGCGTCTTCTCCCTTTTCAAGGTTCAAAGAGAAGCCAATTGTTTTCAATAATATAGTAGATAAGATCTTACGCTTACGGTCAACACTCATATTCATGACCTTGCCAAGCGCAGTTTTCTTCTCATCAGTTAGAAATTCTAACCAAGTTCCTCTTGATGGGATTAATTCGCCATCAATAGTTTCTTTACCAGTCTTATCATCAGATTGGATGTCAAAATAAGCACCCGGAGATCTAACAATCTGAGAAACTATAACTCTCTCAGCACCGTTAATGATAAAAGTACCGGTTGCAGTCATCATTGGGAAGTCTCCTAAGAAAACTTCTTCTGGCCTATTGATGATTTCACCAGTCTCCTCATTATAGATTTCTAGTTCCATATTAGCCCAAAGTGGAGCACAGTAATTTGTCTCACGATATTTACATTCGGCTACAGTATACTTTGGCTTACGGAATTCATAGCTAACCAACTTCAAACGAATATTGCCGCTATAGTTTTGAATTGGGTAAATCTCATCAAACACTTCTTTGATTCCTTTTTCAGTGAACCACTTAAAAGAATCTGTTTGAATTTCAACTAAGTAAGGAAGTTCAAGTTGACCACTTACTTTTGAATAATCACGGCGAGAGGAATGTCTACCCGATTCAACAACATGATAAGATTGCTTCATTAATACGCCGTCCTTTCCTATTAAACAGTGTAGAATTATTTAATCGCTTGAATCACCCAGTATCCACCTTCGCGATCCAAGACAGTGACAGTTTTAAATAACTCACTAAGCTTGTTCACACTAGAGCTGGCGCCCTGTTTCTTCTGAATGACAATATATAAAGACCCATTTTCCCTTAAAGTATGATATGCTTTATCATAGAGATTATATATGACAACTTTACCCGCTCGTATGGGCGGGTTTAAAATTATAGAATCAAACAATAGGTTCAAAGTTAATATGTCTGTACATAAACAAGCTTTAATCAGTGTTTTGTTTTGAACAGCATTTAGATTAGTAAGCTCCACAGCCCTTGAGTTAACATCTACAGCAGTTACCTCTATATCAGGATTAAATCTTTTAATAATAATCCCAACCGGTCCCCAACCACAGCCAAGATCTAGAAGCTTATTACCTAATGCTTGTCTGAATGTGTTTTTAATTAATAAATAACTACCGTAATCGACGTTTTCTTTGCAGAAAACGCCATTATCAGTAGTAAATATGAACTTCTCATTATCGAAATAATAGTCAAATGATCTAGGGTTACTAGTCATTTCACTATTATCCGTATAATAATGAGACATTTAATTACTTAACTTCAACAGAAGCGCCAGCGTCAACTAACTTCTTCTTGATTTCTTCAGCTTCTTCTACACTAATGTTTTCCTTGATAGGACTTGGACACTTGTCAACTAGACCCTTAGCTTCAACTAAGCCTAGACCAGTGATTTCCTTAACTACCTTGATAACAGCAGTCTTAGCTTCACCAAATGAGCTTAAGATAACTGATACAGAAGTAGGACCTTGATCAGCTGCTTCAGCAGGTGCTGCTGCTACTGCAACTGGTGCTGCTGCTGTAACACCGAACTTTTCTTCGATTGCCTTTACTAGGTCGTTTAATTCAAGAATGCTAGCTTCTTCAAGATAAGCTAAGATATCTTCATGATTGATTTTTGCCATTTTAATATTTCTCCTTATTCTGCTGCAGCTGTTTCAGGTGCTGCTTCCTCAGTAGCTTCAGGTGCTACTGCAACCTCGCCTCCATTTGCTTCCTTAGCATCTGCAACTGCCTTAACAACACATGCAAATGATCTAACTGGAGATTGTAAACAACTTAATAGCATAGATAACATACCGTCTCTATTTGGAAGGTTAGCTAATTCTTTTAATGTATCAAGATCAACTTCTTTGCCTTCAACGATACCGCTCTTAAGTACTAATGCCTTGTGGTTCTTAGCGAACTTTGACAAAATTCTTGCAGGTGCAGTTGCATCCTTTGAGAAAGCCATTGCGTTAGGTCCCTTTAAAGATTCCTTTAATTCAGCGAAACCTAATTCATCTACAGCTCTTTGTGCCATTGTGTTCTTGTAAACTTTGAAGTCAACATCTTCAGCTCTTAAAGCTCTTCTTAATTCTGTAACTTCAGCTACGCTTAGACCACGGTACTCTACGACAACAGTAGATTGTGATTCCTTAATCTTAGAAGAAATCTCACTTACCATTTCCTGTTTCGCATTCAATACTGCTTGATTCATATTCCCTCTTTCTAACCCAATATACTCATACAAAATAAAACCTGTATCCATAGACACAGGTTAAAAAGTTCATATTCACAACTTTTACCTCGGTAACATTTTTAAGCATAATTCGCCGTTACTGTCTATGGTATATTGATGCTTAATAAAAATACCACAAAACTTTGGAATATGCAATAGTTTTTTATCTAAAACTAAACCAAGGCCAATTCTTTACCCAAAACTTTCTTAAACACATTACAACAATTACCAATAAGTAACATCGACAACAAGCTTCCGACACCTATTCCAATTATATGACCAGACATCACCAAGGCAATAACAACAGAAACACTAATGCAAGCTAAATCAAAGACCACCTTAGCCTTACCAAAAGTCCATCCTAACTTATTAGCTATAGCTTGTACGGCACCATCAGGTGCATTTGGTACTAAATTTTGGGAAACCATCAAAGTCACTCCTAGTGCTGATAATACGATCGCAAAAGCCAACATAATAAGACCACTAACCAAGTTATTAGCCTCAAATACTAAGACCCTAGTATTCACAAAATCAGTCAATCTACCAAACAACAAAGATACTGGTAGCTGCAATACTGTCAGTAAATCGACTTTCTTATTTATAAGCCACTGCATAACGATAAATATACAATAGATTAGAAATGTTGCTGTACCTAGCGTTAAACTTGTAGTCTTTGACAAAACATAAGAAACACCACTTATCGCCGCAACACCCAAATTGGTCTTAGTATTCAATACTGTACCAACACACAAAATAACCAAACCACTTAAATATATAATCAAACTCTTGATCGTTATCTTCTTCATCATACGCCCTTCCATTAAACAAAAATGGCTACTAAGGAATAACCCGTTCACCATTTTAATCTAAACAAATGTTAATTACTAGACAAATTAATCTAGCTTCTCACCATTAGAACTTATTACTTGTTTATACCAATCAAAGCTCTTCTTCTTATATCGATTCATAGTGCCTGTTCCATCACTATTTAAATCAACATAAATCATGCCATAACGCTTATCAATTTCAGCAGTTGAACATGAAATCAAATCAATACAACCCCAAGAAGTATAACCAAAGACATCAACACCATCCTTAATCGCTTCTTCCATTTGTTTGATATGTTCTCTTGTATATTCAATACGATAATCATCAATAACCGTTAAGCTACCATTTCCATCATCAACCAAAGTATCCCTTGCACCCAAGCCATTTTCAGCTACAAACAAAGGCAATTGATAACGAGCATAGAAACGATTCAAAGTATATCTAAGACCCTTAGGATCAATCTGCCAACCCCATTCAGACACTTTAGAATAAGGATTTTTACGAAGCTCTGGTGTCATATTACTACGACATGGTTCACCAAGACTAGGATCACAACATGCACAATTACTTGAATAATAACTGAAAGAAATAAAATCAACAGTATTCTTCAAAGCCTCTTCATCTTCCTTAGTAACATTTAAATTAACACCAAGTTTCTCAAATCTTCTCTTAGCATAATATGGATAAGCACCTCTACAATGAACATCCAAGAAGAAATATAAATCATTATCTAAGTCCATTACCTTTAAGATATCGTCAGGATTTGGTGTTAATGGATAAACAGTAATACCTACAACCATGCAACCAACCTTATTATCAGGATCAATTTCATGAGCTAACTTTGTTGCCCTAGCGCTAGCAACCAATTCATGATGCATAGCCTCATATAAATCTTGATTAGTCAATTCTTCCTTAGGAGTATTAATAGCACCAGCCACAAACGGTTGTCTTAGTATTGCGTTTATCTCGTTGAAAGTAATCCAATAATGAACCCTTCCCTTAAAATGATTAAACAAAGTATTACAATACTTAAGATATAAATCTATTAACTTCCTACTTGCCCAACCATTATACTTTTCAGCCAACGCAAGAGGTGTTTCATAATGAGAAATAGTCACTAATGGTTCAATACCATATTTTAAACATTCATCAACCACATGATCATAGAACTCTAAACCCTTTTCATTAGGCACTTCTTCCTCACCTGTAGGATAAATTCTAGACCAGGCAATAGAGAAACGATAGACCTTAAATCCCATTTCCGCAAACAATTTAATATCTTCTTTATAACGATGATAATGATCGATACCCCTAAGTTTTAAATTATCACTTGTTGGTACTTCAGTCCTTTTTCCAAAACCCTTTGGCAAAACATCCTGAATTGATAATCCCTTACCATCTTCGTCATAAGCACCTTCACATTGATTAGCGGCAGTAGCACCACCCCATAAGAAATTATCAGGAAAAGCCATAACTATTTCTCCACAGGATCCTTATAAAGGATATAACTTACTACAAAGGCAACCACAAAGGCAATTGCAGCACCAACACAAGCTAAATAGAAGTTTGACATAGGAGCATCTAAACCAATATATGAAGGTAGAGTTAATAAACCTGGAGCACCACCTGAATAGTTCTTAACACTGAAGCAACCCATGAAGAAACCACCAAGACCACCACCAATCATAGAAGCAATCATATTTGTCTTTGTATTCATAGTTACACCAAACAATACTGGTTCCGTAATACCACAAACTGCTGTGATACCTGTTGCTGAAGCAAGTTGCTTGAAATCAGCATTCTTAGACTTAACAGAAGCACCTAAAGCAGCAGCACCTTGAGCCACGTTACTTGCAAGTTGACCAGGATAGATTGGTTGGTCAAAACCAATAGTCATACGGTTATTGATACCGATAGGAGTAATCGCATGGTGAGTACCAGTCATAACAAGGAATGGTAGGAAAGCACCTAATAGTGTTGGAACAAGCCATGGAGCAACTGTACTTAATGTATTAATTATAGAACCCAAGAAATTACCAACAACATATCCAATAGGACCTAATACACATAAAGTAGCAACACCAACCACAAACATTGTGATTAATGGAGCAGTGAAGAACTTGATTGCCTTAGGTGAATACTTGTTCGCAAGAGGTTCAACATAAGACATCAACCAAACACCCAATAAGATAGGTACTACAGTTGCAGAATATGAAGCATTATAAATTGGAAGTCCAAAAATGCTTATAGCTTGAGTTGGATCAGCCTTAGCAGCACCAACTAAAGTCACAAAGTTAGGATGTAACAACATACCTGCAAGCATCATTGCAAGGAAACGATTACACTTTAATTTAGAAGCAGCAGAATCTGCCAATAAAATAGGTAGGAAATAGAAAGTAGCATCACCCATAAAGTTTAGTACTTGATAAGTCATATCTGCCTTATCAACTAACTTAAAGGCAACCAAAACCGCAAGAACAGCCTTCAACATACCAGAAGCAGTTAATGCAGGTAAAGTAGGTGTAAAGATACCTGTTAAAGTATCAATGAACTTATTAACGCCCTTCTTTTCATCCTTCTTTTCATCAGCACCACTATTAGCAGCAACATCACCAACGATGTTTGATACTGCTTGATACAATTCAACAACATCTGGTCCAATGATAATTTGATATTGACCATTTGAATTGGCAACACCTAATACGCCCTTAGTCTTCTTGATTTCTTCTTCTTTAATCAATGAAGCATCTTTTAAATTTAAACGTAATCTAGTAGCACAATGAGTAGCGAAACTAATATTATCTTTACCACCAACAAGTTCAACTAATGTTGACGCTAAAGCATCAAAACTGTTTTTCATAAATTTTTTCTCCTCTAATTTTTCCTATCCACTTCTTACCGGCCGAATAAGAAATGTTATGAACTAATTTTTCTCTCTATCATATAAGCGATTAACATGTAATAAGATATACATCTTCTCCTCGCTTGATAAAGCCACATTTAATTTTTGATTAACATAAGACGCGATATCCTCTACACAATTATTCATTTCAGGATATTGTTTAGATAATGAAATATACATCTCACTATTCTTATCCTCCATTTGATCAGATTCGCGAATACGCTTTAATAAATAATGCATATGTGATACAAACCTAGAATAACTGAAATCATTCTTATCGATAGTCATCGCAAAATGTGTTTCAATTATTTCGCTTATCTTCTCAATAATAGTTTCATCATCATGTTCATCAAAACTTTGTGTCTTAGAATTAACAATATGTAAAGCTATATAACTAGCTTCTTCCTTAGGCAAGAAAATCTTTAGTCTTTGACCAATTAGTTTAACTGCATACAATCCAACCTTATATTCATTTTCAAATAGATACTGAATATCATAGACAATCGGTAATTTAACCTTATTACCTTCCTTATATCTTTGGATTGTAAAGTTAATATGATCAGCCATTGTGAATACGATCGCAGGAGATAAAGGTTCACTAATCAAAGAGTTCGCATAGTCAATAATATCTACTGAAGCCCTAATAATTTCTTCATCAATATCAGCAATTGCACTAGATACTCTTGAATCAATGTTATAGAAGGTTCTTTCAATCTCGGTTAAAGATAAGTCTCTTGGAAAACTTCCAAAGCCAATACCCTTGCCAAGCGCGATAAGTTCCCTTCCATTTCCATCTACACAATAAGCTACGTTATTGTTTATTTTCTTGATCGCTTTCACTTTAATTCCCCTTCATATCCAATAAAAAACTCTCTTGTTGTATATCCAAAACACACTTGTATTTAGGTTAAGCCTCAAGAGAGTAACTGTCCATGTATACGCTTCCATTATACAATTGAAAAGCGTCTTGTCAATATGGTTTTTTAACTTTTAAAACGCTACAAGCTGTGCACTTCCATCATAGCCACTTATCGCAAAATAATAACGATATTCTAAGAAATCTTCACCCACAAAAGAAATGCCCAAGTTAGGTGCTCCCTCACTCAAATAAGCATCAATCACCAATGGCTTATCATCAGTTAACTCAATCTCTTTAATCACTTCTGTTTCAAAATCACCATCAGTATAATTTAAACTAAGCAACTTTACATCACGAAGTTTTCCATTTGGAACAACTACAAACTTATAAGTTAAATTATCATTACCATACAAAGTATAATCCTTCATGGTATTCACAAGTTCATCATCCGCAAAATAAGCATAAACAGGCTTCATAAACACTTCATAATCCGCAAAAGTTCTTGTTTGCCCTATAAAGCTCTTTTCATTACCTTGAACATATTCATCATAGAAATTATAGAATTCCTCTTCACTTATATCAGCAACCTTATCATCATCCTTTACCACACCAGTCTTATTTTCTCTTATATCCATTGGACCATCGATTGAATCTTCTGCATAATAGAAATTAATCCACTCTAAACTAGTACCATCCTTAGACAATCTAGCCAAACCCTGAGTCAGCATAGTTGCAGGACGACTAGTATAGTAAATAGTTCCATCATTTAAAAAATCAAAGTAATCAGTACCATAAGAAACGATGACCTTTTTAGGCTTATCATCTACGATTGTATATAAGAATATAGGAAATTCAGTTACACTTCCATCATCATAATGTCCTAAATGTTCCACCACCAGCTCAGGTATCTCATCCCCACTTAAATCAACAATCGCATAAGCGAAAGAATAAATATCTGGATAATAATATTCCTCACCAGTATCTGGATTGAAATAATTCTCATAGAACCATGCTAGAGGTTGAAACTCTTCTTCATCACCATCATTAACCATGAAATTATACATATCCTTAAGCACTGTATCCTCATATATCTTTTGATAGTCAACATAACCCTTAGCTGGCTCAACTACATCACTGCCATTATTCTTCTTAGGAGGTGTAACAACAGTCCCACCATTTTTATCTTTTTCCTTGTTACAAGCACTTAAACTTAAAAGTAAAAGTAAACAAAGTAGTATCTTTTTCATTTAGTCCCCCTTTCTAAATTCATATCTATCACCACCATTTAAAACAACAAGCACATCATCATCTAAATAGAAATCATCAAACAAATCCAATGGTTCAAGTACACTATCTTTAAAACAGCCAATTCTATTATCATCAAGAATTCTTACACTACCATCAAACAAGACCTTTTCACCGTCAATTATTTTCATACCGGCATATTCTCTACAATCGATGACAACATCACTATCGTCGCTTGTCCAATAGCCAACAAGCTTATCATTATTGGAATCTCTAAATTCCATAATGGGACCATCAGTCCCACATCCAAACAAACACAACATCAAAAGTAATGCTAAAAGCTTCCTCATGCCCAAGGGTCCTTATTAACGGGCTCTTTAATCTTAGTTAAAAGATATTGTTCCCAAAGCCACCAAGTACCATCCCCCTTCTTTTTAAGCTTAATAGGACGAGGAGAATCAGCACCACCAGATTGAACATATAACTTAATATAATCCTTCTCCAAATTAGAAGTATGGTCCTCTAATATTTCTAACACATAAGGTACATCAGGCTTATAGTTATTAGCAGGTGTAGCACCCTTGAAATAAGAGAAAGGAATATAATCACAATCATCTCTAAAACGATCCTTAATAAAAGCCAACTCAACCCCATTCATAGGACGAGGACCCCTTAAATAATTAAGCATCTTAATGCCCTCTTCACTATCACTTGTATACGTACAAATAGCGCAAATTGTCATAGCTGAAATATTATATGGATCTAAATGATCACACATCTTCTTCATCTCATCTAAAGTAGCAGGCAACTTGTCAAACTTAATCATTTGTTCCTTTTTCATAAAACCTCCTTAATTTGGCAAATAAACACGAGCACCATCTAAACTCTTAACCTTCCATGAATCAGCATCATAAACAACCGTATAATTCATAACAGATTCATAGTCAGGATCATCACAAACTATCGTATATGCATCCTCAAACCACCATTTCTCACTCTCATACTCAACATCGCCTTCCCATACAGACCTATAAGTACCATCCTTATGAAATTCGATATATGTATCCTCTTTATCTTGCGCATAGAATGGACCTTTAACTAACGAATCTATAGCCTTTTCTTTATCACAACGCAAATACCACTTTTTATTTGTAAGATCGTAACAGCTCATCTCATCGGTAAATACCAAATCGTAATATGGACGCTCTTTACTATGAGTCTTTAGATGCATCCCATCATAATCCATACCAATAGGATCATCAATCAATTTTCCACCTTCAACCGTATACAAATCACCATCATCAATCATGATGTAATCCTTAGAAGCCTTATCACCATCAAGATACCAATATTGGCGATCATTACTTTCTTCACTTTGATAACCCCATACAATCTCAGAAGGATCAACCAAATTATTTAAATCAGGCTCCTTCTTCAAAGCCTTAGTATCATCAACACTTGGTTTATCTTTATCTCCATCAACAACATTTGGCTTGCTATCACCACCATCATCACTAGGCTTTTTATCGCCACCACATGCAACCATAGTACACAACATCAACAAAGACATTAAAACCACAAAAATTTTCTTTATATTTTTCATACGTTTTACCTCGTCTTTATTGTAGAAATAATGACCAATAAAAAAATCACCAATTAAGGTGATTATGCCCAAGGATCAACAATTGGATCCTTAATATCCATTAATAAGTAATGTTGCCAAAGCCACCAAGTGCCATCCTTCTTCTTCCTAAGCTTAAGAAGACGAGGCGCATCAGCACCACCAGACTTTAGAAACAAAGTTAAATAATCATCTTCATCCTTATCATCTAAGATATTGAGCTCACAAGGAAATTCCACTTGATATTCATTTTCAGGCGTAGCACCCTTGAAATAAGACAAAGGAGTATATTTGCTACTCTTATTTAAACGATCCTTAACAAAAGAAATATCCTCATCAGTTAAACGTCTTGGACCATATAAATACTTAAGCATCTTAATAGCCTCATCAGGATTATTAGAATAAACGCAAAAAGAACTCATAATCATCGTCGCAATATTATAAGGATTATGATGGTCACAAAGCTTCTTCATTTCCCTTAATGATTCTGGTAACTTATCTAATTTAACTAATAATTCTTCCCTCATTTTGCCCTACCCCTAAATATCTCTATAGTTATATTATCATAAATTTCTTAGAAAAGTGTAGTAAAATATAACTGTATAAATTACTACTAACCTTTAAAATTTATTCTAATACACACAAGAATTTTAAAAATTATATTAAAGTTAGATAACTTATCAAACGCAGTAAATAACTTGTTTTTAAAAAAGAAAGGACCATCAACATGATCAACACCCCAATAGACAAATCAATATATATCATTACCGAATACTATAAAAACAACCTAAATCCCTATTTTGAAAGCTTAGCTTGTAGATTTCGCCTCGACTGGCCAT
>CAKVAL010000016.1 GCA_934725085.1 uncultured Erysipelotrichaceae bacterium | reverse complement strand
TAAAAAGAAAACCATAGATTTTTAAAGTTTCTATGGTTTATCTTAAATATTTTGTCATATTAACTTAATGACATTAGCTGATTGCCCCTTTTGTGTTTTATAGATTGTTTAGTTTTTCTAATAGTTCATCATGACTTAATTTGGATGTTGCACATACACAGAATGGAGCACCGCCACCATTTAGTTGTAGCTCATCTTTTAAACTATTGAAGATATCACGTGCTTTATTATCATGAGAGATAATAGCCAAAGATGCATCTTTTTCACTGATTAAGAAACGATTGTCGTCTATTTCTTTTACTAGGGCCATTGCGATATCTCTCAATAGAGAGCTATCTTCATGGATAGTAATTACCTTATCTGTTGAGGCAGTGTAGGCCTTTACTTGGAATTGCAATAATTCTTTCTTTAAATCAGCTAATTCTTTCTTTAAAGCTTTGTTGTTTTCAACAAGAGTCTTAGCAACATCACTCAATTTATCCTTACCTGGGTTGATGGCTACAGCAGTTTTTCTATATTCATCATAGATATCTTTTAAATGATCAGCACTTGCCATACCGATTGCACAGTGAAGTCTTGTACCACGTGATGTTTTCTCATGAGATAGGATTGAGAAAGAACCAATTTCAGAAGTATTACTTACATGTAAGGTGCCACATGGTTGTTTATCATAATCACCAATCTTAATAATTCTTACTGTATCAAAATGTGCATAGTGTTCATCACCATAGTCCTTACCTGCAACATAAGAGATTTCAATATCGATTGAATCTAGGATTGCCTGTTGTACATATTGTTCTAATTGTTTAAGAGTTTCTTCGTCTACCTCAGTATTAATTTCATACCAGATATTATCAGGATTAGTTCCAATAGAACCTAGTGGGAAATTATGTTTAACACAGAAACCATCCGCAACATGTAAAGCTGATTGAACGATTGTATTGTTGTGTCTAGTTAATAAATCAACTTCCATGTGAATAGGATTAGATAGTTTTCCATCAACCTTATGATAAAGAGTATCACCATCCCACTTTAGGTCTATTACTTCTAAACCATTAATAGTTCCCTTATCAGAAGGCATACCTCCTTTTTCACCATAGAAGATTGTATCTTCAAAACAGTAGTAACCATCCTTTTCTTCTTTGATTACAGTATCTAGTACTGTTTCTTTGTAATGATCATAATGCAAGTTCATTTGTTTTCTCCTTTAACTTTTCTAATAATTTATCATGACTTAAGCTTGATGTCACACATACACAGAATGGCGCACCACCGCCATTTAATTGTAATTCATCTTTAATATTATTGAAAATATCACGTGCTTTATTATTGTGTGAAATGATAGCTAGTGTTGCATCTTTTTCACTGATTAAGAAACGATTGTCGTCTATTTCTTTTACTAGGGCCATTGCGATATCTCTCAATAGAGAGCTATCTTCATGGATGGTAATGATCTTATCTGTTGAAGTGGTGTAGGCCTTTGTCTTATATGTTAATAATTCTTTCTTTAAATCAGCAATTTCTTTTTTTATTGACTTATTATTATCAACTAGATTCTTAGCTGCATCACTTAATTTATCCTTACCAGGATTAATAGCAACGACAGTCTTTTTATATTCATCATAGACATTCTTTAACTTATTATCACTTGCTGAGCCAATGGCAGCCTGTAGTCTAATACCACGTGATGATTTTTCGTAAGAAAGAATTGAGAATGAGCAGATTTCTCTTGTGTTGTCTACATGTGGTGTACTACAAGGTTGACTGTCATAGTCGCCAATTTTAACAATTCTTAAAGTATCAAATTGTTTAAAGAATTCATCCTCATAGTCCTTGCCATTAATATAAGATATTTCAATATCCACTGAATCAAGGATTGCTTGTCTTACATATTGTTCTAATTGGATAAGAGTATCTTCTTCTACTTTAGTATTAATTTCATACCAGATATTATCCAAGTTAGCTCCAAAGGCATCATATGGTAGATTATGTTTTACCATGAAACCATGAATTAGATGGATTGCTGAATGGACAATTGTATTATTGTGTCTTGTTAAGAAGTCAACTTCCATATGGATTGGATTAGATAGAGTTCCATCTACCTTATGGTATAAAGTATCGCCATCCCATTTTAAATCCAATACTTCTAAACCGTTGATGGTACCCTTATCAGAAGGCATACCACCTTTTTCACCAAAGAAGACCGTATCTTCAAAGGCATAATAGCCATCTTTTTCTTCTTTGATTACAGTATCTAGTACTGTTTCTTTATAATGATCATAATGTAAATTCATCATTTACCTCCACTATTAATAAGTATATAGGAAATATTAAATAAAGGTAATACAATGGTGGATATGAGAACTAAAAGAGAAGACTTATTAAATGGTAATATCCTAAAGACAATATTATTTTTATCGGCTCCAATGATGGCGCAGGGTGTATTAAATACAGCTTATAATCTAGCTGATATGGTATGGCTTGGCAGGCTTTCTGCTGATGCGGTAACAGCTGCTGGTATGGCAGGAATGTTTACATGGTTTGCGTTTGGTGTTGTGGTAATTAATAGAACTGGAACTCAAGTTAGAGTTGGGCAATCTTTAGGGGCAGGAGATAGAAAAAGAGCCTTAAGTTATGCGGCAGCAGGCTTTCAATTAATCTTATTAGAAGGCTTGTTTTTATCGCTTGTAGGAACACTAGGTGCTGATGCTTATATTAATGCCTTTGGTCTAGAGTCTAAGACCATTATTAAAGATTCTATTGATTATATGGTTGTTTGTTCAATCTTCTTATTAGTGTCTTTCTTTAATAATATGTTCTCTGGTATTCATAATGCTAGGGGTGATTCTAGGACACCTTTTGTGATTAATGCGGCAGGTTTGTTTACTAATATAGTTTTAGATCCAGTACTAATTTTTAAATTTGGCATGGGTGTAAAGGGTGCCGCTATTGCGACCATTATTGCCCAGGTTGTTTCCTTAGTTATGAATTTTTATGTAGCTTCTAAGGATGAATTCATCATTTCTATTCCTATCTTTAAGAAACAAGATGCTTATTATTATAAAGATATTACTAAGATTGGTTTGCCTACAGGTCTTGAAAACATTGCCTTCTCAGTTATTACGATGGTTATGTCTAGATTTATCACTTCTTTTGGTGATGCGGCTATTTCTGCTCAAAAGATTGGTACCCAAATTGAGTCAATTACTTATGTTGCGGCAGAGGGTTTTTCAAGTGCTGGTAATGCCTTTATAGCTCAAAACTATGGTGCTAAGAAAAAGGATCGTATTGCCAAGGGTAAGAAGACAATCGAAGGCATTGGTATTGTATGGGGAACTTTCTGTACTCTTGTATTAGTGTTGTTCCCAAGACAAATTATTTCTATTTTTATTAGAGAAAAGGATGTTATTGAGATTGGTGCTTCTTATTTAAGAATACTTGGTTTCTCACAATTGTTTAATGTGAATGAATATACTTCAGCTGGTGTCTTTAATGGCTTGGGTATTACCTTGCCACCTTCTTTAGTTGGTGTTAGTTTAACTGCTTTAAGAATTCCATTAGCTTATATCCTTCAACAATCAATGGGCTTAGATGGTATCTGGTGGACATGTTCTATTTCAGCTAGTTTGAAGGGTATTGTCTTAACACTTTGGTTGAATCGTACACTTAAGAATAAGATACTTGTTGAATGTGCATAAAGATTGGGTGACTCCAGTCTTTTTAATTGGTTTTCTACATATGCTGATAAAGATGGGAATAATATGAGAATAATTTTGATTTTTTATACGATAGAATGAGATTGTGATAAGAAGTAACGATAAGATAAATGATAGGTTAAATGATAAGATAAATGATAAGATATTTGTAAGAAGGGAGGCTTTATGTTTATTGAAACTGAAATAATTGAATTAAAGAAATCTTTATCACAATTAAAAGAAGGTATCATCTCATTAAGTGCTATGTTGAATAAATCAAATAAGGGTGTGGTTTATTTTGGGATAAAGGATGATGGCAAGGTAGTAGGCTTGGATGCTAGTAAGAAGACCTTATCTGATGTTACTCATGAGATACAAAATAATCTAAAGCCTTTACCTAATAAGGTTAATGTCGAGTGTGAAGAAATAGAAGGTAGAACAGTAATAAGGGTTTATGTTGATGGTGATGATACTCCTTATTCTGCCTATGGTAGATACTATATAAGAATTAATGAGGCTGATGTGATGATGTCTAATAATCAGCTTCAATCTTTCTTTGAGAATAAGGAGATTAATTATTCTAGGTGGGAAAATAAAGAGACTGAATATGGTGTCGATGATATAGATGAAGATTTGTTGATTGAGTGTATAAGGTTGGCAAACGAAAGCGGAAGGTTTGAGTATGTTTACAAGAATGCTGAAGATGCTTTGATTAAGCTTGGCTTGTTGACTGTAAATGGTAAGTTAAATAATGCGGGTTTATATCTGTTTGGTAATAATAAGCCTTTACTTATTAAGGAGGCTAATTTTCCTACTGATAATAGAAGCGAATTTGGTGAGATAAAGGAATTTAGAGGTAATATCATTGAGTGTATAAGAGAGACGATTTCTTATATTCAAAATCATATTACTTTTAAGTCTAATATTGTTGGCTATCAAAGAGGGGATGTTCCTGAGATTCCTTTAAGGGCAATAAGAGAGATTGTGGTTAATTCTTATGCTCATTGTTCATATGGAATAGAAGGAGACTATCATCAATTTTCTATTTTTGAATCATATGTCAAAATCTATAATCCAGGTGGCATTATAAAGGATATTGATCCTAAAAGATTTGCCAGTGGCAATGTTGGCAGCAAGATAAGAAATGTTTTGATTGCGTCAACTTTGTTTAAATTTGGCTATATTGATTCTTTTGGCACTGGTTTCGAGAGAACGTTTAGTCTTTGTACACTAAATGATGTTGATTATAGTTACTTTAATGATGAGTTTGGTTTTACTTTCATATTTAATAGAAAGACTATTAATATGATTAATGATAATAGACCTGAATATAGAATTAGTAACTTGGATGATATGATTATAAATTCTATTAAAAATAATAAGTATATTACGATTCCTGAATTAGCTAACATTGTGAATAAATCAGAGATAACTGTTCATAGGCATTTAGATGATTTGGGTAAGAAGGGAATTGTCTCAAGAGTTGGTTCTAGGAAGACAGGATATTGGAAGATAAATTATGAAAAGATGTAAGTGGTGTAATGAGAATAATCCCCTATATGTTGAATATCATGATCATGAATGGGGAGTCTTAAATATAGATGATAAGTATCTATACGAGATGTTGATACTTGAGTCTTTTCAAGCGGGTTTGTCTTGGGAGTGTGTACTTAATAAAAGAGAAGCATTTAGAAAAGCATATGACAATTTTGATATAGATAAGGTGATCAAGTATTCTGATGATAAGTTTAACTCTTTAATTAATAATAAAGATATTATTAGGAATAAATTAAAGATTAAGGCTAGTATTAATAATTCGATAATCTTTAAAAGTATTCAAGAAGAATATGGAAGTTTCTATAAGTATTTGTGTACTTATTGGGATGGAAATATCATTTATGAGTTTGATAAAACTACTAATGAATTGTCTGATTCGATATCTAATGATTTATATAAAAGGGGTATGAGGTTTGTTGGGTCTGTGATTATTTATTCTTATTTACAGGCTGTTGGTATTATTAATTCTCATGAGGATGAGTGTTTAAATTAATGTATAATAGTGGGCATGATAAAGATTATAGCGAGTGATTTAGATGGGACTTTATTGTATAACGGTCAGTTATCAGAGAATAACTATAAGGCTGTTAAACAGTTACAAGAAAATGGTATTGAGTTTGTGGTAGCTTCTGGCAGAAATATATCAGAGGTTAAGATGGTTAATTTTAGGGATATCGAGTGTCCTAAGGTTTTAATAAATGGTGGTGTTGTGGTTGATAAGGACTATAACATTATTTCTTGTACTTACTTAGATGGGGAACAATTAAAGATACTATTAGATAATATTAATGAATATAAAGTGGGTGCTATTTTCTATGGTACTGAAAAAAGATATGCGGTTAATGTTGGTATCATGGCTGATAGTTTTAAGGCTGATGGTGATGTCTTTGGGTCAAATTTTTTTAATGATTTAAAAGAAATTAAGAGTTTGGATGAGATTGATGTTGATATTTGTAAGGTTGAGGTTATGGATGGTGTCCGTTTTGATATGTTGAAGGAAATGGGCGATAAGATATTAACTACTAAGAAGTTTGGTGTTACAAGTTCTTATCCTAATAATATTGAGGTAACTCCTTTAAATGTAGATAAGTTTAGGGGCCTTAAGAGTATTCTTGAGAAGAATGGTTATAAAGATGATGAGGTAGCTATATTCGGTGATAGTGATAATGACTTTGAGTTGTTTGAAAATGTAACTGAATCTTATGCGATGGGTAATGCCAATGATAGGATCAAGAGTCATGCTAAGTATGTGATTGGCTCTTGTGAGGATGATGGCTTCTGTTTGGAGGTTATGAAAATTTTACATTCTAAGTAAATATTTTCAAAAATAATTATTGACTTATTATTTTACTAGTAAGAAAATATAGTCAAGGCAATGAAAAGAAGAGTACCCAAAGGGTAGCTTGTAGAGAGTCTTGGTTAAGGTGAAACAAGATAGTGAAGCTTAGGGGAACATGGTCTATTGAGCCGCTACTACTAATAGTGGTAGCCGTAGTGCACACGTTATAGTGCTAGAGTATGATAGTACTTGAAGAAGGCATATATCTTAGGTATATGTGAATTAAGGTGGTAACACGGTTATATAGGTCGTCCTTATGGGGACGGCTTTTTTGTTTCTTACTTAGTACTATTGGGATAATTAAGGAGGTTACATTTATGAAAAAATTATTAACTCTACTACTTGTTTTGGTCCTTGGACTTGCTTTAACTGGATGTGGTTCTAAAGATAGTGATTCTATTTCTATTGCGGTACCAAATGATACTACAAATGAAGCTAGAGCACTTACTATTCTTGAAAACAATGGCATTATTAAATTGAAAGATGGTGCTGGTATTACAGCTACTAAGAATGATATTGTTGAGAATCCTTATAATGTGGAGATTGTTGAAGTTGAGGCTGCTCAAATTCCTAATGTCTTAAAGGATGTTGATTTTGCGGTAATTAATTCAAATTATGCGATTGATGCAGGTATTAATCCTAGTAAGGATGCACTAGTTCTTGAGGGTTCTTATTCAGCTTATTCTAATATCTTAGCTGTAAAAGAGGGTAGAGAAAATGATCCTATTATCTTGGCTTTAAAGGCTGCCTTAGAGTCTAAACAGGTAAAAGAATATATTGATGGTAAGTATGAGGGTGCTGTAGTTTCTACTGTAGAAAATCTAACTGATGGTTATGATACAAGTGTTGATTATGAAGCATTAAAGGGTCAAACAGTTAGCGTTGCTGCTTCTCCTACTCCTCATGCAGAGATCTTAAGTGTAGTTAAGGATATCTTAGCTAGTAAGGATATTACATTGAAGATTGTTGAATTCACTGATTATGTACAACCTAATAATGTGGTTGATAGTGGTGAAATTGATGCGAATTATTTCCAACATCTTCCTTATTTAGAGAATTTCAATACTGAAAATGGTACTCATGTAGTAAGCGTTGGGGCAATCCATGTTGAGCCAATGGGCTTATATGGTGGTAAGTCTACTTCTTTAGATGTATTTTCTAAGTAATGATTGAAGTAAAGAATTTAAATAAAACATTTAAGTCAGTTGAAGCCTTAAAAGATGTCTCTTTAACAATTGAAGATGGAGACATCTTTGGCATTATTGGCATGTCTGGTGCTGGTAAGTCAACTTTGGTTAGATGTTTAAACTTTCTTGAAAGACCCGATAGTGGAGAGGTGATTGTTGATAATAAGATATTAGGTACTTTGAGTGAAAAGGAATTATTGTCTTTTAGAAAAGAAGTAGCGATGATTTTCCAAGGCTTTAACCTACTTATGCAGTCAACATGTCTTAAGAATGTTATGTTCCCAATGGAACTTGAAAAGGTAGATAAGAATAAGACAAGAGAAAGAGCTCTTGAACTATTAGATATGGTAGGTCTTAAGGATAAGGCTAATGCTTATCCGGCTACTTTATCAGGTGGTCAGAAACAAAGAGTTGCGATTGCTAGAGCCTTGGCTTGCAATCCAAAGATTCTATTATGTGATGAGGCAACTAGTGCCTTAGATCCCACTACTACTAATCAAATCTTAGATTTAATCAGTGATATCAATAAGAAGTTAAATATTACGGTGGTAATTATTACACATCAAATGTCGGTTGTAGAGAATGTATGTAATAAGGTAGCAATCTTAGACAATGGCAGTGTTGTGGAAACTGGTATGGTTACTGATGTCTTCTCTCATCCTAAGTCTTTGGCTGCTAAGAAGTTGGTTTTCCCTGAAAGTGATCAAAGCAGTGCTTTCATTGAAGAGAATAAACAACACGCAGTTCGTGTAATCTTTAATGGTGGTACTTCTACTGGTAAACCATTATTAAGTAGACTAGCAATTGAAGAGAATATTCCTTGTAATATCTTGAATGCTTCAATTAGAAACATTAATGGTTGTTCATATGGTTCAATGTTGATTGGTGTGGATACAAAAGATGAAATGAATAAGGTAATTGAATATTTGAATAAGAATGATGGTGTAAGTGCTATGGAGTTTGAATTATGAGTAATGAATTAATTAGTATGATTGTTGAACAATTTCCATTAGCTCTATGGGAAACTCTTTATGCCACTTTATTAGCAACCCTATTTTCTATAATTCTAGGATTACCATTGGGTATCTTATTAGTAGCTGGTCAAAAGAAGGGTGTTATGCCCCTTCCTACTTGGTTATTAAGATTAATTGATGTGATTATTAACATCTTAAGATCAATCCCATTCTTAATTGTAGTAATTGTAGTGTTCCCATTAACTAGATTAATTGTGGGAACTACAGTTGGCACTTTAGCTAGTATTGTACCTTTGGTTGTAGCTGCTTTCCCATTTATCGCAAGACTTGTGGAGGCTTCTTTGAAGGAAGTTGACCAAAACTTGATTGAGATGGCTAAGTCTATGGGTGCTACTCCTTTTCAAATTATTACCAAGGTAATGTTGAAGGAAGCTGTACCATCTTTAATATCTAATATTACTGTAGCTTTAACTACTATTTTGGGTTATACAGCTATGTCTGGTATTGTCGGTGGTGGCGGATTAGGCAAGATTGCGATTAACTATGGTTATTATCGCTATAATTATGGAATCATGATTTGTGCGGTAATTGTCTTAGTTATTCTTGTTCAACTAATTCAAAAACTAGGTGATTATCTATCTATTAAGTGTGATAAAAGATTAAGAGCTTAAGGTCGTCATTAATGATGGCCTTTTCTTTTTAACAATGATTATTACATATTAACATTGGCAATGTTAATATGTAAGTTTTGATGTTAATTTGGATAATAAGTATAGTAGTTTCGTTTATCTAATTAATATAAGATAATACAAAGTAATCAATTAGGGATGTATGAATTGGTGAAAAGTTTTAGTGGTTGTCTCATTTTTTGCGACAACCACTATTAACAACATTTGCCAAACAACAAAGAACCTATAGATCAACATAAAACGAAAACTCAATGCTAAAAAATGCAGGCTGTATAAGTATGCTCAAAAAACAAGCATACTTAATTTCCTATTAGCAACACGCAATTTTTGCGTGTTGCTTTCATAGACAATATTGATGGTTTAAACATTTAAAACAATTAGTTAGGTTGTTGCAAAAAATGCAACAACCACTTTTGATTTCAATAATTTCAGTTGTCTCAAAATTTGAGACAACTGAATATCGTTATAATCATCTTAAAAAGTTCATAACAAGTCTAACCATTGTTTCTTTCTCTTCAGGTCTAGATTCTGCAATCATTAAAGTAATAGCTACTAAAGCACTATTAGAGATTATTTGTTTACCATCTATAATTAAGTGATTATTCTTATTAAGAAACTCTAAAAATAAAGAAGCACCAATTCTTTTACAACCATCCGCAAAAGGATGGTCCTTAATAATGAAATATAAAAGATTAGCAGCCTTTTCTTCAATACTTGGATATAATTCTTCTCCAAAGACATTTTGATATATAGCTGCTAATATTCCCTCTAGTTTACCTTTTTCTTTTTCTATTCCAAACACACTTGAATTAAACTTCATTGAATCTATTAATTCTCTACATTCCTTATATGTTAATTCATATATTGAATTCTTTCCTTTAGGTTTACTTATAGTTCCATGATCATAATCATCTAATAATGATAGGGCATTAGAATATGTTTCTATTACGCTTAATACTTCTTTAGCATCTATATCTAAACTAGAAGCTAACATCCTTGATTGTATTTCTATAGTTTTATTTAAGGCATCTAGTCTTTTCTGATTAATAGAATATCCCTTAATCATATAATCCTTAAGAATTGAGGTTGCCCATTTTCTAAAGATAATACCATTAGGTGATTTAACACGATAACCTACAGAGATGATTACATCAAGAGAATAAAAAGGTACAGGTTTGTCCGAATTTGCAACGTGCAAATTTTGCACGTTGCTTTTTTCACTTAATTCACTTTCATTAAAAATATTCTTAAGATGTTTAGATATTACGGTTCTATCTCTTTGAAAAAGCTCTGCCATCTGTTGTTTAGATAGCCAAACATTTTCTCTATCTTCACTTACATTTACCTCTAATTCTAATCCTCCATTCTTAAACACAATAATTTCGTTTTCCATTTTCTTACACCTCACTTATAAGGTGATTATAGAAAGGAAACATGAACTTTTATTCCCAACATATTCCCATATTTTTACCATTATCAATGTGGAAAAGTGGATAAGTTTCTTATGATATTCTCCTATATAATGTAGCTAATGGACAGTACTTCATATTTAATAATTATTATCGGAATTATTATCGATGCCCTTTTTATATACAATGATGATAAATTTCATAATTCTTTATCAATTGTATTAAAAACATTGGCATCACTGGCTTTTGTGTTGTTGGCTTTTCATTTATATAAGGGGAAAGGATTATTGGTTATTATTGCCTTAATATTTGATATGCTAGGAGATTTTATCTTGATACTAAGAAATAGATATAAGAAGTATAAGGATATAATCTTTGCGTGTGGGACTATTTCATTTTTTATAGCTCATATCCTATATGCGACTTACTTGATTGGGTTAAATCCAACATGTATTAAGTGGGGAATAGTAATAAATATCATCTTATATATTATTATTGCTATAGCCTTTAAGTTGTCATTAGATGTTAAGGGCTTTATTGGCATTTTAGGTGCTTGTTACTTATTTATAATTATGTTTAATAGTGGACTATCAATTACTAATTATCATTTAGTGCCAAGTCATGAGAATTTTGTATATATGATAGGTTCTTTGATCTTTATATCTTCTGATTTAGTTTTAACTTTACATAAGTTTGGCAAGAGCTCTCCTGACTTTCTACAAATCGTTTATAGGGTTTTATATTATGCTTCTCAAATCATTTTAGCTTCATATATTGGTTTAATATGAGTGCTAAAGATGTGATAAAACGCACAATTTCTTATTGAATATAATTTTTAATTAACATAAAATTCCTACATTAGAAAGGAAAATATCGTGAAGTTATTATTTAAATATTTAAAAAAATATATATTTCTGATTGTGGTAGTAGTCCTATTTACTATTGTTCAAGTCCAAAGTGAATTAAAGTTACCTGATTATATGTCAGATATTGTCACTAATGGTATTCAATACAATGGTATTAGTGAAAACGTACCTAAGGCAATCAGCGAAAAGGAAATGAATAAGTTATCTTTATTTGTGGATGACTTAGCTGATATTTATACATTAGCTAATAAGGATAGAGAATATAAGGTAGCTAATCAAGTCGTTTCTTTTAAGGAAAATGTTTATATCTTAAATGAAGACTATGATGGTTCTTTAGATAATGAATTATCTAAGGGTATGACTTATGTATTCTTGGCTGAAAAGGCTGGAGTTGATGATGATACTTTTAAGATGCTAGAAAATAATCCTTCATTGAAGGAACAATATCTTGAAAATTTTAATGAATATGTAAGTGGCCTACAAGATAATACTTCTTCAGTATCTAAATTCTATATTCAAAGTGTCTATGAAGATATTGGCTTAAATGTAGAAACGGTACAAAGTAACTACATCTTACATGAAGGTTTATTGATGCTAGGTGTAGCATTTGTTAGTATTTGTGCTCAATTATTATCTACTTACTTAGCAACCAAGATTGCGACAAATGTGGCCTATAGAATGAGAAGAGATGTCTACAATAAGGTAGAATCTTTTGCGAGTGCAGAGTTTTCTAAGTTTTCAACATCTTCTTTAATCACAAGAACAACTAATGATATTACTCAGATTCAACAATTAACTCAGATGTGTTTAAGAATGATGTTGATGGCACCTTTGATGGGTATCACTTCTATCTTTAAGGTTATGAGATATCCTGATATGTTATGGATATTGTTGGTAGCTATAGCTGTTATTGGCTTGTGCATGATTTTATTATTAATTTTTGCGCTTCCTAGATTCAAGAAGATGCAAACTTTAATTGATAAACTAAATAATGTCATGCGTGAATTGTTAGATGGCTTATTAGTTATTAGAGCTTTTAATACTGAAAGAAATGAAGAGAAGCGTTTTGATGTTTCTAATAGAGAACTATATGACAATGATTGGCATGTTAATAGGGCTTTGATTTCCATTATGCCTGTTATGATGCTTACAATGAATCTTTTGACTATTGGCATCTTATGGTATGGTGCTAAGTTGATTGATATCGATGTAATGTCAGTTGGTGATATGATGGCCTTTATTCAATATGCGATGCATGTAGTAATGAGTTTTATGATTCTAGCTATGGTATGGACAATGGTACCTCGTGCTTTAGTTTCTCTTGGTAGAGTTAATGAAGTATTAAGTACTGAGAATACTATTGTGGATAAAGAAGATACTGTTGTAGTTCCAAATGAAGGTGTATTAGCTTTCAATGATGTAAGCTTTAAATATCCTAATGCGGAAGAGAATGTGCTTGAGCATATTAACTTTAAGGCATTACCAGGTGAGACAGTAGCTTTCATTGGTTCTACCGGTAGTGGTAAGTCTACTATTGTTAAGTTAATTCCAAGATTGTTTGATGTGAGTGAAGGTTCAATCACTTATGGTGACCATGATATTCGTGATTATCGACAAAAGGATTTAAGAGATCATATTGGTTATGTTACTCAAAAGGCTGTTTTGTTTAAGGGAACTATTAAGTCAAATATTGAGTTTGGTGAAGAGATAGATGAAGATACTTTGAATTCAGCTATTGATATAGCTCAGGCAAGAGAGATTATTAGTGAGAAGGAACTTGGAGTAGATGAGCCTATTACTCAGGGTGGTACTAATGTTTCTGGTGGTCAGAAGCAGAGAATTTCTATTGCGCGTGCTTTGGCTAAGAAAAATGCGAATATCTTTATTTTTGACGATTCTTTTAGTGCTCTAGATTATAAGACTGATAAGAAACTAAGAGATGAATTAAGCAAGATGATTGAAAAGAAGAAGTCAACTGTTCTTATTGTTGCCCAAAGAATTTCAACAATTAAGAATGCCGATAAGATTATCGTTTTAGATGAAGGAAAGATTGTTGGTATGGGCAAGCATAGTGAATTAATGAAAGATTGTGATGTATATAAGGAGATTGCGTATTCACAATTGTCTAAGGAGGAATTAGAAGATGCCTGGGCATAGACCAATGAAGAAAGAGAAAGCCAAGAATTTTAAGGGCAGTATGCTTCATCTTCTTGACTATATTAAGGAATATCATTTAAGAATTGTCTTTGTTTTAATTCTAGTTGTTTGTTCAACTATTATCTCCGTAGTAGGGCCTAAGATTGCTGGTGGTATTACCACTAAAATCTATGATGGCATCGTAAGCAAAGTAACCGGTGGTAGCGGTATTGATTTTGACGCCATCTTCAAGATTGTTACGACAATGGCAATCCTTTATGTATGTAGTGCTTTGATTAATTATGTTTCTAATTTGATTATGGTTAAGACTAGTGTTGATTTAACTTATCGTCTAAGAGATGATGTTTCTAAGAAGATAAATAGATTACCACTTAAGTTCTTTGATAAGCACAGTCATGGTGAAGTATTATCTAGAGTTACTAATGATGTGGATACGATTGCGAATAATTTGAGTAATACCATCACTCAAATGTTGTCTAGTGTTGTCAGTGTCATTGGTGTGCTTTATATGATGTTCTCTATATCATTTAAGCTAACCATTGTAGCACTATGCGTATTACCTTTAACTGGTTTTTGTGCAACATTTATCGTCAAGCATTCACAAAAATATTTCTATAAACAACAGGCAGCTTTAGGTGAGGCAAATGGTTTGATTGAAGAGATGTACTCAGGTCATTTGGTTGTTAAGGCTTATAACTATGAGGATAAGTCAATTAAGGACTTTGATAAGATAAATAAGAACTTAGAGGAGTCTGCTCATAAGTCACAATTCTATTCAGCTATTATGATGCCAGTTACTGGTTTTATTGGCAATTTGATTTATGTGGCTGTATGTTTATTAGGTGGTTATGAGGCAATTAATGGCAGAATTACAGTTGGTGATATTCAGGCTTTAATTCAATATGTTAGAAACTTAAATCAACCAGTTTCTCAGGCTTCACAGTTATTGAGTAATATTCAATCAATGGCTGCTGCAGCTGAACGTATTTTTGAGATTTTGGATGAAAAGGAAGAAGAGCCTGATTGTATTAATCCTGTTAGTATCTATGATGAAAATGGTAATTTAACAATCAAGGGTAATGTTTCTTTTGAGAATGTTCGCTTTGGTTATGATCCTGATAATATCGTTATTAAGGATTTCTCGATGTATGTTAAGCCAGGTCAAAATGTAGCTATTGTTGGTCCTACTGGTGCTGGTAAGACTACTTTAGTTAAGTTATTAATGCGTTTCTATGAATTAAATGGTGGCACCATTTATGTTGATGGCCATGATATTAAGGATTATACAAGAAGTGATTTAAGATCTTTGTTTGGTATGGTATTACAGGATACATGGTTATATAGTGGTTCTATTAAAGATAATATCAAGTACGGCAAGTTAGATGCCACCGATGAAGAAGTATACAAGGCTTGTAAGATGGCTCATGTTCATCATTTCATTAAGACTTTGGATAATGGTTATGATACCCAAATATCTGATGAAACAAGTGGTATTTCACAGGGCCAGAAGCAGTTGTTAACGATTGCGAGAGCTTTCTTGAAAGATCCTAAGATTTTGATTCTTGATGAGGCTACTTCTAGTGTTGATACCCGTACTGAAGAGTTGATTCAACAGGCTATGGAAAAGCTAATGGAGAATAGAACTTCGTTTGTCATTGCCCATCGTTTGAGTACTATTAAGAATGCTGATATTATTATCGTTCTTGATAAGGGTGATGTGGTTGAAGTTGGAAATCATAAGGAACTTCTTGAGAAGAAGGGTTTTTATTACAACTTATATAATTCGCAATTTGAGGAATAGTAATATTCCTCTTTTTTATATAATTGAATTAGATGATTGGAGAACACTATGAATAAAGAAGAAATGATTAAGAAGTATGAAGACTATAGAGAACGTTTAAATGCTTATGAACTGATGATTAATACAGTATATTTTGATAAGAATACGATTGCGCCTGTGATGGGTAATAAGTATCGTAATCAGATGCTTAATATTATTGTGGGTGAGGCTTATGTGATTGAGACTGATCCTGAAATCATTAAGCTGGTTGATGAGTTAAGTGAAATGGACTTGGGCGAGGATTTGAATAGGGATGTTTTCTTGACTAAGAAGTCGCTTGAGAGTGTTTCTAAGTTTACTAAGGAAGAAGTGATGGAGTTTAATAATGCCTTTAGTGAATCTTTTGATGCTTGGTTAGTAGCTAAGGAAAAGGGTGATTATAGCTTGTTTGAGAAGCATTTAATTAAGGTTATTGATATTGCAAAGAAGAAGGCAGCAAGGCGTAATCCTAATGAATTAGCTTACAATGTGATGTTGGATGATTATGAAGAGGGCATGACTATTGATAAGTATGAGGAATTCTTCAAGCTTATTAAGGAAGAGTTGTTGCCTCTTATTAAGGAAGTGGATAGTAAGAAGGATTATATTGATGATTCTTTCTTGTATAAGTATTATCCAAAGGATAAACAAGCTTTATTTAATGAGAAATTAAAGGAATATATTTGTTTTGATAAGTCATGGGGTTATTTGGGTCAAAGTGAGCATCCTTTTACTAATGGTTTGAGTAAGAATGATGTTCGTATTACTACTAATTATGATGAGTATAATATTGCTTCTAATATCTTTAGTGTTATTCATGAGGTTGGTCATGCTCATTATGAACATAATATTTTGGATAAGTATGATGGTACTAATATTAAGAAGTATATTTCTAGTGGTATGCATGAGTCACAATCTCGTTTCTTAGAGAATTATGTTGGCAGAAGAAAGTCTTTCTGGATTCCTTTGTATCCTTATTTACAAGAACTATTTCCTGAGAATTTGGGTGATGTTGATTTGGATGCTTTTATAAAAGCTATTAATGCGTCTAAGTGTTCTTTGATTAGAACTGAGGCTGATGAGTTAACTTATCCTATTCATATTTTAATTAGATATGAGATTGAAAAGGGCTTATGTGATGGCAATATCAGTTGTGATAAGTTGAATGAGACTTGGAATCAAAAGTATAAGGAGTATTTGGGTGTTGATGTAGAGAATGACAGAGATGGTATTTTACAGGATATTCATTGGTCTGATGCTTCATTTGGTTATTTTCCTACTTACGCTTTGGGCAGTGCTTTTGGTGCTCAATTCTTGGCTACTATTGAAAAAGAATTGGATTTAGATAGTTTACTAGAAAATGGTAAGTTTGATGAATTGGTTGCTTATTTAAGAGATCATATTCAATTTGATGGTGCTTTACATAATTATGAATATATTTTAAATAGAGCTATTAAAGAGGATTTTAATCCTAGATATTATGTTGATTATTTAAAGAATAAATATACAAAGTTGTATGAATAATATAGTTTCTTATGCAAAGGAAGTTGTTTCAACTTTTGAAGAACTTCCTTTCTCTAATGTAGATAGTTTGATTCTTTCTTGGCTTGCTTATTTTAGATATCCAAAGATTACTAAAGTAAGTACTTTTAGTGGTGCTAAGCTTAAGGATTTGTATTGTGTAGAATATTTTGATGAGATGTTTAGTGATACTTATGATCCTGAAAGTAGTAGGGAATTGTTTACTTATTTGGCTTGTAGTCCTCGTTTTAGGAATATTATCCTAAAGGCTTATACTTGTAAGTCTGATAAGTCTAAGCAGGAGCAGTTTTCAGCTATTACTTTTAAGATAAATGATCGTTTTCATTATGTAGCCTATAGGGGCACTGATTCTACGATTGTGGGTTGGAAGGAAGACTTTAATATGGCCTTTAGGTATCCTATTAGGGCTCAAGAGGATGCTTATGATTATTTGAAGAAGATTGCCTTAAGAACAAATGGTGATTTGATGGTTGGTGGTCATTCTAAGGGTGGTAACTTGGCTGTTTATGCCTTGGCGAACAGCGATGATTTTATAAAGAGAAGAATAGTAAAGGCCTATTCGCATGATGGTCCAGGTTTTTTAGAGGAAGTATTAAAGAGCGATAGTTTTCAATCTATCAGTAATAAGATTGATAAGACTGTTCCTAAGTCTTCGATGATTGGCATGTTTCTTCAACAACATGAAAATTATCGTGTAGTGTCTAGTAATAGTTTTAGTGTTTGGCAACATAATCCTTTCTCTTGGACTATTAAGGGTAATGAATTTGAATATATCGATGATTTGACTAATGATGCAAAGTATTTTAATCATACTTTAAATGAGTGGGTAGCGAGTTTAACCAATGAGGAAAGAGAAAGGCTTGTGGATATCTTGTTTAGTTTGATTGATGATGATGTTGATAAGACTGATGAGATTTTTAAGAATTGGCAAACTACTATCCCTAATGCCTTGAAGGTCATATCTAATACTGATGAACAAACTAAGAATTTTGTGAAGGATATTGTGAAGGAGTTCTTTAGTTTGTGTGTGAAGAATTTCCCTGAGTTGTTTAAGAAATAATAAGTTCGTTGTAAAAAGTGTGGTGTACTACAAAAGTTCGTTGTAAAAAGTGTAGTGATACCACATTTTTTCGTTGTAATTTTTGTTGGCCATGTGAGTAATAGAAGAAAGACAATTGGTTGAAAATTATTTTACAGTGACATAAAAATGTCACTGTAAAATTTGAGGAAACTTCAATTTTATTAACAAGAAAAAACTTCTATCACAAAAACGCTGAATAGATAATAAACGACTGCTTAATAAAGACAACTATAATATTTGTTCGTGATAGGGACAGTAAACCTATTATTAATAAATATACACGGAGTAGCAAGATGCTATTCTTTTATTTTGAATGAGTTTATAATATGTTGTATACAACATATTTAGGAGAGTATTATGATTACTTACAAAGAATATAAAAATAAATGTTTAGAAGATTCTAACTTTAAAAAGGAATATGATGACTTAGAACCTGAATACGACATTATTAATGCGATGATAAAAGCTAGAAAGGAAAAAGGCCTCACTCAGAAACAATTATCTGAATTAACTGGTATTAGCCAAGCTGATATTTCTAGAATTGAAAATGGTACTAGAAATCCTAGTTTGGAAATGATTAAAAGGTTAGCGACAGGTATGGGTATGCGTTTAAAACTTGAATTTATTCCTGTTTCTAAAGTAGAAGACTAGTATTATCACAAAAACACGGAATGAAATACCACAAAAACACGGAATGATTATTGATTTAGATGAAATGAAAAGTTATAATCAAGTTAATCTCAAGGAGGTTTCTTGAATGAAAAATGATAATTATTTATCTAGAATTGTGGATAAGCAACTAGAGTTAAAATTAAGAGCTTTTGGCGCAACACATATTGTTGGGCCTAAATGGTGTGGCAAGACTACAACGGCAGAGCAATATGCTAAGAGTGCTGTTAAGTTACAACGTGATCCAAATAAAGAAGCTCTTATCAAAACTGCAGAAATAAATCCTATTGCGCTTTTGCATGGGGAAAAGCCTAGATTGATAGATGAATGGCAAGATGCTCCTAATTTGTGGGATGCGGTACGTTCTTATTGTGATGAAAACAAAGGCCGTGGTCATTTTATTTTAACTGGTTCTACTTCAAAAAAAGTAAGCACATCTCATACGGGAACTGGAAGAATATCTAAATTAAAGATGTATCCAATGAGCTTGTATGAATCAAAAGAGTCTAATGGAACTGTATCTATAATGGATTTGTTTGATGGCAAAGAAACCTTGGAAGAAGGATGTTCATCAAATCTTAGTATTGAACAACTAATTTTCGCTGCATGTCGTGGTGGTTGGCCTGAAAGTATCTTATTTGATGACAGACAAGCTCAACTAGCAATTCCAAAGGATTATTATCATCAAATATTTGAAGAGGATATTTTCAAAGTTGATGATGTAAAGCGCAGCAGTTCTACGATGCGTGCCATTATTAATTCTTATGCACGAAATATATCAACATTGGCAAAATCATCTAATATTTTAGCTGATGTAAGTGCAACCAATTATATTACTGATAAAACATTAACAGATTATATAGATATATTAGAAAGACTATTCATTGTTGAGGATTTATATGGATGGTGTCCATCAATTCGTTCTGCAAGCTCGATGAGAAGCGGTAGAAAAAGAGAATTCATCGATCCATCTATAGTTGTAGCAGCACTAGGCGTTTCACCTGAATATCTAGATACAGATTTAAAAACATTTGGCTTTATCTTTGAATGCCTATGTATTAGGGATTTAAGAGTGTATTCATCTGCTCATGATGGACAAATGTCTTATTATCATGACAGATATGGACTGGAAGCTGACGGAGTTTTGCACCTTGATGATGGAAGATATGCTTTGTTGGAATTTAAACTTGGAAGTAGAGAAATCGAAGAAGGTGCTAGTCATTTGTGTAAAATAGAAACTTTAATAAAAGAACACAATAAAACAGAAAAACAAGTACCAATCAGACTTCCTGATTTGAAAATAGTTGTCACAGGAACACAATACGGTTATAGAAGACCAGATGGTGTTTATGTAATTCCTATTGGTTGTTTAAAAGATTAAATATAATTCTAACTTCATATTATAGAGATATCACTTTATATGCAAAGATTAGAGAGACCAGATTCTTCAACTATAAGACAGGAAGTTGGGAATATACTAAATAAAAAAGAGCTATTGGGCATAAAAACTCGATAGCTTTTAATTTTGGTCAAATAAAAATCTCGGAATTGATTTCCGAGATTAATTTATTTAATTAATGTGCATGTTACATACGAAGGGTTACCACTTTGTGTAAGTCCAGTATCTTGTACAATTTTTTCATAATTACCTGATGCGTATAAATCGTTAGAATTATTGTAATCGAAATACCAGCTGTTATTGCCATCGTAGGTATATTTACCAGTATCGCTCCATCCATAGTCACCTTTATCTTTAAAAGTGCCGTCTTTATTTAGTGTAATCGTACCTGTTAGAGGTAGTGCGCTGTCGATACAAGAATATGTTTTTGGCCAATTATTAATGGGGTTACTATCTAATACTGTAACATCATCTTCTAGGGTAGTAGACCATTCGCCCTTAGTGAAGGTCACTGATAATTTGCCTGTATCCTCATCAAAGTTTATTGTATGAGTTACGCCTTCATCTTCATGGATGTATTGTTCTAGGTCATAACCAACATACTTATCAACTTCGATATGGCGATCGATTGACACCTTAGGTTCATTGACTTGTACTGGAATATTAATATTCTCAGTTTTATCACCCTTAGTTACTGTAATAACCATTTCATTGTTTTTGATTTCATAATCAACAGTGGCGTTTTTATCTAAATCTTTTAAATAAATAGTTGGGTCAATCTTTTCTGTGGCATCGATTGTAACGGTTTTACCTTCGGTTACATTACTTTTAGCTAAATCGCCACAACCTGTTAGTAATAGAGATAATGCACAAACGCATAATAATTTTTTATTCATCTAAAATAAGCGAGTGACATGTCTTTGACAGGTCAGAGCTTCCTTGGGGTTTTCCCCGTTGCTTGCAACGTATGGTCTTCCTTTTGGTGATAAAATATCATCAAAAGGAAGAGCGATGCAAAAAGAATCTAGTACGTATGTGGCCTTGTGCCACAATGTAAGCAATCTTGTATATCACTTTGTATGTCCAGCGAAGTATCGTCGCTCCGTTTTTAGTGATAATGTAGAAGCTCATTTATGGAATATCTGCCAAGAGATAGAACTTAGATATGATTACATCAAGTTTCTTGAAATTGGAGCAGATAAAAATCACGTACATTTCTTAGTTCAAAGCACTCCAAATTATTCTCCGTCTCAAATAATAAAGATAATCAAGTCAATAACTGCAAGGCAGATATTCCTTGAATGTCCTGAGGTAAAGAAATGGTTATGGGGTGGACAGTTTTGGAGCGACGGATACTTCGTTGCGACAGTAGGCAAAAATACAAACGAAACAGTAATAAGAGATTACGTGAAAAATCAGGGACAAGATTGCGAGGATTACAAGCAGATACATTTGTTCAAGTAACATTTGCATCGCTTAGGGTAAGATACCCCGGGTCTTGACCCGGGGAGATTCATTGCTCCTTTAATACCTTACCATTATAACAAGTTATAACTAGTGAATGCTTTAAATAAACAAATTCTTCAGTAATGTCTCTACATTGAAAGCCCGGGAGGCCAAAACGGTTGACATTTTAATGGCAATCGTTTTGGCTGCGTTTAGCTATCCCGTTGGTTGATAGTGTGCATTCATTTAAATCTTCAAAATAATAGCTTTGATCAATACCTCTTAAATAGATATCACGATTATTGATGTCACTTGTTAAAGAAGCTTTTAATAATTCTTTGATTTTAGTGTCATCAATAGGACTATCAATCATGGCATTTAAATATGATTGTTTGTCTATCTTAGTCCAATTAATCACTTTATTTAGTTCTTCTTTTAGAATATGATCTAACCATATACGAGTGCTTCTACCATTGCCTTCTCTAAAAGGATGGGCAATGTTCATTTCTATATACTTTTCAATTATTTCATCATATGTAGATTGAGGCATCTTGTCGATATTTTGTAGTGTGTTCTTTAAATAATTTAAGGGTGCAAAAAGAAAATTCCCCTTGGCAATATTAACTGTTCTAAGATTACCCGCAAAGTCAAAGACATTATTAAAAAGATACTTATGAATTGTTTGTAGAGTAAAAAAAGTACCTGGAGTTAAATTATCTAATAACTTATTGTCAAATAAGTCTTTAGCATTAAGCTTGCTGATTAATTTTTCTTGTATCATGACATAAAAAAGTAGAGGATACTTAATATCATCATAATGATAAAGCCAATAATTACCAAGGTAACTAAAATTGGTGATACTTTTGATGGTTCTTTATATTGCGTGTATGTTTGACTTGTTTGTATAGATACACGCTTATTTTTGTTTTGGGTTTTATGTGCTTGTTTACGATACAACGCAAGAGGATCCTTTTGATTTAGAATTCTATTATAGAAGTTGTTAAGCCATACTTCATCATTATGTTCACATAAATCTTCTTCAGTGTAATCAGGTTCATGTACAATTATGTTTCTTATCCAACGGTAATGCTTAAGTTGTTTTAAATCTTCGTCCCAACTGTCAACATAATAACAACCATTACTAGTGCTAATCATTTTGTCTATATAAATAGAAATACCATGTTTATCATTAAACATGTCATTACATAATTGTTCCAATCTTTTATAAGAATCAATAAATTTCATAATAATTATTGTAAATAATTGTAATTTTGATAGAAACCCGTTAAGGGGGTGTATTTTCAAAGCGAGATGGTGCAGTTGTTTTCAAAAATGTACCACATTCGTTGCAAATGCAATGCCATAAGTTACAGCATATTTTTCTGTTAGTCCATATGCGTTCCATCCGCCATAGCGTTCAGATGAATCTGTGCCATGTCTCATTAAGTAAATCATTATCTCACCTCAACAATCCCAAGTTTCTAACTATTTTATAAGTCAGTCGTTCGCAATATGCTTTTGAATATCTTCGATAGACGGGAGCTGTTTGCTCAGATTTTCAGGCAGATCTCTTGTTACCTTATATTCGCTAACGCCGATAGGCTTAGACATATCTTTGAGAGCGTATTCTGCAACAAGATTATTTTTGCTCTTGCAAAGTAGCAGACCAATCGTAGGATTGTCATGTTCGGACTTCAAAATGCCATCCACGGCAGAGAGATAGAAGTTAAGCTGACCGGCATAGTCGGGCTTGAACTCACCCGTCTTTAGTTCAATTACAACATAGCAACGCAGATTGAGATTATAGAACAGCAGATCAATGTAGAAATCGTCACCACCCACATTAAGGTGATACTGATTACCGAGGAAAGCAAAACCGGTGCCCAACTCCAACAGGAGCTTGGTTACATTCTTAACGAGAGCTTGTTCAATATCTCTTTCGACCATATTTTCCTTGAAAGGAATGAAGTCAAAAATGTACGGGTCTTTCATCGTCTGTGTTGCCAGTTCGCTCTGAGGAGTAGGCAGGCGATTTTCAAAGTTGCTTATCTTATCTGCAATAACCTGTCTCTGATAAAGTCCGCTTTCGATTTGATGGACGAGAACATTGCGAGACCAACCGTTTTCGATAGTCTTTTCGATATACCAGTTACGAATCGTGCTATCTGAAATCTTATCCAAGAGAATTATTGTATGTCCCCACGGAATTTGTGCAACAGCTTGTTGCACAAATTCTTCGTCCTCGTAGGTAGCTGCAAACTTTGCCATGTATTTAAGGTTTCTGACAGAATATCCTTTTACTTCGGGAAAAGCAAGCTTAATGTCAGTGGCAAGATTTTCAATAAATTTATTACCCCAAGACTTATGTGCATTGATAAGGCGACCAATGCCGTGATAGAGTATGATAAGCTCCTTGTTGACACTCAGCGTCGCTTTGTGTTGTGCATGCTTGATTTTTTGCTTGACCATCTGAACCAAGTCCAGATACTCATTATTATTCATTAACATTCTCTAATCCTCCAAATTTTATCAAAATTACGGTGGGCTTATGGCGGAGGCGATGGGAGTTGAACCCATGCGCCACGTTAATGACCTGCCGCATTTCGAGTGCGGTCCCTTCAGCCACTTGGGTACGCCTCCGTATCAATTAATTATAAAATAGATGTATCATATAGTCATGAATTATTATGATGAAATTTTAAAAAAAATAGAAGAATTATTAAAAGATAATAAACAAGATGAAGTTAGAAGGATTGTTGACGATGAATTAAGTCAAGCTTATATTCCAAGAGACTTTGAAGAAAAGCTTAATGAGATTAAGGATAGTCTGGCAGTAGATGTTAAGACACATAGTTTAAGCGATGAAGAAATCGTTGAATATCTTGGTGGTTCAAAAGAAAAACAACTAATGGCAGTATCCATCTTAGATAAGAAGAATCTAAGAGAATATGTAGATATCTGTAATGATTATTTAAGTCATGAGGGTTTTAAGAATGCGAAGGCTTTATTATTAGATTCTTTAATAAGACAAGAGTTAAATGATACTATCTACTACAATGATGAGGGCATGGAATATGAGTTTATTCCTAAGTATCAACTACCAATTGAAGAGAGTGATGGCTTCTTAGCTGGTAATAAGTATTTAGAAGAATATTATCTAAAAGATCCAAGTAAGTTAAAGATGGCCAAGTCACTTTTATATAAAGAATTAATGTTGACACTTCCAATCACTTTAGAAGAAAGTGAAGGATTATATGTTGCGAAAGATATTTGTGAATATATCGAGGAAGCTTTTAATAGAAACGTATGTATAAAGAAGGAAGATTTGAATTAGTAAGTGAATACAAACCAACTGGTGATCAGCCTAAGGCTATTGATAAGTTGGTTAAGGGTATTGAAGAAGGCAAACATGAACAAGTATTACTAGGGGCTACAGGTACTGGTAAGACTTTTACTGTGGCCAATGTAATACAAGAAGTAAACAAACCCACTTTAGTATTTGCTCATAATAAGACCTTAGCTGGCCAATTATATTCAGAGTTTAAGGCTTTGTTTCCAAACAACGCCGTTGAATACTTTGTCTCAAACTTTGACTATTATCAACCAGAGGCATATATGCCAAAGACGGATACTTATATTGAGAAGAATGCAGTAACTAATGATGAAATAGATATGCTTAGAATGTCTACTTATAATTCATTATTAGAGAGAAGTGATGTGATTGTGGTGGCTTCTGTTGCCTGCATCTATGCAAGTAGTGATCCTACTAATTATGAAGATATGTTTTTTACTTTGAAGGTAGGTGAAACAATCGATAGACAAGAACTAATTAAAAGATTTATCGCAAGACAATATATTAGAAATGATATAGATCATCTACGTGGTACTTTCTCTGTTAAGGGCGATGTTATTGAGTTGGTACCAGGCCATAATGACAAGATAATTGTGCGTATTGAAATGTTTGATGATGAGATAGAAAGAATCTGTGAGATTGATCCTTTAACTAAAAACATCATCAATGCTTATGTCTTATATGTCTTCCCACCAGCAACCGGTTATGCAAGAGATATGAAAGATATCAATATTGCCTGTGAGGGAATCGAAAAAGAACTTGAGGAAAGACTTAAGTATTATAAAGATAATAATAAACCATTAGAATATGAACGTTTGGAACAAAGATGCCGCTATGATTTAGAAGCTTTACGAGAGACTGGTGTATGTCCTGGCATTGAAAATTATGCGATGCATATAGATCATAGAACTTTTGGTCAAAGACCATATAACTTGTTTGATTACTTTCCAAAGGATTTTTTAATTGTGGTCGATGAATCACATGTTTCCTTACCTCAAATCAAGGGCATGTTTAATGGTGATAGGGCAAGAAAAGAGACTTTGGTTGAATACGGTTTTAGACTACCTAGTGCTTTAGAAAATAGACCACTAAAGTTTGAGGAGTTTGAAGAGATAGACGCTCAAAGAATCTATATCAGTGCTACACCTGGTGATTATGAATTAGAAAAGGCTGGTGAAGTGGTTGAACAAATTATTCGTCCTACTGGTTTACTTGATCCTAGTGTTGAAGTAAGAGAGACAATGGGACAAATTGATAACTTGTTGGAAGAGATTAGGAAGAACATTGACAATAATGAACGTACTTTAATAACTACTTTAACAGTTAAGATGGCTGAGGATTTAACTAGTTTCTTGAAACAGCAAAATCTAAAGGTAGCTTACTTACATCATGAGACGAAGACACTAGAGAGAAGTCAGATTATTCATGATTTAAGAAAAGGTGAATATGATGTTTTAGTTGGCATCAACTTATTAAGAGAAGGTTTAGACTTACCTGAGGTTTCTTTGGTGGCTATTTTGGATGCAGATAAAGAAGGTTTCTTAAGAAGTGAGAAGTCACTGATTCAAACTATTGGTAGAGCTGCTCGTAATGCCCATGGTAGGGTAATCATGTATGCGGATAAGATGACTGATTCAATGAATAAGGCGATAACTGAGACCAATAGAAGAAGAAGCATTCAAGAAGCTTATAACGTAGAACATGGAATTATTCCTAAGACTATTATTAAAGAAGTAGCTGAAGTTATTCGTGGTAAAGAGAATAAAGAGAATATTTCTAAGTATATGAAAAAGAAGAATCATAGTGCCAAGGATAAGGATAAGTTGGTTAAGGATTTAACTAAGGAAATGAATGAGGCTGCTAAGGCACTTAACTTTGAAAGAGCGGCAGAACTTAGAGATATTATTTTAGAGATACAGGCTGGCAATTAGTGGTGGTACACAAATAAGCGTGTGATACAATTAAGGTATTATGAAAAAGCTTGTTATTATTAGTGGAGTTAGCGGAGCTGGTAAAACCACTGCTTCTAATTATTTGGAAGACAAGGGCTATCGTTGTATAGACCAATACCCTCCAGAGCTATTAAAGGAATTAATTAATTTAATCGATAATGATGATTCTTTTAAGTATCAAAATGTTGTGTTGACAATATCTCCTTTTGACTTGGATAAGGCGGTTACTTTATTAACTAATACTAATTTCAAAGTGACTTTGATTCTTATTGATGCGGATAAGGAGACTATCATTAATCGTTATAAGTTCACAAGAAGAATTCATCCACTTTTAATTAATAATGTAGCGGATACTTTATCTGAGGCTTTGGATATTGAAAAGAACATTCTATACAAATATAAAGACAGAGGTTTCTTAATTAACACTACTAATCTTCCTGTTAGAGCTTTTCAGGATCAAATAAGTAGAGCTTTGAATGATATTGAAGATAAGAACCTATCATTGAGCTTTGTGTCATTTGGCTTTAAAAATGGTATTCCTAAGGACTGTGATGTGATTTTTGATGTGCGTTTCTTAGACAACCCTTTCTATGTTGAAGAATTAAAAGAGAAGACTGGGCAAGACGAAGAAGTTAGGGACTTTGTGCTTAATTCTAAGATGACACAAGAATATATTGTGAAGTTAATCGATTATGTTGATTTCATGTTGAAGGCTTATGACAACAATGGAGATAAGCGTCATTTGACAATTTGCGTTGGTTGTACCGGTGGTCAACATAGAAGTGTTACTATTGCGAACTACTTGTATGATTATTATAAGAATAAATATGTTTCTCATATTAAACATAGGGAGCTAGATAAGAGATGAAAAGGGTAGTTGTGATTGGAGGAGGACATGGCCAGGCAACTATTATGAAGGCTCTTAAGAATCTGGGAGACGTAGAGTTATGTGCAATTGTAACGGTTGCGGATGATGGCGGTTCTACAGGAAGACTTAGAGAACTTTATAATATTCCAGCTGTTGGTGATATTCGTAATGTCCTAGTTTCTTTATCTGATTCCAAAGAATTTAATGAACTTTTTGCGTATCGTTTTAAGGGTGAAGATGAAAGTGATGTTTCTGGTCACTCTTTGGGTAACTTAGTATTGGCTGCACTAATTGAAATAAATAATGGTTCCTTGCCTATTGCGATTAAGGAAATGGGTAGGATGATGAAGGCTAAGGGTAGAGTCATTCCTTCTAGTTTGGATACTATTTCTTTATATGCGAAATATAAGGATGGTTCTATTGAAAAGGGTGAGGCTAATATCCCATCTAAGTTAATGCATATCGATAAAGTCTTTTATGATCATGATGTGCCTGGTAATAAGGAAGCTATTAATGCGATACTTAAGGCTGATTTGATTATTTATGGTATTGGTAGTTTATATACTTCGATTATGCCTAATGTGATTATTAAGGATATTAATGATGCCTTAAATGAGTCTAAGGCTAAGAAGATATATTTTGCCAACGCGATGACTCAAAGAGGTGAGACTTATAATTATAATCTTAAGGAACACGTGGATGCCTTTAGAAGACATAATGTGCCACTTGATTTAGTGGTTACTCATAAGGATAAGATTCCTGAGGATATTTTAGCTAGATATATTGTGGAAGAGGCGATTGAAGTAAAGGATGAAGGAAATAATGATGTAGAGGTTATTTCTAGAAGTTTATTAGATTTTTCTAAGAATAATGTAAGACATAGTCCAATTAAGATTAGAAAAGTTGTTAAGTCATTACTGGAGAAACTTTAATGTCTTTTACAGGTTCTATTAAACAAGAGATAGCTTCTATTGAAGTTGATGATTGTTGCAAGAAGGCACAGTTATGTGCCCTTTTACAGTTGACCTCATCTTTAACTATTTCTAACAAGGGGATGCAGTTACTTATTAGAAGTGAAAATCCAACATGTGAAAAGCGTATTGTTTATTTGTTGAAGAAGCTATATAAGGTGGATACCGAATTAAGTGTTATTAAGAAGAATAATTTGAAGAAGAATAATATTTATATCGTTAAGACACTTGGAAGTGGTATTGAGATACTTGAGGATGTTGGTTTATATAAGAATGGCTTATTGTCACATCCTTCTTATTTGACAGTTGCGAAGAATTGTTGTGCTAAGAATTATTTGGCTGGTTGTTTCTTGGCCTACGGCACTTGTAACTCACCAATGAATAAGAATTATCATCTTGAGTTGGCTTTAAATGATGAGGACCATGCTAACTTTGTGATTAAGTTGTTGGCTAGGTTTAATATCGAGGCAAAGATTTCTACAAGAAGGAATAAGCAAATTGTTTATTTAAAGAAGGCAGAAGTGATTTCGGATTTCCTAAGACTGATTGGTACTACTACCTGTTTATTGGAGTTTGAGGATGCTAGAATCGAAAGAGATTTTAAGCATTCACTTATTAGAATTGATAATTGTGAGATTGCCAATGAAATGAAGTCCTTGAAGGCTGCTAATGAACAAATAGATTATATGTTGGCAATTAAAGAGGCTGATAAGTATAAAGAGTTGGATGAAAAGTTAAAGAATGTCATTGATTTGAGGCTTGATTGTAAGGATTATTCGTTGAATGAATTATGTGATGAGTATCTAGAAAGATATGGTGAATCTCTATCTAAGTCAGGTCTTAAGCATCGTTTAAATAAAATTGAAAGTATAGCGAGGAGTTTGTAGATGAGAGAGGTTGTTATTCATAGTTTTGAAGAACTTCAAAATTTAGTATTTAAGGATTGTTACGATAGTAAGATACATCGTTATCGTAATGATTATGTTTATAGAGGGGTTTCTGATGATAATTATCCTTTGATTACAACTCTTAATCGTGAATGTGGTCATAATCTTAATTTAGAGAAGAATATTATTAGGTCTTTTAAGAAGTATGGTTTTGATGAATTAAAGGATATTAATTCTTTCTGGCAAATGTTGGCAACTGGTCAACACTTTGGCCTTCCTACAAGGCTGTTAGACTGGACTTATTCACCTTTGGTGGCCGCTCATTTTGTGACTGTTAATTTGAATGATTATGATAAGGATGGTGCCATCTATTGTATTGATACTAATGAGTCTTTAAAAAGGATGCCAGAACCTTTAAAGTCTGAATTAATTAAAAGAGATATGAGTTCTTTTACGGTTAGTTTGTTAGAGAGGAATGCGAAGAATTTAGGGGAACTTGAAGCTTTGAGTGATGATCCCTTCTTTCTATTCTTTGAACCTGCAAGTGGTGATAATAGAATGATTAATCAGTATTCTTTATTCTCTATTTGTTCAAATTCTAAAGTTTTGATATCTGATTTAGTAGAAGAGGATTCTTCTTTATATAAGATAATCATTCCTAAGGAGAATAAGCTAGAAATAAGAGATAAGCTTGATTATATTAATATTTCAGAAAGAGTAATCTATCCTGGTCTGGATAGTGTATGTAGTTGGATTGCAAGACGATATGCAAAGATAGGAGAATAATTTATGAGCTATGTTGTTATTACGGGGGCAAGTTCTGGCATTGGTAAGGAATTTGCCAAGAGATTTGCCAAGAGAGACTTTGATTTATTGTTGGTCGCCACAAATGAAGAGAAGTTGTTGCAAGCTAAGGAAGAGATTAATGCGGAATATGGTATAAATATTTTAACTTTAATCTCTGATTTGTCTAAGAACGATGGTGCTAAGACTGTATATGATTATGTAATTTCTAATAACTTGAATGTTTCTTGTTTTGTGAATAATGCTGGTTTTGGTGACTTTGGTTTGTTTCTAGATGGTGATGTTGAGAAGTTCCAAAAGATGATTGACTTAAATGATAAGGGTCTTATGACATTGGCTTATTATTTTGGCAATTATTTTAAGGAAAAGGAATTTGGTCATATCGTGAATATCGCTTCTATTGCCGGTTTTATGCCAGGTCCTTATATGGCTGTTTATTATGCTTCTAAGGCCTTTGTCCTTAATTTCTCATTAGCTTTAAGAGAAGAGTTGAAGCCATATAATGTTAAGGTTACAACTATTTGTCCAGGTCCTATCGATACTAATTTCTGGAATCGTGCTAATGTGACTATGTCTAATGTTAAGAAGAAGTATTTCACAAGAAATGTTAAACAATTAGCTGATTCTAGTATGCGTAAGGTTGATGCTGGTGGTGGTTTGTGTGTTGATGGTATCTTGTATAAGAGTGCTGCTGCGGCTACAAGGTTTGTGCCTAAACAAACTTTGACTACTATTGTGAAGTTTGTGAATAAAAAGCTTGGTAACAAGGAGTAACTTATGAAGGTTGTTTTTGATCACTTAACGAAGGTGTTTAAGGCTAATACTAAGGGTGGTAAGGATGTTACGGCCGTTAATGATTTCTGTTTTGAGATTCCTGATGGTAAATTAATTGGTTTGTTGGGTCCTTCAGGTTGTGGCAAGTCTACTTGTTTGAATTTGATTTGTGGTTTAGAGGGTGCTACTTCAGGTAAGCTATATTTTGATGATGTTGATGTTACTGAGATGCCTCCTGAAAATAGGGGTGTTGGTATGGTTTTCCAAAATTATGCCTTGTATCCTCATTTGACTGTTAAGGAGAATATTTGTTTCCCTCTTGAGAATTTAAAGGGTAAGGATAAGTTATCTAAGGAACAAATGTTAAGCAAGGCTATTGAGGCTGCTAAGCTTGTTCAGATTGAAGAATATATGGATCGTTATCCTAAGCAATTGTCTGGTGGTCAGCAACAACGTGTGGCAATTGCACGTGCTTTGGTTAAGCTTCCTAATGTGTTATTACTAGATGAACCGTTAAGTAACTTGGATGCTAGACTTCGTTTACAAACTCGTGAGGAGATTAGGCGTATTCAGAAGGAGACTGGTATTACAACGATTTTTGTAACTCATGACCAGGAGGAGGCTATGTCTATTTCTGATGTGATCGTGGTTATGAAGCTTGGTGTTGTGCAACAGATTGGTAAGCCACAGGATGTTTATGATAATCCTTGTAACTTGTTTGTTTCTAAGTTTTTGGGTACTCCTGCTATTAATGTTTTTGATGGAAAAGTAAAGAATAATTATCTATATATCGGTGATGATAAAATCATGGAGTTTAAGTCTAATGATAGAGATGTATATGTAGGTATTAGACCAGAAGGACTAGTGGTAAGTGATAGAGGTACCTTAACTTGTGACTTTATTAGAAGAGATGTAATGGGTAGGGATCATAGTGTGATTTCTTATAATGAGCATTGTGTTTCTGATAAGGATGTTAGAGCTATTATTCCAAGTGATACTGTAGTTGATGAGAGTTCAAAGACTGTTAAGTTTGATATTAAGCCTAGTAAGATTTATGTCTTTGATAAAGAAAGTGAAGAGCGTTTAGATGTTTAAGAAAAACAATTATAAAGCGTGGTTATACTTGTTGCCGGCTTTGGTTTTTCTTGGCGTTTTTATGGTATATCCACTTATTGATGTTTTCGTTTATTCCTTTGAGGAGGCTTATAATTTTGCCTCTGGTACTTATAAGGGAGTAGGTGCTTATAACTATCAATATGTGCTTCGTGATCCTTATTTTTTACAGGCGTTAAAAAATACATTTATTTTGGTTATTATCACAGTACCTTTATCAACTGGTTTTGCGTTACTGGTGTCTTTGGCATTGAATTCAATTAAGAAGTTAAAGGATTTGTTCCAAACTATTTATTTCTTGCCATATGTTACAAATACTTTGGCAGTTGGTTTGGTGTTTATGATTTTGTTTAAGAAGACAGCTTATTCTGACGGTTTAGTCAATGTGTTGATAAATTCATTAGGCTATAGTTCTATCGATTTTATTGATGGGCCATATTGGGCTAAGATGTTTGTCTTGTGTTTCTATACTATTTGGGTAGTATTACCTTTTAAGATTTTGATTCTTACAAGTGCTCTAGCTAGTGTTAATCAAGACTTATATAAGGCTGCTAGAATTGATGGTACTTCTAAGTTTAGAATCTTCACCAAGATTACGCTACCAATGATTTCACCAATGATTTTCTATTTGATAATTACTGGTTTTATTGGTGCGTTTAAGGCTTATAGTGATGTTGTTGCCATATTTGGTACGGATTTGAATGCGGCTGGTATGAATACGATTGTAGGTTATATCTATGATATGTTGTATGGTTCTTCTGGTGGTTATCCATCTTTTGCGAGTGCGGCTGCGATTATTTTGTTTGTAATAGTATTGACAATTACAGTGATTAATTTATTGACTTCAAAGAGGGTTAATTATGAATAATACGGATTATAAGAAGGTTAAGTTTAAGGATGGTCTTTTGAAGACTATAATTTATATCTTTTTGGGTATTTGGGCTATTATCGTATTGTTTCCTTTCTATTGGATGATTCTTACTTCTTTGAAGAGTTATGGTACTTATAATGGTGAATATATTCCAAAGTTCTTTGTGTCAAATCCTACTTTAGAGAATTACACGCAGGCTTTTACGGCTGTTCCTTTGGCAAGATATTTCTTGAATACTTTGATTTTTACAGTAGTTACTACTGCATTAATGTTGATTGTGGTGGTACTTGCAGCGTATGCATTTGCACGTTTGGATTTTAAGGGTAAGAATTTTACTTTTACAGCTTTTCTTTCTTTGATGATGATTCCAAATGAACTTGTTATTATCACAAATTTTGTGACGATTACAAATTTGGGTTTGAGAAATACTTTTACGGGTTTGATTCTTCCAAGTGTTACTAGTGTCTTTTATATTTATTTGTTGAAGGAAAATTTCCAACAGATCCCGGATTCTTTATATAAGGCCGCTAAGGTTGATGGTACTAGTGATTTGAAGTATTTGTTTAAGGTTATGATTCCTATTTGTAAGCCTACTATCGTGACGGTTATTATTCTTAAGGTTATTGAGTGTTGGAATGCCTATGTATGGCCAAGACTTATTACGGATAATGAGATGTATTTCCTTGTTTCTAATGGTATTCAGACAATTAGAGAGAGTGGTTTTGGTAGAGAAAATGTGCCGGCTATGATGGCGGCGGTTGTGCTTATTTCAATTCCTTTGATTGTCTTGTTCTTGATTTTCCATAAGAAGATTATGGAAGGTGTTTCAAGAGGAGGTACAAAAGGATGAGAAAGTTTATTTGTTTACTTCTAGTGTTATTTTGTTTAACAGCTTGTCATGGTCAAGCTAAGTCAACCGGGTTTACAGTTCCTGAAGACTATGATTCTACTAAGACTTATGAGATTACTTTTTGGGCGAAGAATGATAGTAATAAGAATCAGGTAGCTATTTATAAGAAGGCTATTAGTGATTTTGAGGCTATTTATCCAAATATTAAGGTTAATTTGTCTTTATATACTGACTATGGTCAAATCTATAATGATGTTATTACTAATATTTCTACTAATACTACTCCTAATGTATGTATTACTTATCCTGATCATATTGCGACTTATTTGACTGGTAATAATGTTGTTGTGCCACTAGATGAACTAATGACTGATGCAAAGTATGGTTTTGGTGGTAGTGAAATAAAGTTTGATGGTCCAAGTAAGGATGAGATTGTTTCTAAGTTTTTGAATGAGGGAGTAATCGATGGCCATCAGTATGCCTTGCCTTTTATGAGGTCTACAGAGGCTTTATATATTAATAAGGATTTTGTGGAAAAGTTGGGTTATGAAATACCTGATGTGGTAACTTGGGATTTTATTTTCGAGGTTAGTGAGAAGGCTATGGCTAAGGATGAGGATGGTAATTTCTTGGTTAATGGTCAAAAGACGATGATTCCTTTTATCTATAAGTCTACTGATAATATGATGATTCAGCTTTTAAGACAAAGTGGCGCTGGTTATTCTGATGATGATGGTAATATTGAGATTTTTAATGATACTACTAAGGAATTGTTGTTAGAGATTGCTAAGCATGCAGAGTCTAGGGCTTTCTCTACTTTTAAGATTTCTAGTTATCCAGCTAATTTCTTGAATGCGGGTCAATGTATCTTTGCGGTAGATTCAACAGCTGGGGCTACTTGGATGGGAAGTGATGCACCTTTGGTTGATATTCCTGAAGAGAAACTTGTTAGGTTTGAGACAGTTGTAAGGGAGGTTCCTCAGGTTGATGTGAATAATCCTACGATGATTTCTCAGGGTCCTTCTATTTGCATTTTTAATAAGGCTGATTCTAAAGAGGTGTTGGCTTCTTGGATTTTTGCCCAATATTTGTTGAGTAATGATATTCAGATTAGTTATAGTGAGACAGAAGGGTATATTCCGGTTACTACTAAGGCGATTGATGATCCTAGTTATCAGGATTACTTGAGTAAGGGTGGTGAAGATAATCTTGAGCATTATAGTATAAAGATTGATGCCGTTAAGTTGTTGATTGATAATATCGATAATACTTTTACTACTAGTGTCTTTAATGGCTCGGCTTCTTTAAGAAATGCGGCTGGTCAATTGATTGAGGAAACGGTTAAGGGCGCTAGAAGAGGTAAGGATGTAAACGGTGACTTTATTGATCAATTGTTTGATGATGTAAGGTCTTTGTATCGTTTGGATCAAATAGGTAATTTGAGTGCTGATTTGGGTCCTTTGCCTACTGGTTCTAAGGTTTTACTAATTACTTTGGCTGTTGTATGGCTGGGCATTGGTGCTTATTGTTTAAAAGAGAAAAATAAGGATAGATAGTTAGAAGAGGTCGTGGTACCTCTTTTAATATTGTTGTTTAAACAACTGTTTTAACTGCTATAATGGAACAATGATTAAGACATTGATATTTGATATAGATGGTACACTTACCAATTCTGAAAAGGTTATTACACCGTTAACTAAAGAAGCTATCTTAATGGCACAAGAAAATGGTGTTAGGGTTTGTTTAGCAAGTGGTAGAGCTACTTTTGGTTTGAGTAAGTTTGTGAATGAGTTAGAGCTTGATAAGCATGATGGTTTACTTATTTCTTATAATGGGGCTAGAGTTAGTAGTGCTGATGGTAAGCATGAATATTTTAGAAACTATTTAAATAAGGATAGAACTAAAGATTTGATTAAGCACTTATCTAAGTTTGATAAGCTTGTTTATGTTTTAGAAGAAGATAATCATGTTATTTGTGAGGATTGTTTCAATAATACGATTACTTATCGTGATAAGCCTTTTAATGTGCTTAAATATGAAACTAGGATGAATAATTTGCTTATTAGTGAAGTTGAAGATATAGTAAGCTATTTAGACCACGATACTCCTAAGGTATTAACTTATGGAGATCCTGAGTATTTAAGAGCTAATCAAGATAAGTTAAGTGAAGGTTTTGATGATTTGTGTTCAGTATTCTCGGCTGATTTCTTCTATGAATTTACTAATAAGGGTATTGATAAGGGTAGTGTTATTAAGGATGTGCTTTGTGATAAGTTAGGTCTTAATATTGATGAAATCTGCGCCTTTGGTGATGCAGAGAACGATATTACGATGCTTAAGAATTGTGGCCTTGGTGTATGTATGGCTAATGGTCAAGATAAAGCTAAGGAAGCTGCTGATATGATTTGTGGTGATAATGACCATGATGGCATAGCTTATGCGTTGGAGAAGATATTGGAAAGATGATTAAGTTCATCTTTTTTAAATTTAAAAGGAGACTGTAATACCGCAGTACTACTCGCCTCCTTTAGTGACTAATTTTTGTATTGTCTGCCAACCCTCGGTCCTTTACATAACCGCATTTCTTACGAATTTTAATGTTGTTCGCCAACTTAATTTTTATATCAGATTAATGTGTTAGTCGCACAATTAAGATTATACCAATTCTAAGTTAATTTAACAGTTGCGATTATATAAAGTGTTAAATAATGGCTTAAATAGGCGCTATCATCGTTGTTTGATAGAAAAGAAAATGTTGTATGGAACTATTTTCTTGAAAAAATAGCTTCTTTAACTTCAGTATATTTCTTTTCAGGAATAGGTAAGATTGTACCGTCTTGTAGTTGTAGATTAAAACGTTCTATCTTGGTAACATAACTTGGATTAATTAGAAAGCTTGTGTGTATTCTTAATAGATGATCATTATATTTGTTTTCAAAGTCACTTAGTTTGCCATTGATTGTAATATTTTCGTTTTTAGTATGAACAATTAGTTTGGTTGCTTTCTTAATGGTTTCTACATATAAAACATTATGAATAGATATACGATGAACTTTCATATCGCATGCTTGCAGGGTAATGTAGTAATCTGGTTTTTCAATTAATCTAACAGGTATTCCTGCATTTTCATAATGAACTGGATAAATGGTATCTCTATTATCTTTTTTCCATTCATTACTAACATGTACAAGAGCTATTTCCCATTTGGATTTGTTTAGATGCCATGATAGTTGTGTTCTTTGATTATGTAAATCAGTATTACCGCTAGGGTAGTGAGTAAAGATTTCATAATGAAGAAGAACTTCATGTGCGTTTTTGTTTAGAGTGATACATTGTACACGAATAGATCCAACAGTGAATGTTAGATTGTGTTCTTCTGAAGAGAAAACATTTATCATTTTTTCTCTTCCTCTCATCTCTTGTCCTTCTACCGGTCCAATCCATAAGACATCATCACTTAGACTATCAAAAAATGGTTGTAAGTTATTACTATAGTATTCAGTAATAATATTTAGTGATTGTTCAATTAATTCATTAGTTATCATAAGCTAATTATAAGTCATTTAAATAATAAATAAGTCATTTAATTAAAAATAATGGAAAATATTTAATTGGTGATTAGAATAATCTTCATATGAAAAAGATGGTTAAGTTTCTAGCTACTATTGGGATGGTAGCTATCATAATATTTTCTAGTGTTAATCTTGTTAGTGCTGATGATGTTCGTACTGAAAAGATTGTAGATAGTATTCCTTTTATATTGTTGATCACAGAATCAATTGTAGGTATTACAATACTATGGTTTGCGTGGAATGAAAAGAGATGAGTTTAACACTTGTGTGGATACAAAACTTCAATTGTTGGCTTAAATAAAGGATATTATAAAAGTTTCCTATAAACTCATGTGTTGTATGGAAACATTTTTAATTTAGTCATTTTAGGTTTCAATTTAGTCATTTTTCGAAAAATGACTAAATTGAATTGATTTATGACTAAATTGAATTTACAATTAAAGAGGTGAAAGAGGGGTAAGTATAATGAGAGAATTTGATTATAAAGAATCATGGAAAAAGCTTTTAACTCCTAATATTGTTACACTTCTAACTTCTATTCATGAGTATAAAGGCGAACAAAATTTGTTTATTGAATCTAATGCGGACAAATTAACGGAATTGTTAGAGATTGCTAAGATTCAAAGTACAGAAGCTTCAAACAAAATTGAGGGTATCGTAA
>CAKVAL010000015.1 GCA_934725085.1 uncultured Erysipelotrichaceae bacterium | reverse complement strand
TACCATATTTAATATCATTGGTAGGTGGCTCATTTTTAAATTGATGAAGTGGCTCAGTTTTGGGTTGACAAATACATCTCAAACTTTTCAAATGAATAAGTAAGAGTTCTGTCTCGTTTTAGTTTTGTAGAAATAGAAATCTTATCAAAGCCAATTTCAATATCACAAAAACCCCTTACATCAATCACAGGAATAGGATAAGAAGTAAGAAACCATTTACTATTATTATCTTTATAATAATGGCCACTATACCAACCTGATTCTAAATCAAAGATTCTATGAAATAGTGCATGAAATATCTCGGCTTCTTTTAGTTCAAGTATATAATATGCGTTATTCATTTCATTCAACAATTGCTTATCCATTAAGTCCTCCTGTTATTTCTTCTTTAATTAAATTTTATCATCAAACCAAAATTATATTAGTATTGTGATAAAGATATAAATTCGTTTAAATATAAAAGTTATCCACATTTATCAACACTCAAATGGGAAAAAGATGGGAATTTTTTAAAACATAGGAATGTTAAAATGTTACCTGCAACCGCAAAGGTAAGGGTTATTTCTGGTCAGCGCGAGCCAGGATGCTGAAAATCCTGTTTTTAATAGATTTATTTGTTAATTATAGGAGTATTCGGTATGAATAGTTATGAAATAATTATGATTGTTTTAACAGCTTTGGCTGTGATAATAGACTTAATAAAATTGAATAACGGAAATAAAAAGTAACCCTAGAATCTGGTAAATTTGAGGGCTACTTTTTATCCTTTAAATAAAATCCAGAAATAACCTTTACGCGGTTGCTTCTTTATTTACGTCTATATTATAACATTACAAAATTATTTTAATTCATCAATTAATGAAGAACCAATCTTAGGCTTAGCTACGCCATATTCATCCGCAATAGTTGCACCAATGCACGCAAATGAATCTTTAGTGCCTAAATTCTTTGGCTCTTTAAAGTTCTTTGAATAAATAAGAACTGGAATCATCTCTCTTGTATGATCACTACCCTTCCAAGTTGGATCATTACCATGATCAGCCGTAATATATAAGACATCATCATCCTTTAAATTAGCTAACAATTCAGGTAATAATTCATCAAAAGCAACAAGTTCCTTAGCATAACCTTCTGGATTTCTACGATGACCCCACTTCGCATCAAAGTCAACTAAATTAGTGAAACAAATGCCATTAAAGTCTTCCTTAGCTACTTCAATAGTTTGTTTCATACCCTCAACTGAAGAAGAAGACTTAATAGCTCTTGTAATACCCATAGTATTAAAGATATCGTTAATCTTACCAATAGAAATAACATCAAAGCCCTTTTCCTTCATTTCATCAAGAACTGTTACATCACTTGGACTTAAGGCATAATCATGACGATTGCTGGTTCTTTCAAAAGTATCTGCAGTTTTTCCAACAAATGGTCTTGCGATAATTCTACCAACCATCCACTCAGGCTTAGAAGAACACATATCTCTTGCGATTTGACATACTCTATAGATTTCATCCAAGCCATATAATTCTTCATTGGCCGCAATCTGTAAAACAGAATCGGCAGAAGTATAAAGAATCATCTCTTTAGTTTCCAATTGTCTTTCACCTAAATCCTTGATAATCTCAGTACCAGAAGCAGCATAATTACCCATATACTTATGGCCTGTAAGTCTTTCTAGTTCATCAACTAAATCCTTTGGGAAACCAGTATCAGTAAAAGTAACAGCAGGTTTAGTAGTTAAAACACCCATAATTTCCCAATGTCCTGTCATGGTATCCTTACCAACAGAAGACTCTTTTAACTTTCCATAATACGCACTTGGATTATAAATTTTAGGATTACCCTTAACATCAACTAAATTACATAAACCCATCTTTTGAAGATTAGGAATCTTATATTTACCTTCAGTTGCCTCAAAAATATGAGCTAGAGTATTAGCACCCTCATCACCATAATCCTTGCTCTTTTCTTCATATCCAACTCCTAAAGAGTCAATTACAACCACAAACGTTCTTTTCATAAGCAATCATTCCTTTCCGATTTAGCCAAATTATACAAGTCTCTTGCGGCAGCCAATGAATTATCATCAACTACAGAATTTGAAATATTCGCAAGTTCTCTAATAATGCCATCTTCATCCAACTTCTTTATTCTTGTACAAGTCTTATCTGCATCATCTTCTTTATAAATATAGTAGTGACTATTGGCATAAGCAGCTACCATTGATAAGTGTGAAATACATAATACTTGACAGTTTTTCGCAATTTTCGCAATCTTTCTTCCAATCAACTTACCAGCCTTACCACTAACACCGGTATCGATTTCATCAAGTATCAATAAATCAGTATTACTCAACCTAATAAAGACAGCCTTAAGTGCTAATAAAAGACGTGACATTTCACCACCTGATGCAACATTTTTAAGTGGTTTTAAAGTTTCACCCTTATTCATCGCAATTAAAAATTCAACATCATCAATACCTGTAGGACTCAAGTCCTTATTAGTGATATTAACCTCAAAAATACAGTTATCTAATAACAAATCACTTGTCTCTTGTTTAATAGCTTTACTTAAATCTTTTGCCTTATTCTTTCTAATATTTGAAATTTCTTTAGCCAATTCAAATGCCTTATTATAGGCCTTATCAAGTTCATTCTTCTTTTCAGCTAAAACTCTATCTCTATCCTCAAAAGAAGCTATCTTAGCTCTTAAATCATCTAATAAGACAAGTAAACCCTTAGTATCCATCTTGTGTTTACGAGATAATTTAGAATAAGTATATAATCTTTCTTCAATCGATTCCAAATTATAATCTTCATCATTTAAAGAGGCATAAAACTTATCAAGCTTATTCATCTGCTCATCTAAACTATAATATAAATCATTTAATTGTTCCTTTATATTAATGATTGAATCATCATCTATATTTAAACAATTAATTAATTCATAGAAGTTCTCTTTCAAACCACCATCATCATTATAAATAGACAATGATTTATCCAACAGAGAAGTATACTTCTCTTTATCCTTAAGTTTCTTCTCAAGCTCTTCTAGTTCTTCTACCTCATCAAGCCTTAAATCAGCCTTCTCTAGTTCCTCTAAATCATACTTAAAGAACTCAATATCTCTTTCATTATAAGTATTATTGAGTAAGTCATCATATTCAGCTAATACCTTTAAATAAGCATTATAAGCTTCTTTATACTCATCAAAAGAAAGACCACAATACTTATCAAAAACAAGTCCTTGATTCTTCTTTTCAAACAATAATTGAGAATCTCTTTGTGAATGAATATCAACATAAGAACTTAATAAATCTTGTAAGAAATTTAATGTAACCGAAGATTCATTAACCTTAATCGAATTACGATTATCCTTGCCAATAACTCTTTTGACAATTAAAAGACCATCATAATCAATATCCTGGTCATTTAATTTATTCTTAATATTCTCATCATCAAGTTCAAAAACGCCTTCAATAATAGCCTTATCAAAACCATTTCTAACCAAAGATGAATCACTACGTCCCTTAAATAAATAAGATAATGCGTTAACTATAATCGACTTACCAGCACCAGTTTCGCCAGTGAAGACATTAAAACCTTTTTCAAATTCAATTGAAACATCATCAATAATCGCAAAATTCTTAATCCTAAGACTTCTTAACATATACTTTCAATAAAATGATACAAACTATTTAGATCTAATCCTAAACTTTCCTTAACCTTCAATACACTACCATGCTTAACATAAATATCATCAACACCCAAGATGTAAACAGGAACATTTATATGATTCTTATTTAAACATTCTAAGATAGAATCACCCAAACCACCCTTAATAATATCATTAGTATACACCACAATCGGCTTATTAAGTTTGCCAATGCTCACTAACAATTCTTCATCAATGGGCTTGATAAATAAGGCATTAATAAGATTATAAGGAAGATGATTATCATTAATATCCTTCTCAATCTTACAAACATCATTACCATAAGTAATGATACTTACCTTACTATCTATATTATTGACGACAAATTCCCATTTTCCTAGGCTAACATCGCATTTACAGTCACAATTATATTCAATAGAACCCCTAGGATATCTAATCGCAAAAGGACTAGTTTGACTAAAGGCTAAATCAAGAAGAGCTTCTATCTGGCTGCTATTCTTACCTTCCGCAATAACCATATTAGGTAAAGAATTCATATATGAGATATCAAAAACGCCCTGATGAGAATCGCCATCTTCACCAATAATCGAACATCTATCCACTCCTATCACCACAGGCAAATTCATTCTACAGACATCATGATTAAGTTGATCATAGGCTCTTTGTAAGAAACTAGAATAAACAGACACAAAAGGTCTTAAACCCTCAAGTGCCATACCACACGCAAAAGTAATCGCATGGTCTTCGGCTATACCTACATCAAAACATCTCTTTGGATATTTCGCAAACATATTATTCATACAAGATCCTGAAATCATCGCAGGTGTAATAGCGGTAACTTTTTCATCTCTATCCATAATTTCCAAGACCTTATCAGCTACAATTTGTGAATAAGTCTTATAATTTTCAGGAATAGAAGACAACATCTCACCAGTCTTTACATCAAACTTACCAACACCATGCCACTTACCATTCTTATCTTCTTCAGCAGGTTTATAACCCTTACCCTTTTTAGTAACTACATGAATTACTATAGGTCCATCCTTTTTCTTAGCAGCCTCGAAAACATTGATTAAATCTTTAATATTATGGCCATCAACAGGACCAATATAATCAATATTAAAGCCTTCAAAAATGCCAGAATCAATAACCTTATCCTTAATAGATTCTTTGATATTTTTAATAACCTCAATAAAGACATTACCATTCTTCTTAGTATTCAAGAACGACTTAACGTCATCCTTTACCTGTATATATTCTTGATTACTTCTAAGATTTGAAAAAGCCTTACTTAAAGCACCAACATTCTTAGAAATAGACATATTATTATCATTAAAGACAATAATTACCTTAGACTTTAAATCGCCTATTTGATTTAAAGCTTCAAGTGATAAACCAGATTGTAATGCAGCATCACCAACCACAGGAACCACGCAAAAATCTTCATGTTTAATATCCCTGGCGATTGCCATACCTAAGGCCGTCGAAAGAGCGGTACTTGAATGTCCTGCCTCAAAACAATCATATTTAGATTCATTTCTCCTTTGAAAACCTGCTAAACCACCAAATTGTCTTAAAGTATCAAAGTCCTTAGCCCTACCAGTTAAAATCTTATGTATATAAGATTGGTGACCAACATCGAATAAGAACTTATCTTTTTCACAATCAAAAACATAATGCATGGCAATTGTAAGTTCTACAACTCCAAGATTACTAGAAAGATGGCCTCCTGTTTTAGAAACAGAATCCAACAAAAAAGCTCTTATGTCGCTTGCAAGTTCATTTAATTGATTTGTATTTAAAGTTTTTACAAATTCAGAATTTTTAATTTCCTTAATATCCATACTATCGATTTTTCATTCTATCTATTATCTCTATTATATACTTAGTATCAAAATTTGCACATGATAGATAATCATAGATATCCTTAAATAGATAATCAATATATTCCTTTAATTCATCAACTGACATATAAGATAAAGCAGTCAACTTATCATTTCTTAAATCAGAATTAGACTTACCAGTCTCTTCCTCTGACTTGATAATATCGAACAAATCATCTTGATGCTGAAAGATGATACCTAACTTTGAACCTAATGATTCAAAATATTTTAAGTTTGTAGCACCACCCAAATACATAGCCGCAATACATGCATACTTAAATAAGCCACTTGTCTTATTATCATGAATCTTAAACAATAATTCTTTTGACTTATTATCGCTACTTTCACTCTCTACATCCAACAATTGACCATAGATCATCCCAAATAGTCCTGCATACTTAGCAAGAGCATCAATTAGATTAACTTTAATATCACTTCTATAATCTGCTTCACAAATCTTTGAAAAAGCATGATTCAACAAAGCATCACCAGTTAAAATCGCAATATCCTCACCAAACTTCTTATGACAAGATAATTTGCCACGACGATAGTCATCATTGTCCATACCTGGTAAATCATCATGAATTAAAGAATAAGTTTGAATATATTCAAGAGCACAAGCAGCACCATAGGCAACACTCTCATCTAATCCAAACCCTTTTACAATTGAAAACATGATATTAGGTCTAAAACGCTTACCACCCTCAAGACAATAAGCCATCGCCTCTTTAATCACATTATCCTTATAACAATCTAAACTATGACTTAAATATTCTTCAAAATTATTCATCCTTCTTTAGCTCCTCTATCTTTTCCTCATAAGCACTCAATTGTTCCTTAAGTTCCTTAGATAATTCAAGTCCTTCTTTATATAAAGAAATAGACTTATCTAATTCAATGTCAGAAGAATCTAAAAGATCAACTATCTCTTGAAGTCTTTGCATCTTATCTTCAAATTTAAGCTTAGCCATTTTTCTTACTCACTTTCTCTACTCTTGTATCAATTATTTGATCATATGTCTCTATTACTAGTTTATCATCGATATCTACATCTTTTGAGACCAGTTTATTATCTTTATAAACTAGAGCATAACCCCTTTTTAAAGTATTCTCACATGAATATGCCTTCAGCAATCCATTTAATCTATCAAGCTCATTACGCTTCATATTAAGCTTAATATCGACTAATAGAGACATTCTATCTACCTCTTTATCGATTTGTAACTGATAATTATCTAATTTATTAGAAAAACGTTTTAATCTTTCAATTTTGTAATCCAACAATAAAGAAACTTTATCAACAAGTAAACTAGGATCCTTGAAATACTTATTATTAGATAATTGTATTAGTTTATCCTTATTATTAGCTATTAATAAATTAATTGATTTATTTAGTCTATAAGATAAATCATCAATTGAATCCAATACATCATCAATATTAGGAGTAATCATTTCAATAGCACCAGTTGGCGTAGGAGCTCTACTATCAGCTACAAAATCAACTAATGTAAAGTCTTGTTGGTGACCAACACCTGTAATAATAAAAGTATTTAAATCATAGATAGTTCTAACAAGCCTTTCATCATTAAAACAAAATAAGTCTTCAAAAGAACCACCACCTCTTGCTAGTACGATGATTTCATAGTCCAATGTATCAACATACATAAGGGCTTGAATCATTGAAGAAGGAGCTTCACTGCCCTGTACAATAACAGGATAATAATCCACCTTACACAAAGGCCAACGTCTATTGAATTGAATCTTAATATCAGACATAGCTGCCGAATCTTTACCACATAAAACAGCTACCTTACTTGGATATAAGGTTGGTATTTTTATCTTATGACCTTCATCAAATAAACCTTCATTAAATAATTTATTCTTTAATTCTTCATATTGACGATATAAGTCACCAATTCCATCAAGCTTTAAAGTATTGACATAAAGTTGTAAAGAACCTGATGCTTCAAACATAGAAATAGAACCACTACAAATGACCTTGTTTCCGTTTTCAGGCACAAAAGAAAGACTATAAGCCTTGGACTTAAACATCACACAACTTATAGCGCTATTTTCATCTTTTAATGTGAAATAAAGATGACCAGAACTGGTCTTACGAAAATTAGATAGTTCTCCGCTTACTTGGACACTCCTTAAAGCTTCATCACTATCTAATTTGTTTTTTAAATATCTAACAAGTGTCGTAACACTTATCGGTTTCATAGGTTATCTAGAACTCCATTAATATATTTGTAAGAATCATCATCACTATATTCCTTCGCGATTCTTACTGCCTCATCAATAATAATCTTCTTATTGTCCTTATTAAGATTATATTCACTAGTTCCTACAAGAAGGATTGCTTGATCGATATAAGATAATCTATCAAAAGTCCATTTATTTAGATTATTTGAAATAGTCTCAATATATGCATCCTCATGCGCAATCAAATCATTCTCAATAGAACCTACATATTCATCGATATTCTCAAAATTATCGATGAAAGTCTCAACCATGTCTTTATTAAGAAGCAAGTGTTGATACACTGCTGTTACTACTTTAATACGTGTTTCATGTCTATTCATGCTCATTATTATACAACAATGTTCTATAATAAATAAATGGAAAAAATGTCATTTTTGAAGAGATTTTGGGGCCACTCCCTAACTATAAACAAACATCGTCTAGAAGTCATGAGACTATGCTTCAAATGTGGTCTTATTAAACAAGGTTTAATGCACGACCTATCTAAATATTCTTTTATTGAATTTTTCTCAGGTGTTAAATACTATCAAGGATATCGATCACCTATTGATGCTGAAAAAGAAGATAAGGGTTATTCTCTAGGATGGCTACATCATAAAGGAAGAAATAAACATCACTTTGAATTCTGGTTAGAAAAGGACTATTATAGTAATCCTTTAAGTTTTAAATGCCTAGAAATGCCTCTAAATTATTTATTAGAAGCAGCCTGTGATAAGATAGCTGCCTCTAAGATTTATAAGAAAGATAAATATACTGATTCAAGTGCCTATGACTTTTTAATGAACGGTAAGGACCAATATTTTATGGGTCCTGAAAATTGTAGAAGACATAAATTATTACTTGAATATTTAAAAGACAATGGCGAAGAAAAAGCCCTTGCATATTACAAGGACTTATATCATAAATGGAAGAAAGACAAGACTTTTAATATTTAGTCTTAAAGTCAATCTCAACTTCAAAAGGTAGTTGCTCATATTCTACCCCAGCCATATCTAACATTTTCTTAGATACAACATTATTATCAGCACCATCATACTTATCTGATTCATAATATATTTTCTTTATGCCTGCTTGAATAATGGCCTTAGCACATTCATTACAAGGAAATAAAGAAACATAAAGGATGGTATTCTTAAGACTTCTTGGTGAATTCAATATCGCATTTAATTCAGCATGCACTACATAAGCATACTTTGTACTTTTAAAATCTCCTTCACGAGACCAAGGCATCTTAGCATCCACACAACCTCTAGGCATACCATTATAGCCAATAGATACAACCTTCTTGTCTTCATCAACAATACAAGCACCTACTTGAGTATTAGGATCCTTACTTCTTAAAGCGCTCAAGTGAGCAAGTCCCATAAAATATTCATCCCAACTGATAATCATTATTTTTCTCCTTTTTGATAGACATTAATAAGTCTTTTAGAAATAGTATCACTATAAGACTTTAAACCCAAATCCTTATAAGCACTAACAACCTTTACGTCTGAACCAATATATAATGGTTGAATCTTTGTAAAACCAAAGTATTTAATGTTCATGATTAATAATAAGCTAGTAACTAGAATAATCATGCTCTTTTTATTGTCCTTATTATTAAATAAATAATAGAATAGACAACCACATACGGCACCACCTAAATGACCCTGCCAAGAGACACCTGGTATAAAATTAAGCATTAGGTTTAATAGAATTGTAGGCATTAGTTGTCTAAGATTGATAAAACCAGAATTAACTAAACTAAAGATATAGTATACAAAGATACAATAGATAGCACCAGATAAACCAATAGTAATCGTATTAGCACTTAAAATGCCAGCACTTAAGGCAGAAAAGACAATGCCACTTAATAATAATATTAAATATTTTTTAGTCTTAAGTCTTCTTTCAACCCCAATACCTACATAATAGAAGGCCATCAAATTAAATACTAGATGCATAATAGAACCATGTAAGAAACCATTTAATACCAGTCTATATACTTGATGTAGTCCTAGTGTAAAGGTATTATATTGAGCACCCATCATAATTAAGGCCGTATCAATATCATACTTAGAACTTAAGAATAATGTGATCAAGAATAATACTGTACATACTACACAAGTCCACATGGTAACAGGAGCATGTAAGTCTTTTAACTTAGCATATAGAGGTCTTTTTTTAGCCGTTTCCTTTAGTTTCAAGAAAGTATTATTGATATTAGAAACTCTATTCTTTATTTCCCCTTCTTTATCGCTAACATCATGAACAACATCATAGACACCAGGATAAATAGTAGATAAGTCAAGACCACTATGATAATTAGAATCGATGCATACAGTTGTAAATTCATCATTTCCTTCAACAGTTTCATTACCAATATGAACATCCAATATCTTAACTTCAGGTAGATTAAATTGTTGCTTAATAACCATTTGATAAGTATCTAATCTTCCCTTATCGTAATAAGTTGTGCCAACAGAGGCAGTTGTTATTCTTATAACCTGAAAATCGGGATTAGTCTTAGAGGCAATTAAAATCTCATCAGGCTTATCAAGTCCGTTTACTCTAAAAGAAATATAATCATATTTGGTGATGAAATACTCCATCAATTGAAATACTTTATATGTGTTATTTTCCATTTATACCCTCGATACTCTCAATATATTCTTCCATATACTTAGGCATTGGTGTTTCAAAAGATACTCTTTCCTTAGTACGTGGATGAATAAAACTTAAATAATAAGCATGTAAAAATTGTCCAGTTTCATCAATATGTGGTCCGCCATACTTCTCATCATTCATAACTGGATGATGAATAAAAGCCATATGAACTCTAATTTGATGGGTTCTACCGGTTAATAAAGAAACATCTAATAAGGTACAATCACCAAATCTTTTCATTACCTCAAATTCAGTAATGGCTTCCTTACTATTAGTAGCTGTTACGCACATCTTTTGACGATCCTTTGGGTTTCTACCGATAGGTGCATTTATTTCACCCTTGTTGTTTTCAATAGTACCCTTTACGATCGCATAATATTTTCGATAACAAGTCTTATCTTTTAATTGTTCACTCAAGAAGTTATGAGCTTCGTTGTTTTTGGCAACTACCAACAAACCACTTGTATCCTTATCGATTCTATGTACGATGCCTGGTCTAAAGAAACCGTTGACATCAGATAAGTCCTTGCAATTAAATAACAAGGCATTAACTAAGGTGTTATCGTAGTTACCAGGAGCTGGATGTACTACCAAACCCTTTTGTTTATTAATAACGATAATATCTTCATCTTCATAGACGATATCAATTGGAATATCAGCTGGTTTTAAATCAGTTAAAACTGTTTCTTCATATTCAACACTGATATCATCATTCATCTTCACTTTATATGAATTAGATGTCACTTTATCATTAACTAAAATCTTTTCTTCTTTGATTAATTTTTGAATATTAGAACGACTCAAAGGCGTATTATCTGCTAAATAAGCATCAAGTCGAACATTATAATTGTCATCAACTATTAAGTTTAATTTTGGCATCTTTTTCCTCCTTTATAAGCGCAATAATATATAAACATACACCGATTGTTAAGAAGATATCGGCTACATTAAAGATTGGAAAGTCCCAACCAAAGATAATAAAATCTAAAAAATCAACAACATATACTCTTACAATACGATCGATAAAGTTACCAATAGTACCACTAATCATTAATAGTAAGGCAGTCTTACTTAACTTATCATTTGATTTAATGAATAAATAAGTAAAACCTACTAAACAGATTGGAGTAATGATTAGAAATGTCGTCCTAGCATTTTGCATAATCGAGAAGCCTGCTCCAAAGTTTTGAACATAAGTCAAACTAAAGAAGCCATCAATAATAGTCTTACTTTCATATAATTCAAAGTAATTTAAAATAATCGACTTAGTATATTGGTCTAAGCTTACTAAACTTACTACAATAAATAGATAAATAAGATAATTAAATTTATTTGTTTTCATTGATATAATCTTCTACTACACCTTCTAATATCGCAAATGGTAAAGGTCCATTTTCTATAATAGCTTTATCATATGCTACAAAATCAAACTTATCACCAAGTTCATCCATGGCCTTTTTTCTAAGATTTAAATGGCTGACAAATCCTACACCATATCTTACAAAAGTGCCTGGCATAGCCACAACCAAATCATAGATTTCTTGAGCTTGCGTGCCATCCAACATCATCTTATCTAATTTCTTAGCCAAGGTATTAACACTCCATCCAAAATAGTTAACACCTAAATCAACGATCGAATAGATAATATGAGAATTGAATGTTATCGAATCAATTCTAGCGATACCCTTATACTCTTCAGGAATGTCTAACATTTCAAGGGCATCATAAGCTGCTAAATCAGCATATCCTTCAGTATAACCAACAAATGATTGGGTAGCTCTAAACTTATGAGGATTTCTCTGTTGGAAATAAATGTTTTGGTATAAATGACCTGGGAAGCCCTCATGTGCCATTACTTCAAATACAGACATTTGACCATAAGAATCGCTATCAACCTTAGCATTCACTCTAATAACATTTTGATTTAGATTATCGATTGGCGGACTTACATAATAGCCTAGTGTTGTATTACCTAGAGTATCTAGTGATGATACAACATAGTTGGCATTCTCTAAATACTCATATCTTTTAGAACTGTTGTTTCTAAGATATTCTAATAAATCTTCCGCATTAAGATTCAAGACTTCATCGTTTTTTAAGAATTCTTCATAATTATCTAAGATGTTTTCATTATCTTGATAGATGCCTACAAAGTTATAGATCCAATCAAAATATAATTCGATAAGTTCTGTATAGATGTCTTCCATATCTTTATTATTAGAAGAATTTATCATATATGTATATTCAGCATAGCCTTCATCAATCTTGCATAGAGCTAACTTATCGCTTTTTGTCTTCCCATAAAGAGTATTTAAATAATCTTTTAAAGTAACAAATGAAGGAATTACTTCATTTTCGACAATCTCTTTTACCTCAGGATAAATATCATATTCTTTATAGTGTTCATAGATACTCTTGCCATTAGATGAAATCAAATTATCAATATAAGATATCTCTTCATCTAACATATCATCACTATGGTATAGGCCATCATTAGATTGTTGTTTAGAATATTCGATAGCTTCATTGATGTAATTTGATACATCTTTTAAAACAACTAAGAAATCTTCTTCAGATTCTTCATCATACATCGCAAATTCCATTAAATTGGTAACAATTCCATCTGAAAATTGACTAGCTGATGAGAATATCAAATTATATTTTGAATATTCTAGACCACAAAGGGTTTCTAATAATGAATAATGAAGTAAATCATAATCATATTGTTGTCTTAAAGATAAAGAATCATAATCAAAAGCTAACAAGTCTTCTAATTGTTTCTCTGTCTTATTGAATTCTTCTTCATCAACACCATAGACGATATGTCCAAAACCTACTTCTGGTTTTTCAATACCCATAGCCTTATAGTCAGCTACATTGAAGTGCATATAAAGATAGTTATCAGATACTAGTTCATCAAAGATAGTGTCTAAATAGGCATCAAATTCAGCATTATCATCAAGCGTTGAATTCTTTTCTCTCACTTCGTAATTCTTTAACTGGTTTAAATATTCACTATCAGATTCGAGCCCAGATTCGAGCCCACACCCAGTTAGTAAAAATACTACAAGTAGGATACTTAATAATTTACTAATTATTTTCATTTAAGTAAGCCTTTAATGCACAGGCAATTTGATCAGGACAAGATGTGTTTTTAAGACCACACTTAGTACCTTCAATCCTAGAAATAATGTCTTCAAGTTTCATACCACTAATCAAACTAGCGATACCCTTAAGGTTGCCATTACAGCCTCCAATTACTTGTAAAGACTTAACTGTATCATCTTCTATGTCAAAGATAAATTCTCTTGAACAAACGCCACTTGGTTTATAAATATATTCCATAATTTTACCTTCTTTCCTTTGTGAATAAGCTTAAATATTATACTATAATATATGAGTATTTAGAAATGAGGTAACAAATGAAAGTAAGAACAAGATTTGCGCCATCTCCAACAGGTTATATGCATATTGGTAATTTAAGAACTGCTTTATATGCTTATTTGGTTGCGAAAAAAGATAATGGTGATTTTATCTTAAGAATTGAAGATACAGACCAAAACAGACAAGTTGAGGGTGCTACAGATATCATTTATGAAACATTAAAGACTTGTGGTCTTATGCATGATGAAGGACCAGATGTTGGTGGTAACTATGGGCCTTATGTTCAATCAGATAGAATGAAACAAGGCTTATATAAGGAATATGCGATGAAGCTTGTAGAAAGTGGTCATGCCCATGTATGTTTCTGCAAGGAAGAGGATATTGAAATTCAGAAACAAATCGCTAATGCCAAGGGTGAATCTTTCTTATATCGTGATCCTTGTAAGAATTTAAGTAAGGAAGAAGTTGAACAAAGAATCAACGCTGGTGAAGAATATGTTATTAGACAAACTATTAAGCCAGAAGGTACTACAACATTTGATGATGAAGTATATGGTTCAATTACTGTAAACAATGCTGACTTAGATGAAATGATTCTATTAAAGTCTGATGGCTACCCTACTTACAACTTTGCCAATGTAGTAGATGACCATTTAATGGATATTACTCATGTTGTTAGAGGCAATGAATACTTATCAAGTACTCCAAAGTATAACTTGTTATATGAAGCATATGGTTGGGATAAGCCAGTATATATTCACTGTCCACCAGTTATGAAGAATGAACATGAAAAGTTGTCTAAGAGAAATGGTGATGCTTCTTTCCAAGATTTGGTTGCGAAGGGTTATCTTCCAGAAGCAATTCTTAACTATATTGCCTTATTAGGTTGGGCACCAAGTGAAGAAAGAGAAATCTATTCACTTCCTGAATTATGTCAAGCATTCGATGTAAAGAGAATTGGTACAAGTGGTGCTATCTTCGATATTGAAAAGTTAAAGTGGATGAATGGTGTATATCTAAGAAACATGGATGACAAAGCATATTTTGAATTAGTTGAACCAATGATTAAGGAAAATGTTGATTCTAAGTATAACTATGAAGATATTGCTAAAACATTAAAAGATAGAGTTATGTTACTTACTGAAGTTAAGGATATGATTGATTTCTTTAATGAAGTAAAGGATTATTCAATTGATCTATATACTAATAAAAAGGCAAAGACAAATGCTGAAGTAGCTAAGAAGTCATTAGAACTTGCTTTACCTGCTTTAGAAGAATTAGAAACATTTGATAATGACGGCATCTTCCAAACATTAGCTAAGGTGGCTGCTGATAATGAACTTAAGAACATTACAATTATGTATCCTATTCAAGTTGCCCTATCTGGTAAGGATAAGACACCTGGTGGTGCTACAATGATTGGTCAAATCTTAGGTAAGGAAGAAACAATCAAGAGAATTAAAGAAGCTATTAATAAGTTGTCTTAAACGTTAGGTTATCCTAGCGTTTTTTTATGCCCAAATCCCGTATCTACAACATAATAAAAAGGCTCATTGAGCCTTTGATTTTTTAATGGTGATCGATACGGGATTTGAACCCGTGAATGTCGCCTTGAGAGGGCGATGTGTTAACCGTTTCACCAATCGACCATATAAAGGGCTTAATGCCCTATTATTTATTTAGCTAATGCTGCCTTAGCAGTATTGCAAATGCTTGTGAATGCCTCAGGATCTGCGATAGCGATTTCTGATAACATCTTTCTGTTCATATTAACATTTGCAAGCTTTAAGCCATGCATTAATCTTGAATAGCTAATATCATTTAATCTAGCAGCAGCATTGATTCTAGCAATCCATAACTTACGGAAGTTTCTCTTGTTTTGCTTTCTAGCGATATATGCATATTTATGAGAATGCATAACTTGCTCATGAGCTGTCTTGAATAATAAGTGTTTACTACCAAAATAACCCTTAGCTTGTTTTAAGACTCTCTTATGTCTTTTTCTTAGATTATTAGATCTTTTAACTCTAGCCATTATTTAATCCTCCTAACCTTGTAATAGAGCTCTATCTCTCTTAGTATCAGAAGCAGAGACAATAGCTGACTTTCTTAAATTTACCTTTTGCTTATGTGTCTTGTTAGCAGCAAAGTGTGATGTGAAGTTGTGGTGAGTCTTTAACTTACCAGTACCAGTAACTTTTACTCTCTTAGCAAAAGTCTTCTTTGTTTTCATTTTTGGCATTTGAATTCCTCCTTATTTCTTTTTAGGCATTAAAACGCAAGACATGATATTACCTTCAAGCTTAGGTTGCTTATCAACATTTGCCAAATCAGACAAACTTGAAATAAAATCATTCATAACCTTTAACCCAACTTCTTGACGAGTCATCATACGTCCTCTAAAACGCATGTCAACCTTAACCTTCATACCATCTTCAAGCCAACCAGTTGCTTGCTTAATCTTAGTATCAAAGTCATGTTTATCAATAACAGGAGATAAACGTAATGGTTTAAGTTCTGTTACATGTTGGTTCTTTTTAGCTTCCTTAGCCTTCTTCTGAGCCTCAAACTTATATCTTCCATAATCCAATATCTTACATACTGGTGGATTTGAATTTGCTGAAACGCATAATAAGTCTAATTCTTGATCATAAGCTTTATTCAAAGCTTCATTTCTGCTCATTTTACCAAGTTGTGAGCCATCTGAATCAATTACTAATACTTCTCTAAAACGAATATTCTCATTGACTAGATCTTCGGGTTTTTTACCTGCTATGTTAATGTCCTCCTATAAAATAAAAAGCGAGACAAAGCCCACTCATATTACTATCTTGTAGCAATCTAATTACCCAAATCCTTATGGATATCAGGTGAGAAGTGGTCTTCTACTTTCTACGTACTTTTTATTACTTGATTATTCTATTACTTTGCCAAGTGATTGTCAATTATATTTTGTTAAATTTGCTACTAAGGCATAAAAATACAGGCCTCACCTCTCACAATGCTGCCTGTAAAGATGAGATAAACTACATAGTCAAATTTAAAGAGCTATATCCTAAGATTAGTGTAGCACAGTTCAAAGATGTCTAGGCTTTTATCTTGTAAAAAAGTATAATTTTCAAACCAGGCACTTGTTATTCGCTTCTGGTAAGCGAATAATATTTATGAGCCGATCATTTATGAGTCGCCAACGGCAGCGAACAAAATTTTCAACAATATGAATTTATCTTGTTAAAAAGTTTTGAATAATTACAATCACCAGCATATGCACTGGATAGAATGCATAACAGATATATTGGAAAGGTTTACTACGATAGCCCTGTCTTCCATTATATAGCCAAATAGGAATTAAAGCTAACATTGCAATTCCTTGTTGAATGATTTCTATCTCATGTCCAAGTATTGTCACTGGATAATATAAACCACCCAATAATTTGATATTTACATAATACATGCCAATTACCTGTCCTAGTATTTGCCACCACTTTTTACCTCTAAAGAAATAGAATACAAAAATAGTTAAAACACCAGCACCATAGTAATCTAACATTCCTACAGTTCCAATTAATGTTCCAAGAAGTACAACTAAGATACTAGTTAGGATATACATAAACTTATTATTCTTAGACTTAGCCTTTTCAATTAAGTAGATACCAATCAAACCTACAATAAAAGTCCAAATTACATTTTGGTGATATGGATAGAAAATAGTACCACCATACATCAAATCAAATGGAATTTCAGATAGAACCGCAAAAATAAACATTCTTGTAAGATACTTCTTGAAATTATGAGTATGAAAGTAACCTTCTACTGTCATAAACGCAAATATTGGAAAAGCAATTCTACCTACACATGTTAACCATTCTTGAGCAGGAAAAATAGTTGCCCAAAGATGATCCATCAACATGAAGACCATTGCCATAATATGTAATGTAGCCGAACTTAAATCAAACATAAAAAACTCCTATAAACATACTAAATGATATTATCATTTATACTACTTTTATTACAATTGATAATACAATGTAAGCGCTTTCTAATTGTGATAAAATATTGTTTAGGAAGGAGGGGATGTAGATGACTACCCCACTTTATCAAACATCAAATGTATCATTAATAATTATCTCGATTGCCCTAATGTTGATATCGGGATTTTTAATGACACGAATTACTAAACCATTACGTTTACCAAATGTTACTGCTTATATTTGTGCAGGTATTTTAATAGGACCCTATTGTCTTAATTTAATACCCAAATCTTTTGTAGAAGGAACAAGTTTTATAGCTGATATCGCCCTAGCTTTTATAGCCTTTAGTACGGGTGAATTCTTTAAATTCTCAACCCTAAAGAAAAGTGGTACTAAAGTATTAATAATTACCATATTTGAAGCATGTTTAGCCTCAATACTAGTATTTATTGTCACTTACTTTATATTAGGACTTGACCTAAACTTTTCAGCTGTCCTAGCAGCTCTAGCTAGTGCAACAGCACCAGCATCAACCGTTATGACAATAAGACAAACACATGCTAAGGGGGACTTTGTAGAAACATTACTTCAAGTAGTAGCCTTAGATGACGTAGTAGGACTATTAGCTTATAGTATAGCCATATCAGTAGCTCTAGCATCAATTACTGGAAACTTTCAATTTATCAATATCATTAAACCTATACTGTTAAATATTTTTGTATTTGGATTAGGAGGAGTATTTGGAATCCTTTTAAAAATAATCCTACATGAAAGATCAACCGATAATCGTTTAATTGTATCTATTGCCCTACTATTTGCCTTCTGTGGTATATGTGCATTGTTAGATGTTTCACCACTACTTGGCTGTATGTCAATGTCTATGATTTATATTAACCTTACTGATGATGAAAGATTATTTAAACAATTGAACTATTTCAACCCACCAATACTTCTATTATTCTTTGTAAGATCAGGTGTTAACTTTGACTTAGCTGCCCTATTTAACACATCAGACAGTATTGGTTCAGTGTCTTTACTAACAATTGGTATCATCTATTTCTTTGTAAGAATCATTGGTAAATATCTTGGTGCCTATCTTGGTTGTTTACTTGTAAAGAAAGATAAACTAGTAAGAAACTATCTAGGATTAGCCCTAATTCCTCAAGCTGGCGTAGCCATTGGTTTAGCAGCCATGGGTGCTAGAACTTTAGGAGGAGAAGAAGGAGTAATCCTAGAAACAGTAATCTTATCTTCAAGTATCCTCTATGAACTAATTGGACCAGCATGTGCTAAATTATCACTTTATTTATCTAAGTCATATTCAGATAAATTAGAAGATCTAGTCCCTGATGTCGACAATAGTAAATCTGATGTTGAAATCTTAATCGATAGAATACAAGCAATTCAAAAACAATTACCAAAGCATGATGACCCATTTTATGAAGATGAGAAAGCTTATAATGAAGCAGCTGATGAACATTATGCTAAGATGATTAATCCATATTATAGAAAGAGAGGCATCCATTAATGAAGTATATAGATCCAATAGCTAAATTATTAGGAAACTGGTCAAGTGAAATCAATATCTACTCCATGATCTTAAGACTTTTATTAGTCATTGTCCTAACCGCAACTGTAGGTTATGAAAGATCAAGTAAAAGACACTCAGCAGGACTTAGAACCTTTGTGCTTATATCTTTTTCATCATGTATATGTATGTTGCTAGACTTATATATGGAAACAAAGATACCATATCTTTCATGTGCAACAATCATCGCAACAGCCATTCTTTCTAGTAACTCTATTGTCTTTAGTTCTCGTAGTCAAATTAAAGGATTAACAACATCAGCTGCTCTATGGTTCTGTTCCTTCTTAGGCTTTATTGTAGGAAGTGGCCAATATACTATAAGCGTTGTTGTTTACTTGTTATTCTTATGCATCCTTACTTGGTTCTCTACAATTGAAGTCTATTTAAATAATCGTTCTAATCATTTTGAAATACATCTAGAACTAAAAAACAGTAACTATCTTAGAGACTTCGTTACTGTCAGCAGACAACTAGGACTTAGAATTGATGATATTGAAGCTAACCAAGCATATGTAGGCTCAGGACTAAGCGTTTATACAATCACATTCACGATATTCTCAGAAACCCTACAAAGATATAAGTCTCATAAGGAAATAATTGAAGCCCTTAGTTCTTTAGATTATATCTATCATATCGAAGAATTAAGATAGATTGATAAAATTATAAATATCTTTAGCCGCTATCACTTTATATTTTCCAGTAAACACATGAGGCTGGCCATCATATATAAGTAACTTACAATGATTATCATCTTCTCTATTATAATAATCACATAGTTCATGTGAATATTTTTCATCTACAATCTTGTCACTATTTCCCTGCAACAACAAAACAGGATTTTTGTAGTTATTTACATTATAATAAGTGCCATCCTCATACGCTTCTTTATTTAAGAAAATAGCTGGATATTGCAAAATAATTCCCTTTATATCGCTTGTATGACTCACAGCACAAGTAGCAACAGTCACGCCACCCATACTACTTCCTAATAAGTAAAGATTATTTTTATCTACAAAATCCAAAGTCTTCACCTTATCGATAACTGCATTTAAATCTTCAACTTGTAATAAAACCTTATTTACATAAGCATCATTATCGGATTTAGGCGTACCCTTGAACCAATTAGTACCATTAGGACCAGTGCTTCTTTTTGTCCAACCATAAAAATCAAAAGTATAACAAGCAATTCCACTTTTAGCTAAACTCTTCAAAGTAGTCATATCAGCCTTATAATTTGAATCAGCACCATGGGCATAAATGATTGTTTTAAATGTTTCAGCATCATCACTAATCGGAATCAAAGCCTCACCATATAGACTAATACCATCATAGTCTACTCTAATCTTTTCTGTTTTATAATTATATTCCTTTTCACCAACACACATTGGTATTCCAACGAAATGATAAAGGCAAATTCCAGTAACTAAAATAAGAATAATTAATAATATAATCAAAAGTTTTTTCATCTTAAATGCTCCCTTATAAATTCATATGCATAAGCTAGGGCTTTTTCACTATTCTTGGAATTAAAACCATGTCCATCATTTTCAAACTTAATTAGTCTTGAATCCTTATAAACTTCATTAGCCTTAACAGAATAGCTATAGGCAACCGTATGGTCATTTGTACCATGAAGTAACAAAACTGGCCCTTTGTATCTAGCTATTTCCTTATAAATATCCAAATTTAAGATATCTTCATAATACTTTTTACCAATGGTTAAACCATTAAATGGTTTATCAGTTTCAGGTATATTACTAATATTTTCAAAACGCTTATTTGTATCCTCAGGTATACAAAAAGCAGGAAAATATAAGATTAGTCCCTTAATATCATTTCTAAGAGCTGCAACTAAAGCTGAAACACAGCCGCCTTGGCTCTCTCCTAGTAAAAAGATATTGTTTGTATCGACAAAATCTAATTGTTCAACACAATCAATAACATTATTTAAATCATCTTTTTCACTCATTAGTGACATATTAAGGGGTGAACCATCGCTCTTACTTTTAGTACCGCCACCCCTAAAATCAAACGCATAAACATTAATACCACTTTTAGCTAACGACTTAGCGATAAACTTGTTATATTCATTTGAACCATTATAACCATGTGACAATATTACAATAGGCCTTTTTGTTTCATTAACCTTATACAACTTTCCATATATCTTGTTTTCTATCCATAATTCTTCTATCGTATATTGAAATTCAACATCAGATAAAAGTATTGGCTTCTTATTATATTTAAGAAACGCAAAAGGTCCCCAGCCAACATTTGATCCAGTAACAACAAGACCTATCAAACACAACAATAATAAGATGATTAGAATCATTTTTTAACCCCATAAAGATCATTTTCTTCGATTACCTTATCCAACATTGGTCTAATATATTTATCTCTCCATAATAGTTGACCCTCATGATTTAAGTGAATGCCATCTTTAATAAACAATTCATCTTGATATACTCCATCAACATAAGTCATATCATCTGCATCCACAAAATACATATAATCCTTTGTATCACAATACTTCTTTAACTCAATATTGACCATCTTAGTCAATTCTAAGTATTCACTTCTTCCAGGTAACAACAAACCACTCATCACCACAAACTTCGCATCAGGACATTTTTCATGAAAAGTATCAAACATATACTCTTTGTACTCCATACATTTCTTTACCTTTTCTTCATCACTACCACTTAAAGAAACATAGTCATTAGAACCAGTTTGAAAAAAGACGATTGAAGGATCATATGGATATAATAACTTATCTGCATATTCCACTAGCAACTTATCAGTACTACCACCAAAGCCATGATTTTGAACCTTATATTCATTTAAATCATTTTCCATTTCAGTCCATAATCTAAAGTTTGAAGCACCATAGAAAACAACTTCGCCTTTTCTAGAATCAGCATTATACTTTTCTACAATAGGATTCACTTCTCTATCCCAATTAAACAAGAACGCAAAAGGTCCCCAACCTATTCTCATGCCAGTAATAATTAGTCCAATAATACTAGCAACCAACAATGTAGAAACTGTAAATATTGTAATCTTTAAACTCTTTTTCATAAAATCTCCTTAAAATCCAATGAGTATAAATCAATAGTACCCTTACCCTTGAATTTAATAATAAGTTCTTGTTTATTCTTATTGTTTAATTCATACGGAATGGAAACGATATATCTTCCATTTTTATCAATATTAGACTCGCCAATAATGACATTATTTGAATATATTTGGATGGAACCAAAACCCTTATTATTAATATCCAAATCGATAGATCCCCTATCATTCACAAAATCAAAATAACGATATCCAACAATAGTCTTATTATCAATATTTGTAATATAGTTAGCCTTAACCATTGGAATCTTCTTTTTATACTTCTTATTAGAAACTCTTGGCATCTTACCATTTGTGATAATACAAGCGATAACAGATGGATACTTACCCTTGGCAATTAATGGTTTACCATTTAAACCAGAAGAACTGATTTCAACCTGTTTAATACTTCCATCATCTTCAATCACAATAGGCTCAGCACATGCTTGCCTACTATAATCGCTGCCATGAGTTAGACGATGATAAAAGACATACCATTGTCCATTTATGTATTCAATGCTACCATGAGTTGTTCCTACAGCATTTAAACTATCCTTTTCTTTTCTACCATTAATCCCTATATCACCGGCAGAAACGATAGTACCACCATATTTAAATCCTCTATCGGGATAGATACTTGTTGCATAACACAACTCATGATTAAGCTGAGAGGAATAGATAAAATAATATAAATTATTAATCTTTCTAATAGAAGACCCTTCAAAGAAAGCATGACCCTTAAAATCACTATCAAAAATGATACGAAGCGCATCATCCTTGATTGTCAACATATCATCACAAAGTGTCACCATATTAGGTCCCCATATACCTGGTTTCTCTAGTAGTTCTTCTTTAGACTTACCATAAATATTCTTAAAAATATTAGCTCCTAGTCTTACCATTACTTTTGGTAAAGAAATACCTCTAGGCATACTTGTTCCATAATACAGTCTAATCACACCATCATCATTAATTAATCCTGGATCAAAACAAACATACTTGTTAAACATCCTACCATCACTATATTTAACATAACCAAGATATTCATACTTACCATCAGGTGCATCAGCTACCGCAACACTTATCGGTCCATAGTAGCCCTTATCACCCTTATTTCCAGCTAAACAGTAATACAAGTAGTATTTACCGTCATTACCTTTTACGACATCTGGGGCATACATATACGGCCTTTCTTTTGAATATAAAGCATCTTGACTAGCACTATAATTAATTCCCTTACTTGTCCAATTGCTTAAATCATCAACTGGTGCTGAGAAGAATTCATAATCTAATTCACAAAAAGTATTCCCATATTGCCTGTCATGACTGCCAAAAAGATAAACTCTATCGTTAAATACGCGAGGTTCACCATCAGGAATATACTTATCTAATGGTAAAAACGGATTATAAATCATAAGATCCAGGACCCAATTCCTTTATTCCATCAGGCAAAACAACAGTTGCTCTTGTATTAGCTGGAATAACAATAGAATAAGTGTAATGATTATTAACTTTCTTCCAACCACTCTTTACAAAACCATAGACAGAGTTATAAGAAGCACTTGCATAGTCAAAGTGGCCACCAGGTAATGGTTTAATGATGAAATGATTTTTACCATCCATATTAATGCCACACATTCCTCTGAATAACCATTCACATAAGGCACCCTTAGAATAATGATTCAATGAAGCTACCTCACCTTGAGCATTAGATCCTTCCCAAGCTTCCCAAATAGTAGTAGCACCAGCCTTAGGCATTGATAACCAGCCAGGAATCTCTTCGTTCTCTAATAATTTATAAGCTACATTTAAATCGATATTAGAAAGTACATCCAAGATTAGAGGTGTCGATAAGAAACCAGTACCTAAACGATACTTATAATTTTCTATTGCCTTTAATAATCTTTCCTTTGCATATTTACTATCATTATCATTTAATAAATTGAAAGCTAAAGGACGCACAAGTCTTGCTTGTCTATCGGTATCCAATTCAAAACCCTTTTGTTTAATTAGTTCTTGATAAGCTAAAGTACAGCCTTCTTCATATTCCTTATAATTATCAATATCTTCAAAGTGTCCAGTAACCTTAGCAATCTCAATCATTAGATGCATGATATAGGCTGTATAAGCCGTCGAAACTTCTGGATGAGGTGCAGCAAAATCAGTCCAATGAAACATCTTAACATCCTGAGGCTCTGCCCATTCATCATATGATTGGCCACAATTTACAAGATATTTTTGATAATTTTTAATTCTAATTGGTTTGGCGTAAGGACCACCCCACTTACCACATCTATTTTGCATAAAGTGAGCATACTTTTTCATACGATCATAATATTGGTTTAAGATATCTTTATCACCATTCATCTTATAGAAGTTATAAGGATTTAAAATACCAATATCAGACCAACCAACAGAACCATTCATTACCCACATATAACTATCAACACCAGCATATGGGGCAATCATTGGAAGTCTTCCACTATCCTTTTGCCAATCATAGACATCATTTAAATACTTCTTAGAAAAGGCTGCATAATCAAATAAATATGAAGCAGTCTTAAAGAAAATTTGAGCATCACCAGTCCAACCATGTCTTTCTCTTGTAGGACAATCAGTTGGAATATCACCTGAATTACTCTTAGTAGACCACTTGGTCGCATAAACAAATTGATTTAATAATGCATTAGAACTATCAAAGAAACCAATTTCTTCAATATCAGAATATACCGCAATCGACTCTGCCTCTAAATCCAAGAAAGATATAGGTTCATTATTAGCTTTATAGTAATTCTTAAAATAGTCTCTATCATCAAATTTAATATCACCACTATTTAATTCAATATATTTAAAGCCAAAGATAGAGAATTCATTTGAATATTCGTTGATTCCTTCTTTACACGTATATAAAACTTCTTGTAAAGGCGTAATTTTTTTCTTACTAATACATTGAATATTTGATTGAATTAATTCACCATCTTCCCCTAATAATTCACCAAAGCGAATGCGCACAACCTGGTTTTTATGAGCACTAAATTTAATCTTAATCTTACCAGCTAGATTTTGTTTAAAATCAACAATCGTCTTGCCACTTGGTGATTTGCTGATTTCACCTATAAAATGCTCATGTTCCTTTAAAGCAACATTATTAGAACATGTAGGAATTACCTTATGACTTGTCAATTTAGCCTTTGATGAATATGTTGGAATCTTATTGGCATCTACTACCTCACCATCCTTATTATCCGCATACATAATAGGACCATCATTAGACCAAGTCCATGTATCATTTGATAATACATATTCAACACTACCATCATCGTATGTAATCTCTAATTGATACAACACTTTAGTTGTGGTACCAAACTGACATCTAAGGCCATGGGCACCAACACTACCTCTATACCAACCATTAGCCAATTTAATTATTAAATTGTATTCACCATTTGTTTGTAACATATCAGTCACATCTATTGTTTGGTATTGAATACGCTTGTTATAGTCGGTATAGCCAGGCGCTAAACAAAAATCACCACATTTCTTATCATTAATAAAAGTCTCATAGATACCACACGCAGTAGCATAGATTCTAGCTTTTCTTACTGACTTATTAATATTAATTGTCTTTTTAAAATAATCAACAGGATACTTATCTTTTTTATTAGCTACATAATTACCGGTAATCCACTTAGCCTTCCACTGGCTTATTCCCATCTCGAAATAAGCAAATTCACTCCATGGACCCCACTTATTATCTTCTAATAGTCTTACTCTCCAATAGATCCTTTCTCTATCACTAACATCAATATCTAAAGTCACTAGGTGCATCTGATCACTATTAACTACACCTGTGCTAAAAAGCTTATTATTGTTTTCATCATAAGCTTCAATTTCATATGCTTCTTGTTTAATACCATCAACACAATTCCAAGAAACACGAGGCTTTTTAATATCAATCCCAATAGGATTTTTTAAATATTCACATCTTAATCTTATTGCCTTCATAATAAACCTACTTTTCTAACATCTTAAACAAGCCCTTGAAGAAATGGCCGTTTGCCATTAAAAGTAAGCCTTCAAAGACGCCACCCTTAATACCACCTGATATTTGCATGCTTCTTAAAGGACCACCAGCAGAACACTTCATCATCATCTTAAATTCAGGATTATCATAATCAACCTTGCCACCAAATTGTTTCGCAATAACCTTTTCAGTTGACTTATACATGATCTTCATAATTAATGAATAATCCTTCATTTCTTCAACCGTATTATCCATGGTGAAAGAACCTTTCTTAAGTATAGGTTCCTCATACTTTCTACCTAATTCATGCTCAAAAGATTTATCGATATCACCTTTAAAGTTAAAATACCAGTTATCTTCTTCATTGAAAGTTTGACCATTTACATGAATTACCCCAGATAAATCATTTATGTTAATTTCATAATCACCCTTTTCAATCACAAAACCATCGTGATATATTTCAAAACAATCATTATCTAACTTAAAAGTAACAATCTTTGTTTCCTTAGGATTTAATTCTATCTTTTTAAATCTCTTTAATTCTCTAAGTGGTCTATGAATGCCTTCTTGTTTCTTAGAAACAAACAATAAGATGGTTTCTTCACCCTTTAAATCACCAATATTTGTGACATCCACGCTAACTACATTATTACTAATCTTTAAATTAGAATATGCAAACTCGGTATAAGATAGACCATAGCTAAATGGGAATCTAACTTCGATATTGGCCTTATCATAATAACGATAACCTACATAAATTCCTTCTTTATATAGGGCATCCTTTTTCTTACCATAAAATTCACTTGTAATTACATCCTCGTATTTTTTTGGCCAAGTTTCAGCTAACTTACCACATGGATTAAAATTACCCGTTAATAACTTATAAGATGCTTCGCCTCCTGCCTGTCCAGGTAGTCCCATATAAAGAATTCCTTTTACATCATCTGCCCAAGGACACTCTACAGGTGAACCACACAACAAGACTACGATGACGTTTTTATTATGTTTTATGGCTTCATCAATCATCTTTAAATGACCAAGAGGCATCTTCATATCTTCTCTATCAAAACCTTCTGATTCATATTTATCAGGTAGTCCTGCAAAGATTACTACCTTATCAACACTAGATGCCACTTCGCTAACTTCATCTAATAAATCATCATTAGTATTACCATTTTCATCACAACCCAAGGCATATGGTAAATCTTTAAAACAATCTAAAGGATTAGATAATTTAGTTGGATTAATATGACTAGAACCAGATCCTTGATAACGCATATGCTTAGCCATATATCCTACAATACCTACTTTTTCTGATTTCAAATCTAAGGGTAAAATCTTGTCATCATTCTTTAATAAGACCGCACCCTTTAGGGCTGCCTTAAGCGCAATGTTATGATTGTTTTCATGACAATCATCATTAGTTGATTTTCTATCTTTTAATACAAAATTAAGAATTCTATCAACCGACTTGTCAATACATTCTTCATCTAATTCGTGTTTATAGACGGCTTCCTTGACATCCTTTTCCATAAAATCACTACCACCTGGCATATTTAAATCACATCCCGCCCTAAAGCCCTTGATTCGATTATTCATAGCACCCCAGTCAGTAACAACTATTCCATCAAAACCCCATTCATCTCTTAAAATATCATTCAATAATAATTTATTATCACTACAATGAACATCATTAAGCTTAGGATAAGCACACATTACTGTACTAGGTTTTCCTTCTTTTACAGCTATTTCAAAGGCCTTTAAATAGATTTCTCTTAAGGCTCTATCAGACAAAACACTATTCGAAGTAAAACGATCAAACTCTTGAGAATTACACGCAAAGTGTTTAAGACTAGAGCCTATACCTTCTTTTTCAATACCCTTTATAAAACTAGCAGCTAACTTACCACTAACATATGGATCTTCTGAGAAATATTCAAAGTTACGACCACATAGTGGGTTTCTTTTAATATTAGCGCCAGGTCCAAGGGTAAGAGCTACATTTAATTGTTTAGCTTCTTTGCCGATGGCACTACCAATTTCTTCTAATAACTCAGTATCAAAAGATGAAGCTGTGGTTACTTCACTTGGAAAACAAGTAGCAGGAAAAGATTTATTAACACCCAACATATCTGTTCCCTTACCAACATCTTGTTTTCTTAAGCCATGAGGACCATCACTCATAAAAATTGATGGAATACCATATTTTTCAAAAGACTTAGTTTGCCAAAAGTCTTTACCAGAACATAAGGCAATCTTATCTTCTAAAGTCATTTCTTTAATAATCTTATTCATTATTCAATAAACCCTTTCTTTCTAGAATTTCTTTTTGTTTAGTTTCAATACCCTTTTCAACATTTAAGAATAAAAGTAAGAAGACAAGAATAGCACCCGTAAATACTTCAAGTCCTACAAAACAGAATGTTATATATTTTTGAACGGCAATATTTTGAGCTATCGCAATAGTTTGACCGTTAATTAAACTTGGGGCAACATAACCATATTTGCCTAACATTAAATTGAAAATACCAGTACAAATACCAACTGAAGATACCGCAATAATATTATTAATAGACATGGCAGCGCCATCACATCTAATACCTGTCTTCCATTCAACATGGTCTAAGACATCAGCAAACAAGGCCATAAAAACATAGGCACATGGTAGGCCACCTATATTCTTGATAAATTGTCCAATTAAAACAATTGTCATATTAGTAGGTTGTAGGTAACAAATTAAGCTACCTAAGGCATAAAGGATAAAACCAACTAGAGTAACATTTCTTTTACCAAACTTTTTTGCTAAAGGCCATACCGCAAAGATACCAATACCCATAGGGATACCACCAATAACAGAAACCATAGTTTGAGTAATGCCGTCGTTGTAGGAACCAAGGACATAGTTGCAGAAATAAACTAAGCCAATATTTTTAAATGCTGTACCACAGGTATAGATTAAGAAATATAGATAAATAATCACCATATACTTGTCAGTAAAGATAGCCTTTAGTTGTTGACTATATGGAAGTTCATTATCACTTTCATTATTACCTTCCAAAGTAATTCTTTCCTTGGTATAGAAATATTCCATTACTGTAAGAGGCAAACATAAGATACTTAAGACAGACATAAGAATAATCCACTTGCTTTGATCAACACCGATTTTAGGCATAATCAACATTGGAAAGATTAAGGCTACAATGATACCACTCATCATAATGGTCGCAATCTGATTAAATACCGATAAGCTACCACGTTGTTTAGGATCTCTTATTGACAATGGTGTCATTAGGCCATGACTCATATTAAAGATAGTGTAGGCAAATGAATAGAATAAATTATATGAGAAGACTACCCAAATAGCCTGTACTAATTGACTAGCTTTAGGCACAGTAAACAATAAAATGCCTGATATTGTAAGTAAAGGCGCCGAAATTAAGATCCAAGGTCTTGCCTTACCTTCTTTGGTCTTAGTATGGTCAATAATATAGCCCATGATTACATTAGTAATCGCATCAACTACTTTAGAAATAATTGGGAAGATTCCCAAGAATAGACCACCACCAATAGTAGTTAAATTCAAGACATCAGTATAATAAACATTTAAATAAGTAGCTAAAACAGCATTTAAAAGTAAAGCACCAGCAGGCCCTAATAAGTAACCTAGCCACTTTTCCTTCTTTTCAACATTATCTGATTTGATTCTTGATGGGAATTTTTCAATCGCTTTAACAGATATCATCTTTAATTATTTCCTTTCTCATATAAGAACTTTTCATCTAAATTAACACTAAAATCCTTTGCCAATTCTCTAAAGTTATTAGGTGTAATTGTTTGTAACTTAGTTGGCTGAATTGATAAGACTTTGATAAGTATTTCAGCACTCTTTTCTGCTGTATGCATTAAGCCAAATGTTAAATCAAAGTCGAAACCAGCCGCAAACATGCCATGATGAGCCCAAATAGCCAAATCATACTTTTCCATTAACTTGCTTGTTTCAACCGCAATAGAATTGCCTCCTGGCACCATCCAAGGTACAACACCAATACCATTAGGGAAGACTACTGGACATTCAGTTGCCATTTCCCATAATTCTCTTGTAAAGATTTCGTCTTTTAAAGGCAAGATAAAGGTCAAGGCAATGATATTAGTTGTATGAGCATGATAAATTACTCGATAACGGTCATCTATCTTTACTTTTACTTCATGATTCATTAAATGAGATGGAAGTTCTGACGTAGGTCTACCACCATTTACAAGTCCCCAACAGATACGATACTTCTCACCTTTATCATCAAGTTCAATCACGCAACATGAGTCTTCTAAATCTAGAATTACATTTCTGAAATATTTGCCAGATCCAGTTACTAAGAAGAATTCATTTTTTAAATAAGGAACTGATGTACCTATGTCATTCCATTCGCCATAATTGAAGTTTTCTTTAATCGCTTCTACTTCTTCTTTTTTTAAACGGTAAGACAAGTTGCCACCATTTCTCTCATGCCACCCCATTAACCAACCATCATTGGCCATCTTAATAAAATCTTTTACAAACTTTGCGTCTTTTACTTTCATATCTTTCCCCTATCTACAAATTATTTCTACTGGTACATTAAATATTTTGGCAACTTTTAAGATTACATCTATTTGTCTACCAACAGTTACTGCCATATGGTGAGTAGGTCCTGCCTCACTCCATTTATTAACAAATTCTCTAGCACCAATAGAGAATCTAGTTCTCATGTTGGTATCACCAAAGTTAAAGATTGGACCATCTTCATTAACACCTTCCGCAACCACGAACTTGAAATGTCCATCTTTATCTTGAGTGATAGCTAAATAAGTTACTTCACCAACAGGAGGATAGAATTGGCTTAAATAGCCACCACCTGTCTTACCATGGAATATTGGTACTACTTTCATAGTTGGCTTTTTAGCTAAAGAAATATCTGGATCGCCTGAACCTGAATGACCAATGATACAAATATCTTTATCAAAATCAATTGAATACATTTCTGATAATTGGCTACATCCAATGATTGTCTTTAAGATTGACATCGCCATAGCTACCTTAATATCACCTTCTACCGCACATGCAGTCCCTTGTTTTATCAACATTGAGAAAGCTGGTATCAACATTGAATCTAGCTTCCCCGCAACTCCTTTGGCATAACCATCATAATGTGAGGCAATAAAAGCTATCTCTTCACTTTTTACCCACTTTTCAAAAGCTAATACATAGCGTGCCATTTCATGTAACGAGTCACCATCAATGACGTCAAAGGTATTTTTAATCTCATTAACTTTTTCATTAATTAAAGTTTCATCATCAATATCATCCGCAATAGCCCACATCTTCTCCCAATCAAATTGTTTTGTATATAAGCCCATACGGTTATATAAATTAGTCTCATCGATATAAAGGTCCATCATGCCAGGATAAGGTCTACCGATTTGAGCTAAATTAGTAGTTCTAAATCTTCTCCTTACATTGGCTGCCTTACACCAATCATCAATTTCTTTTTTAACAATCTCATCATTATCTTGAATACCGGTAATAACTGCATGTCTTTTACCAGCTCTTTCAAGATCAGCCACCATTTCACCAACTGCCCCACAGGCATATAGCTCACCTAACCACTTACAAGTATCTGTATTTTCATAGTCTGGTGCCTTTAGCTTTTGGACATTGACAAGGACTACCGGTACATCTAAGTCTCTTATAGCTGGCAACATATTGTATGATGTAGCGTAAGTTAATAGCTGCATAATCACAAGGTCTACATCTTCTGCCCTAAATAAATCACCAGCCTTAGAAGCTAATTCTTTAGTAGTAACTAGTCCTCCATCAATTAATTCGACAGTATCAGGAATTATTTTCTTAAATTCCCTATATTGATTTTCAAATTCATTTCTAAGTGTTGGAAATTGAGGTAAATAAGCTCCTAGAGCTATTGAGAATACTCCAACTTTTGCCTTTGTTTCTACTAACATGATTCCTCCTTTATTTGAAATGATTTATAGATACAAGTTCTTGCTTCTAATAGGTTTTTAAACAAACCCATTTTTAACATCTGACAACTTATATTACCGATGGCAGTAGCTTCACTTGGCCCTGTAATTACTTTTCTTCCGCATATTTCCTTAGTTAATTTATTTAAGTATTCAGCATTAGAACCGCCACCTATAATATTGATTTCATCAAATTCTAAACCTGTTATTTCTTCTATTTCTTCAATAGTCTTTTTATAACTTAAAGCAAGTGATCTATAGATTATCCTTGAGATATCACCAATACTTTTTGGGATATCCAAGTATTTTTCCTTACAGTATTCTTTAATTTCATTAATCATACTTTTAGGTGCTAAGAATCGTGAATCATTTACATCGATAATTGAATTATTATTAGACTTTTCAGCCATTTCACATAATTGACTAAATGAATAGTTATTATCATCTTCTTTTTGAACCGATTGAATCATCCAAAGTCCCATGATATTTTTAAGGAAACGATAACGATAATTAAAGCCACCTTCATTTGTTAGATTATATTTACGGCTCAACAAGGAAACATTTATATCTTCAAGTTCAGTACCCATTAGTGACCAAGTTCCAGAACTTATATATAGAGGGTGTTTCTTTAAACTAGGGACTGCAATTACAGCTGATGCGGTATCATGACTAGCGATAGATACTACTGTTGTATTAAATCCGACAATATCGATAACTTCTTTTTTTAATGTATTAATAATAGTACCCGGTTTATTTATCGGTAGAAATATTTTTCTTGGAAAACCTAATTTATCAATTAATTCAAAGTCCCAAGCTTTAGTATCAGGACATATTAATTGAGTAGTAGTCGCATTAGTATATTCTTGTGCCTTGATTCCTGTTAATAAATAATTTAAATAGTCAGGTATCATAAACATACAAGTTGCCTTATTTAAATTATCTTTATCTGCCATTAATTGATAAATAGTATTAAAATTTTGTTTCTGAATACCAGTTCTTTGATACAAAGATTTTTCATCAATTACCTTATAAACTTCCTTATCAATACCATTGGTTCGATTATCACGATAACTGATAGAATCACCAATTCTATTACCTTCTTCATCAATAAGCACATAATCGACAGCCCAAGTATCAATGCCTATAGTTTTTGGAATTTTATTTAATTCTTTACATTTTTTTAATCCCATAAGTACTTGATTAAATAAGTAGTCGATATCCCAACACTTATGATTGTGCTTATTAATCAATGCATTCTTGAATCTATAGACTTCTTCACAAATAATTTTTCCATCATTTAGATAACCTATAATATGTCTTCCACTAGAGGCTCCAATGTCAATCGCAAGATAATATTCCATACACACTCCTTCCATCTTGACTTCATTATAGAAGTAAGCGTTTACAATTTATTGCATAATACTATTCTAATTTGTACTATAATACTGTTATGAATAAAGATGACTTGATATATATTTGTAGATCAATTGGTGATTTAAGTGGCATTCCTGTAAGACTTTATAAAAATAGAGACTTAATTCTCTATCATTCTCTAGTAAAACTAGAAAAAGATCCTCTGGATTTATATAAGAATGATGTGTTAGAAATTGATAAACATGTAGGCTACTATACTGCACCTGATTTTAGTTATTATGGTGTTTTAAATGCCAATATATATAAGATAGTAATTGGTCCAACAAGACAAACGCCAATGGAAGATTATGAACTAAAGGAATTAGCTTTTAGATTGGATGTAGAAAATACCAATGATTTTATTAAGTCGATGAAGAATATCATCTGTTTCCCTCTTGATAGTTTGATGCAGACACTGTGTGTTACTAATTTTGCGTTAAATAAGGAAAAATATAATCTTGAGGATATTGTAATAGCTGATTCCAAACAAGAAGATTTATTTAAAGAATCAATAGAGCTAGATGCTTCTCAAGAATTAGCCTATAGCCAAAGCACTTATAATTCTAAAGGTATTGAGGATCAATTAATGACCCTTGTAGAAAGTGGTAATACAACAGTTTTAAAAGAATGGCTAAAGAAGGCTCCTGCCATAAGACCTGGCATTCTTTCTAAGAGCATGTTAAGACAATATAAAAACATCTTCATTGTCTCGGTTACCCTAGCCTCTAGATCGGCTATTAAAGGAGGTCTTAGTGAGGATGTTGCGTTTAAATTGAGTGATGATTATATTCAAAAATGTGAACTATTAAACGATATGGAGTCAATCACTAATCTTGAATATCATATGATTCTTGATTATACAAAAAGAGTTGAAAGAGTTAAGTTTCAAAAGACACCATCTAAACTTGTTGTTGATGTAGCTAATTATATTTCTAAGCACATCTATGACCATATTGAGATAGATGATCTTTCAAATGCCTTATATATTTCTAAGTCTTGGTTATTTGCGAAATTTAAGGAAGATACTGGCATGACAATCAAAGACTATATCTTAAAAGAAAAGATAGAGGAAGCTAAGCGTCTTTTAAGCTTTACCGATAAGCCATCTAGCGCTATATCATCCCTACTATCTTTTTCTTCACAGAGTCATTTTAATAGAACTTTCTTAAAATATGTTGGTGAAACACCTGGAGAATATAGAAGAAAGAAACATTATTAATTTCTTTGATAAACCGATAGCCATTCATTATTATTATTAGCTATCCAACCGCCATCTTTTAGTTCATACCAAGTATAACCATCAGCTTCTTTAATATTACCGCTACCTAAGAAGTTTTCGAATTTTTTAGCAGTTCTGATCGATTTCGCAAAAGTAGTAGGTTCTTTTCTAATCTTCAAATCTTCAACAAATACTGTAATAACCAAATCATTTGGTTTTTCACCATCATATAAAGTTCCTATAAACCATATTTCATTAGTATCTTTATTTCTGATTAAGAATAAAAATGGCTTGTTAAAATTGAATTCAATAGTCTTTACTGGTACTTCAAATAGGTAATCATATACACCAGCAGCACCAGCGCCACCACTAAGTGTGACAGCACTAGCCTTTATGCCTTCATTAGATAACTCAATTGTAGACTTATGCTTAGTATCAACAACAATCGATTCTTCACCAACCATCTTATTAAAGTCAGCCTTATTAGGATCAAAAATATCCGTGACACCTAATTTTGCTAAGTCGTCATTTAAATTTAAATCATAGTCAAAAGAGAAAGTTGGGAATAAACCTTTTATTTCAGTTATATATCCTTCTTCAAAATCATCATATGATGGTTTCTTAAGATTGTTAATAATAGAATCTATATCTTTAACATTAAGTTTATCAATATAAGAAGTTAATTCTTCGTTCTTTGGCATAATTGCCACAAATTGAAATTGTGTCCCATCATATTCTTTTAAATCCTTGCCAAAGACATTGATAGAATCATCGATATAATAATAGAAGTCAGTAGATTCACCATAATCACCATAATTCTTAGCAATTTCATTTATATAATCATCTAGAAATAAACTAATAATAGTTTCTTTATTATCAGTCTCATAAATTGATGATAACGATTCATATGTATATGAATATTCTTCCATATGTTTTCTTAGATCATTTGAAACAATCTGTCTAATATTTTCTTCACCTAGTTCCTTGATAATGTCATATTTATTGGCTGTCACAACAAACTCAGTACCCTTAACTTTGGAACCATTAAATTCAAGTTCAGGATACATATCTATCGAATACTCCATAACATTAGCACTATACGCTTCATGATTTGGGGTATAGCCATAACTAGCTTGTATCTTATTTACCCAGTCCATATCAATTGCCAAAGCATTTAATATTAAAAACTTTAAATTAGAATCAAAAGAATCGATATAATTATCAATCATCCCAAATGTCTTCTTATCAATCCAATTATTAATATTAGTAGGATCACTAAACGATTCTTTAATAATCCCTATTCGATATTTATCGCCTAATACTTTTTCGAATTCAGGATTAACCTCTATATCATCTTTTATAGCAACTAAATTAGCCAAAGATAAGTGTTTACTATTAGTATAAGTCTTAGGCACATAACCATCTAATATATTATCAATTTGGGTTTTGGTGTCACCATTTGCCCCTTCACTTAAGATTGCTAGACAATATTTAATTGATAAAGGCGAATAGATTAAATTAGTCTCTTTGTTTTCTAACTTAAGAAAAGCCAAATCAAAATCCTTAACCTTATTATCTACAACTATAGGATCATTATCGATAGTATCATCGGTATTTGTATTATTACCACAACCAGTTATCATAAACAAAGTTAATAAGATAATTAAAAGTTTTTTCATACAGTACCTCCTTCAAAGAAATTATATCGACACTACCCGATAAAAAAATCATACCTAAGTATGACTTTTATTTCTTAACTATATCAACTCTTTTTACATTAATATTGCGATCATCATCAATATTAATAATCATATATGAAGGTGGTGTACCATCCCTATTTAAGCGACATGAGCCAGGATTTAAAAACCTAACACCCTCATAGCTATAATCAGAAAACATGTGAGTATGGCCATATAATAAGACATCACAGTTATTTTGTACGGCCACCTCATATAAACCATAGAAATCACTACGCAAATAACGATGACCATGAGTTAAAAAGAAGCGGTGACCACCTACTTCAAAAATCTTAAATACGGGTAAATTCAAATAATCATTATTACCTCTAACTGACACAAAAGGATAAATATCCTTTTCCTCATTAGCCTCAGAATCACCTAAGTGCCAATAATAATCCGCATCAGGATTATCAGCTAAAATCTTATCTAAGACATCAAAATTATAATGATTATCACTACATACAACTATTTTCATTTTGTAAGTTCCCTTAATAAACCATCATAATGATGATATGCATACTCTTCATATGCCCAATCCATATCAATATGCTTATCTAATAATCTTTCAACAACATCAACAATTTCATAATCATTTAAGAAATAGAAATGTTGTGCTGCCTTATTATAATAATCGATATGATAAGCTAAAAAACCTGGATATGTACAATATCTTATAAAATAAACTGGATCAATAGAATAATCAATAATATATTTGATTTCTCTTTCATCCAAATATTTCTTTATTAATGCCCTCTCTTCACTTGTACCATATGGATATCTAGATAAAGAATCATAATTACGGTTCATAAAAAGATAAGAACCAATAGTTAAACATATAACACAAATTACTAATATCGCTCTTTTAAACTGCATAAAATCATTATAAACCAAAACTACTTAAGTAACCAGTCAGCACCCTTGATAACTTCAACTTTACTAAGTCTTTCAAAGCCTGTTTGTTTACAAGCCTCAAAAGCACAAATCGCAACACAATTTGATAAATTCAGACTTCTCGCATCAGCCTTCATAGGAAGCCTATAAGTGCTATCCAAATGATCCTTTAAGATTTCCTTAGGAATACCAGTTGATTCCTTACCAAACATGATATAAATATCACCACTTTCATTAAACTGACAATGATCAAAAGTATCTAGGCCATATCTAGATAAATAAACAAATTGCCCCTTATAATTTTTACTTAAAAAGTCTTCATAACTATCATAAAAAGAAATGTCACAATCCTTTACATAGTCCATTTCAGCTCTTTTTAAATACTTGTCATCGAAAGAAAAAGTAATTGGTCCAATGATATGTAACTTCATATCAAAGCACATACAAGTTCTTACAATATTGCCTGTATTTGCAGGCTTCTCAGGTTGATATAAGACAATATTAATCATTTAAAAACTTCCTCAATACAAAATATAAACCTACTAACACCATAGTAGTTGATACAACAATTAAAATACACAAATCAAAGAAGAATCCCTCTGGTAACATCATCACTAAGACATCGTATCTTGGATCTAGTATATATAGATCATTAAATGGAAAGAATAGATGATGAAAAGCTAACCAAAAGCCTTCAAAGTCCATTAAACAAAACAACAATATAAAGGCCATTATAAAGCCAACAAGCGATAATGAATACTTATAGCCAATAAATAAACTCTTAGTTTTTCCAATATAGATAAAAGACAGTATAAAGATCACAAAAGAAATATTTTTAAACACAATAGCTCCCTCATATAAATTCTTTACATCAATCATATGAGTCTTTTCTCGATCATTGAAGACTTCTCTTGTCATACCATTTATCTTACACTCTATGTCTAATGAATCATTTTCTCCTTTGATATACCCTAGTAAAATATCTGTAGTCTTATTTAAATCATCTTCACTTATACCTATATATTCAGCCACACCTAACTTTTTATATTCATCTTTATAAAAAGGGTTATTAAATGACCAATAGTTAATACAACTTAAAAAGGTAAAAATAATCAAAGATAATGTACAAATAATACTTAGATACTTATTTTTCAAGTGATTCGACCAGCTTTCTTAAAGCTAGAGCACGATGTGAATTATACTTCTTAAATTCTTCACCTAAATCAGCCATTGTAAGTTCTTGTCCATTCATCACAAAAACTGGATCATAACCAAAGCCCTTAGTGCCTGATGGTGCATCCGCAATCTTACCTTCTAGTACTCCTTCATGATATGAAACATTACCAAGCTCATCAATATAAGTAATACCACAAACGAATTGTGCTCCCCTATTATCTGATCCTTTTAAATCATCAGTAATCTTTTTATTCTTCTCTTCATATGATAATTCAGGCATCCATCTAGCTGAATAAATACCAGGAGCCCCATCATAATAATCGATACAGATACCACTATCATCCGCAATAGTTGGTAAGTTAAACAAGTCATGATAGTATTTAGCTTTTATATAAGAATTCTCTTTAAAAGTCTTGCCATCTTCTACTGGTTCATCACAATTTGGATCTAATTGTTTAGGTGAAACAATTTCTACTTCTACATTTAAGGAATTAAGAATATCCTTAACTTCGCTAATCTTATGAAGATTACCGGTTGCCATTAAAATCTTTTTCATAAGATATATTGTACAATAAATATATGAAACATGTTTTTGTGATAAATAAAATATCTGGAAAAGGATCAGCTTTTAAGGCCATACCATTAATTGAGAAGGTATGTAAGGAAAAGAAACTAGACTATATGATTGAGGTAACAGAGTACCCAAATCATACCAAAGAAATTATTGAAAATTATAATAATGATAAAGATATCATTATTTATTCAGTTGGAGGAGATGGAACACTACTAGAAACAGTTAATTCTATTAATCCTGAAATACCGGTAGGTCTAATACCTTGTGGTTCTGGCAATGACTTTTATCGTTATTTTGGTGGTGTTAATAAGGACATTGAGAATAATATCAGAAACAC
>CAKVAL010000014.1 GCA_934725085.1 uncultured Erysipelotrichaceae bacterium | reverse complement strand
ATACTTATAACGGTGTTGATGTTCATGTTTTCTTACATAGAGAAGATAAAAGCATTAAAAAAAGAATTAGCAGAAACATCTTGTATTCAAGAGCAAACGCAAATGATGTGAAGGATGTATCTGAAAGTTATGAAGAAAGTATGAAAACTTTAGATGCAAGTTCTTATTTAAAAGAAGGAATTTCTAATGGTCAAGACTTCTATTATGTTTCTACTTTGATTTCTGTTTGTGGTTATACACCAGAAGAAGTTGACGCTAAAATCAAGTCTTTAAAGAAAATTGGCGAACAAAATGACATCACAATAAAAGAACTTAAATATGATGAAGAAGAAGCGTTTAAGTCGTGTTTGCCACTTTGCAAATTATCTGATTCAATTTTCAATAAAGCAAAAAGAAACGTATTAACTGAGGGTGCAGCGAGCTTTTATCCTTTCATTACTTCTGAGGTTAATGATCCAGATGGCATTTATTTTGGTGACAATTTATCTAATGACTCACTAGCAATTATTGATGTTTTTGATTCAAGAGTTTTCACTAACGCCAACATTTTCTTAACAGGTAAATCAGGTGCAGGTAAAACATTTGCTTTATCTTTAATGGCTACAAGAATGAGAAGCAAACATATTCCAGTATTTATTCTTGCTCCAGAAAAGCAACATGAATTTATTCGTTTATGTGATGCTCTAGAGGGAGAATATCTACAAATTGGACCAGGAAGTAATTACAAGTTAAATATTATGGAAATAACAAAGCGTGATGAAAGTGCTGATCTATTAGATTTGAATGTTGAAAAAGCGTCATATCTAAGCACAAAAATTGGTACTTTAACCACATTCTTTAAACTTCTTATTCCAGATTTGACTGTTGAAGAAATTGCTTTCTTAGAAGAAGCTTTGGTTAAAACTTATCATAATTTTGGTATCACAGAAGACAACAATTCTATTTATGATGATGAAGATATTATGAGAACTAAGCTTAAAAAAATGCCTATCATTGCAGATTTAAGGGATGTTTTAAAAGAAAAAATAGAAACAAGAAGACTAGCAAATGCGATTAATAGACTTTGCATGGGTTCTGGTGCTTGCTTTAATGGACAAACAAATGTTGATATAAGCAATGACTTTGTTGTAATCGGTTTAGAGACATTAGAAGAAGACTTATTGCCTTTAGGTATTTATGTAGCTATGGAATACATTTGGGGCAAAGCTAAAGAAAATCGTACAAAAAAGAAAGCACTTTTGATTGATGAATGGTGGAAACTTGCTAAAAATCCTGTAGCAGCAGACTATTCTTATAAGATGGCAAAACTAGTAAGAGCTTATTCAATGTCAATGGTTCTTGCCACACAACAACTATCAGATATTAAAGCTTCTGGTGCAGACAATATTGGCAAAGCAATTATTGGTAACTGTTCGATTAAGATATTAATGCAAATGGAAAACAGTGATATTCAAACTGTTGATGAAATATTAAATCTTAATAATAACCAATTAAATATTATTAGAAGATTATCAAGAGGCGAAGCGTTATTTACGGCTTCTAATAACGATTACCAAATAAAATTCCAAGCAAGTGAAAATGAATTCAAACTTATCACTACCGATAGAGTGGCAACTTCAAAGCTACTTGAAGAAGCTAAAGAGAAAGAAAGAAACAAAGTTTTAAACTTTGATGATGTATTTATAGAGGGGTAAAATTTATGATTTTTAACGAGATTGATTATGAAAATTTTGTCAAAGATTTATTGAAAAAGTCACAAATTTTTAAGACAAAACAGCTATACGCTTTTTTAAGAAAAACATTTGTAACAAACGATGAAATTATTAAAGTTGTACTTTTAAACTTGCAAAGACAAGGCTATTTATTTATGTCAAGAGACGGTTGGACCTTAACAAAAGGCCTTTACCAAACTCTTTTAGACGACAGATTATTTGACAAAATCAACAAAGATAGCGGTAGTGAATTTAAAATTGACTACGATATTGATGATATTTGTCGAAAATATAAGAAAGATTATGTTGCTTCACTTTGGGTTATCGCAAACTTTATGCCGAAGTCAGAACACTTTGTTGAGGCAAACGATCCATTCACTTATACTGCTATAACTGAGGGGAATAAGAGAAACACTTTACTTGAAGTGTGTTATTTTCCTCATAATATTGCTGAGCTAAAAGGTGAATTGTTAAGAATAATTCCTTGTCCTTCGAGTGAGGGAATTAAGGATAGTATTAGAAGGATTGCTATTTTAGAGAATCCAGAAGATGCCGTTTATGTACCGCATTTAGGATTCACCTATTTAATTATTATTAATGAAAATAAAAGAGAAGGTTTCGAGATCATCGAACATAGAACAGAAGATGTATGGCTATAAACTTTAAAACAGGAAAGGTTCAAACCGATAAAGAAGCATTAAAAAGATACACAAAAAATATTCTTGAAGCTTTAGAAAATGGCGAGGAAAATTTTGAAGATTATGGTGCAGAAGATATTGAATATATTATGCGAATGTCAGAAATTCTTGCAATGCAATGTCGTTCTACTTTAGAAGTTGCTGATAAAGATATGAAAAATTTTGATTATTTCACTAAAGAAAGAACAATAAAAGATAACGATTTTTATGAAAATAATTTGCCAGTTTTTGTAAAAAGTTTTCCAAAAATGTTATATATTTTTACACCTTTAACCTTCAAGAGACCATTAAAAAATTCTTTTACTTTAGCAAATTATGTTGCTGAAAAGTTAGAAAAAATGAAAGAAAATAACGAATTAAGTTTTAAATGTGATGGTCATTATTCTTTTGTTGTTATAAGAAAAACAATGAAATTTAACTCAAATTCTATTTGTGACAACGACAATTTTGAAACTTCAAGAATGATAAATGCAATTTCTAGAGCATTAAATAAATCAGATAATGCAACCCAATTTGATTTTATTTCAAGTTATGAGATAACAAAAAACGAAGATGAAGTTGGTTTACACATTTATCTTGTTCCACAAGCTGATTTTAAGAAAATGCTTAAAGAAAATGTGGTTAATTTTAATGATAATTCAGTATTCTTATAAAAAGTAGTCATATAATAGTGGCTACTTTTTATTCAAAACAGTACTACTTATCAAAAGTAGTCTTTTTTTATTCAAATTTTAACTAAATGAGGGCTTTTTTTAACAAGAAGATATCGGGGTAACATTCGTGCTCCTATTCTTAACACAAAAGCCTAAAGAAAGGAGCAAGTACCTAAAAACATGAAAGCCTTATCCAAAACAGGCGTGCCTATTACCACTCTACAAGCTCTCTCATCACTATACATGTGTTATGAAACAGATTTGTGCTTGTATATTAAAACCATTAGTAAATCTAAAAATACCTTTTCTAAAGTCATAAAAACACTACAAGAAAGACAGTATATACTTAAAACTACTATTTACAAGAAAAAGACAATTACAATTACACGTAAGGGAGTGATAGCGCTTTGTAACCTTTTCCCCGACAGGGACTTTGAAAGCCTTGTTTCTAAAGCCAAGCAAAACTTCCCTACGTTATCCGACCCGACAAAAATAATTCCTCGTCTAGAAGAAAATAGCTTGTCTCTACTATTCAAGAGCTTCATTTTCAACAAGCCTGATTTGTATTTTTATTACTCTAATCTTTCTAATCAAGAAAGTTATATTAAAAATAATTACAACCCCGCTTTGAAAAACTCTTTGTATGACAACTCTACAAACAATTTTTCTAAAGGACACTTTTACACAAGACAAGAATTATTTAATTTAAACAAAATTCTTAATCCAAATGACCCATCCGTTAACGACCTTTACTTTTCAAGTCGTTTCCGTGGAGTGTACTTATCACCCAAGCACCTTCTTGTCGTATATCATGCTTCCTCTTACCCATCAGGCGTGTTAAAAATCACACCTTCCGTAGAAGAAGCACTATGCCAGCTTGTTACCTCTTTGTTCTCTTATGCCTTGTCCATTAACACCAAGGCAGATTGTTTACTTGTAGGTAGAAGTCCCGCATATGCATACAATTTACTAATAGGCAAGTTTGGACATCGCCTTACTTCAAGTTCTACAAACCCCGTGAGAGCAAAAAAGACTCAAGGTTTCTTAAATCTCTCATCAGGCGTGTATGACAAATACTATGTAATATCTAATAGTTTAAATAATCTTGATGAATTAAATTATCTTTTAGAACATTCTCCTATAGAATACTCTACAGACATTAATTCGTTTTTTGATTCATGCGAAGGTTTTACCAAACTTAATAATTTTCTTTATACAGACGACGACACACAAGGTTTTTCATTTTACTTGCCGTTTTTAGAATTAAGTCTTCTTGAAAACATCTATAAAAATTATGACAACCCGACAATTATCACTCGTCCCCATTTGGCAGAGTCTGTTGCCCATTGTCTTCGTAAGCCTTGTACCGTCTACGACTTTGACCTTAACCAACTTGTTACTTCAACCTACACCTCTTCAGGTTACAGGCAGGGAGAAGTGATACCAGCCAAAACCCGCAAGTCCCCATCACATCATCGCCGTATTACTTTAACAGACACGAATGAGTTCTACAGTGATCTAAAAAAACTTGCCAAGTTAAACAACACCTCTATGAACTCTATGGCTAAAAGAATCCTATCTCCAGCAGTTAAAGAATTACTTGCTACTCAGCAAGAAGAACTTAACAAGCTTAAAGAAAACAAAAAAAACATATGATATAATATATACATATAAAGCTCTTGTTCGATATTGGACAGGGCTTTTTTGTTTTTTTGAAAGAGAGGAGAAAAGTTATGTTCAAAAAATATCAAAATTTGGAAGATGTCACTAGAGATTTTGGTGGCACAAAGATTGGAAAAACATTCCAGTCAGAAGAAGAAGCAAAGGAATATCTTGATGAAGGTATTCCCGGCACAAGAGCCTGTAAATTTAGAAATCCGTGGGTGTGGGATGAAATTGACGCAAAGTCAAAAGCCATACCACGAATTATGAAAGAGTTGGAGGCAATCGAAGAAAAGCAACGTGCTTACAATTCACAAATCTATTTAGAGACAGTGAGTTGTGGTTCTTACTCTTGCCCAGCATGTGGCAGTAAAATAAACCGTTTATCTTTTCTTACCAACACTAACAAGCAGGATAACAAAAACTATTGTCCTGTTTGTAGTATGGACCTTCGTCCTAAATCTTTAAGAGAAAGAGATGAAGCCTATGATAAGAGAATGGCAACCAAATGGAATGCCATTCAACAAGAAAGAAATCGTATTGCCAAGAAAATTGGCTATGATCCGGGTGAAACAATCCTAGTCAAATACGATTAGCCAAATGCAGGAATGTCCTTGCATTTTATTTTTAGAAAGGAAAATATGTTTATTTACAAACAAAAATACAATAGCAGTGTCTATACTTGGCAACAAAGCGAAGCAGTAGACACTATAACAAACAAGGCAGAAGACCTTGTAAAACTATATGACCAACTAGACCTCAAAAACGAGCGTCTAGTGGTTCTAGGCTTTGGCAGGGAGAAAGACATAAACCTTTTTCTAAATAATACGATCGAGGTTTATCAACTCACTTCTTGTGCTCATAAATATGTTGGACATGCAAATCTGAAAAACAACTTGTACAGTTGTCTACAGAACTTATCTGAGCATAACTTCACTTGTCTTGAAAGAGGTGAGTAATAATATGCTGATAGAATTTAGCATCACAAAACAAAGAAGGACATTTGGTAAAGGTCTTTGGGAATGGGAAGAAATGGGATTTGAATTTACTACTACTTCTATCCAAACCATTTGTGATGAATACTCAAAACTTCACGACGAAAACGAAAGCTTGGTTATCAAATATCTTGAAAAAGATAGAAAAGTTATTCTTGTTTTGAATAAAGAGAATCTAACTATCCTTATTGGAAGTGATTATCAAGGCAAAAGGAAAACAAAAGAAATAGAAAATGTCTTGTACGAGTTCCTAGAGACTTTGATTTACAACAAAAGTTTCTGTGGAATAAACACCAAAGAAATTCTGTTTGATTTAGAAAGGAAGTAAAAAATGTTTAGAGTCCAAACACTTTATAAAAACACAAATAATGTATGGATAGGAAAGATAGATTCATTAAGAACCGATGATATCCAAACCATTTGTGACTTATTTGAACTTCTTAACAAAAAAGAAATTGTGGAAGTTATCGAATTTGGTGTGAACGAAGATTTAAGACTTTGGATTAGAAAAGACGAAATATCACTTTTTCGTAATTACGACACCATTATCGGGCACAAAAAGACTGTTGATATAAAAAACCTATATGATTTTCTCAGCGTTTTATATGCTGAACAAAATATTGGTGGGTTGAGTTATCTACACGTCCTTTTTAGAAAAGGAGACTAATATGTTCATTATTAAAAAAGTACAAATAATTGAAGGAGAACCTGAATTTGTAAAAGACTATCACAAAGAAACTTCGAATATTCAAGACATTTGTGATGAGTATGAAAAGATTAATCTTGTCTCTCAGCATTTGCACATAATGTCTTTTGGGGTAAGTGAAGATTTTACCTTAATTTTTCGCCGTAATTCAGAAAAAAAGGCTTGTGTAGAAGTTTTCTACTGCCGCAATTTTACTGCTTATTGTGGTGAAAAGAATATAAGCGAAATATCTAATCTTTATGATTTTCTCAGGGTTCTATACACCGAGCAAAAAATAGGTGGTATAGACGTAATGAAAATTCTATTAGATACAAGCAAAACTTATTAGAAAGGGATGATATGGTTATTTTTACCGAAAACTTCATTAATAACGAATGGCGAAGAACATCAGAATTCGTTTTCACTTATTGCTTAGATGTTACAACGGTCGTAAATAATTACGATTACATATTGTGCCGTGCAGTCAAAGATGAAAGATTAATCGTGACGGAATTTGGCACAAAAAGCGATTTGCGTTTAATTGTCAATCCAGAACAAGCAAGAGTAGAAATATTTCAAGGACAGCACTTTGTTGGCTATGTAGAATTTGAAGCAGACGATTGCGATGATTTATTTAATCTCTTGTCAGATTTAAAATTCTACAGTCTTAACAAGAACAAGTATGAACTGAAAACACTACCAATGATTAAAACAAAAGGATTTTGGGAAGGAGTAATTTGAGGCTTTAAATGCTCTTGATAAACAATTTCAAGACAAAATACGAATTTCAGTCCTCACAAGAACTGTAGAAAGGAAAAATAATGATTATAAAAAAATTTGAAACTAATATGAAAACAAAAAAAGCTCTAAAGGTCAAAGATTATGAAACACGAGATGTCGCTGACATCGTAAAAGAATGGATGTTTCTTAACGACAACACAGAAGACGCAGAAGAACGAGTAATAGCTAGCAAATTTGGGAATAATAACCTAACTCTTAATGTTAGTAAAACTGACTTACGTGTTTTCAGTTATGTAAGTGAATATCTTGGATATAAAAAAATAGCTGATATTAAAGACTTACCAGCGTTTCTTTTAATCCTTGAAGAAAATCCAAGATTCGGTGGCGTCAGTGCACTTGACTTGCTTTTAACAAAGTAGAAAGGAATTTATGTTTGAAATAAAAAAAATCGTATGTACTCACGCTCCACACCGTACTACATACGCACCAGCTGAAAATTACTCAATAAAAACAGATGATATTTCTAAAATTTGTGAAGAGTATGAAAAGCTTAACTACGACGAAGAATTAGTTGTTAAGGATTTTGGTAAAGACCAAAACATGGACATAATCTTCTTTGTTGGAAATAACGAGAAATTTATTGAGATACTTGTTAACAATGAAATTTATGGGGTTCAAAAAATTGACAATATTCAAAACTTGTTAAATTTCTTAACCCTCATTTATGAAAATCCCAAAATAGGAAGTATTGACGCTTGTAAAATTCTTTTAACAAGCAAAGAAAAAGCAGGGGTTTTAAGATTCTAATGTTGTATATACACAAACAAAGACTTCAAGAAGACTATACTTACGAAACCTTCTGGTCAAGAGAAACAACAGATGTCAAAGATATCGTTGATGATTTTAACTCTCTAGACTTAAAAGGTGAAATACTAATGGTTGCCGATGATACAAACAGAATTGCCTTATATCTAGGCGAAGAAAAAATTGCATATTCAAACGGCGACTGGGTTGGCGAGAGGTCTTTAAAGGATGTTGAAAATCTTTATGATTTTTTAAAAGTGGTTCTTGAAAATCCCAAAATAGGAGATTTACAAGCTTTTAAAATTCTTTTTAACAATAAGGCATGAGTGTTCATGCCTTTAAAAATAAGAAAGGAAATTTAGAAAATATGAAAATTACAAGAAGTCTTAGAAAAGATTGGTCAGAGGAAACAAGAGCAAAAGCTTTCCTTGAAAAAATACTTGAAGACGTCATTTATTTAGATGATAATGACCAGCCAATCTTCGATGACGACAAAAAAGAAGATTTAAAAAAAGAATACAACAAAGCTTTAACGTTAAATTTTAAAGAAAAAGCTCTTGTAAACTTCTTTACAAAGGATAATAAGAGAATTTATATTTCATGGAATCCTTGTGTATTTTCTTTTAATGAAATCCAAGATGAAATTAACAGAATCAAGGAAATCTATGAAGAAAATTTAAATTCAATAGACGAAATGGCGATTCTAGACAGTCTTACTAATAATCTTCCAACTGTTGAAATTGAAGTTGTAAACAGTGACTTATTTAAGATTTAAGAAAGGAAATTAATCATGAAAGCAACAAAAATTGAATGGGATGTTGAAGGTCTTGATGAACTTGAATATCTCCCTTCAGAAGTTGTGTTACCAGCTGATATTGCTGACTTTTATGATTGTCTTCAATTATCGGCTGATATTGCCGATTGGTTGTCAGACCAATACGGTTATTGTGTAAAAAGCTTTTGCATTTATATGTAAAAGCAGAAAGGAAAAAATATGTTTGATGTAATGGTACAAGAACAATTGTCAAGCGACAACACATGGATAATCAAAAACTATGTGTCAAATGTTTCAACATTCAAGGGAGCTTGTGATATTTACAAACAAACCAATTCTAAGCAGCGTGTCTGTTTGGAAAAGTTTGGCAAAGAAAAAAATCTTGGTATTTCTATCTTCCAAGGAAAGTTAGTAGTGTTTAAAGGAATAACTCCAGCAGAAACGGAAGTTATTGGTTCAGTGAATTTCCAAAGCTTGGAGATTCTACAGAATCTTTTGTCAGTTATTTACGATAACCCAAACATTGGTGGTGTCAGTGCACTTGACTTGCTTTTAAAAAAGTAGAAAGGACTCTCATGTTTATTCAACGAATGAAACCAAACAGCAGAGGATTGTGGGAAACCGTAAATAGTCTTCTAACAAATGATGTTGCAGATATTGTAAAAGAATATGCACTTCTTGAACCTTTAGACAGCCTAACAGTTGTTCTTAGCGAAGGTGATGTAGTTCTTGATTTTGTCGCAGGTGGTTTAACAGTTTATGAAAAGCAAACATACAAGCGTCTTGGTCGCAAAGCAATAATAGACATCAAAAACTTATCAGAATTTCTTGAGGTTTTAGTAGCAAGACCAAAGATGGGCAACATTGATGTATTCAAAGTTTTACTTGAAGAACAGGAGAGATAATCTTATGTTTATTCAAAAACTTATAAAGGCAAAAAACTCTTGGTGGTGTTCAAATGATCTCATTTCAAATGACATTCAAGATATCTGTAAGTTATATGCAGAACTTGACCCTATTCCCGAAGACAACGAGGCTATTAAAGTAACGAACTTTGGTCATCAGCTAACTCTTTACATTTCGGCAAACGAAATAACGGTTTGGAAGCATGATTTCTCTCAGGAAAAAAGTATCTTTGTAGGTCAACGAAAAATGAAGGATATCAAAAACCTTTACGAATTCCTACAAGTCTTAAGAAATGAAACGGAGATGGCAAACCATCTTGACGTTTTCAAAATTCTGCTCTCACAAGAGCTGTAGAAAGGCAAAAATGTATTACAAGTTTCAAAAGCTAAAACCCGGTTCAGGCGAGCATTGGGAGGATGTAGGGGAAAGTCACAAGGTAGATGATGTCAAAACCATCTTCCAAAAGTGGAGAGACCTTGTTTTAAATTTCAAAGACGGTGAACGAATATTCACGTGGGATTTTGGCAAAGATGAGTCTTTGTTGTTTGCAATTGATGACAAAATAATAACCGTCTGGGTATATGAAAAAAGTGGGAAGATAATCCTACTTGGCGAAAAGAGAATCGAAGGTGTGGATGTGCTAGATTTCTTAAAACAATTAGAAAACTGGCAAAGCATTTTCGATATTGTAAAACTTTTAAATAATTAAGAAAGGAAAAAAAGTATGAATAATAACAGAAACAAATTAATCTCCCTTGCAGTTAAGTACAACGGAGACTTAAACGCAATTAAGAAAGCAGTAGTGAGAGGTGAGGGTAATCCAAACTTCGAGCTTGAAAACTGTATTACAGTATTTGATGATAAATATCCAATAGAACTTTTCGATATCAAGAAAGACGACTATCCATTAGTGCTTTTCTACAAAGGTAATATTAATTTACTCAAAGAAGAGAAAATAGCCGTCATTGGTACAAGAAGACCTAATGAATATTCAAAAAATGCCACACGAGAGTTTGTACAGAACCAAAATGATAAAGTTATTGTTTCTGGACTTGCAAAAGGAATAGATACTATAGCCCATACTAATGCAAATAAAACTATCGCAGTATTGGGCTGTGGGATTGATTACATATACCCTTACGAAAATAAGGAACTATATGAAAAGATAGCAAAAGAAGGTCTAATCCTCAGCGAATACCCATTCAAGCACGAACCTACACAAGCTTATTTCTTAAGAAGAAATAGAATTGTAGCAGCTCTTGCAGAAGAAATATTTGTAATGGAAGCCAAAAAGAATAGTGGAACTATTTCTACTATCAACCATGCTCTTGTGTACAAAAGAAAGATTACGGTTTTACCTCAGCCTATAACTAATAAGGATTGTATTAACAATAACCTTATTAGTGGTGGAGCAAATATCCTGACCTCTCTGGAGGAAAAACAATGAGTAAAAGTTCTTACGAAGGATTTTATGGAGCAAAGCTTGTAAATCGCTTTGTCCTTCTCTCTATAAGAGATGATCCGTTTTTTCAAAAAATGCCAACGCCAAATGCAAAAAGGTTTGGCACAAATGTTATGTTCTTCATTCAAGCAAACTTCTTAGTCACTTATAAACAAAGATGTTTCAAAGAAGACGTTTTCGCTTATGAACATGGTATTGAACTTCAAAAACCGCTTGAAGAAATTGCTTACTCCGACTTTTTGAAAGTTCTTCCTGAACACAAGATGGAGATGTTATACATCGTTGGACGATGCTTACAACTCGAAAAAGAAGGGAATAAAATCGAAGACCTAGTAAAGAATACAGAGGCTTGGAGATATTTCATTAATTGTCAAGATTCAATCATTCCTAATGGTTGGATTGCTAAGGGCTTTTCACTCGATAAAGCCTAGGAAGGAAAAAAAGTATGTTAATAACTAGAAGAAAACTAGCCAGCTATGAACCAAACGTAGCTGGCTATGAAGTAGAAGTAACTGCCACCTGCAATGCTTACGAGGGCGGCGGTTATGTAGAACGTATTAGGTTCTATCATGTTGATTTTGACGAAAAGCCAACATACGAAGAATTATTACAACAAGCAACCGAATGTCTTGAAGATTTTAAAGCTGAATGGTTGCTTACAAAGGATAATCTTAAAAAAGATTTTAGAGATTATTACTATGTTCTAACCAGCATAATTAGTACTGGTTTTGCAAAGCAAGATGTTGCTTGGAAAGAGGAGAAAATCTATGAGTAAAAAAATATCATTATTTATCTTGTGTACAATACTTCTCACAGGCTTCTCCAATAATCCGGAGGTGAATCCGAAAATTCTACTTCCGAGGCTGTCAAAGCTTCCAGAGAAGCAAATTTCATATTTAGACATGCTTGAAGAAGTAAACGAAAAAATTTATCAAGACATGCAATCAAAACAAGAAACGAAGTACCAGTATTTAGGTACTTTTCTTCTTACTGGATACGATGACTGTTACCAGTGCCAAGAAGAATTTGCCGGAACTACCGCTCTAGGAATCCCACCAAGGGCGAATCATACTATTGCAGTAGATCCGAGCATAATTCCATTAGGCTCTCATGTGCTAATCAACGACATTGAATATGTCGCAGAGGATGTAGGTGGTGGCGTGAAACAAAACCACATTGACATCTTTGTAGGCAGTCACGCAGAAACATACAGTGATTTCTGTAATGGATACGCAGAAGTGTATCTTATCAACGAATAGAAAGGTTTTTATGAAAAACAAAATTAAAACTATTATTAATAACGCCTCAAAATTAGGCGTTACAGTTAAATTCAAAGAAGAAAATGTTATTAATCAAGTTTGGAGTGATAACATCATAGGTTCAATCGAATATAAAGATTTTAAAGCAATAATTTATATTTGTGATGTTAGAAAATTAGAAAATATAAACATCGACAATACATGGATAATGCTTAAACTTTATGATCCAAGTGGTGAAGAAGTGCCAAGTAATTCAGATATTGTTTTGGATTATTGCAATTTCTTGAAACCTTTTGAACACTATGAGGACTTTGCTGAATTTATTGACGAATATATCGAAATTCAAGGTTGAGGGCTTAAAACCCTCTTTTTTTATTTCAGGTGTTGACATGTATAATATATATGCTATAATAGTGTTGTTAAGAAAAGGAGACGCAAGATTATGCTAAGAGTACATGAAGGATATAGTAGAGATTTATTCAATACACCGGTATGCGAAATTACATGGTCTTTTAAAAATGTCTCGTGATCGTTTTATATTAGTTTTTTTGCACAAATATAAGGCGATTACGGGGACTATAATTGTTCTCGTTTTTTATTCAAATGGGGATATAGCTCAGGAGGTAGAGCGGTAGGTTGAAGCCCTATGAGCGGTGGTTCGATTCCATCTGTCCCCACCATGTGGGTATGGTCTAATAGTAAGACTTCAGTCTTCCAAACTGACAATGAGGGTGCGATTCCCTCTATCCACTCCAAATATAGGCAAATGTTCCAAGGTGGCGAGTTGGTCTCCAAAACCGACTGAGGTGGGTTCGATTCCCTACTGTCTATGCCAAAAAAATGCTGCATGTCTGGGTGGGGAAGAAGTGGTCTTGAAAACCATTGACCGTTTGTTCGGTTTGCAGGTTCGAATCCTGTGTGCAGCGCCATGTGGATGTAGTATAACGGTTAGTACTTTATCTTGCCAAGGTAATAGTGAGGGTTCAATTCCCTTCATTCACTCCAAAAATTAGGTTTTTAGCTCAATGGTAGAGCAGTCCACGTTCTAGTCCTGCGTTGGTTCGACTCCAACTTCAATAAGTGGAATGACAGGCTCTGGGCAATAGGCGTTATGCGACGGTGTGACAGGCAGTTGGTTCGATTCCAATAAAACCTACCAATGTTTCCTTAACTCAACAGGGAGAGTGTTGTCCTTACAAGACAAAGGTTATAGGTTCGAGTCCTATAGGGAACACCAATGGCAGTGTGGGGTAATGGTATCCTAGAAGTTTGCTAAACTTTCCATCGTTAATTCGGTGTATCAGTTCGATTCTGGTCTCTGCCGCCAAATTAAATATCAGCGGTCAAAAGCTGTACACAAGCATTTTACCGTTTCTGATATATATTACTGCAAATGAGCTTCCTTTTCTGGAATGGTCTGTTAAATCATTAGCTCTCGCAGTTATTTAGGAGCATAGTATAACGGTCAGTACGCACCCCTGATAAGGGTGTAATTCAAGTTCAATTCTTGATGTTCCTACCATTATGGTCATATCGTCCAAAAGCTAAGATATCTCACTGTCACTGAGAAGAAGGGGGAGCATTACCCCCTATGACCGCCATCATCAGGATGTAGCTCAGTTTGGTAGAGCTCGTGATTTGGAATCATGAGGTCGTAGGTTCAAATCCTACCTTCCTGACCATTATGGACCAGTAGCTCAGTTGGTTAGAGCAGACGCCTGTTAAGCGTAAGGTCGTAGGTTCAAATCCTACTTGGTCCGCCATTTAACGGGGATATGACGTAATTGGTAGCCGTTTCAGTCTTAGAAACTGAAGTCGAAAGGCGTGTGGGTTCAAGTCCCTCTATCCTCACCAAAAAAATCACAGATCAAGGATACGGTTGATAGTACACAAATGATGCATTTCACGCCCATTGGCGAGTAAGGAACTATCGAAAATTAGAAGGAAAACTATAAACCCTTGACAGTTATGGCACTGCGAGTAAATTATCGACTAGTCGAATAAATTCAAATTAAATGAGCCGCCCTAGTAGATGGCAAGTTCGCAATAATCTACTACAAAAAATGGGTAGATAGCAAAGTCTGGTTAAATGCAGTTGACTGTAAATCAACCCTCAAAGAGTTCGTAGGTTCAAATCCTACTCTGCCCACCATTATTCTGGAGTAGACAAATTGGTAAAGTCAACGGACTTTGAATCCGTGTTGTGAAGGTTCGAGTCCTTCTTCCAGAGCCATAAGTTGAAAACATAGTGTTCTATGGTTTCTATATAGGTCATCGAGGATACCTAGCTTATACGTTTGTGAAAGACCAGACTAAACGGTAAAACGATTCCGCTGTGGGTGTGGAAGTGCGAAACAACACCCTATATGTCCCTATAACTCAGTTGGTAGAGTACAAAACTTTTAATTTTGGAGTCACAGGTTCAACTCCTGTTGGGGACACCAAATATTTCCTCGTAGCTCAATTGGATAGAGCATTCGCCTTCTAAGCGAACGGTTATGAGTTCAAATCTCATCGAGGAAGCCAAATGGTCAGTTGGTGAAACGGATTAACACACTGGATTTTCACTCTAGCATAGCGGGTTCAACTCCCGCACTGATCACCATGAGATATCGGTGTAGAAATTCGGTAATTTCAGTAGTCTCATAAGCTATTCTAAATGGGTTCAACTCCCATCGCCGAAACCATTTTAAAAAAAATACTATACAGAGAAGTCTACAACGCAAAAAGGAGAAAATATGAAAAAAATTGAAAGAGATGATGAATTAAGTATTATTAAATACCTACATACCGCTACATTTGACTCAGTTTGTGCAAGTGCAGATTTTGATGCAACCGTCGCTTTAAAGTACGGTCTTGTATTTGTAGACGACAACGGCAATGTATTAAGAAAACTAAGCAAACCTTTTGTGGAAGCCGTTATTCAAAAATTAGGTCTTAATAACGAAATTTGGAGCAATACATTCCATAAGAGTTGGGAAAAAGTAGAAAACGCTCCAATTGAACAATTAGTTTTTGAACAATTAGTTCATTACTTTTCAACTTACGGTATGGAAATGCTTGGTCTAGAAACTATGCCTTTAATTCCTTGCGAAACAGTTATCTCAAACAAGGACGCACTTCCTAGCATAAAGGCATTTACTGTTATCAGAGTAGTTGATTACAACACAGCTATTGCAGTTGTAAAAAACTTACTTAAGACAATTAAAGCACCGCATAAAAATGACATTGGGGCTTATATTGACTTAATGGAATACACAAATCTAAAGGTTGATGATATTACTTCTTTCGAGCTAAAAATCGCTAGATGTAAGCAACTAAATACAGTTCCAACTAACGGGCAAGATTTCGTTCGTTATGCGATTTATGTAACAACTGGCAGTACATTAATTATCAAGAACGATATTACTATCGCAAGGATTAAAAATTACTGTCTACAGTATCCTAGAGAGGCTTTTAACTTATTAAGCAAAGGAGATGAAATAGAACTAGCTAAAGTCTTCTATAGATTTAAGCCACTTCTATTAGCTTTTAAAACAAGCAAGCCTTGTAAGCCAATCGTAAACAGAATCCGTAGATACGCTACAACGCATCACAAGCCATTATCGGATGTAAATCTTGCTAATGTTATGAAACTTGTATCAGAAAACAGAATTGAAGATGCAATTAAGGTTCTTGAAAATGCAGATAATAGAGCACTTGTTAAGCTTATTAACTTTGCGACTTCATCTGCTAACAGCGATACCAAGATTTACAACATTCGTAACGGTTCAACATTTGTAACTGAACGTAAAACAGAAAACACAAAAGCAAGTTCTCTTGTTACTATGTGTCTTGCTCAGTTAGCAATTAGAAATGTTAACAAGCTTGCTGGTAAAACATTCCTAATTCCTGATTATGTTGACTATCCAGTTCCAATTTCAGAAAAACAAATGATTGGTAATTTACCTTACGGTACTATCGTACACGGCACTAAGGGAGATACAATCACTCCTGCAATCTGGTGGAAAGACGGCAACTGTAGAGTTGATATTGACTTACATTTAAGCAATGCGACAGAACACTTTGGATGGAATGGTAACTACAGAAATAGCGATCGTAGAATACTCTACAGCGGTGATATGACTGCTGCTAGCCCATATGCAACAGAAGCATTTAGAATCGAAGTCAGCAAAGATGACATCTATTTGTTAAATGCCAACTTGTATTCTGGAGAAGACAATATACCATTTAAGTTTATGCTTACTGATGTAGATATCTCTGGAAAGGGTAAGTCGCCAGTAAATGTTGAAGATGCACTGTTTGCTCCTATCGAAATGAGATTTAACGATACAGACCATATAAATATTGGTTTTGTAAAAGGAAACTCATTCTGCTTCTATGGCAGTGAATTAGGTAAGAACATAACACCAAATCTTGAACTAAATGCTAAGGCACTAGAAGCTTCAGTTGATAGATGCTTAGGCATGTATAAACTAAGAGATTTTATTAAATTATGCGGTGGAAATGTTATCTCTAATACAGACAACTTAACAGAAGAAGAAATAGAAAATGTAATCAGTTTAGAGCCAAACGCTTTAACTGTTAATACATTATTCGAGATTATTGATTAATATACTTGCAAAGGGGCTTCCTTAATTCTTACAAGAACATTTGAAAGTGATTAGTCCCCGCAAGTACAAAAAATGTGCAAAAATACTTCCTTATAAAAGAACAATCAGGAAAATTATTCGCTTAGTATTCGCACAAAATCCTTGTCGAGAGTTCTTGGCAAGGATGATTATTTCAGGGTAAAGTACTGGTAACTTATCAGCCTCATAAGCTGACATATGTGGGTTCGATTCCCTCCCCTGAAACCATATGGATCTATGGTCTAATGTTAGGGCAACAGGTCGCAACCCTGTAGGCGTTGGTTAGATTCCAACTAGATTCTCCAAAAAATCTTTTGTAGAACATTTTAGAGGATTGATTCTCTGAAATATGGGTCGTCGAGGATACCCAGCTTATATGTCTTGGAAGGGCCAAGGCTAAACGGTGAAACGATTCCGCTTTTAGCACAGGGGTTAAAGCGAAAGCCTGTGCAACAATGCTCCCTTAGTTTAATGGCAAAACGAGTGCCTTGTAAGCATTTGATACCTGTTCAATTCGGGTAGGGAGCACCATAATGGGGCTTTAGTTCAGTCGGGAGAACGTCTGTTTTGCACGCAGAAGGTCAGCGGTTCAATCCCGCTATGCTCCACCAAAAAATGGTGAATATAGTTCAATGGTAGAACGGTAGATTGTGGCTCTACTAATCTGAGTTCGATTCTCAGTATTTACCCCAAAATTTCCCTATCGTTTAACTGGATAAGATACTTGGCTACGAACCAAGAGACTGCGGGTTCGAGTCCTGCTAGGGAAGCCAATGGGGTTATGTTGTAATTGGTAGCCGAATCGGACTTAAAATCCGATGGTAGTAATACCGTGTGAGTTCAAGTCTCACTAGCCCCACCAAAAAAAATGGACTTTTAGCTCAATCGGTCAGAGTTTTCGCCTCATAAGCGAGATGTTGTAGGTTCGAGCCCTACAAAGTCCACCAAAAGGCAAATAATAGCACTTATTTTTATAAATAGGTGTTTTTTTCATTTACTAAAATATAAAAATATACTATAATATAATATATATAAACTAGGAGCAAAAAGTATGAAAAAGAAACAAATTCAAATTAAATATCACGCAGATATTTTACCGATAGAAATTAATAAGAAAGGCGATTGGATCGATTTAAGAAGTGCCGAGGATATAGAACTAAAAGCAGGAGAATTCAAAATTATCTCGCTAGGAGTCTCTATGCGACTACCAGTTGGATACGAAGCCCATGTAGTGCCTCGTTCAAGCACATTTAAAAAATGGGGTGTTATCCAAACAAATCACATGGGCGTGATAGATAATAGCTATTCAGGCACAAATGATGTGTGGGGTTTTCCTTGTTTTGCCTTGAGGGACACTAAAATAAACAAAAATGATAGAATTTGCCAATTTAGAATTGTAAAAAGCCAAGAACCACTTGAAATCATCGAAGTCGAAACACTTGATGATACCAATCGAGGTGGTTTTGGCAGCACGGGAGCTAATTAATGGACATAAAAGTAAGAAAAATAGATGAAGAATTATTAGAAAAATTAAGCAAAGAATTAAATTTAGATAAAATTATCTTAACTTTACTCATAAATCGTGGCTACGATACTGTAGAAAAGATAAATGAGTTTTTATATTTTAATAACAATAATTTAAAAAATATTAACAAATTAAAAGACGTAGATAAATTCATGAACATCTTAATTTCTTCTATTAAAGCCAAGGAAGAAATTACTATTTATGGCGACTATGATTGTGATGGTATTATGGCAACCTATATTTGGGTTTCTGCTTTAAGAAGACTTAATATCAGAACAAATTATTTTGTCAATAATCGTTTTAATGAAGGTTATGGCATGAATGTTAAAGGCGTAGATAGATTATTAAGAAAATATCCTAATACTAAGCTTATTATTACTTGTGACAACGGTATTGCTGCAAAAGAAGGTGTAGAGTATTGTATGGCCAAGAATCTTAAAGTAATTATTTCAGATCATCATAACGAAAACATAAATAATAAAATTTTGAATAATAACATTCCAATTGTTTGTGAAGGAAGACTGGATGAAGAAAAAGCCTCTAAGGAGTACTTTACAGGGGCAGAACTCACCCGTCGCTTAGTTTCTGAACTTTATGCCAGATTAAACATTAAAAACAAGAATATTAATTACCTAAAATCTTTATGTGCTTATTCTGGTTTTACTATTATTTCAGACGTAGTGCCAATGACACCAGCTAACCACTATATTGCCAAAATGGGAATTAAGGCTATGAACAGATTCGAGGAATTCCCCATCTGGAATTTTTTGCAGGGGAATAGCGATAAACCAATAGATGAAAACACGATCGGGTTTACTTTCGCTCCAATGTTCAACGCAGTATCCAGAATGATGGGTGAGTGTGACATGTGCATTGAATTGCTTCTTACAGAAAACAAGAAAAGACAAGAGAAAATTCTTAAAGACATGCAAGAGTTAAATAACTCAAGAAAAGAATTGACTCTTAAATACTATAATGAGATAAATGCCCACCTAGAGAACTCTAGAGCCTATGTTTTAAATTCTTCTGCTCCTGAAGGCTTGTTAGGAATACTTTCTGGAAAATTAGTGGAAAAATATAACAAGCCAGCGATAGTCTTTACAGCTATCGAAGATAATCCAGACTTATTAAAGGGTTCAGCTCGCTCCCCTGAAGATGTAGACATCTATTCGTTATTACTTGGCTGTTCTGATTTACTAGAAGCTTTTGGTGGACATAAGCTTGCCTGTGGGTTAACTATAAAAAAAGAAAATCTAAATAAATTAAAAGATTATTTAGAAGAAGCTTTAAAAGATAAAAAACCAAGCAGTGCTGTTAAATATGTAGATTTTAACCTAAACACAAAGGACATCACTTTTGAATTAATTGAAAAGCTAAATTATCTTGCCCCTTATGGAAGTGATTTTTACTCTCCTGAGATATCACTTACTTTAATTCCTCAAAAAGTAAGTGTATTAAAATCTACACACGTCAAAATCGAACAAAACGGGCTAGATATCTTGCATTTTTCTTGTATTGACGAAAAGCACGAAAACCCGTATAGAAAAAATAAAATAATGAAAGTTTCGGGTTTTCCGTGTGTGAACACTTATATGGACCAAAAATATAAGCAATTTATTATTGATACTTGCATATAAATATACTAAAATATAGCTATAGAGAGGTATAGAAAGGACTTTTTAAAAATATGGGAAACGGTGAAGGTGTATTAGCTGGTGTATTATTTGTGTTATTTGGCATTCCAATTTTATTTGTGGTTTGTGCAGTTGTTTTTAGTGAATTAAAACAAGACATTGAAGAAGATAAAACAAGAAAAGAATTAAAAAGACTTGGTATTGATCCATTAGATACAAGTAATTGTTCTTCAAGATGTTCTTGTGGTTCATATTACAACAATAACAATAATAACAATAGCAGTAATAGCAGTTGGGGTATTGAAGACGACTTCCATTGGAATGGTTTGCTTTAGACAGTAATCATAAAAAATATAATATAATATACTTATTAAAAAGAACTTGTTTGTATTAACAGGCTCTTTTTTTATTTCTACAAGAAAGGAGTACAAAAAATGTTTAGTAAAACAATTAGTGTAGAAGATTTAAGAAAAAAGTACCCAAAAGGTACTGTGGTGGTATTGGAGTATATGAATGATATTCAAGCACCGCCTGTTGGAACAAAAGGCATTGTCGAATATGTAGACGATGCTGGTGGAATTCACACTCGCTGGGAAACAGGATGTGGATTAGCATTATTGGCTGATGTAGATAAATTCTACATCTTAAGAAAAGACTAGAAAGGAAAAATAATTATGGCAAATTTGTCAGATGCATTTGGGAGTATTGAAATTAAAGGTTCTGAAAAAGTTATTGAAAGTATTTTAAGACTTTTTGAGTTAAGTGATGCTTGGTCATACAACACAAGTATTGATCCAGAATCTATTGAAAAACCAACTGATGACACTTGTACAGTCAATTTTTATGGATCGGGGAGATGGTGTTACGAAAATAACATTGAATTCTTCTTTCGCTGGGCTAATGATGAAATAACAGAAGAGGACAAAACCTTACTAGAAGGTTCTGATTTTGAAATCATTTTTGATTTTACAGACTATGAACCGGGCTGTGAGGTGTTTTATGAGGCAACAGAGGCTCTTCGCCATAAAAAAGGTGTAAAGTTAGATGAAACAGAATACATCCAAAGTGAATATTCAGCTTTAGATTTAAGTTGGGGCAATAGGCTTGACCTCGAAGTTGAAAACGATGATCAGCTTGCATCTATGTTAGATGATATGGATGATAACGAAATGATGGAATTTTTGGAAGAAGAAAAAAGTAGTTTAATAAAACACTATGGTCGTCCTTTACTAAAAATTTTAGATCAATTGTCATTGATGTTGCCTGACAATAAAAATCTAAAAGAGAAGTATCTAGAACAACAAAAATTATTAATGTGAATATGGGACTAATAGCCCATATTTTTTAGAAAGGGAAATTATGTTAAAAAAATTAATCGATATTATTAAATACATCTTTATAAGTATTTTTTTCGGTACAGATAGAACTTACAACAAAACCATTAACGTAGGTTCATTTGAAGTTAGTCCTACTTTATTTACAGTTGATGCATCACTTGATGATGACATTGATGACAAGCCAAATGGTCCTAAAGAAAAAGGCAATAGCTTTCAAAAAGCTCTAATATCTTTTCGATGGACCAAAAATAGATTTTGGCAAAAACACGGTGGCCAAGTTGTGCTAACAAGACAAATAGAAACAACAGACAAAACCTTTGAATTAGCCAAAAAACTTGTAGAACAAATGAGAAAGGAATTATTAGAAAATAAAAGATTTTTTGGAAATGAAGAAAGGTTTTCTAAATGGTGTAACAGCTGGGCAGAAACCTTAGAAAGAAAATATTACTTTAAAGATGTAAAGAAAAAGGCTAGAAACAAAAAATTCTAGTCTTTTTTTATATGTTCTTAAACTGATTTAACTTCAACTTTTTCCCCACAATTTCCACAAGCCGTAGTTTTCCATGTGTAGAAGAACTTATTATCTTTAGAGATATAATTATATGTTTTCCTTCCACATCTTGGACAAATAGTATATCTATTGTATTTGAAACTATTTTTATCGTCAAAGCAGTCTTTATCATAAACTACAGATGGATCAACTCCATAATTATCGAAAATTTTCTGACATCTAATAGAAAATTCTTTCCAATCAAATTTGTGACGAATAGGTTTACCATTAATAAGATTCAAGTGAATAAGTTCGTGATGAATTAATTCCTTTTTCTTTTGTATGTCATAGATATCATATATCCTCTTTTTAAAAACAATAGCAATCGTACCATCACTTCTAAAAACAGAAATAGCGTCTGATGTACTATTAGGTCTATGTTTTGTAATAGGGTCTTGTCCAAAATAAACTTCGATATTATTCGCAGGATGAAGTCTTATCTTTTCTTGCTCTCCAATACATTCTTTGACAAGTTCTCTTAAATTTTCTAACTCTTTTTTGTTATTCATTATTAATAATCTCCACAACCATTCCACAATTATTGCATTTAGTTGTTTTAGAATCCCATTTACCAGAGCCTGCTTCATGATAATAATACTTTTTGCTTCCACAATTAGGACAATTTACAAATCGGTTATATCTAATTTGTTTGTCATTTGTAAAACAATCGCTTGTATAAGTGACTAGGGGATCTATTCCATAAACTTCCTTGATTTTTTTACTAATTTCCGAAAACTCACGCCAGTTAGTTATATGCGAAATAGTTTTTCCATCCCTTAAATTAGCATGGATTAATTCGTGATGAACCAATTCTTTTTTTACACTTGAAGGAATTTTGTCAAAATAAGTCTTTTTAAATAATAACGTGATACTACTTGTTTTAATATTACAAATTGTTGCTCCTAATCTATTTCCAATTTTAATATGACTTTCTGGGTCATAGTTAAAATATACATTATTAACAACAGGGTGTAATCCTATCGCTTTTTGTTCAGCCATACATTCATCAACTAGTTTTCTTAAACTATTTAATTCTTTTTCCTTATTCATCAAAATATATTATACTATATATATTTTGATTATTACTAACACAAATATAAAATTTTCTTTTTACTATCTATCTTGCTTATGCTATAATATAAACAATAGAAAGGAATTTCCGTCAATGAAAATTATTATAGACACCGAAAACGAGAAGAAAAGCAAAGAAGAGAAAGAAAGGGAAGAAGCCTTGTGGAAACAAGAACAAGAAGAACGCCTAGCAATTGCGTGCGATCATGTATTCTTGATTCCAACGGCTATTCTTTTATTTTTAATCTTTTGGTTTGGCAGTCCAATCGGGGAATACTTAAGACAATTGTTGGCGAATGGAGGCTAATAGAAAAAAATGGACAAAAATTTATTAGAAAATAGAAAAGATGATTGGTTAGCAGAAGAATACAAAAGAGAAAAAATGCGAAACAACCTTGATTTAGACGATGCTAAAAAACTAAAGGATGAGCATTATAGAGAACATAATGGCAAAAACGAAGATGATTTCGACTTCTTTAAGGTTGCTATTAGTTTAACTCTTGTTTTCCTAATTTTGTTTTTGTTTGGTGTGTTATTTTATGAAATGTTTGTATATTTAGATTATTGTTTGAAAGGGTATTTTATATGATTTATGTGATTTTAATTTTAGCTGTTATTGTTATTGTAAGCTTGGTTTCTTGCATGTGCATTGTACCTCAAGGTAGCGCTTGGGTTATCGAAAGACTTGGAAAATATAGTTGTACATGGCAAGCTGGTTTACATATTAAGACTCCTATTTTAGAAAGAGTCGTTAGAAAGATTTCTTTAAAGGAACAGGTTGCTGACTTTGAACCTCAATCGGTTATTACTAAGGATAATGTAACTATGATGGTTGATTCAATTGTCTTTTTCCAAGTATTTGATCCCAAGTTATTAACTTATGGCGTTGAAAGACCAATTGCGGCAATCGAGAATTTAAGCGCTACTACTTTAAGAAATATTATTGGTGAATTATCACTTGATGATACTTTGTCTGGTAGAGATACTATTAACTCTCAAATTACCCAAATCTTAGATGACGCCACTGATAAGTGGGGTATTAAGGTAACTCGTGTTGAGGTTAAGGATATTACTCCTCCTAAGTCTATCCAAGAGGCTATGGAAAAACAAATGAAGGCTGAAAGAGAAAAAAGAGCTATTATTTTGACTGCTGAGGGTGAGAAACAATCTCAAATTACTCGCGCAGAGGGTGAAAAGGAATCTGCAATTCTTAGAGCTGATGCGGTTAAGGAACAAAGAATTAGAGAAGCAGAGGGTGAGGCTTTGGCAATTGAGAAAGTAGCTAAGGCTCAAGGTGAGGCTATTAAGTTAATTAATGAAGCATGTCCTAGTGATTCTTATTTAAAGATTAGATCTTATGAAGCACTTGAAAAGGTGGCTGATGGACAGGCTACTAAGCTTATTGTTCCTAGTGATATTCAAAACTTAACATCAAAAGTCGCAGAAGTAAAAGAGGTGTTAGATGGCAAGAACTAAAACTACGATAGAACTCACAGATAAACAATGCATTGCAATTTTCGATTGTATGACAAAAATTGGAATGGCTGTAAGCCTTGATGAGGTAGCAAACGCTGAAGAAGGTTTTGAAGAATTATTTCTCAACGAGTGTAACGAGCAACAAAAAATATTTTATGGAAAAGCATTTTATGAGCTTTTAACAAAACAATATCCTTCACCAATCATAGATGACGAACAAGCTTTCTATATTTTTAATGCGAATGTACTTGAATACCCCGAGAACAATGAAACTGGAAAAGAAGTTGCTGAAATACTTTTAGAAGCAGCACCAACCAAAGAAGAACAAATTGCTCTTGGTAAAATAATTTGGCAGTTGCTATATTCATACGAAAAAATGCAAACAGAATAAGAAAAAAAGTTTAATATTTATGAAATTCTTCCCACTACCTAAGAGGTAGGGGAATTCTTTCAAAAAAAGAGGTTGAAAAAGTTAAATGAGAACAAATAAAAATAGACTTAAAAAGAAAATCAAAAGAGAATGTTGGAACTTGGATGATGCTTTTTATAATTGGCTTTTAGAACATCTAAGGGTATATCTAAAAGATGCTTCTGTTATTATTGACCTTGACTATAGAACTTTGACTGTTTATGGCGTATCACGCACTCAAAGAGAAGCAATCAAACATGTTATTAAGCAAATAGAAAAGATTTTATTCATCAAAGACGCTTTACCTAGCGAGTTAATCGCAAAAGGTTACTATACTTCTTATGAGGAAATAAATGAAGATTGTGAAATCACATTAAAAAATGCAATGGCTTGGTGGGCTGAAATACTGCCTTACATGTGGTGGTAGAAAGGTTTTTATGAAAAAGAAAATATTAAGCATACTCACAATGTTCTTGGTTTTAACAGCCCTGAGTGCTTGTAGTGCAAATCAGGGAAGGGGTGATAAATACACCTATGACTTTAAAGATTTTATAAATATTGAAATCTTCGGTCCAGAAGGGGAAGCTTATATTCAAATTACGCCTAAAGAGATTTCTGTAGCCGATTTTTCAAGCGAAGAAGAATTTATTAAAGTCAAAAAAGTAATTGACCAATTAAATTTATATTACATTCCGGGTTCAAATACCTCTAGTGGTCTTACAGTTTCAAAAGGCGACCATATTAAGACAGGCGATATGATTGTTATTAAACCAACTACTTCATTATTGTCTAGTGATAAGGTTGAACTTGCAAAATCAATTGACCTTAATATTGAACAATACGATTATGTAGTAGAAAGCTTGCCAGAAACAAAAAAGATTGACCTTTTCTCTAGTGATATTGTGAAATTTTATGGTTTAATCACAAACGAGGTAGTTTATGTCGTTAACAAAGATAACACTACAATTAGTGATGAATTAAAAGAAAATTTAATTTATAAAATCACTACTTCTGATAAAACATTAAAAGAAGGTCAAACTATTATGACTGTTCAAAATGGTTTAAAGCAAGAATTAATCGACAATGGAAATTATTATAATAATAATATTTATTATGCTAAACAAAATCTTTCTGTAGAATACTCTACAGAGAAAGTTTTAAACAAAATTGTAAATCCGATTGATTTTAATAATCTAAAACAAGAGTCAAAAGATATTATTAAAAAGTCTCTTTATAAATACATCAAAGAAAATTTAGATTACAATGTCGAAAACGTATGTAATATTCAACAATTAAATTCTCAAAACGAAAATGATCCATATAAATATTACATCATCTACACTACTCTAGATGGCGAAAATGTACAAAGAGTATATAGAACAGAAATGAAGTTATTATTCATTAATAACGAAGAACTAGAAGTATTGTCATGTGATAAAACTGAAAACATTCCAGATACTTATCTAAATACCAACTATAATGGTGCAATTAGATTAATTGATTTTATCCAAACTGAGGGGGAATAAAATGGCAAAAAACTATAAAAACGCTTTATTAAACTTTAAAAAGCTTTCTGACTTTTACTTAAAAAGCAGAACCAAAAACAAAGAGACTGTAGAAGAAACACTAAATGTTTCTTATGACATTTTTAAGGAACTGGTTGAAAGGAATACCATAGCAGTTGCAGAAGAAAATACTTGCCCAAATTGTGGTATAGAACTAGAAAGTGATGTTTCATTTTGCCCGACATGTGGGCAAAGGGTATTTACGAAAAAAGCTTATGATGAACTAGAAAACGAATTATATAAACAATTCGGTGATAAGATTGACCTTGTAAAAACTATTTTGCAAATAAAGGATGAAGAAGACACAGAAGAGGAGATTAAATAATTCCTCTTTTTTATATTCTCTATATATGCTAGAAAACATTTTGTAAATTTGTTGTTCACAATCATAATATATATGCTAAAATATATATAGAAGGAGCTTATATAAAAATATGAGAGAAGAACTTATTAAACAGTTACAAACAGAAGAAGATGATGGTGTAGCTTTGCTTTTTGGCAAGCTAATTGAACTTTATTACGATTCTAATTTTGAAGAAAAGCCTACATTTGAAAATGAAGAGCTTGAATATCTATTTGAACTGTTCAAACTTAATTGTTTAACCGACACTTTAAAAACTACAAACAGTGAAGACAACTTTTTCCAAAAGGTTAAACAAGAAATTAAAACAACAGTTGACAAAATTATGTTATTAAAACCAGAAGGGAGCTTTTTTAATGAATTTTAAGATTACGGGACGTGGACTAGATATTACTGATGCAATGAATGCAAGATGCAAGAAAGCACTTGATAAGTTAGATAAATATAACGCATTTCCAAGTGATGCTTGTGCAAAGGTAGTGGTGAAAGCTTCACCTGAAAACAAGATCGAGATTACTATTCCTACAAGACTTACTAGAAGCAATATCCTAAGAGCAGAAACAACCTATCAAGACTTCTACAGCAATATTTTTGAATGTGTAGATAAGCTAGAAAATCAGATTAAAAAGAACAGTACTTTATCTTTCAATAAAAAGGCAACATTTAATACTGAAGAAGACTACTTAAAAGCTTGTAATATCAAAAGAGTGAAAAACCTAATTCCTGATGTTATTTCAATTGATGAAGCAATTCAAGAAATGAATCTAGTAAATCACGACTTCTATATCTTTATCGATATTGACAATAACACTCCTGCCTTGCTTTATAAAAGAGAGGTAGAAGGTTATGGCATTATTTACATCAAGTAAATCTTTACTAGTAATAATAATCGTCTTTATTCCAATAGCCTGTCTTATTGGCAGGCTATTATCTCTTGAAGCAAGCAGAAAGCGTATTAAGAAAAACTTTTATTATGCAGTACCTATACTCACTAAAAACGAATATTCGTTTTACATGAAACTCCGTTCAAAAATTAATGATGATCTTCTTATTTTTCCAAAAGTAAGAATGGAAGATTTGGTTAATGCGAATAAAGGTTTCGATAATTCTAATAGGACAAGATATCGCAACTATATCAAATCTAGACATCTTGATTTCGCAATTGCTGATAAAGATTTGCATATTCTATGTGCTATCGAGCTAGATGACTCTTCACATTTCTCAAAAGATGCAAAAGTTAACGACAAACTTAAGGACGACATCCTTAAAGACGCTCAAATACCTCTTTTAAGAGGATTTAACAACACAAACGATGTGAAAAGGATATCTGCTAGCATAGACAAGATATACCTTGAGGAAGGGGCTTAAAATGCGTATTTACACAAGCTATTTTGCAAAAGCAAACAAGTTACCAAAAGACTTAGTACAAGTGTCAATTTCCCTATTCCCTCCTAAGCATTTTGCAGGGAAAGAATACAAGAAAATTGCTCCAACTCAAAAAATATTATTTGATTGGAAAAGACTTGCTAATAAAGAAAGATATGTCAGGGAATATCAAAGGGATGTATTATCAAAACTTGATGAGGTTAAAGTATATAGCGAACTTGAAAAATTAGGTCAAGGCAAAGATATCGTATTGTTGTGCTACGAAAAAAGTGATGATTTTTGCCATAGACACCTATTTGCAAAGTGGATGTCTAAGAAAGGTTATGAGGTGGTTGAAATTGACTAAATTAAGTGCGTTAGATGTTGCTAATTATGTTGTTAATCTTTGTATAGAAGAAAACAAGCCTGTATCTAACTTACAGTTACAAAAAATTCTTTATTACATTCAACGATTCTTTTTGTTTTCTAATAATCCATTATTTGATGATGATTTCATTGCTATGGATTTTGGACCAGCGATTTTAGAAGTATACAACCAATATTGCGGATTTGGTGGCTCAAAAATAACTTTCAATATTCCGCTAAAAGACCAATTGCCAGAAAACATCAAAGCTGAAATCAATCTAATCATTAGGACAAAAAGAATATTAGAGCCTTGGGAAATAAACCATACACTTCTTAGAAAAGGTAGTCCTTGGGAAGTGACTTATAACAATTTTGGTGAGTATAGCGTAATATCAAAGGATTTGATAAAAACTGACTACAAATTATAGTATTTTGTTTAAAAAAAATAGAAAGGAACTTTGTTTATGAAAGATGTTAATGGGAACGAATTACAGGTAGGCGATTATGTAGTTTATTCAAGCTCAGGCAAAAATAATAGAGCGGCTCGAATACAAACAGGTTGCATTACAAATATTTACTCACACGGGCGTGAAGAGGAATGCACTGTCGCTGGGTGCACTCATATATCATCACTTAGAGTGTTGAAGATTGCAGCGATTCCAGTAAAAAATGACTAAAAAATGGAGAAAGCCTAGACCTGAGCCACCACCGTATTTCTTCTTTGCGAATGATAACTGTTGGTTTTGTAAAAACAGAAACAATTGCAGTGGCTGTAAGGTATTAAAACAAGCCGTTGCTCATCAAAAAGAAAATAAGCGTAAGGAAAAGCGTAGAGAAGGTGACTTTTATGAATAACGAAAAAAATACAGAACTGAATTAGACAAAATGATCATTCAAGAACGCTTCGCAATGTTGTCGCCAAAGGAAAGAGTGGAATAAAAAATGGATATTAATTTAAAACAAACATGGAACAAAAACGAACTAATACTTACTGATAAACAATATCTAATAATTCACGAATATACTGTAAAAACAGGAATGGTTATTGAAAAATGTGATCCAAACGAAAAACAAAAAATATTCTTTGGCAGAGCATTCTATGAGTTTCAAAAAAATAAATATCCTTCACCAGATTTATGTAATGAACAATATCTATATGTTTTTAACTATCATATACCAGAACTTCCAAAAGAAGTTGCAAACCTATTTTTAGAAGCAGCAAATACCGAAGAGGAAAAAATTGCTCTTGGTCAAATATATTGGAAACTTTTAGGCATCCAAAAAGGAACGAATTCTTAAGGTAATATCCCTTCTAATAATTCCAAAGTAGAAAATGAACTAAAGGAGATGAAAAATGAAAAATAATAATGAACTAAGACTCACTGATAAGCAATGTATTGTAATTTACGAATATGTTTTAAAAACAGGAATGGTTGCTTTAGAAGAACCAAATGAAGAAGATAAAAAGCTTGGCTGTTTGTCACCGTTTGGGGATTTAACAGATAAGCAAAAAATATTCTTTGGTAGATCGTTTTATGAGGTTTTGACGAAAGCTTACTATTTGCCAAAATTAAATGATGAACAATGCCTTTATGTTTTTGATTTTATTGTCAACAATTATCCAAAAGAAATTGCAGATTTATTGGACATTTTCGGAATAACGTGGGCGTTTAATTCCATCTAAAAATAGGCTGTATTTGAATTTTAACCACCAACAAATTATAAAATTTGACTTTTTTAAGATTTGTGAAAAATAATTTTTATATCACAATTAGTTTGTATTATAAATGCAAAGAAAATTAATATAATATTAGTGAAAGAGTGAAAAAACTCTTGTAATTATCACTATTTGTGATATATTATAAATGAAATTATTAGGGTGAGGAGCCCGCATAATTTGAAAACCGCGAGGTTGTTTTATGGGTGAGGAGCCCGCATACCAAAAGCAGGCGAGAGCCTGCTTTTAATTTAAATATACGAGGATTTTAAAATGTACAAAAAAATGTTAAGGGCTACAGGAAATTTAATGAACTCATTATCGTCTACAAGACATATTGATGTAGAACGCTCGGCAAAGGCATATAAATTTTATGCAAAAGAAATAATGTCAGGCTTTAATTATAGTTCTTTTTATAATGTTGGTGACGTGTGTTGGGTCGAATTTGGTAACAATCTAGCACCAGAGATGAGTTACTTGCATATGGCTGTGATTATGAAGAGGTACGATAAAACATATTATGTATTGCCTATAACGACCTATGATGTCAGAAACTCTTTGATGGTCAATGCGTATCACCCAATTGATAATCAAACGGGAAATAATTCTTATTTTTTAATGAAATCAATCGAATATCCTTTTCTTATGCATGATTCAGTTTTAAAATTGGCTGAACTAAAACCTATATCGATTAAAAGGATTAAAAGCCGCTGTGGTTCTGTACCTTCAAACAACTTTGATATAATCAATAATTTAGTTTTTTGTAGACTTTTTCCTTCGGAAGATAGAATGAATAATATTTTACTTAAAGAGAATTCTTTGTTATATATAAAATTAGAATTAGCTAATATTGCGTGTGAAGTATTAGATAAAGCTGATATTTTTATAGATGCAAAATACAATCCAATGATTGTTGAATTGACAGATAATAAATTAGAATTAAAATTAACTGACTCTTATGGTCAGTCAGAATCAAAAATCATAAACATTAAACAAATCAAGCAGGACTAATCATCCTGCTTTTTCTTATTTTTAGAACCTTTGGGTCTTCCACGTTTCTTACTAACTTTTGGTGGTTCGCAATTTTCAATGGCATCTTTCAGTTCATTCAAACTACCATATTTTTGTAAATAGATTTCTCGGAAAATTATATCTTGTGCATCTGGCAACTTACACATTTTCTCTATTTTTTGAGCTTTCGTTGAACCTTTTTGATATAAACCATATGTTTTAATTAGTTCATTCAATCTAATCGTACCAATACTACGAAAGAATTTATATTTATCAAAAATATAATCTAATTGTTCATCGTCACCTTCGTATTCATTTCGATCACCATTACGTTGTTCAACTTTAATAACAACTCGTGCTTTCTTTATATTTGATTTAGCTTTTTTAATTTTACCAGCTGTAGGTCTTTTTAGATTTAAGGTCGTATTTTTAATATCAGCGTCTGTGGGTGAAGATTTCTTTGCAAGAGTATCTTTAATCATCATTGTCAAAATTTTCTTAGCGTCTTCCATTGAAAAGTTTTTAATGTTAAAAGATGTTTTATAGTTTTTCAAAAAGGTAAAAGTGCCAATATAGTCCTTTAAGTAAATACTACTAACACCAGAGGTTTGTGAAACTAAATATCTCTCTAACTCAGAGTGAAAACTATTTACGGCGTTAATGTTTAAATTAAACTTATATTTAAGTGCAATGAACTGTTCATAATCTATATCGTTATCAGTATTTTCTAGATGAGGATAAGAAGAGAGTTTGAAAAACTAATATAATCAGCCTAAAAAATATTATTTCCTTTATTTGCTATAATATATGTATAAATAGAAGTTGTTTGTACTAATTGAAGCTTTTTATATTAGTGTGAATGACTTCTTTTATTTTGCAAATAAAGGAGGAAAGAAATATGCAAAAAATCAAAATCGTCAGAGATAGGCAAGAAATTGTCTTAACTGACAAGGAACTACAAGAGGCAGTTAAATTTGCCTTGAAGCAAGAAGACAAGGTTGCTATTCCCAGAAAGGATTATGAGTATCTTGTCAAATGTGAAAATAAGGTGATTGAAGACAATTCACTTTATGACTTTATCTATGGAAAGGAAGAAGAATAATGAAAAAAATATTTGTTTTATTGAAAAATCCATTCGAGGTTTACGAAAACCCAGAATATCTTTCAAATGAAAACTTTGAAAATTATATTGTAGATTCTCAAGTTTTCAAAAGAAATAGTGTTTTTTCTTCTCCTTGGGATGAAGAATTTTGGGTCGAAAGACTCGAAGGTAATGACGCTAATTTAATTATAAACAAGCTAAATATTATTTATCCAAATTTGTTTCATTTTAACAATGAAGGAAAGCTTGTTCTACAGGTTTCTACAGAGCTAAAAAACGATTTATTTATTAAAAATAAAAGTAAGTTAAAAGCTCAACTAGAAAAATTTGATTCAGCAAACACTGAAGAAGACTTTTTGAATTTTGTAACATCTTTGAATCAAGCTCAAGACGAAATCTTTAAAAACGAAGAAAATTACATGGGCTTCTTTGAAGATGATTCAATGGGGCTTTCAGGTTTTATTAGCTATAGTTCAGAGGCGAATCTTGAATATGAAGTGCTTGGCATTTATTCATACCACATTTAGAAAGGAAAAAAATTATGAAAACATTAATTGTTAAAGATTTGTATGAAGCAAACACCATTTGGGGTTGCGTTTCATATGATGATGGGAAATATTCTGATAATGATATCAAGAACGAAATCTTTGAAATCATTCAAGAATTAAAAGCAACCGATGAAGCTTGTGACTGGCAAGTAAATGACCTTGCTAGAGAGTTCAACAAGAGACATTGTTTCAAAGACGCATGTTTTGCGACTAATGTTTCTTGCGTGAGGGTTTAAATATGTTTTTAGATGAGGCATTATTTTTGGCCACATGGAAGAAACTAGAACTTGAAGGAGCTTTCGACAACATCAAAATTTATGAAGATGACAAGCTTAATTCAGGTGTTGTTTTTGAAGGGGATATTGAATTTGTGTTCTCAGACAGTAGCATGTTTGTTGACGCTAAAAACATTAAACAGATTGAAATTTATAAATAGAAAGAGGCGAAAAAATGAAAGAATTCAAAACGGTAGAAGAAACAAGACGAGAACCAGATTTCCTTGAAGATAAAAGTGCTGAAATAAGTGGCATTACAACAGGCAAGGTGCTTACTATTGAAGGCCAAGAATATATAGTGATCGAGAACGTTCAAGGTAATCAATATAAGGTGTTATCTAGTGATGCAGTTTGGAAAAGATTTGATGATAATAGATCAAACAATTACGCAACATCAACAATTGCTGATTATTTAGATAATGATTATTACAATAACTTGCCCGAAATCATTAAGAACGCAGTTGTTAAAACCCCAATTCAGCAAACCGAACTAAACACATATGCTTCTATTAACCCTACGAATTGGGGAGAAAAAATCGACGCAGGTACTCATAAAGTTTTCATTCCTAGTTGGGAGGAAGTAACTAAGGTTTATGGTACCTCACATTATAAATTAAAAGCATATGCTCCTGATAGCTGGACATGGTTGAGAGACATTTACAGCAGCGACGTGCTTATTCTGGACCGCAATGGTATTCTCGACAGCAATGTTCCTCACATCAACCTCTACGTCCGTCCCGCTTTTGTCTTAGATCTTTCTAAAATTGAATTCACAAAAAAATAAAGAAGGGGGAATTAAATGAAAAAAAATAAAACAATAACTACTGGGGACTTACTTACTATTGAAGGTAAGGAATACACTGTAATTGAAAATGTTCAGGACACTCAATATAAGGTGTTAGCGAATGAGTTGGCAAGCAGTGACACTAAGACATTTGGTTCAACAAACGAATATAAAACATCTAAAATTGCAATTTACTTAGATAATGATTATTACAATAGCCTACCCGAAAACATAAGAAACGCAATCGTTGAAACGCCAGTTCAACAAAAAGATTTAAAAACTTTCGAAGGCAATAATTCGACAGATTGGGATACCCCAAAGGACGCAAGAACACATAAAGTATTTTTACCTAGCTGGGATGAACTCACAAAAGCAGCAAAAAATACTGACCCTACAATATTAAAAAATTTCTTAAATAGTAAGTATGTATGGTTAAGAGATACTTGTGGCAGCTTCCCGCTTTACGTGAGCAGCAATGGTGGTCTCTACCTCAACGGACCTTACGACAACGTCTACGTCCGTCCCACTTTCGTTCTAGATCTTTCTAAGGTTAAATATATACTTTTAGAGGGAATTAAGCAGGAAGAAAACAAACCCTTTGCTTTAATAAAAGGAAAAGCAACTTTTGGCAGATACGACATCCCAAAAGTTCGCACTAGTGGTAATGTTTTTGAGGCGAGTGATTGCAAAACTGAAGTTATAAAAACTTTTAATACCATCGAAGAGGCAAGAAAAGAACTTGATAAGTATAATACAAGTTTTTATCTAGCAAACAAAAAAGACGAGACAATCACTGTTACAGAGTATTGCTTAGAAGAGAATGATGTGAAGTTAGCCTATTCTAATAGAAACTTTACAGCTTTTGTCGCTTTTGAAAGTGAAGATGGCTTAAAAACTCTCACAAAAAGATTTCCTAGCTATGATTTTGGCAGCAAAGCTTATGATTTTTGCAATAAATGGGCTAAAGATGCTTGTGATTTTCTCGAAAGTAATTTGCATGTTGGGATAGTCGAATATGGTGTCAAATATATCGACAGCATTCTAACTGTAGAAGAATATGTAAAGTTATATGATTTGGGGCACTTTCTTGATTGCGATGAATTTTATGTAAGAAAAATAAAAGACAGGAATGAAAAAGAATGTCTTGAAATAACTGTAAGAAATTGTGACCAATTCAATTACTTTGATGTACCAATTCTTAAAAAAGGCGAATTTGCAGGGTTAAAACTTAATGTTCAATACAGTTCACACGAATTGGAATTAGGCGTTGAATATGATCAAGCTGATTATGAATTTTAATTAAAAACAGAAAGGAATTTTATGACATTAAAACAATTGATTGAAAGAATAGCGGTTGAAGAATTAGACCGATATAACTCAGATATGCCACTAGAAGAACTATTAAAAACTAAAGGCATTAAAAAACTCGAAAAAGAGCTTGAAAATTGTAGTTCAAGATACCAAATTAATACTTTAAGAGAGTTCTTTGGCAAAGTTATTAAGGACAAAAAGTAATGGATAAAAATTTTGCTAAAAATATTCTTTCCGTGCTTACTGTTGAAGAAAGAAAGCAATTCGTTTTAGATTTGTTCAAAAATCTTAAGCCAAAAGAGAGACAAGAAGTTCTTGAGATGATAAAAAAACAAGATGAAAAAAATATATAAATTTATACTTATAATTTTGTGCTGTGTAATACTACACACTGCCATTTCTGATAACTTTATGTCTATTTCCGGGAATTCTATGTATCCGACTTTAAAAGATAAACAAGTAGTAAAGGTTTCAAAAACAAAGGAAATAAATCGTTTCGATATTGTGATTGCCAAAAAACATGACAATTACCTTATCGTTAAAAGAGTAATAGGGCTTCCTAATGAAAAGGTTGAATATAAAGACAATCATCTATACATTAACGATAAACCCGTTACAGAGGATTTTATAGACCTATATTCTACAAAAACTGAGAACTTTGTTTATACTTTAAAAGATAATGAATATTTCTTGTTAGGTGATAACAGAGAATATTCAACGGATTCCAGAGAACATGGACCATTCAGGAAAGAAGAAATAATATATTTGGTATCAAACTAGAAGGGAAATTGCTCCCTTCTTTTTTTATTTTTAAAAATCACTAAAACCCTTATAAATAAAGGCTTTTTTATTAAAACACCGTTATGGGACAAACTGTAAAAAACATATGCTAGAATAATAACTGTAGAAAGGAGCTCAAACAAATGAAGCAATTTTTTGAAGAATACGGTGGTGTTGCATTAGGTATTCTAGCAGTGCTAGTTTTAATCGCTATAGTTTCACCAATTGGTACTGCTATTAAGACATCACTTACTGGTGTGACTACTAGTTTCTCTAACAAGATGACTAATGGTCTAAACAATGCAGATTTTAACATCGGCAGCTATAAGTAAGTTTTAATTTAAGAAGGCTAATAATGTTAAAAAAAGCGTTCTAGAAAGTTCTAGTTCGCTTTTTTATTACAAAATTTTAATTATGCCCATGTCGGGGCTTATACAGCATGGGCTTTTGTTTTATTAAAACTTAAGCAACCAAAAAAGCCCAGTACACTGTACTAGACTTTTCATCGAAAGTAATGCCACCATCACTTAGTGCTCTTAAGAGCTATCATTTGTTTTTTACATTTTACCAATCATTAATAATAAATTCAATTTTCAATAAAACAGCCTTATAGAACACTCTACAAACGCTTTTTCATATTTATTGTGTGACATTATATATTTTAATACAGATATAAAATTATATAGTTTAAAATATAGATATTAGAAAGGAACATTTTAGAAAATATGAAAGAAATTAAATGTCCACATTGTGGCGAATTATTTGCAATTGATGAAACAAACTATAACTCTATAGTGAAGCAAGTTAGAGACCATGTTTTTGAAGAAGAATTGAAGAAAAGAGAAGCTGAGTATAATGAGAAACTTGAGTTACAAAAAGAATTACTTGCTAAAGAAGTAGTGAGTAAGGCTTCTGTTAAAATCTCAGAACAAGAAACTGAAATTGAAAAACTTAAGAATCAGCTTAAGTTAGTAGAGAAAGAATATGAAAACGAGCTTAATCTTAAGACTAGTTCTTTAAAGGAAGAGATTAATACTTTAAATGCCACTAAACAAAGCGAAATAGAGAGTATTAAGGCTTCTAAAGACAAGGAAATATCAGAAGTCAGTTTCAAAGCAAACGAGGCTATAAACGAACTTAAAAACCAAATTGAGCTACTAAAAGAACAAGCCAAGAACATGAATACCGAAAAGGAATTAGCAGTAAATAAAGCGGTCAGCAAGCTTAAAGAAGTGAAAGACCTTGAAATTAACAAAGCTAAAAACGATTTAGAAATTTATAGAAACGAAATGACAAACAAAATCGATTCTATGAAAGATTCTTATGAACAACAATTAAGTGCTAAACAAGAATTAGTGGATTACTATAAGGATTTTAAGACTAAGATGTCTACTAAGATGATAGGTGAAAGTTTAGAACAACATTGTGCTAATGAATTTAATAAGAATAGAATGGGCATGTTTAGAAACGCTTATTTTGAGAAGGATAATGAAGTTGTTGAGGGTTCTAAGGGTGATTTTGTCTTTAGAGATTTTGATGAAGATGGCGTAGAAATTATTTCTATTATGTTTGAAATGAAGAATGAAGCTGATACAACTTCTACTAAACATAAGAATGAAGATTTCTTTGATAAGTTAGATAAAGACCGTAATCGCAAGAAGTGTGAATATGCAGTTCTTGTATCACTACTTGAGAGTGATAGTGAACTATATAATGAGGGTATTGTGGATGTGTCTTATCGATATCCTAAGATGTATGTTATTAGACCTCAATTCTTTATTCCTCTTATTACGTTATTAAGAAATGCAGCTTTGAATGCAACTGAGTATAAGAAACAATTGTTGATTGAAAAGAATAATAATTTGGATATTGCTCATTTTGAAGAGAATATGGAAAACTTTAAGGTAGCCTTTGGTAAGAATTTTGAAACTGCTTCTAAGAAGTTCTCTACAGCTATTGATGAGATTGATAAGACTATTGATCATTTAAAGAAGGTAAAAGAAAATCTATTGTCTTCTGATCGTCAATTAAGACTTGCCAATGATAAGGCACAGGATTTAACTATTAAGAAGTTAACTAAGAATGCACCTAGTTTGGCTGAGAAGTTTAGCCAAGTTCCTGAAAAGGATTCGGGAACAGTTGAGGTGTTAGAGGTAGACTGTGTTTGCGATATTTAACGCATAAGAGCTGTAGAAATACAGCTCTTTTTATACTTAAAAACATTATTTGCAAAAATGAAATTTAGCAAACATAAAAAACTTGTCTTTCAAACCAACATCATGCCAAAGGAAAACCATCTTAAAAAAAGGTTATAATAGTTCGTGGGAAAAGTAGAATGAAAGGAAATAGTCATGAAAGATACATTTATGGATACTGCTAAAGTTATGTCAAAAGGACAGGTTGCTATCACGAAAAGGATAAGAGAACTTTTGAATTTAGAAAAACGGGGACTATGTTTCTTTTGTTGTAGCTGAAGGGAAAATACAAATTGTTAATTCAAAAACTTTTATAGAGGATAATATACAGGACAGAAAAATGAATTATAGATGTGAGATGCCAATAGGAGGAATTTATGAATAAAGAAAAGGCTACTTTGCAAAATATAAATACAGATAAAAACAACAATCCATTTGAAGAGATTGTTATGATTATAGAAAATGCAAAAGAGCGTGCATATAGAAAAGTTAATGAAGAACTGATTTTGATGTATCAAGAGGTAGGAAAATACATTAGCGAAAAAACTAAGGAGGCATCTTATGGATCTGGTTTCGTTGACAATGTAGCTGAATTTTTCTCTACTAACTATCCTGAATTAAAGGGTTTTAATCGTAGAGGGCTTTACAGAATGAAGCAATTCTACGAGTTGTACAGTGGCGATGAAAAAGTGTCAACGTTGTTGACACAATTGAGTTGGTCTAATCATTTGAAAATAATGTCTGGATCTAAAAGTAAAGAAGAAAGAGAATTCTACATTAACTTAGCAATTAAGGAGAATCTAACTCATCGAGAGTTGGTAAGACAGATGGACAGTGGCTATTATGAACGTTATATGCTTTCAAATAGTAATAATTTGCCCGCTATACAAAAGGCAAAACAGGAGACGCATAATTTGTTTATGGACAGTTATGTATTGGAATTTCTTGATGCTCCCAAGATTGGAAATGAAAGAGAATTCCAGAAGTCAATTCTTGAGAATCTGAAGAACTTTATTTTAGAAATTGGAAAAGATTTTTCCTTTATAGGTAATGAGTACAGAGTACAGGTCGGAAATCATGACTACTATATAGATTTGTTATTCTATCATAGAGGATTATCCTGTTTGGTTGCTTTTGAACTTAAAATTGGAGAGTTTAAACCAGAATATGTTGGTAAAATGAACCTTTACTTAGAGGCACTGGATAGAGAAGTGAAAAAACAAACCGAAAATCCAAGTGTAGGAGTAATCCTTTGCGCCTCTAAAGACGATGAGGTAGTAGAATTTGCATTAAGTAGAAGCCTTTCACCTACAATGGTATCTGAATATAGGTTAAAATTGATAAATAAGAGTCTCTTGCAAAGAAAACTAAAAGAATATATAGAAATTGTTGAGGAAATAGAAGAATAAATTTTTGAAGGAAATATAGTAAATGATTAGTGTTTTAAAAGACTGGTTACGTTAATTACAAAAAATTGGAATTGCTTAATGCAAGGAAGAATTATTTACAAGAAGAAAGGAGCAGACAATTCCTCTCTAACTTATAGAAGTTAGAGTATCCTTGCCAAGATTTTGATGAAGAAGATAACTATACTAACGTAGTTATGGGTATAAATGCAGAGTTTTTAAAAGAGTTTAATGGTAGTACTACCAAAGAAACTACCAAAGAAAAAAACAGCATCCAAGAACAGATAGTGCTTCTTATGAAAGACAATCCAGGTATTACTGCGGAACAGATAGCAAATGAGATTAAAGAAATAACAGCAGATGGGGTGCGATACCATATAAGAAATCTTAGAACTCATGGAGTTATTAAAAGAGAAGGCTCTACCAAATCAGGTAAATGGATAGTGCTGAAATAGAGTGAATTGCCCACTACCTAAGAGGTAGGGGCTTCTATTAAATAGTTCACCAGACTAAGCTAATAGAAATATTAGCTACGATAGATAGGTCATGATACCCTATTTTGCCGACTCAGAAATAGGCTCTATCATATATGTTTAAGTTAGGTTAGAGTAAGAAAAGCCTTGTGATATATATGTAAAAAGCTTATCTATCATTGTCGAGAGTAAGTACGAAAACTTATATGGTAACAGTATAAGAATAGTCATTACCTACTTATGTAGGATTTATGTATTTAATTACATTTTAAGGAGCATTATGGTTTATGTGTTAAACAAAGATGGACAACCACTTATGCCAACTAACAAACACGGTAAGGTTAAACATTTATTAAAAGATGGCAAAGCTAAGGTTGTAAGACGTTGTCCATTTACAATTAAATTATTGTATGAAACTACTAATTATACTCAACACCTAACATTGGGCGTTGATACTGGAAGTGGCACTATTGGTGCTGCTGTAAGTGATGAAGGTGGTAATATTGTTTACACTTCAAAAATAACAGTAAGAAACGATATTAAAAACAAGATGACTCAACGATCTAAATATCGTAGAAACAGACGAAGCTGTAAAACCCGTTATAGAAAAGCAAGATTTGATAATCGTAAAAACAGTATTAAAAAAGATAGATTTAGTCCCACGATGACTAGCAAAATTAATAGTCACATCAAAGAGATTGAGTTTATTAAATCTATATTGCCAATCAAAGCATTGGTTTTAGAAACCGCTACATTCGATACTCATTTAATGAAAAATCCTAGTTTAGCAAATCCTAAAATTAGACCTTGGGGTTATCAAAAAGGCACAAATTATGGTTTTGAAAACACAAAAGCTATGGTTCTTAATAGAGATAGCTATACCTGTCAATGTTGTAAAGGAAAGCATAAGGATTCTAAGTTAGAAGTTCATCATATTATTTTTCGTAGTCAAGGTGGTAGCGATGATGAAAGTAATCTAATTACTTTATGCCATACTTGTCACCAAAATCTACATAGGGGTATTATTAAGCCTAAATTTGAAGGTAAAAAGAAAGGTACCCTAAATTATGCTACCCAAATAAATAGCATAAGAATTCAATTATTAAAACATTATCCAGAAGCAATCGAAACCTTTGGAATGATTACAAAAGCAAATAGACAATCTTTAAATATAGAAAAAGATCATCACCTTGATGCTTGTGTAATTGCAAGTGGTGGTAATCCTATTAAATTAAAAACAAATTCTCTATATTTAAAAAGAGCTATTTCAAAAGGTGATTATCAACAAACCAAGGGAGTTCGTAGCGAACAAAAAATTACAACAGGTAAAATTTGTGGTTTTAAAAAATTTGACAAAGTAAGATATTTAGATGATGAATATTTTATTAAAGGTAGAATGTCAACTGGCTATGCAGTTTTAATGGATATAGATAGCAAGAAAATAGATTTCAAAACTATGTCAAAAGGCTTTAAAACGCCTAAGTTAAGTAATTGTGAAAGAATTTCTGCTAGAAAGTCTTTGATAATTAAAGAAACATTCATCCCTAACTTATAGAAGTTAGGGTCTTCTGTTTGAATTTTAGAATAAATAAAATCATAGAACCAAAAGGCGATTAGAGTAAAATCTAATTGCTTTTTTATATTGGACAAGTATAAAAATATATAACTTACAATAAAAATATGTATAGAAAGGATTTTAAAAGTCAACTACCACGACTTAGATTCTAACAGATCTTGAAGTCGGAGCTTGTAGAAATACAAGCTCGGTTGATTAGCTGTATTTGTTAATTTAAATGTGAGCCACTTTTGATTGAAATCTCAATCGAAAAGTGAGCCACATTTTTTTCTTTCCT
>CAKVAL010000013.1 GCA_934725085.1 uncultured Erysipelotrichaceae bacterium | reverse complement strand
GTTGTCAAGCATTCCTCAAGTACTTACTCTTGGTTTCTCGGCGGGTCTTGTTCCTTATTTGTCGGAATCTTACGAAAAACAAGATGTTAGAACTTTGAATAAACAAATTATTTCTTTGATTGAAACAGTTTTCTTTATTTTAATTCCCGCAGTACTTGTATTTATCTTCTTTGCAAAAGATATTTACTATATCATGTATGGTAATTCTAATTTAGAAATTGGTACTAAATTATTTAAATTTTATGCACTAGTAACTTTTACTGATACAATAGCTCCTATTTTATCTAGTATTATGATTACTTTAAGACTTAAGAAAGAGGCTACTTTGACACTTCTTGCCAGTTGTGCGATTAAACTATTTACTTTCTTTATCTTTGTAAGATTAATGGGTTCAAATGGTATGACCTTATCAACTGCTATTTCATCTGGTTTTGTCATTATCATGTATATCATTATTTTGCGTAAGAAATTTGGTACTAAATTCTCTAGGACTTTCAGAAAGACTTTGTTTATTCTTATTTCTTCATTTATTATGATTTTACCTGGTGTTTTAGTTTATAATTTATTCCATCTAACATATACAAGTAGAGTTTTAGATATTCTTGTGATGATGTTGTGTGGCGTTATTATGGTGCTTGTTTATTATGGGATTACGGTATTCTTAGGACTACCACAAGCTATCTTTAACATAAAAGAAGCAACACCAAGGGCATTGCTAAAGAAGTTTAGAGCTTAGACAAATAATCAATTACTTCATCAATTAGAATTGGTGGAGTACTTGCTCCAGCTGTAACATAGATCTTGTTTTCATCAACAAGATCTTTTTTATTAATCTCTTTATAGTTACTTATAAGGAAGACTTTCTTAAAGTACTTTGATCCAATCTCTTTTAGTTTATTTGTATTATTAGACTTCACATCACCAACTACATATAAGACATCACCATCTTTAATATTAGTAATAGCTAGTTGTCTTGATGATGTCGCATTGCATATTTCCTTTTGAATGATACAAGTAGGGTACTTATCCTTAATAAGTTTTAACATGTCTTCTACTTCTAAATACGACATTGTAGTTTGATTGGTGATGAACAAGTTATCATTTGAAATATTTAAATTATCGATATCCGATATATTAGATACAAGATGAATGTTACTGCTTAGAGAAAGAATAGCTTCTGCTTCGGGATGCTTCTTCTTACCAAAATACACAACATCATAACCTTTATCTAAATATGATTTGATTAAATCTTTGTTTTTTAAAACATCCACACAGCTTGCATCAACACAAATTAAACCCTTATCTAAAGCTTTTTGTTTTATTTTATCCGAGATACCATGAGCGGTGAAAATCACTACTCCTTTATCAATGGTATCTAATAATTCTTCTTTAGATAAGTTTGGATCTTCTAAGGTAATAACTCCTAAGTCTTCCATTTGTTTAGATACATATGAATTATGTACAATCATTCCTAAGATATAGATGTTCTCGTTAGGATACTCTTGCTTAGTCTTCTTTACAATATTGATGGCATTTACTACACCCTTACAATAGCCACTGGGCACAACTCTTTTAATTTCCATGTCTTAATTTTAGCATTAGTAAATGTTTTCATTCCATAAAACTTGCCTCTAGATAAGCTTATGCTATAATAGTCAAGTGAAAAATTATACAGAAGAATTTATTAAATTAAATGGTTTTACCGATTTAACCAATGTTCAAAAAAAGGTACTTGAGTTTGCTAATTCTAAAAAAGATGTTATCGCAATATCTAAAACAGGAACGGGTAAGACTCATGCATATTTGATACCTGTGATTGAAAATATCAATGTTTTAAGTGATAAAACACAGGTTTTGATTTCTTTGCCTACAAGAGAACTTGCATACCAAGTTTATCAAAATGCTAAGGTAATGTGTAAGGTTTTACCTGAACTTCGCATTAGCTTATTAAGCGGTGGTACTGATTCTAAGAAACAAAGTGCTCAAGCTCCACATATTATTATTGGTACTCCAGGTAGAATCAAGGATTTATTTATAAAGAACATAATCAGAGTAGATTTTGTTCAAATGTTTATTATTGATGAAGCTGATATGACTCTTGATTATGGTTTCTTAGAAGACATCGATGTTGTCTTCTCACATATGGTTAAAAATCCTGAGATCTTATGTTTTAGCGCAACATTCCCAGCTTCTCTTGAACAATTTACCAAACGTTACTTAAATAATCCTAAGATTATTAGAATAGAAGATAAGAAAAGAGATCCTAAGATTAAACATATTCTAGTGCCTTGTAAACATAAGGAGTATAAGGAAAAGTTAGTTGATTTACTACCTATGATTAATCCTTATGTTTGTTTAATATTTGCCAATTCTAAAAATGAAGCCGATGAGGTATATGAATATTTAGGTGAAAATGGCTATAAGGCCTTACTTTTACATGGTGGTCTAGAGACACGTGATCGTCAAAAAGCTATTAAACAATTAGCTAGTAAACAATATACATATGTTGTATGTTCCGATGTTGCTAGTAGAGGTATTGATGTTGATGGTGTAAGTCATGTTATTTCTCTAGGTTTCCCAAGAGATTTAGATTTCTATATTCATCGTGCTGGTAGAACTGGTAGAAATACTAAGGATGGTACTACATTCTGCTTATATAAGGAAGATGATATTAATGCGATTAAGGCTCTTGAAAAAAGAGGTATTACTTTTATTGCGAAAGACGTTAAAAATGGTGAACTTAAGTCTATTAAGTCTCCAACTTATAAGCCAGTAAGAAAAAATGATGAGGTAGAGAAGGCTATTGCGAAGACTTTGACTAAGAAGAATGAGAAGGTTAAGCCTAACTACAAGAAGAAGAAACAAAGAGCGATTGATGAGATTAAAAGAAAACAAAGAAGAGATTTCATTCGTTCTAAAATAAAAGAAGAAAAGATTGAACGCTATAAAAAGGCTGCAAGAGAAAAGAAGAGCTAGGCTCTTCTTCTTTGTATTTTTAAAGGAGAGATTATGAACGTAGGTTTTATTTCATTAGGTTGCGCAAAAAATTTGGTAGATAGTGAATATATCATTGGATTATTTAATGATCCGTTTTTTAAGATCGAGAATGATCCTAAGAAGTGTGATCTTATTTTAATCAATACTTGTGGCTTTATTGAAAATGCTAAACAAGAATCAATCGATACTATTTTAGAGATTGCAGAACTTAAACAAGATAGACTTAAGTATTTAGTGGTTTGTGGTTGTTTATCACAAAGATATTATGATGATTGTGTTGAACTATTCCCTGAAGTAGACTTGTTTATAAGAATCACTGATTATCCAAAAATGGATATGATGTTGTCTAAATTGATTAATCATGAATTTAATACTTCATATGGTAAAGCACGTAAATTAATTACTCAAGAATATAGTGCTTATTTGAAGATAGGTGATGGTTGTAACAATCATTGCGCATATTGTGCTATCCCTTTGATTAGAGGCAAATATTATTCTTTTGAGTTTAATAAGATTGTAGATGATGCCAAGAAACTATATGAAATGGGCGTTAAAGAATTAAATGTAGTGGCCCAAGATACAACAACCTATGGTTTAGATATCAATTCATCTTTAGCTGCATTATTAAAAGAACTAGATAAGATTGACTTTAAGTGGATTAGAGTTTTATATATGTATCCTGATGAAATTACTGATGAGTTATTAGAAGTGATGAAAGAATCTAAGCATGTACTTCCTTATTTTGATATTCCTGTTCAATATGGCAATGATTTCGTGCTTAAGAAGATGAACAGAAGAGGTAGTGTAAAACTTATTAAGGAAAGAGTTAATCATATAAGAGAATTGTTCCCTGATGCGATTGTTAGAACTACAATGATTACAGGTTTTCCTTATGAAACAGAAGAATATTTCAATGATACTCTAGATATGGTTAAGGAACTAAAATTTGATTCTTTAGGTGCTTTTACTTTCTCTAATGAAGAAGATACTGCTGCTTTTGATATGCCTCAGGTGCCTGAAGAGGATGCACAAAGAAGATATAACCAATTAATGGAAACACAACAGATGATTGTGTTTGAGAAGAATCAAAATAGAATTGGTAAAACTTATGAAGTCTTGGTTGAAAGATATGAATCTTTGTTTAAAAGATATGTAGGAAGATCATATATGTCAGCACCAGATGGAGTTGATGGTGTTGTTTATATTAAAACAGATGAAGATTTGAAGATTGGTTCTTTTGTGAACGTTAAGATAAATGATGTAAAAGGTTATGATTTAATAGGTGAAATAATTTATAATTAATACATCTGAAGAAAAGAGGGGATTTATAATTATGAATTATTATGTAGGTGTCGATTTAGGTGGAACTAATGTAAGGGCTTGCAAAATGGATGATGACGGTAACGTTTTAGAAGAATATGTTACAAAATCATATGGCTTGGTTGGTCCTAAGGAAAAGATAAGAGACGCTGTTTTTTCTGTGCTTGATCAAATTACTGATATTGATAAAACACAAGGTATTGGTGTAGCTATTCCAGGTCCTGTTGATATTTATAATAGAGTTATGCCTATTTCTAATAATCTTGTTGGCTTTGAAAATTATAAAATTGCTGATTTGATTGAAGAAAGATATGACCGTCCAGTATATCTTGATAATGATGCGAATATGGCTGGTTTGGCTGAGGCAATGCTAGGAGCAGGTAAGAATAAGCCAATTGTTTACTATATTACTCATTCAACTGGTATTGGTGGTGCTTTAATTTTTAATCACAAGATTGTTTCTGGCCAAATGGGTTTTGCGGGAGAAATTGGTAATATCATCGTTAAAGATGGCTGCGAGCGTTATTCTGATTATTTAAATCCTGGTAGTATTGAATCTGAATCAAGTGGTAGAGGTTTAGGCAGAAAGGCTGCAAGAGCATTTGGTGATGGCAATACTTGTAAGGAATTGTTTGAAAAGTATGATGAAAATGATCCTAAGGCTGTCGAGCTAGTTGATGAGATGGCTGATCAAATGGGTAGACTTTTGGCTACTATTGGTCAAATTTGTGATCCACATATTTTTGTCATCGGTGGTGGAGTTGCGATTAATCAACATGAGAAATATTTTGATAAGATGGTAGAAAGTTATCATAAATATTTCAATGGTATTAAACCAGCTCAGGTTGTTTTAGCTAAGATTAAGGAACCTGGTGTTATGGGTGCTGCGATGTTAGTGAAGGCTAATGGTGAAGTATGATTTATACAATTGAAAATGAATATTTAAGAGTTAAAGTTTCTACGGTTGGAGCAACGCTAGTTTCTTTTATTGATAAGAAAACTAATACTGATATTGTCTTAGGCTTTGATGACCAAGCTTCTTATTTTAAGAATACTGGGCCCCATTTAGGTGCCACTGTTGGTAGAAATGCTAATAGAATTGCTGATGGCAGTTTTGTGATTAATGGTGAAAAGTATCAATTGTCTTTAAATGAACCTGGTATTTGTCTTCATTCTGGTGTTGGTGATTTTAGTTTTAGAGGCTATACACTTAAAGAATTAAAGGAAGATGAAATTGTCTTATCTTTATTTGATGGTGATATGTCTGGAGGCTTCCCTGGTAATTTAAACTTAGAAGTATCTTATTCATTAAAAAATAATCAATTAACTTATTCTTTTAAAGCTTTATGCGATAAGGATAGTATTTTAAATGTCACAAATCATTCATATTTTAATTTAAATGGTGGTGTTGATACTGTTTTTAATCAAGAACTTAAGGTTTATACCGATAAGGTAGCCTTAAATGTTGGACCTATGGCTTCTGATGAAGTGATCAATGTAAAGGGTACGGCTTTTGATTTCACTGCTTTGAGCAAGATGAATGATGTTTTATCTATTGGCCATTCAAACTTATCTAAGTGTGGCCTAGATCATAATTATGTATTCGAGGATATGTCGTTTAAAAAGATGGCTGAACTTCATAGTGATAAATTATCTCTTATGGTAGAAAGCGATTTACCTGGTATGCATATTTATACTGGTAATTACTTAGGTCATTTAGATGGCAAGGATAATCATACATATGAGGATTATTATGGAATATGTTTTGAGTGTCAATATTATCCAAATGGCATCAACTATGATAATTTTATAAAGCCATATATTTATAAAGATAAAGAAGTTAATCATAAGATTGTTTATACATTAGAAGGGAAATAAGATGAATTATAACGATTTAAGAGGTTATATCAATAGTGATAAGATTGATGATTTATTGTCTAAGATTAAGGGTACTAATGATTTGAGTAAGGAAAAAGAAAGATATATTTCTTTACTAAACGAAGCATATAAGCGTTTTGGTGATGGTGATTATCATTTGATTTCTTCTCCTGGTAGAACTGAAATTGGTGGTAATCATACTGACCATCAACATGGTCATACTTTGTCTGCTGCCATTAATTATGACAATATTTGTGTAGTTAAGGCTAACGATAATAATGAATGTGTCTTTATTGATCCAAAGTTTGATGATTGTGTTGTTGATATTAATTCTTTGGCTGTGGTAGATAGTGAAAAGAATACATCTAAATCATTAATTAGAGGTATCGCGAATAAACTGAATGAATTAGGTTATAAGATTGGCGGCTTTAGCGCAATGTGTGATTCTGAAGTTGCGATTGGTTCTGGTATTTCTTCTAGTGCATGTTTTGAGATGATGATTGTAGAAATTTTCAATTGTCTATTCAATGATTGTCAAATCACACCAGTTGATAGAGCTATTATCGGTCAATATGCTGAGAATGTTTATTTTGGTAAGGCTAGTGGTTTGCTAGATCAAGCTTCTATTTCAGTTGGTGGTTTTGTGGCTATGGACTTTAATGACCCTAAGGCTCCTGTTATCGAAAATTATGAATTTGATTTCACTGACTATGGTTATGAATTGATTTTAGTTAACACAAAGGGTGATCATGCTGATTTAAGTGATGAGTATTCTGCGGTTCCTGGTGAAATGAAAGATGTTGCTAAATTATTAAACTGTAATGTTTTAAGAGATGGTGATCCTGATTTTTTCTTTACTCATATTAAGGAATTAAGAGAAGAAGTTAAGAATGATCGTTCAATTTTAAGAAGTTTCCACTTCTATACAGAAGATAAGAGAGCTGTTTTAGAGAAGGAAGCTGTTGAGAATAAGGATATCGATAGCTTATTAGATTTAATTAATCGTTCTGGTAGATCTAGTTATATGTATCTTCAAAATGTTTATCCAAGTTCTATGCCAAAGAATCAGCCTTTATCTATCGCAATCGCAATGAGTGACTATATCTTGGGCCATAAGGGTGCATATCGAGTTCATGGTGGTGGCTTTGGTGGCACTATTCAAGCTGTTGTACCAAAAGAATTGGTTAATGATTATAAGATGGTTCTATCAAGTGTTTTTGATAAAGACTCTATTATGGAACTAGTTGTTCGTCCATTTGGTACTAAGACTTTAATTTAGCGTTATAATAATCCTATGAGTAGAAGAACATGGGTTGAGATTGATACTAAGTGTATCGTTGATAATTTTAATTTAATCAAGAATAAAGTAAACGGGGCAATGATTTGCCCTGTTATCAAAGATAACGCTTATGGTCATGGTGCCGTTAAATTGGCACATTTATATGAGGATTTGGGTGCAAATTATTTTGCAGTTAGTACCTTAGAGGAGGCTATTGAATTAAGAGAAGGAGGAATAAATACATCTATCTTAATTCTTGGCTATACACCTTTAGAAGATACTGATAAGTTATTTAGATATAATATTACACAATGTGTTTATTCACTTCCTTATGCAAGAAGTTTGAATGAATATGGTTTAAAGATCAAATGCCATTTAAAGATTGATACTGGCATGAATCGCATTGGCTTTAAGGATGTTGATGAAATGAAGGAGGCTTGTCTTTTAAATAATCTTGATTTTGAAGGTGTTTTTATGCATTTCTCTGATTGTTTAGATGATGACTTTTCTAAGAAGCAATATGATTTATTCATGAATGATATTGCTTTATTAGAAAAAGAAGGTATTACTTTTAAGATTAGACACTGTGCTAATTCAGGAACTATTATGAAGCATCCTTTCTATCATTTGGATATGGTTAGACCCGGTATCATTCTTTATGGATTAGGGGGTTATGAAGGTTTAAAACAGGCTTTAACGATGAAGTCGGTTATTAGTCATATTAAAGAGGTTAAAAAGGGCGAGCCTATTGGTTATGATAGAAGATTTGTCGCCGATAAGGATATAAGAGTGGCAACTGTTTCTGTTGGCTATGGTGATGGTTTTTCTAGACTTCATAGTGGTAGGAATACTGTTAGTATCAATGGTAAGGAAGTTAATATTTTAGGCAATATTTGTATGGATCAAATGATGGTTGATGTTAGTGATGTAGATTGTAACTTGTATGATGAGGCTCTTATCTATGGTGATTTAGAGAAAATGGCTGCTAATATCTATACAATTTCATATGAATTAATTTGTGATATAAATTGTCGTGTAGAAAAGATATATATTTGATATAATTTAGGTAGGTAGTTATGTATCATATAACGGATTTAAAGAAGTTCAATAAATGTCCAAGGTCTTATTATTATTCTCTTGGCGATAATTCTTCTTTTAACCATTATTTAAGAAGTGATGAATCTTTAATATTATTATTGGCAAGATTTTTAAAAATAGAAGATTATTTTAGAGGAACGGTAGGTGATACCAATGGTGCTTTCTTTGATGAAATAGACAAATATGAATGGTTTATAAAAACACGATTTGAATGTGATAGTCTTCGTATAAAGGTGCCTATTATGCATAAAGTTGAAGGAGGTTTTGACTTATATTTCGTGCATAATATGACGTCTATTAAGGACTTTGATTATACTTATTATTGTTTAACTTTAGAGGTTTTAAGAAAATTAGATATTAATGTAAATAAAATTTATTTAGCTTATATTAATAAAGATTATGTCTTTGAAGATAATTTGAATATTGAAGAGTTATTTATTTTAACCGATGAATTTAATGGCAATAAATTCTTAGACATATTTAGTGATAGAATCTATGATTTTAAATCAATAATAAATAGAATAGAGGCTACTTCTTTGGATTCATATAGTCCAAAAAAGAGTCGTGTTTGTCATAGTCACAATATTTGCCCTTATTATTATGAATGTTTTAGAGAAGAAAAGAATTTGCCTGATGATTCTATTTTAACTTTAGTCTCAAGTGCTAATAAGAATAAAATGTATCAAGCTGGCATTGAACTTCTAAAAGATATTGATTTAGATCAATTTGAGGGTAATAGAGTGCAATATGCTCAGGTTATGGCAAGCAAGAACGGGGGTAAATATGTACAAAAATATGCTCTTGCGGATTGGTTAAAACATCTTGGTACTAGGCCAATTACGTTTATTGACTTTGAATGGGATACTTATTTGATTCCACAGTTTAATGGTTTGAGGCCCCTTGATGTTTTACCTTTTGAGTTTGTTCTATATATACTTGATGAAAACAATAATTTGTCTAAATATTCGTTTTTGGGAAAGGGCGATTGTCGAAGAGAATTTGCAGAGGGTCTATTGAAATACATTCCAAAGTCCGGACCTATAGTTGCGTATAATGCCTATGGAGCGGAGTGTAGAAGAATAAAGGAACTTGCTGATTATTTTCCTGAATATAGAGATGAATTATTGAGTATTAATGATCGTTTTGTTGATTTGGCCACTCCTTTCTTAGAAGGCCTAATCTACGATGTAAGAATGAGAGGTAACTTTACACTTAAACAATTAGTGAACATAGTGTCTGATTTGAATTATAAATCTTTAGAAATTAATGATGGTATGAAGGCTGTCTTTAATTGGCGTAATATCGATTTAGGTATTGAAGAAGATGATGATAAGGTTAAAAAAGAACTTATCGAATATTGTGGTTTGGATGCTTATGGCTTGTATCTTGTTTATGAGTGGTTACTTCAACAAATAAAGTAAATATTTCATATAAAGGAGGAAGAAAATATGAAATTTGTAATTTACGGCGAAAATGTCACTATTACTGATGAAATGAGAGAGCACATTGAAAATCGTCTATCATTTCTAACTAAGTATTTTGCGGTGAGTGATGACACAACTGCTAGAATTACCGTAAAGCCTTATAACAGTTCTTTGAAAATTGAGGCGAGTATTCCAACAAAGATTGGATTATGTCGTTCTGAAATAGTGCATGATGATTTTGAAACAGGTGTAAATTTAGCTATTGATAAGATTGAGGATCAAATTAGAAGACAAAAATCTCGTCTTTCAAGAAGACATAAGGATTCTTTAGCTCAGAATTTCGTTGATGAGAATATTACTGAACCAGAAATTCCTGTAAAGACTAAGATGATTTTTGCGGATGAAATGAGTCTTGATGAAGCTATTTTACAAATGGAAATGTTGTCTCATTCTTTCTACATCTATAAAGATATTGATGCAGATAAGATTGCTGTTGTATATAAACGTAATGATGGCCATTATGGCTTAATTGAAGTAACACAATAAAGAAAGAATTGAATAATTTAAAAATGTCAAATAATAAAATTTCCTCTGAATATAACAGAGTGATTGTTGCCGAGTTGGCAAAAACTTATTTGGTTTCTAAAGAATATACAGAAAGACCAGAATGTGATGTTGTCAGTCAAGACACATTGTTGATTAAGAGAAGAATTAGATACTATATTGAAAATGTAATATTTAATATCTTAGATGATGAAGATCGTTTTATCATTCAAAACGAGGTGATTCTTAATAAAAAAGGACCTTGGTATGAAGGGTATTTGTCTTCTTCCACTTACTACCGTCATCGTAAAAAAGCTTATGCAAACTTTTTGAGTTGTTTCAATGATTGAAATGCGATAAAATTTTATAGATTATTAGGAGGAAATTTTAAAATGGTTAAAGGAATCGCCGCTAGTAGCGGCATTGCGATTGGCAAGGTTTTTAAACTAGAAAGCCCTGTAATTAGTGTAACTAACACTTTAAAGGGAAGTGTCGAAGAAGAAAAGGCTCGTTTCACTAGCGCTTTAGAAAAGACTGTTAGTGATATTAATCTTGTTAAAGAAAGAGCAAGTGCTAATCTTTCTGAAGAAGAATTGGCTATCTTTGATGCTCATTTAATGATGGCACAAGATCCAGAATATGCTAGTCAAATTGTTGACATGATTGGTGAAGGAAATAGTGCTGATTATTCATGCAAGACTGTTTCTGATAGTATGATTGCCATGTTTGAATCAATGGATAATGATTATTTTAGAGAAAGAGCTGCTGATATTAAAGACGTTTCTTATCGTCTATTATGTAATATTCTAGGTTTGCAGATTCCTGATTTAACCGCAATAAATGAAGAAGTAATTATCGTGGCACATGATTTAACTCCATCTGATACAGCTTCTTTAAATAAAACATATACTTTAGGCTTCTGTACTGCAGTTGGTGGTAGAACAAGTCATTCAGCTATTATGGCTAGATCTCTTGAAATTCCTGCTGTTGTAGGTACAGGTAATATCCTTGAAAGCTGTAATAATGGCGATATGATGATTCTTGATGCGATTGATGGTTTAGCTATTATTAATCCAGATGAAGAAGAATTAGTGGCTTATAAGGCTAAAAGAGAAGCTTTCTTAGCTGAAAAGGAAGCTTTAAAGGTATTGGTTCATCAAAAGTCAGTAACTGTTGATGGCCATGAAGTTGAATTAGCTGGTAATATTGGTGGTCCAAATGATGTTGAAGGTGTTTTAAATAACGGTGGTGAAGGTGTCGGCTTATTTAGAACTGAATTCTTATATATGAACTCTACTGTTGATTTCCCAACTGAGGAAGAACAATTCGAAGCTTACAAGGCTGTACTTGAGGGAATGAAGGGCAAGAAGGTAGTTGTAAGAACTCTAGATATCGGTGGTGATAAGAAGCTAGATTACTTCTCTTTCCCAGAAGAAATGAATCCATTCTTAGGTTACCGTGCTATTAGATTTTGCTTAGATAGAACTGATGTATTTAGAACTCAATTAAGAGCTTTAATTAGAGCTTCAGTATATGGAAGACTTTGCATCATGTTCCCAATGATCGCAACTATTCAAGAATTCTTAGATGCTAAGGCAATTTTTGAAGAAGAAAAGGCAAAGCTTGTTTCTGAGGGTGTTGCGGTTGCGGAAAAGATTGAAGTTGGTATGATGGTTGAAATTCCAGCAAGTGCTGTATTAGCTGATCAATTTGCTAAGCATGCTGATTTCTTCTCAATCGGTACTAATGACTTAATCCAATACTCTATGGCTGCTGATAGAATGAGTGAAAAGGTTTCTTATTTATATCAACCTCTAAATCCATCTATCTTAAGACTTGTTAAGATGACAATCGAAGGTGCTCACAAGAATGGTAAGTGGGTAGGTATGTGTGGTGAAATGGCTGGTGATGCTATGGCTGCTCCATTACTACTTGGTTTAGGCTTAGATGAATTCTCTATGTCTGCTACTTCTATCTTAAGAGCTCGTAAGATTATTAACGGTTTAAGCTACGAAGAGATGAAAGAATTGTCTGCTAAGGCAGTTGAGTGTGAAACTGAAGCACAAGTTAGTGAACTTGTAAAAAACGCTTTAGCTAAATAGTGTATAATAAGGGATGGAAACATCCCTTTTTTAATTTATGAAGAAAGTTATTTTTATATCTAGTGGTGGTGGTCATTTGGAAGAGCTTCTTGCTCTTAAGAAGCTTTTTAATGATGTTGACTATACTTTGATTACTGAAAAGACAGAATCTACTATATATTTAAAAGATAAGTATTCGAAGGTTAAATATCTTGTCTATGGTACGCAAGATCATTTGTTGCCATATTTATTTATTTTTCCTTTTAATATTATTCTATCTTTTATTTATTTCTTAATTATTAGGCCTGACTTTGTAGTATCAACAGGTACACATACTGCTGTACCCATGTGTAAAATAGCTCATATGTTTAAAAAGAAGGTTGTTTGGATTGAGACGATGGCTAATATTACTACTGGTACTAAGGCTGGCAAATTAATTTATCCTATTGCCGATAAATTTATTGTGCAGTGGCCTGAACTATTAGATGTTTATCCAAAGGCTGAGTGTTGGGGGAATATATTCTAATGATTTTTGTAAGTTTAGGTACTCAAGATAAGCCTTTTGTAAGATTATTGGATTATCTTGAACATAGTAATATAAAAGATAAGATAATTGTTCAGGCTGGTTTTACTGATTATGAATCAAAGAAGTTTGAAATTCATAAATATTTAGATAAGGATTACTTTGATAAATATATTGATGAAGCTGATTTGGTTATTTGTCATGGTGGTGTTGGCACAATTGTTAGTTGTCTTAATAAGAATAAGAAGGTTTTGGCAGTTCCACGTTTATCAAAATATAAGGAACACCAAAATGATCATCAACTTCAAATTGTTAATGCATATTATCAAAAGGGTTATCTTGTAATGATGAATGATGGCGATGATTTTGATGATAAAGTTAGGGAAGCTTTGAACTTTAAACCAAAAAAATTTGTTTCTAATAACGATTTATTTGTGAAAAAGCTAAAAGAATATATAATGTTATAGTTGGAGAGGTAAAAATTAAATGGGAAGAGCACATGAAGTAAGAGCGGCTGCAATGGCAAAGACTGCAGCAATGAAAACAAAAGTTTATTCAAGATACGGTAAAGAAATCTATATTGCCGCTAAGAGTGGTGTTCCTGATCCTGAAATGAATCTTACATTAAGATCAAAGATTAAGGAAGCTAAGGCTAACCAAGTTCCTGCAGATGTTATCAAAAGAGCAATCGAAAAGGCAAAGGGCGGTAGTACTGAATCTTATGATTCTTTAAGATATGAAGGTATTGGTCCAAATGGCGCTACAATTATCGTTGACTGTTTAACAGATAATTCAAATCGTACTATTGCATCTATGAACCAATGTTTCAATAAGTCACATTGTAAGTTAGGTGTTAAGGGTTCAGTTTCATTCAATTATGATAACTTAGGTGTATTAGCATTCAATTATGAAGATGATGAAAAGATGTTGGATACTTTAATCGAAGCTGATGTAAATGTTGAAGATATCGAACTTGAAGATGGTTTAATGACTGTTTATGTAACTCCAAGTGATTTACATAAGGCTCAAGAAGCAATTGATGCACTTATTCCTGATTGTGAATATACAGTTTGTGCAATCAAGATGGTTCCTCAAGAATATGTAAAGCTTGAAGATGAACATGATAAGGAACTTTGGAACAGATTATTAACTTTACTTGATGAAGTTGATGATGTTCAAGAAATTTTCCATAACGTTGAAGAATAATTGATGACTTCGGTCATCTTTTATTTTTGTCTACTAATGTAAAAATGTAAAATAAATCTTTACTTTATTGATATAATACTAGTGAAAGTAGGTGACCAATATGAAATTTGATGAATTATTCGAACAAAGAAATCTAGTAGCATTAAAATTAAAAGATTGTATTAGAGATAATGGCTATACCAAAGTATCTTTTGCCAATAAGGTTAATATTTCACGTCCTACTCTTGATAAGCTATTAAGTGGCAGTATTACTAATAAAACATCATTTGATAATCACTTACAGAAGATATTGAAGTTTTTAAATATCAGTGTTGATGAATTGATGTTGTATTCAAATATGACTAAAACTAATGATTCTATGGTTGTGTTTTCATCTAATGCACCAATTAATCACAAGATGAGTGATGTAGCTAAAAAAGAATATGACTTATTATTGGATATTGTTGAATTGTGTGGAATTTATTATTAATAGGTGGCCTACATGAGTGAAATTATTACTTCAGATAATCTAGATTATGTTGTAAAGAAAAATCGCGAGATTAAAGATGAAATGTTGTCACAAACATTAAAGTTTAGAACCAATATTTCAATTATAAGGAATAGTCCATCGGCTTTATATTCTTTGGTTATTTTACAAAGATTTGGCTTATTACAAATTCCAATAGAGGATAGATATTTAAGTGGCGCTATATTTGTTAAGAATCAAAAGTTTGTTCCATTTATCAACACCACACTTCCTCGTGCTAATCAATATTTTACTGCTTGGCACGAAATCTATCATATAGTCTTTGATAATGTTTCATTTAATCATTTTATTAATGTTGAAAATGCTGTAGAAGAAAGAAAGGCAGAATGTTTTGCAGCAAATATGTTGCTGGATGGTCTAGATAAATACTTTGTAGATTTGCCAGAGATGGACTTTATTAATAAAATTTTTTATTGCATGTCTGCATTTCAAGTTCCTTATAAAGCTATACTTATTTATCTTTATGAATATGCAATCGACAGTAAAAACGAATTACTAGCAAACAATATAAAAGAGATATTTGATTTTAAATTCGATAATTTGCCAAAAAGATTTAGAGATCTTGGGTTAGATGATAATTTAGTTACTCCATCTTATGTTTTTAATGTTTCGTGTTTAAAAAATAAAATTAGCGAAGAGAAAACTAACAACCCCGATATTAATTATCATTTAGAAAATGAAGAGTATTTAAAAGGAATAATTTCTGAATTTAATCTAATAAGTGAGAAGGACGATAATGAAAATAGATGAAATAAAAAGTATTGACGGAATTACAAATCTTGCTATTTTGGATACTTCATCTATTTCTTTTTTACAAAATTTGCAAACAAAAATCACTAATGTTCATAATATATTGAGTGCTTATGATTTAATCCTAATTCCGAAATGGGTTTTGATTGAGTTGAGTGATGCGGTTGGTAGGGTTACTTATATTGAGTCTCTTATAGAAAATGGTTATCCAATCAAATGTATTAAAGAAGAAGCTTATTGTGAATTAGTAAATGGTGAAGAAATTAATCTATTTGAAATTATATGGGCTTCTTCTAGCAAGCTAGCTAATCTAAGAGGCTATTTAAGAAGATATGTTTTAAAAGAAGACAAACTAGAGATGGAAGAATATAAAAAATGGATTAATAAACTATATGATAATTGGCCATTATCTGAAGATGTTTATCTAAGCAGACGTATTAAAAAGAAGAATGCTGGAGAAGTATCTATTACAATATTATCTGAGATTGCTTCATGGTATTATCCTAATCTTAAAAACATTACAATCTATTCTCAAGACAGAGACACTTTTGAGTTTCAAAAAGAAGCCCATAAACAAATACAAAGAATCTTTAAAAATAAAATCAATATCCCAGTGTCTTATAAAAGTAATGATGGTATCCTTTTTCAAATAGCGAGAGAAGATATGATGGAAATCAACAATATCGATAAATACAGGAATGATGAACGTAGGGTAATATATACAAAGTTTAATATTGATTGTTCTACATCACTTATTGACGAAATGGTCAATAATGAAAAGTTTAAAAATCTTATTAGTGATAAAAATATTAATATAATCTTTTAATTCATTAAAAAAAGCATCTTAATTGATGCTTTATTTATTCTTAACTTAAGCTAAGCTATTAACTTTTTTAGCTAATCTAGCTTTTTCTCTAGCTACAAAATTCTTATGTTTTAAGTTGCTAGTTAAAGCCTTATCAAGAAGTGAATTTGCTTCGTTAAATGCCTTTACTGCTAATTCTTTATCGTTAGCTTCAACAGCCTTTTCAACTTTCTTGATAGCTGTCTTTAATCTTGATTTAGCGCTAGTGTTAGCTAAATTCTTTTTAGCATTTGTAAGAGCTCTCTTTTTTTGTGACTTGATATTTGCCATAGACCCTCCTTATGAATACGCTTAAAAATTATACCAAAGTCCTTTTGTAAATGCAATTTTTACTATGCTATAATTTTAAATGTTATGAATAAGAGAATAGTATTTATGGGTACCCCAGCTTTCGCAGCTAATGTCCTTAGGGGTTTAATTGAAAATAACTATAATATTGTTGGCGTTGTAAGCCAAGCTGACAAGAAAGTAGGGCGTAAACAAATATTGACAGCTTCTCCTGTAAAGGAAGTAGCTTTGGAATATAATCTTCCAATTTTTACTCCTATTTTTATCAAAGATGATTATCAAGGTATTTTGGATTTAAATCCTGATTTGATTATTACTTGTGCTTATGGTCAATTTATTCCATCTAAACTTATTGAGTATCCTGAATATAAGTCAATTAATATTCATGGTTCCTTGCTTCCAAAATATAGGGGTGGAGCACCAATTCAATGGTCAATTATCAATGGAGATGAAAAGACAGGCATTTCTATCATCTATATGACAAAGAAGATGGATGCTGGTGATATTCTTTATATGAAAGATTTAGATATTGATATAAGGGATACTAATGCTAGTTTATTTAATCGTTTAAGTGATTTAGCACGTGAATGTATCTTAGATTTCTTACCTAATTTCTTTGAAGGAAAGTTTGAAAGAATAGCTCAAGATGAATCCTTAGTATCTTTCTCTTATAATTTGACTAAGGAAGATGAATATATTCATTTTAATAATGATGTCTTAAAAGTATATAACCACATTAGAGGTTTACTTGATGAACCTGGTGCTTATAGTATCTTGAATGGTAAAAAATATAAATTTATTGAAGTATTCTATGAATATAGTGATAACTGTAGTCCTTGTACTTTTAAGGGCTTAGAAAAGGATTATTTAAGAATAGATTGTCAAAATGGTTTTATTAAAGTCTATAAGATAAGACCAGAGGGCAAGAATACAATGGATGCTAAGAGCTTCTATAATGGTGCTGGTAAGAATTTAGTAGGTGGAACATTTGATGAATAAGAATATAAGAAATTTTTCAATAATAGCTCATATCGACCATGGTAAGTCAACACTTGCCGATCGTATCTTAGAGCTAACAAATACAGTGACTAAAAGAGAGATGGTAACTACTCAGATTCTTGATTCGCTTGATCTTGAACAAGAAAGAGGTATTACTATTAAGCTTAATGTTGTTCAAATCAAATACCATGCCAAAGATGGACAAGACTATACATTCCATTTGATTGATACACCAGGACATGTTGACTTTACTTATGAAGTATCTCGTTCTTTAGCAGCCTGTGATGGTGCTATTTTAGTAGTTGATGCAAGCCAGGGTATTGAGGCTCAAACACTTGCGAATACTTATCTAGCTTTAGACAATGATTTAGAGATTCTTCCTGTAATTAATAAGATTGACTTGCCAAGTGCTGATGTTGAAAGAACTAAGAAAGAGATTGAAGATGTAATTGGCCTAGACTGTAGTGATATCCCATGTATCAGCGCTAAGACTGGTTTAAATGTTGAGGATGTATTAGAGGGTATTGTAAAAAAATTACCTTGTCCAAAGGGCGAAGTAACTAATAAGTTACAAGCTTTAGTCTTTGACTCATATTATGATTCTTATCGTGGTGTTGTTGTCTTTGTCTGTGTAAAAGAGGGTAAGATTAAAATTGGCGATAAGATTAGAATGCTTCATTCAAATACCGAATATGAAGTAACTGAACTTGGTGTTAAGACACCAAACGAAGTTAAGAAAGACTCTTTATCAGCAGGCGAAGTAGGCTATATCTGTGCTTCTATCAAATCAATTCAAGATGTCTTTATTGGTGATACGATTACTTTGGCTGATAATCCATGTAGTGAACCATTGCCTGGTTATCGTAAGATGAATCCAATGGTATATTGTGGTATGTATCCTACTGATAATAGTAAATATAATGATTTAAGAGATGCACTTGAGAAGTTACAATTAAACGACTCTTCTTTAACTTTTGAAGCTGAATCTTCAAAGGCTTTAGGCTTTGGCTTTAGAATTGGTTTCTTAGGTTTGTTACATATGGAAGTAATTCAAGAAAGACTTGAAAGAGAATATAACTTGAATTTAATCGCAACAGCTCCATCTGTTGTCTATAAGGTTACTTTAACTGATGGCAGTGTTGTTGATATTGATAACCCTAGTATGATGCCTGATAATACTAAGATTGACTATATTGAGGAACCTTATGTTAAGGCTTCTATTATGGTACCTAGTGATAATATTGGTCCGGTTATGGAATTATCACAGTCAAAAAGAGGTATCTATAAGGATATGATTTATATAGACGATAATCGTAATCAATTAATCTATGAGATGCCATTATCTGAAATTATCTTTGAATACTTTGATAAGTTAAAGTCAGTATCTAGGGGTTATGCGTCTTTAGATTATGAATTAATTGGCTATCGTAAATCAAATCTAGTTAAGATGGATATCTTATTAAATGGCGAAGTAATTGATGCCTTAAGTATAATTGTCCATCGTGATTTTGCCTATAATAGAGGTCAAAAGATTACTGCTAAGTTAAAGGAATTGTTGCCTAAACAACAATTTGAAATTCCAGTACAGGCAGCAATCGGCAATAAGATTATTGCACGTACTAATATTAAGTCTTTGCGCAAGGATGTTTTGGCTAAGTGTTATGGTGGCGATATTTCTCGTAAGAAGAAGTTGTTGGAGAAACAAAAAGAAGGTAAGAAGCGTATGAAGGCTGTGGGTAGTGTTGAAATACCACAAGAGGCTTTCATGGCTGTATTATCACTTGATGATGATGAATAAACATTTATATGTCCATGTACCTTTTTGTGATAGTATCTGTGGTTATTGTGATTTTGCCCATACTATCGTTAATAGGGAATTGGTAAATAAATATTTAGAAAGAATAAAAGAAGATTTAAATGATCTTCCTTTTTCTAGTTTTGAGACTATTTATATTGGTGGGGGTACTCCTAGTTCCTTAAACAGTGATGAATTAGAATACTTATTAAGTATGATTTATCCGTTAACTAAGGGTGTCATTGAATATACCATTGAAGTCAATCCTGAAAGTATTGATGAAACTAAGTTACAAATAATGAATAAATATGGAGTCAATAGAATATCTATGGGTGTTGAGAGTAGTGATGATAATTTACTTAGAATCATGAATCGTAAGTATGATTTTGGTTTGGTAAGAGAAAGGATTGATTTAATTAAATCATATGGCATTAATAATATCTCAGTTGATCTTATGTATTCTTTACCTTTTCAAACTATGGATATCTTAAAGAAGACGTTGGATGATATTCTTTCATTAGATGTACCACATATTTCTATCTATTCATTAACGATTGAAGAAAACACAATGTTTAATAGAAGAGGTTATGACCACTTGGATGAAGATGTTGAGGCAGATATGTATGAATATATCGAAGAAAGATTAAAAGATTATAATCATTACGAGGTATCTAATTATTGTAGAAATGATATGTATTCAAGACATAATCTAGGTTATTGGAACTATGATGATTTTATCGGTTTAGGACCAGGGGCTAGTAGTAAGGTTGATAATCATCGCTATACCTATACTAAGAATGTTTGTAATTATATAAATAAGAAAGACTTACTAAGTGAGGATATCTATTTAGATAAACAAGATTTAGAATTTGAGAATGTAATGATGTCTTTAAGAACTATTTACGGCTTGAATTTAGACTTATTTTATAAAAGATATGGTGAAGACTTTAGGGATGTATATAAAAAGGCCATAGAAAAGAATAAAGAATATCTAATATTTAAGGATAATCATTGTATATGTACAAATTTAGAGATTTTAAATACTATTTTGGTTGATTTCTTGTAGTGGGGATGATATCATTAATGAGCTTTATTCTGGGTTATGACACAAATATCTCCAGTTATTACTCGGAATAAAAGATATATAGAAGGAGAATTTAAAAATGTTAACAAAGGCTGAAAAGCAAGCAATCATTAAAGAGTACGCTATTAAGGAAGGCGATACTGGTTCTGTAGAAGTACAAGTTGCAATTCTAACTGAATGCATCAATAGACTTACTGAACACATGAAGAAGAATCCTAAGGATTTCCATTCTAATAGAGGTCTATTAATGATGGTTGGTAAGAGAAGAAACTTCTTGGAATACTTAAAGAGAACTGATGTAAATAGATATAGAAATCTAATTACTAAGTTAGGTATTAGAAAATAGTTTTAAACAAAGAGGCTCATTACGAGCCTTTTTTAAATATTAGTAAACATCCGTTTATTATTGTGTATAATAATAATGAACGGATGTTTATTATATGGCACAGATATTAAAAGAAGAAGTAAGAAACAAAATAATAGAAGCTTCTAAGAAAGAACTTTTAGACAAGGGCTATGAGAATGCTTCTTTAAGAAAGATAGCTTTGGATTCTCAAATAACTGTGGGTAATCTTTATCGTTATTTTGATAATAAAGAAGATTTAATAAACAAGATATGTGAACCTTGTTTATTGAAAATCGAAGAACTTATTAATGAAGAAACCAATAATCAATTATCTTTCTTTAAAGATAGTGATGGTTTTGATTTAGAAAACGAAGAGATGTTAAAAACCATTGACCATATAATAGATAAATTAATTGATATCTGTAAGGAGTTTCCAGATGAATTTAGGATATTGATGTTGGATTCTAAATTAAACGCATCTTTATTAGATTGGTTCTCTAAACTGATTTACAACCTAATCACAGGTCATTTACAGGTTCCTAAGCTTTTTTCTAAATATATAAGAATAATTTCAAGAGCCTATGCATCTTCAATTATCGCAGGCTTTAAGGAACTTTTGAAGAATGATTTAAATGTCTATGTTCTTAAACAAATGTCTATTGTTTACTTTAGATCATATGTGAATATGTTAAATAGTGATATCAACAAAATAATTAATGGAGAATAAAAAATGAGCTATATAGAATTTGATAAAGTATCTAAGATTTATAAGATGGGCGAGGTTGAAATTAAAGCTTTAGATGAGGTTTCTTTTAATATTGATAAGGGTGAATTTGTGGTTATTTTAGGTGCTTCAGGTGCTGGTAAATCAACTATCTTAAATATCTTAGGCGGTATGGATACGGCTACTTCTGGTAGTGTTATAGTTGATGAAAAGGATATATCTAACGCAACTGAAAGTGAATTGACTGATTATCGTCGTTTTGACATTGGTTTTGTGTTTCAATTCTATAATTTAGTTCAAAATTTAACTGCTAAGGAAAATGTAGAATTAGCTCTACAAATATCTAAGGATCCTCTAGATGCCTTAGAAGTATTAGATTTAGTTGGTTTAAAGAATAGGGTTAATAACTTTCCAAGTCAATTATCAGGTGGTGAACAACAACGTGTGGCAATTGCTAGGGCAGTGGCTAAAAATCCAAAGTTATTATTATGTGATGAACCCACTGGTGCTCTTGATTATGTTACTGGTAAACAGGTTTTAAAGGTTTTACAAGACCTAGCTTTTAAAGAAAAGATGACGGTTGTTATTGTTACGCATAATAGTGCTCTAAAAGATATGGGGCATAAGATTATTAGAGTAAGATCAGGTCATATTGAATCAGTTGAGATTAATGAAAATCCAATGAGTATTGAGGATATTGAATACTAATTATGAAGACTTTTAATTTAGATACTCTAAGAATGATTAAGAAAACATATAAGCGTTTTATTTCGCTTGTTTTGATTGTTCTTATTGGTTCTGGCTTTATGATGGGCTTAATGTCTAGTGCCACCATCCTAAAAGTAAGCATGGACAAGTATGATGACGATTATCATTTACAAGATTTACAGTTATATTCTACTTATGGATTTTGTGCTGATGATGTGGCTAAGATTAGGGAAACCGAAGGAGTTAAGGATGTTTTTGCGTCTAGATTTGTCGATACTTATGCCAAGGGTGACAACGATAAGGAAATTGTGGTTAGGGTTGAAGAACTTAATCGTGATGTCAATAAGTATGAGGTATATGAAGGAAGAGAGCCTAAGAATAATCATGAATGTTTATTGATTGAAACTACAGTTACTGATAGTTCTTATAAGATAGGTGAGAAGTTAAAGTTTTATTTAAATGACGAATCTGGGCACGAATCCGGGCACGAATCCGGGCACGAATCTGGGCACGAATCTGAACTTAGATATGATGAATATACTATTGTAGGTTTAGCCCAATCACCGGCTTATACATCGAAGATGTTAGGTACTTCTACTTTAAATAATACCGAGCTTAATGCGGTAGTTCTTGTTGATAATACTAATTTTATTGGTGAACAATATAAGACTATTTATTTAACTTTAGATGGTGCTGATGAATATACAAGTTATACCTTGGCTTATAAGGATTATGTAGCTGATTTAAAGTCCAATGTTGAAGAGACGGCTTTTGTCAATCAGGGGACTTATAGGGATATCGTGGTTGAGAAAGCTCAAAATGAATTAGATGAGAATAAACTAAAGTTTGAGACTGAGAAGAATGAGAATGAGGCTAAATTGGCTGATGCGAAAAGACAATTGGATGATGCTCATATCACTTTAGTTACTTATAAGGCTCAAATCACAAGTTTAAATTCAGCTATTAGTAGTTTAGAGAAAACAGTAAAGTCTTATCAGGATACCCTTGATCATAAAAAAGAAGAATTGGGTATCAGTGATGAACAAATTCAAAATAAGATGAATGAGATTGAGAATATTGATGTTCAAACGATTTTGAATATGTTAGGAAGTGGTTTAGATTCTTTGATTAATGGTAGTGATAATGTTTATGAACTTGCAATTCTACAAAAAGTAATTGATGAGGCTAACGAGAATTTAAAGACTTATAGACAAAAGATTGGTGCTTTACAATATCAAGTTAATATCGGTGAGGCAAAGTATAATAGCGGTTTAGAAGAATATAATGAGAATTTAAAGAAGTTTGAACAGGAAATGGAAAAGGCTAGCGCAAAGCTTATTAAGGCTCAACAGGATATTGATGCGCTTCCTGAAGCTAATTGGATGATACTAGATCGTGATTCTCACTATAGTAGTAATATGTTTGAGGCAACTTGTAAACAAATGACAGCCATTGGCTATGCTTTTCCATTGTTGTTTTATTTGGTAGCAGCTTTAGTTTGTATGACAACCATGACTCGATTGGTAGATGAACAAAGGGGCCAAATAGGTATTTTTAGAGCTCTTGGTTATACTAAGAAGGAAGTTACAGGTAAGTATGTAGGTTATGCCTTCTTGGCAAGTTTAATAGGTTGTGTAATAGGTATTATTATTGGTCAAATACTTTTTCCATCCGTAATTTATACTTGTTGGAGACTTTTGTATAAGCTTCCTAAGATGATCTTGTTCTATCCAATAGGTTATGTGCTTATCTCTTTTCTAGCATTTTCATTATTGATGATGTTAGTGACTTATCTTGTTGTGAAAAGTGACTTGAATGAAGTTCCTGCTTCATTACTTCGTCCAAAGGCTCCTAAGCTTACAAAACAAACATTTATTGAAAAGCTTCCTTTTATATGGGATAAGTTATCATTCACATCTAAGATCACAGCCCGTAATTTAATAAGATATAAGTCAAGATTCTTTATGACAGTTATTGGCGTGGCTGGCTGTACTGGTTTACTGGTAGTTGGTTTTGGCATTAAGGATTCAGTAAGGGATGTAGTTGAGATTCAATATAATCGTATTTTTAACTATAACTATACAATTCAATTAGAGAATGATTTACATGTTGATGAGAATGTAGATATTTTAAAAGCTGATGTGAGTAACGAAACAGTAGTGCCTTTTATGTCTTATTCTTCAGCTGCCTATAAGGATAATGAGGAGCTTGATTCTATTACTGTAGAGGTTATGGATACTGGTGAGGCTTTAGAGATATTGGATTTGCGCAAGACTGATAAGAAGACTATTTTGAATTTAAGAAATAGTGGTGTTATTGTTTCTGAAAAGTATGCTAAGAATCATAAGCTCAAGAAGGGCGATACTATTACTGTTGAATCTTATAATGGTGTTAAGGCTGATGTGATTATTGCGGATATTTGTGAGATGTATTTCCAACATTATTTGTTTATGTCTGATGATTACTATAATAAAATTTTTAATGAAAAGGTACATGATACAAGTATTGCGGTAATGTCTAATGATGTCGAAAGCTTGAATAAGGATACTTTGTTACTTAAGGATTATTCTAGTACTTTTGATTTCAGCAATATGATTGCCAACTTTGAGAATATGATTAAGGCCTTGGATTTAATTATTTTGGTAATTATATTGGCAGCTGGTTCTTTGGCTCTTGTGGTTTTAATTAACTTAACACAGGTTAATGTGGCAGAGAGAACTCGTGAGATAGCTACTTTGAAGGTCTTAGGTTTTAGACCTAATGAAGTAGATTCCTATATCTTTAAAGAAATCTTGATATTGAGTATTATTGGTGGTTTTGTGGGTATGCCACTTGGTTTACTTGAACATCATTTTGTCATGAATGTCATCAATATGGACATGGTTATGTTTGGCATGAATATTACTTTCTTCTCATATACTGCCTCTTTCTTAATTACTTTTGTGTTTACGATTATTGTGCTTTTATTGACACGCAAACCTTTAAGAAAGATTGAGATGGTTGAATCGTTAAAGTCAGTAGAGTAGAATAGTTAGGCGAGGTTTATTTTATGGATTTAATCAAATATGTTGCAGAAACAATAAATGTAAAAGAGAAGCAGGTTAGTGCTGCCCTTGATTTGTTAAAACAAGGAGCTACTGTACCTTTTATAGCTAGATATCGTAAAGAGGCTACTGGTAATTTGGATGAGGAACAAATTTTTGCGATTGAGAAAGAGTATCAATATCAATTGAATCTCGAAGAGCGTAAAAATGATGTTTTAAGAATTATCGAGACTTCAGGCAAGTTGACCGATGAGATTAAAGAGGCTGTTTTAGCTTGTACTAAGTTAAAAGAGGTTGAAGATATTTATCGTCCTTATAAACAAAAGAAGAAGACTAGGGCTTCTGAGGCAATTAGAATGGGTTTAGAGCCATTGGCTAACTTTATGTTGGGTTTTCCTTATAAGGGTGATATTAACACAGAAGCTAGTAAATATCTTAGCGATGAAGTTAAGGATACTAAATCAGCAATAAAAGGAGCGCAGGATATTATTGCTGAGAAGGTTAGTGATGATCCTAAGTTTAGAGAGAAGATTACAGATTCTATTAATAATTATTCTTTTATTGTTTGTAAGCTTAAAAAGGATGCCAATGATGAAAAGGGCGTCTATAAGAAATATTATGATTACAGTGAGAAACTAAAATATATTGAGGATCACCGTATCATGGCTATTAATAGAGCTTCTAAAGAAAAGATTATTTCGTTTAGCTTTGAATATGATAAGGAATACTTGTATCGCTATTGTTTCCGTGGTTTATCAAGAGATAGGGATAGTATTGTCAATGATTTGGTATATGATGCGGTTGTTGATGGTTTAGATCGTTTAGCACTACCTTCGGTAGAGAATGAAGTATGGTCTTCTTTATTCGAAAGAGCTTCTAATAAGTCAATTGAAGTGTTTGCGAATAACTTAGAACATCTATTACTACAAGCTCCTGTTTCAGTTGATTGTATTATGGGCTTTGACCCTGCTTTTAGAACAGGTTGTAAGTTGGCTATCTTGGATGGCACCGGTAAGCTATTACATATCGATAAGATTTTCCCTCATGAGCCTGTTAAGAAGGTTGTTGAGGCTGAGAAGATTTGTCTTAACTTAATTAAAAAATATAATGTTTTTCTAATTGCGATTGGTAATGGTACTGCAAGTAGAGAGAGTGAACAGTTTGTCAGTGAATTAGTTAAGAAAAATAGCTTAGATGTTAAGTATACTTTAGTATCTGAGGCTGGTGCTTCTGTTTATTCAGCTAGTGAGAACGCTAGAAGTGAGTTCCCTGATTTGCATGTAGAAGAAAGAAGTGCTGTATCTATCGCAAGAAGAGTGTTGGATCCTCTTTCTGAGCTTATTAAGATTGATCCAAGATCTATTGGTGTTGGTCAATATCAACATGATTTGCCTACTAAGGAATTAGATGAGAAGCTAGATTTTACAGTTCTTAAGACTGTTAATAGAGTTGGTGTTGATTTAAATACAGCTTCTAAAGAATTGCTTGAACATATTTCAGGCTTAAATAAGTCTAGTGCTAATGAAATTGTTAATTATCGTAATGAGAATGGTTTATTTAGTAACAGATCAGAACTTAAGAAGGTTAATAAGATAGGTGCTAAGGCTTTCCAACAGGCTGCTGGTTTCTTAAGAATCAAGGATGGCAAGGAAGCCTTGGATATGACTTCTATTCACCCTGAAAGTTATAAGTTGGCTAAGAATATCTTGATGGAACACAAGGGTTTAGCTTTGGGTAGTGAAGAACTTAAGGAAGCTTTAACTAATGATGATGTAAAATCTTTAGCTAGTAAGTATGAGAGTGATGTTTATACAGTGGCTGATATTATTAAGAACTTGTCTGAGCCTTTAAGAGATTATCGTGATGATTATGCTGGACCAATCTTAAAGTCAGATAAGCTTGATATAAATAACTTGTCTATTGGTGAGAAATTACAGGGTGTTGTAAGAGATGTTGTTGACTTTGGTGCTTTTGTGGACATCGGTTTACATGATGATGGTTTAGTTCATAAGTCTAAGATTTCTAAACAAAGAAATATTAGCCCTTATGATTACTTAGAAGTAGGCGACATCATTGATGTCTATGTCATCAAGATTGATAAGGAAAGAAATAGAGTGTCATTGAGTTTATTCTTATAAAAAAATTATTAGGCGAGCTAATGCTCGCCTGTATTTATTTCTTTAATTAAAACCATTATTTCTTCTATTGACGATTCTAAATTAATTGATTTAATTTTATCTTGAATATCTATGCAAACAATTTCATTATTCTTTACTAAAATATATTGTGATTTTTTACCAGAACCTTTTTTGATTTTATAGTCGGCAGGCAACAATTTGTTTATACTGTTTACATTTTTCTTATTAATAAATTTTATATTATTAGTTTTCTTTTTATCGGCATTAGAGGTTTGCTTTGTGTTTGGCTTTATAAAATCTAATTTATCTTTAATGTTATTGAATTCGTTTATTGTTAACAGTTTAACATCTATTGCGTTAAAAGGAATCTCACTTCTCATATCGTTAATATTTTTATCAATTATTGATGATGGATAAAATAAGTTATCATTTTCTCCTGATGTTAAACAAAGAATTTTATTATTAAAATCCAAAATATAATTGTGAAAATAATCGTATTTCATATTAGAATTTAAATTTTGAAATCTATGAGAATATATCTTTGGGTTTAATAACAAGCTTTCGAATATTTCTCTAAAATATAAATTTCTTTCAATGATTTCTACTTCGTATCTTGATAATTCGTCCGATATAAACTTTTCGTATCTGATTACTTTTAAATCTTTATTTAAATGATACATTTTCTCTATATAACCAAAACAAGAAAAAGCATTATTTTGATAAATGCTATTATAGCTTTTATGTAATCCAAGCAAATGTTTAAGGTTCTCTTTTGACATTTTAATTGCCATAAAGTAACCATTAAAATCTATAAGAACAATCTTATTTAAAAGATTATTCTTATAGTATAAAAAATTATCAAATATTAGTTTATTAATATCTTCGTATTCTTTTATTGTATTTATAATCATATGTAAAATAAAAACCGGATAATCCGGTAAATATGATCAGCTTAGCCTAAACGCATGCGAATTCCCATTGTTTTAAATCCCGGGACACAGGACGGGGACATCTGATCTCTATCCCTTGGTTTGACTTACCGATACCTTTTAATTCTTTCGGACTTGCCAGTAGGAGCTAACTACCACACCCTTCAAGCTCACTTATAATATACCATAAAAATGATGGAATTGTTTACTTAACTTTCTCCTAATAGAAAAACGCTAAGAAAGTAAAAAACTTAAATAAGATAATAAAAAATATAGTTCTTACTATAAATAAAGCTATAATGTCATAAATAATGAGATTTTAATTAATCTTTTTGGAAATCTCATTTTTATTTTGTATAATCAAATAGTTAGAAAGAAAGAAGAGATTAAATGAAAGAAGTTTTTACTTTAGATTTCTATGGTCGTAAACTTACAGTTGAGACTGGTGAGATCGCAAAACAGGCTGGGGGGTCTGTTCTAGTCCGTTATGAGGACACTGTTATATTATCAACTGCTTGTGCAAGCAATGTTGCTAAGGATACTGATTTTTTCCCACTAACAGTATCATTTGAAGAAAAATTATATTCTGTAGGTAAGATTCCTGGTGGCTTCTTAAGAAGAGAAGGTAGACCAAGTGAACATGCTACTTTAACTGCTAGACTAATTGATAGACCTATTAGACCTTTATTTGCTGAAGGTTTTAGAAATGAAGTTCAAGTTGTAAATACTGTAATGTCTGTTGATGTTGACTGTTCAGCTGAAATGGCTGCATTATTTGGTGCATCACTTGCTTTATGTATTTCAAATATTCCTTTCAATGGTCCAGTTGCTGGTGTTAAAGTTGGTTATATCAATGGCGAATTTGTTGTTAACCCAAGTGTTGAACAAATGAATGAATCATTAATTGACTTAACAGTTGCTGGTACTGAGACTGCAATCGATATGGTTGAAGCTGGTGCTAAGGAAGTTTCTGAAGAATTAATGTTAGATGCTTTGATGTTTGGCCATGAAAAGATTAAGGAATTATGTGCTTTCCAAAAAGAAATCATTGCTAAGGTCGGCAAGGAAAAGATGGAAGTAGTTCTTTATGAAATCGATCCACGTGTTAAAGAATATGTTGACGCTAATGGCAAGAGCGATTTAGAGAAGGCTGTTTCAATTCATGATAAGTTAGAATCTTATAATGCTCAAGAAAGCATTACTAAGAATATGCAAGCTCATTTTGAAGAAGATACAACTTTAACTGAAAAGGAAATCGATAAGCTTGTTAAGCAAACAAATGAATATTGTACTGAAATTATCGCTAATGAAGTTAGAAGATTAATCTCAGTTGAAAAGATTAGACCTGATGGTAGGGCATTGGATGAGATTAGACCTCTAGATTCTCAAATTGATTTACTTCCTAGAGTACATGGTTCTGCTATGTTTACTCGTGGTCAAACACAAGTTATATCAATTACAACTTTAGGTCCTTTAGGTGATAATCAAATCATCGATGACTTAACTGAGGTTGATGAGAAGCGTTTCATGCATCAATATAATTTCCCACCTTATTCAGTTGGTGAAGTAGGTAGAATGGGTAATCCAGGTAGAAGAGAAATTGGTCATGGTGCACTAGGTGAAAGAGCTCTTAAGCAAGTTATTCCAAGTGAGGAAGAGTTCCCATATGCAATTAGAACAGTTGCTGAAGTTGTTGAATCAAATGGTTCATCTTCACAAGCTTCTATTTGTGCTGGTACTATGTCATTAATGGCAGCCGGTGTTCCTATTAAGGCTCCCGTTGCTGGTGTGGCTATGGGTCTAATTGAAGTTGGTGATTCTTATTCTATCTTGACTGATATTCAAGGTATGGAAGACCACTATGGTGATATGGACTTCAAGGTAGCTGGTACAAAGGATGGTATCACTGCACTTCAAATGGATATCAAGTGTACTGGTATCAAACGTGAAGTATTTGAGGAAGCCCTAGCTCAAGCAAAGAAGGGTAGATTAGAGATTCTTGATAATATGATGGCATGTATTAGTGAACCTCGTAAGGATGTTTCTAAGTATGCTCCTAAGATGGATACATTTACTATTCCTGTTGATAAGATTAGAGATGTTATCGGTAAGGGTGGTGAACAAATCAATAAGATTATTGAAGAATGTGACAACATCAAGATTGATATCGATGATAATGGTAAAGTTGTTCTATACCATATGGATAGAGAAACTATCAATAAGGCTAAGGAAATCATCCAAGATATCGCTAGAGTTGCTAAAGTTGGAGACATCTATGATGCTACTGTAGTGCGTCTTGAAAAGTTTGGTGCCTTCGTTGAAATCTTTAAGGGACAAGATGCTTTACTTCATGTTTCTAAGATTTCTCATGATCGTGTTGCTAAGCCTGAAGATGTATTAAAGATTGGTGATAAGATTAAAGTTAAGGTTATGGAAATTGACGACAAGGGTAGAGTCAATGTAAGTGCCAAGGAATTATTGCCAAAGCCTGAGAAGAAGGAAGAGGCTAAGGAAGCTGATTCTATCGGGCACGAATCCAACGGGCACGAATCTAACGGGCACGAATCTAACGGGGTCGAATCTAAAGCAAAGGGCGAAAGAAGATTCTTCGGTAAGAAGCTTGGATAATTAATCAAGTATGATGGTGATACTAAGGTGTCACCATTTTCTTTTTAATGATTTGTTAAATAATTATCATAGTATAATATTAGATAGTGAGGGAGAATTATAATATGAAATTATTAGAAAACAAGGTTGCTATCATTACAGGTGGTACAAGAGGAATTGGTTTTGCGACTGTTGAAGCATTCTTAAAACAAGGCGCTAAGGTTGCAATGTGTGGTTCAAGACAAGAGACTGTAGATAAGGCTTTAGAAAAGCTAAGTGAATACAGTGATTCTTTGATGGGCATTTGTCCAAAGCTTGATGATGCTGAAAGTGTAGGCGCTGCCTTCGATGAAGTAGTTGCGCGTTTCGGTAAGGTTGATATTTTAATTAACAATGCAGGTCTTGCAGCTAGCGGTCCTACATACAACTTTGATGATGAGACATTTGATAGAATTATTGCCATCAATGTTAAGGGCGTCTATGTATGTTCTAAGAAGGCTATTAACTTAATGAAGGAAAATGGTGGAGGTTGTATCATCAATACTTCTTCAATGGTATCAAGAGTTGGTACTCCTGGTGCTATCGTATATCCTGGTTCTAAGTTTGCGGTTGATGGCATGACTATTTCACTAGCAAGAGAAGTGGGTAAGGATAATATCCGTGTTAACTGTGTTGCTCCTGGTATTACAGAGACTGATATGATGGCTCAAGCTCCAAAAGAGATTATTGCAGCTATGTCTAAGCAAGTACCTCTACAAAGACTTGGTCAACCAGAAGATATCGCTAATGCCTTTGTCTTCTTAGCTAGTGATTATGCTTCATATATCACAGGTGCTGTATTAAGAGTTGATGGCGGTATGCTTGGTTAATGTAGACGAACTCGGATTTCCGAGTTTTTCTTATGGTATAATTCTTTCATGCGAATGCGAAAGAAGAAATGGGTTAGACCTTTCTTAGATGAAGAAAAGGTTTATCTTTTAGAAGATTTAAAAGAATTTGAGACTACTATGCCAATTTATCTAGAAATAGGAATGGGCATGGGTGATTTTATTTGTGATAGTGCCAAGAGATATAAAGATATCTATTATATTGGTCTTGAAAAAGATGAAACCTGTGTGGCAAGGGCCATCATTAAAGCTCAAGAATACGAATTAGATAACTTTAAGGTCTTGTTAAGAAATGCTAATGAGATTGAAGAATATATAAATAAGGGTTCTATTGATCGTATTTATTTACATTTCTCTGATCCTTGGCCTAAGTCAGGTCATCATAAAAGAAGACTTACTTATCCAACTTTCTTGGAAAAGTATAAGGAACTTTTAAAGGATGATGGAATTATTATCTTTAAGACTGATAATAAAGATTTCTTTATGGACTCATTAGAATACTTTAAAGAGGCTAATTTAAAGACTTTAGATATCAATTATGACTATCATTCTATTAAGCGTGATGAGCCTTTAACTGGTTATGAGACAAAGTTTAAGGATTTGGGTAATCCCATTTATTACATTAAGCTTTCTAAATAACAATATGAATTATTTGTGAAATGTCCTTTTCTAAAATTAGAAGAGGGCATTTTGTTGTATAATCGTGGTATGAAGTTTTTTAAGAAATTATTATGTCTACTAACAATATTTTGTTTATGCGCTTGTACTACTAGCAAGGGTGTAAAAACATATCATACATATACTTGTTATCCTATTGGATATTTATTGAATAGAATCGGTGGTGATCGAATTCAGACTATTTCCATTCAAAATGGTGCTGATATTCAAAATGCTAATATCGTTTCAAATTATCAAGATATCATCGATAATACTATTTCTTTTTACTATATCAATGGTTTAGAACCATATATGACTATTTATGGTAATGAAATTTTGGATTCTGATGCCAGCAAGGTTGATTTAAGTGCTTCAAGTATCTATTCTTTTAAACGCTATACACCAGTAAATGTTAATGGTACTGTTACTTATGTAGAAAATCCATATTATGATGGTGAGATGTTTGCGGAAACAAATACTTATACTAATGACTTATTCTTATGGCTAAGTCCTATTGGCATGTTATCTATGGCTAAACAAATCTATACAAATTTATCTAGCAATTATGCTGAACAAGCTGCATATTTTGAAGAGAATTATAAGACTTTAGAAAATGATTTAATTACTTTGGATGCTGCTTATCAAAATTTAGCTACAACTCTTGTAAAAGAAAATAAGCATATTAAGTTTGTTTCGATGACTCCATCTTTTGGATCTTGGCAAAAGGCTTATGGAATTGAAGTTTATCCTGTTTGTTTATCAAAATATGGAGCTTTGCCAACTGAATCAGAGCTACAAATTATTAAAGATAGAATTATAGCTGATAAGGTTGAATATATTGTTTACGAACCAAATATGTCTGAGAAGATGCTTGATTTATTTTCAAGTCTTGAAAAAGAATTGAACTTAAAGCGAGTTAATCTTTCTAATATTTCTTCTTTGACCACTACTCAAAGAACTGACAACAAGGATTATCTAACTTTAATGTATGAGAATCTTGCTGTCTTAAATTCAATCGTATCTTCTGAAGGAGAATAATAAAGATGAAAATTTTATTAATTGATGGTAATTCCGTCTTATTTAGGGCATTTTATGCGACTAGTTTTTCTAATATCATGAAAACATCTTTTGGAGCCTATACTAATGCGGTATATGCTTTTGCGAATATGCTTAATAAGGCTTTAAAGATGGTAGAGCCTGATTATTGTTGCGTAGCTTTTGATAAGGGTAAGGCTACTTTTAGACATCAGATGACACCTGATTATAAGGCGGGCAGAAAAGAAACACCTGTTGAATTGGTTGAACAATTTGCTTTGGTAAGAGATATGCTTAATGCCTATAATATTAAGTATTTAGAATATGATGAGATTGAGGCTGATGATATTATTGGTATCTTAGCTAATAAGTTTGAGGGTGATATTTCAATCTTTTCAAGTGACCATGACTTATTTCAATTAATCGATGATAATAAGCATATTAAGATTTGTTGCATGAAAAAGGGTATGTCTGATATTGGTGTTTTGGATGAACATGCTTTGTATGCTGAATATTCTTTAAAACCCTATCAAATCATCGATTTTAAGGGGCTTGCTGGCGATAAATCGGATAATATCAAGGGTGTAGATGGTGTTGGTGAAAAGACTGCTACAAAGCTTTTAAATGAATATGATACATGTGAGGGAATCTATGAACATATAGATGAAATCAAGGGCAAGTTAAAAGAAAAATTGATTAATGATAAAGAATCATGTTTTACTTCTAAGAAGTTAGCTACTATTCTTACTGACTATGATTTAGATGTTAACTTAGATGATATTAAGTTGGATATCGATGAAGAGGGGAAGAATGCTTTCTTTGAAAAATATGAGATGTATTCTTTGATTAATAAACAATATGCAAGTAAGCCAAAGGTGATTGAGGGCAAGAAAGTAAATAAGATTACTATTTTTGATAATCCTTTTATCTACTTTGTATCAGATGATTTTTCTTATTATGAAAGATCTTTATATGGTGTTGTTTTCGCTGATAAAGATAATAGAGAATATATTAGTTTTCAAGATTTAAAGAAGGATGAAGATGCATTAGCATTCTTAGCTAGTTATAAGCCTAAAATAGTCTATGGACTAAAGGATATTAAACATCATCTTGATTATCACAATATTTCTATTGGTAAAAATACCGATGATATTTTCTTGATGTGTTTTTTAATCAACAACAATCATAATGACTTACCTAAGATATGTCACGCTTGGGGTCATAGTTTAAAGAAACATTTAAAGGATGTCTTTGGGACTGTTAAGAAACCATTGGAATTTAATGAAAGTGAAGTATTGAATTATAGCTTTGAAGTAGCTTCATATATGGTGGATATTTATCCTAAGGCAATGGATAAATTAAAGGAATATGATTTATTAGATTACTACAAAAATATTGAATTAGAGCTTTCTTATGTCTTGTATGAGATGGAAAAAGAGGGTGTCTCTTGTGATGTTAATGAATTGGATAAAATAGCTTCTAAGACTAATGAAAAGATAAAGGAGCTACAAAATGATATCTATACATTGGCAGGTGAAGAATTTAATATTAATTCACCAATGCAGTTAAAGGAAATCATCTACAACAAACTAGATTTACCTAATCTAAAAAAGGATAGCACTGATGCAGAAGTACTTAATAAGTTGGTTGATTATCATCCAATTATTTCTAAGATTCTAGATTATCGTAAATATTCTAAATTGAATTCTACCTATGCTGAAGGATTAAAGAAATATATAGGAAATGATGGTAAGATTCATTCTATTTTCTCACAAACTTCAACGGCTACAGGTAGACTTTCTAGTAGTGAGCCTAATATGCAAAATATCTCTATTAGGGATGAGGAATTAAGAGAGATTAGAAAGGCCTTTAAACCATCAGCTAATCACTTAATTCTTTCTTGTGACTACTCACAAATTGAATTAAGGGTATTAGCTGCCCTAGCTCATGAACAAAAGATGATAGATGCCTTTAATAAGGGTATTGATGTTCATACTTTGACTGCGATGGATGTTTTCCATGTTAAGAAAGAGGATGTTACTCCTTTAATTAGAAGACATGCTAAGGCTGTTAATTTTGGTGTTGTCTATGGTATTAGTGAATATGGTTTGGCTAATCAAACTTCTTTGTCGTATAAGGATGCATCTAAGTATATAGAGAATTATTTTATTACTTATCCTAATATTAAAGAATATATGGATAAGGAGATTAAATTCTGTGAGGATAATGGTTATGTTAAGACGATGCTTAATAGAAGAAGATATATTGATGAGATTAAGTCTAATAAGTGGGCTTTAAGAGAATTTGGTAAAAGAGCAGCTATGAATTCACCAATTCAGGGGTCTGCCGCTGATCTTATTAAGATTGCGATGATTAAGATGACTAATGTCTTGAAAGAGAATAATTTGAAGTCTAAGTTGATTTTACAGGTTCATGATGAATTGATTTTTGAAGTGCCTGAGGATGAGGTTGAAATTATGGAAAACTTGGTTAAGGAAACGATGATTAATGCTTATAAGTTGGATGTTAATTTGGATGTTTCTTTATCTCTTGGTAAGAATTGGTATGAGGCGAAATAATGCCAGAGCTTCCTGAGGTTGAAACTGTTTTAAGAACACTTGAAACAAAGATAAAAGATAAGAAGATACTAGATATCGCTGTTTTGTATGCACCGATTGTTGAGGGTGATGTTGCTGATTTTAAAAATAAATTGATTGGTCAACATTTTAGAGATTTCAAAAGAAGGGGTAAGTATCTTCTTTTTGAAATGGATAATATTACGCTTGTTTCTCATTTAAGGATGGAAGGTAAATACTTCTATGTGGAAGATGGATACAAGTATGATAAGCATACTCATATTATTTTTAAGTTGGATGATGGTCATTTGCTTCTTTATCATGATGTGAGAAAGTTTGGCAGAATGGAATTAATGGATAAACTTGATGATTATTCTGTTTTTAAAAAACTTGGTCCAGAACCTTTTGATGAGAGATTTAATCTAGATTACTGTAAGAAATATCTTTCAAAGAAACAAAATCCCATTAAAGAGATATTACTAGATCAATCTTTTGTGGCTGGTATTGGTAATATCTATGATGATGAGATTTTATTCGGTATTGGGGTGAGTCCTTTTAAAAAAGGCTGTGATTTAAGTGATACTGATATTATCAATTTAATAAATGAAACACGTAAGGTATTGTCTGAGGCTATTAAGTGTGGTGGAACTACTATCAGGTCATATACATCTTCTCTTGGTGTAACCGGAAGGTTTCAACAATCTTTAAGATGTCATACGATGAAGACTTGTCCTGTTTGTGGTGGTGATATAAAGAAGGTTAAATTGAAAGGAAGGGGCACTTATTATTGTCCTAACTGTCAAAAATGAAGATAGCTATTACAGGTACTATTGGTTCAGGAAAGAGCACTGTGGCCACTTATTTAAGAGATAAGGGCTATTTTGTGTTTGACTGTGATGAAGTAAATAGGGAACTTTTAAATAGTGATATTTTGTTTGATTATTTTCCTGATTGTTATGAGAATGGTTTATTGAATAAAAAGAAATTAGCTAGTGTTGTCTTTAATGATGAAAAGAAAAGATTGTTACTTGAGTCAGTTATGCATCCTTTAATTCTTAAAAGGATGGAAGAGGAAAGTGGGAAACATAATCTTTTCTTTGCGGAAGTACCCTTACTTTTTGAAGTAAACTGGGATAAGTATTTTGATGAAGTACTGTTAGTGGTGGTTAATGAAGATAACGCTTTGAGAAGACTGTTAAATAGAGGATTATCAATCGAAGAGAGCAAACAACGTATAAAAAACCAGATGTCTATAAAAGAGAAGATAGAAAGAAGTGATGTAATAATATATAATGATTCTAGTCTTTTTTCGCTTCATGAGAAGATAGACGGGTGGTTAAGTAAGAATGCTTGGTAATGATTTATTTAAGGTAGAATCAAATGTTGATTTAAGTTATAAAAGACGTAAGGCCTTGATTCTTTTTTATAACCCTTTGATTGGTAATGATGCTCATTACTTATATGAGTTTTTATGTTTGAAAGATAGTTCTAGTCGTTTTTATGAGCTTAATGATCTTTTAAATTCTTTAAGATATTCAATCAATCAATTTGAAGAATGCATGAAACTTTTGAATAAGTATCGTTTGGTGAATACTTTAAAGAAGAAGGATGAAAATTCTTATATCTTTATATTAAATGATCCTTTGAGTATTGAAGAATTTGTAAATGATGATATCTTACCTAGAGTCTTAATTAATAAGACTAGTAGTGCATATTATCAGAGTCTTTTAGGTAACGCTAAAACTTTTGGTAAGCATAAGGGTTTTGATGATGTGTCATGTCGTTTTAATCCTCAAGAGCTTTCTTCTTGGACTAAGGAAAAAGAAGCTGGCTTAAAGAAACAAGAAACTGTTAAATATAATTTTGGTACTTATTTTGATATAAATGCTTTCTTAAAAGAATGTGAAATAAATGCTTTTCCTATAAAGTATCGTACACCTGAGGTGATTGAAGAAATCGCGATGATGGGTGATTTGTATAATATTGATTTAGAGAGTATGAGACCTCTTGTTTTCTCATGCATAAAAACAAATGATCCTGAATTTAATTTGAATTTATTTAGATATAAGTGTCAAAAACATATATCCCCATATCGAAGTGTTGAAGAAGCTACATATAATGTTCCTTGCATCACTTTCTTAATGTCTAAATTAAATGGCAAGGAAGCTACAGTGTTAGATAGAAAAATTATCTTTGAGCTTGGTCATGAATATCATTTGAATATTGAAGTAATTAATGCCTTATTAGAGTTTGTGTTAGAAAATAATGATAATAAACTAATTGAAAAATATATCTATTCTTTGGCAAATGATATGCATCATAACGATGTTAAGACCGCTAAGGAATGTTTGGATAGACTTAATGGAAAAATCAAGAATAAGGCTCATGTGTTCAAGGAACCAACTTATGATGATTCTAAAAATATTAAGGCAACAGAAGAAGAATTAGAAGCTTTAAGAAGGATGAGGGGACAATGATGATTGATTATCTAAGTTTAATTAAAAAGTATCCTTATATTAAAGAATTTATCGATAAGAATAATATAAGTGATGAATATTTAGCTGCTCATTTAAGTTCTTTTTTGGATTGTGCTTCTTCTCTTGAAATTTGTAAAAATTGTAAGGGAATTGATTCTTGTATGCAAGCTAAAAAGGGTGAGATTCTTACTTTAAATTATGATACCTCTGTATACAATGAAGTGACTTATTGTGATAAGTATTTTGAAAAGAGAAATGAAGATAAGTTAAAGGCTAATTATATCTATTCTGATATTCCAGATATGTATAAAGAATTGAATCTTAAGAATATTGAAATACCAGATAATGATATTCTTGGTTTATTGGCTAAGGTTAATGGTATAGCTGAACATAAAACTAAAAAAGGCTTATATATTCATGGTGACTTGGGCGTAGGCAAGACTTATATGTGTATGGCTTTGGCTAATACTTTAGCTTTTAGTGGCGAGAAGGTAGCTTTTATTAAGGCTAATTTCTTTGTGAATAAAATGAGACAATTAATAATTAATGATCAAGTAACATATAATCAAATCTTAAATGATATTAAAGAAGTTACTTATCTAATTATTGATGATATAGGTTCTGAGTCAGTTAGTACTTATTCAAGAGATGATTTATTATTTAATATTTTAGATTATCGTATGGAGAATAAGCTAACTACTATCTTTACTTCTAATCTTTCGGTTGATGATTTGTTGGAACATTATACTTTTGATAAGAATAGTTCTAGTAAAATCAGGGCAAAGAGATTTGTAGAGAGAGTTGAAATGTTAAGTGAGAGTTATGTTTTGAAAGGACAAAACAAAAGAAGGGAAACTTTATGATTAGAAAAATTGGTATTTTAACATCTGGTGGTGATGCCCCAGGTATGAATGCTGCCATTAGATCAGTTACTCGTAACGCTTTAGCTAATGGTATTGATGTTGTTGGCATTAAAGATGGATATAAGGGTCTAATTGAAGGCAATTATGTAGACTTTAATAGATCTAGTGTTTCTGATATTTTATCTCGTGGTGGTACTATTTTAGGTTCTGCACGTCTTCCTGAATTTAAAGAAGAAGCTGTTCAAGATAAGGCTTGTGAGATGTTAAGATCTCACAACATTGATGCACTTGTTGTCATCGGTGGTGATGGTTCTTATAGAGGTGCTCTAACTTTAACTAAAAAGGGCATCAACTGTATTGGTTTGCCTGGTACTATCGATAATGATATTGCTGGTACTGATTTTACAATTGGTTTTGATACTGCGCTAAATACTGTTGTAGAATGTGTTGATAAATTAAGAGATACTTCTAGTTCACATCACCGTTGTTCAATCGTTGAAGTTATGGGTAATAGATGTGGTGACTTGGCTATTTGGTCTGGTATTTCTACTGGTGCTGAAATCGTAGTTACTCCTGAAACCGGCTTTGATGAAGAGGCTATTATTGAAAAGCTTGCATATCTAGATAGACAGGGTAAGAATCATGCAATTGTCATTGTTTCTGAAAAGTTAACTGACGTTAATTCTTTGGCTAATAAGATTACATCAAGAACTGGATTCTCTGGTAGAGCTACCGTATTAGGCCATATTCAAAGAGGTGGTTCACCTACTCCAAATGATAGAGTATTGGCATCTAGACTTGGTGAACATGCAGTAGATTTACTTTTAGATGGTGTTGGCGGACACTGTTGCGGTATTCGTAGTAATCAAATTACTAATATGCCAATTGATGAAGCTTTATACATGCCAAAAGAGTCAAAAAGGGATTTATATAGATTGTTTGATAGACTTGTATAATCAAGTTAAATCGATTAAAATATTTTTTTGTTGGAGGTTTTATGAGCATATTTAAACAGACAAAAATTGTATGTACTTTAGGTCCTAGTTCTAACAATTATGAAACTATTTTAGCTATGGCTAATGCTGGTATGAATGTTGTTAGACTTAACTTTTCTCATGGTGAACACAAAGACCATTTAGCTAATATTGAATTGGTTAGAAAAGTTGAAAAGGAAAATGGACTTAATTTAGGCATTTTATTGGATACAAAGGGTCCTGAGATTCGTCTTGGTGACTTTGAAAATGGTGAGGAAACTTACCAAAAGGGTGAAATTGTTACTTTATGTAAAGAAAATATTATGGGAAGTCATGATAGAGTTACTATTAAGTGCCCAGAACTTTTTAGTGACGTAAAAGAAGGCAATGTAATCCTTGTCAATGATGGTAAACAACAATTAAAGATTATTGAAAAATCAAGTGATGAATTAAAGTGTGAAGTTCAAGTAAATGGTATCTTAGCATCTAGAAAAGGATGTAATGTTCCAGGTGTTAAATTAACTATGCCATTTATTTCTGAAAAAGATGATGCTGATTTAAGATTTGGTTGTGAACAAAATGTAGACTTCATCGCAGCTTCATTTGTAAGAAGAGCTGATGATGTCTTAAGAATTAGAAAGATTCTCGCTGAAATGGGTAAGCCTAGTATTCAAATCATCGCTAAGATTGAAAACCAAGAAGGCTTTGACAACATCGATGAAATCTTAGATGTTGCCGATGGCGTAATGGTGGCAAGAGGTGATTTAGGCGTAGAAGTAAGTCCAGATAGAGTTCCAATTTATCAAAAGCTTATTATCAAGAAGGCTAACCAATATGGTAAACCAGTTATTACTGCTACTCATATGTTAGATTCAATGACTAAGAATCCTCGTTGTACAAGAGCTGAGGCAAGTGATGTTGCCAACGCGGTATTAGATGGTAGTGATGCGGTTATGTTATCTGCTGAATCAGCTGCTGGTGATTATCCAGTAGAAGCAGTTAAGACAATGGCTTCAATTTGTGAAACTGCTGAAGACATCTTCCCATTTAGAGAACACTTAGAGACAATGAAACAATATAAGCATGATACTATTCAAGATGCTATTGGCATTGCAGTATCTGATGCATCATTAACACTTCCTGTTGGTGCTGTTGTTGTCTTCACACAAGGTGGTACAACTGCTAAGGTTATTTCTAAATATAGACCAGCTTGTCCTACTTATGCAGTTACTTTCAATAAACAAACTCAACATGCATTAGAGACTTATGCTGGTATTACTCCTGTTATTTCAAGAGTTCAAAACGATCTTACAAATGATGATGAGTTAGCTAGTGCTGTATGTAAGGCCTTTGGCCATAAGCCTGGTGAACTTGTAGTTATTTCTGCAGGTTATCCAACAGGCGAGGGCAGTGCTAACATGATGAAGATTGTTACAATTAAATAGCTATTAGAGGTATTCATAAAATATGGATACCTTTTTTAATATTGAGAAAATAGTCAGTCATTAAACCTAATACTAAGGTTTGTCACCCGATTTAAACCCCTAAGTTACAAACACCCAGAAAATTTGATTAACCGTTTTTATGTATTGAACTTACTTTTATTGGTACAATAAATACAGAAGATAAAGATTAAAGATATAAAGAAGACATTATTAAAGGCTCATGATATTATGTCATTTAAACTTCATTAAGACTTAATTCCACTTGGTGTTTAATAGTTTGAACATCTTTTGTCTTTGATTATTAGTACTTAAACTTTATTTGAGAAGTGTTGGTTTAAGCACTACGCTATCTACAGCCACTGGTACTAAACCGAAATTTGTTAGTCTTTCGGCTAGATCTGGACTGTAGAATTCTACTAACTGGAAGGATGTCTTACCTTTCAGTTTTTCTTTTCTATAGGAATTGATATTAATAGATATCCTATTAGCTTTTTCTTGACTGTCACATATACAGTTTAAATTAAATTTTATATCTAATTTTCAATTATCCGCATAAACACTATACATTCAAGCATTTTGAAGTATAGAAAAACACTCAT
>CAKVAL010000012.1 GCA_934725085.1 uncultured Erysipelotrichaceae bacterium | reverse complement strand
AGCAGATACATTTGTTCAAGTAACATTTGCATCGCTTAGGGTAAGATACCCCGGGTCTTGACCCGGGGAGATTCATTCAAAAAAATCTTATCTTATGAATATGGTTTACCTTCATATTTACAAAAAGATTTAGATGCATAAATTATTTAAGAAAAAAGTATTTATTTGATGATGACAATGAATAACTCTACAAAAATTTTCTGAAATTTTTCCGATTTTCCCGTTATTATAACTTGTGAAAAATACAGAAACTATTCACAAAAGGTAGGGCTACTTTTCGAATAGTGTACTAGATTTCTTGGCTGCAAATCTTTTATGTTCCTTACTCATATTGGCATAATGTTTTCTAGTTGTTTCTACAGAACTATGATGAAGGGCATCTGCAACCAAATAAATATCATTTGTTTCTTCATAAAGATTTGTACCAAAGGTTCTTCTTAGAGCATGAGGTGTTACTTTCATGTTTAAACCAGCCTTAGCAGCGTAGCCTTTAATCATGACTTGAACACTTCTAACCGTCATTCTTTTATGTTGCATAGAAATAAAGAGGGCACTTGATTCTTTATCGGCTAGAAGGGTGTCTCTATCATTATCTGCATAGTCTCTAATAGCGTTTTCTACTATCTCAGGGAAGAAAACTTCATCCTGGTCGCCTCCTTTACGTGTAATTAATAAAGAGGCGTTATAGAAGTCTATATCGCTTAAATCAATACCTACAAGTTCTGATACACGAATACCGGTGCCAAAAAACAACATCATAATGGCATAATCTCTTTTAATAATCTTATTATGTCTTTTAATTTCGCCATCACTCATACCACTAGTATCAGATACTGCTTCTAATATTCTAGCAACTTGTGATTTATCCATTGTCATAATTACATTATCTGGTATTTTTGGTAGATCCATTAAATCAGATAAGTTGAGAGTAATTTCACCAATTCTAAAATAGAATTTATATACAGATCTTAGGGATGAAATCTTTCTAGCTCTTGATGATGGAGAACTTAATTTTTCCTTTTCGTGACCATATTTATCTAATACAGTATAAGTATTTAAGGTATCCAAGTATTCCTGGATATCATCATATGTCAATACATCTAAAATTTCGCTTGCTTTAAGAGAATGTATATCCTTATCTTTAAAACCAGCTTGTACTTGTACAAAGTCAAAGAATCTTTTCATATCATAGGCGTATTCAAGTCTAGTACGTTCTGACATACCTTTAGTTCTTAATTCTTTAAAGAACTTAGACATAAAATCAGGCAATTCCTTAACGATTCCTTGTACTTTCTTATTTAAATCTAATTGCAATTCATTTTGATAATCTTCAGCCATACATATATTATACCCTTTATTTATACATATTTATTCGTAAAATTATTATTTTGCGAAATTATATACTAGTATATATAAAATAAGGTATAACGAACATATAAGCTTAATTATTCACCTCTTTAATGGTTTTGAATATGCTTATTGTTAGCGGTATTATTCCTACAAAGACATTTGAATATGTAACATTGTTTCTTGTAAAAAATACAAAACCAACAAACAATAAAATTAATAATACTTCAAACAAAAGTTCTTTATTGTTTTTCTTAATCACGACATCATTTAATAACATGACTAATAATATTAATGAATATACTGATATTACAAATGCATGTTCATTAGATACAAGAAAAGAACTAGCAAGTAACAACAATAATAACGCAATAGAATAAATGTATAAAAGCTTCTTCATGGTTCTAGTATATACAATAATTGTTTATTATAGATAAATGTTGACCGAACTTATACCCTTCTGTTTCCATCATCATCAAAAGTATTCTTTAATGCCTTTTCAACTGGAATAATCGATAATAACAATAAAAATGTTTGAATCAATACAATCACAATACTAACAATTTCATTCACATCAAACAATATATAAATAAGAAAAGAAATAAATGTCGTTATAATGCCTAATTTAATCCATAATGAAGCACAATACTTATTCGCAAAATTCCAAGTATCTTGATTAATCATAGATCTACTAGTTCTATACCCTACTAAACCATTGATAGATTTAGGGGTATGTCTATACATCAAATATCCAGTAATAAGAGTTATAATTGGCACCATCAACAATAATAATAAATTCATCATAAGAATATTATAATACTTTTATTTTTTGGAAACATTATTAAATTATATATAATTAACTTAGAGGTAAATATTTATGGATAATAAAGAAAACATCAACGATCAAGTAGCTACTGTCATTGACATTGACGAAAAACCAAAGAAGAATCATTTGTTATTAAAAATATTATTAATAGTATTATTTTTGGTGATTGCAAGCTCTCTTAGCCTTGTTTTATTAGCCAACAATACTTCTACCCTACAAGAACATTTCGACGACATAGAAGCTTATAAAGCCCAAATAGTAAATAAAGATGATGATAGAAATGTTAACCTTGCCAATAACATAATTGATTCAATTACATATGATGAAAAAACTAAAGAAGCAACTTTAGCATTATCTAAAGCCATAGTTTATAACTATATCGATTTGGATATATTAAATACGAATTTAAGCAAATATAATATTACATTTCAGCAAATGGGCTATGATGTTGATACCAATAATAAGGAAGTAAACCTATATGTGGCCATCACCTACAAAAAACTAATCAAAGCAGGTGTTAAGGCAACCCTTTCATACGAATTTACAGACACCGATTTTATTTTAAAATTCAATGATGCCACAGTTGGAAACTTACCAAGATTTATCTATGAAAAGAGCCTACCTGCTAAGCATGAAGAACTATACAGACAAAATATCTCAGAACTAATTGTTGGCGATGATATTAAAGTAAAAGTAATTAACCCTAGTCAGATTATTAATATTCGATATGATGAAAATGGAACAACCTATATTACCCTAGATATATCTACCGCAATCGATGACTTGATTGATGAGTTGTTTAACAGTAACGAAGGTATTAGTAAATTTGAAGAAATAATTGATTATTATTTTGGAAAACTAAGTCTTAACGATATTAAAGACTGGTTAAATGGATTAATTAAATAGGCACTAAAAAAGGATCATCACTGATCCTTTTAATATAGTTAAGTTATTTAACTGCGTCTTTAAGAGCCTTAGAAGCCTTAAATGCAGGAACCTTAGTTGCTGGAATTTCAATCTTTTCTTTTGTTAGTGGGTTGATACCTGTTCTAGCATCTCTAGCCTTAACAGTGAACTTACCAAACCCTGGAAGATCAACTGTATCACCCTTTTGTAAAGTACCTACCATAGTATCGATTACAAGTTCTACGATTTCTCCAGCTTCTTTCTTTGTATAACCTTTTTCTTCAGCAATAATTTCAATTAACGCTTTTTTATTTAAATCAGCCATTATTTATTCCTCCTTAATTGCTATAAGAATTATATAAAAACTCATATCTAAAATCAACGAAATTCATCCTATAAATTAACGTTTTCATTTACCAATTTTGAAAGATTTTCAAGAAGAGATTTTATCAAATTATCATCTAACTTTTTTACACCACAGGCATTATTATGACCACCACCATTGTAATTATCACAAATCCTATTGATGACATAAGGCCTTCTAGAACGAACACTTCCATCATACAAACCACTTTCAGGATTCTTCGCAAAAATAGCCCAAATCTTAAGCTCTCTTATCTTAGAAAACTCCGCTACATGAGTCTTAGCTTGATCATAAGCCATTCCAATCTCTTCTAAATCCGTTGTATCCAAAATACAATAACCTATACCATCTTCAATAACTAGCTTAGATCTTAATTTAGTAACCTTTTCATATTCCTCAAAAGATGTACTAAATACCTCTTCATCAAGTTTAGAAACATCTAAGTTGCCATCTTTTATTAATAAAGAAGCTAAATATAAAGTATTACTTGTAGTATTGGAAGTAGTAAAACCCATAGAATCAGTCAAAATGCCTGAATATAAATACTTACAAGTATCTTTTGATTTCTTATAAGCCTTAAAAGAATCACTATAAATAATATCAGTAATAAGCTCACAAGTTGCACTAGCTAAAGAATTATTAATAGTCAAATCAGCCGCCTCTAACATATAAGGATGATGATCAATAACTACTATTTCTTTAGCTGTTTGATATCTTAAATCATCAATTCTATCTTGACTTGATACATCTAAAATAATAGCTAAACTATCCTTAATAAACTCATCAGAAACTTCCTCGGTTGTATCTAAACGTTCATATTTTTCTACACCACATAGTTTAACTTCAATATCAAAGTTATCCTCAATAAAAGTCTTAAGACCCATTGACGAAAAAGCAGCATCGCCATCAGGTCTTTGATGGCGATAAATGCTTACTTTCTTATACTCTTTTAATTTGTCTAAAAAATCCTTATACATTATAAACCTAATAATCTTACAGTATCTCTAGCGATAACTAATTCTTCGTTAGTAGGAACTACAAATACTTCAACCTTAGAATCAGGTAAAGAAATCTTAGCCTCGCTATGAGTCTTACTATTTAATTCATAGTCAATCTTAACACCCATACCTTCTTCTAAGCCCTTTAAGATGCCTTCTCTAATTTCAACCGCATGTTCTCCAAGACCTGCGGTAAAACTCATTGCGTCAACATGACCTAGTTGCATATAGTAACCACCAATTAAATTAACAGCTCTATTTACATATAAGTTATAAGTTGTAATTGCACGAGGATTACCAGCATCAACAGCAGCTTGAATATCTCTTGCATCACTTGAAATACCAGAAACACCCAACATACCAGATTTCTTATTCAAATAAGTATCCATCTCTTCTGGTGTACAACCCAACTTCTCTTCCATATAGTAAACAACAGTTGGATCAATATCGCCACATCTTGTACCCATCATGATACCGCCTAAAGGAGAAAGACCCATTGAAGTATTAACAACCTTACCGCCCTTAATAGCAGTAATTGAAGCACCATTGCCTAAGTGACATGTAAGAATATTTAATTCACTAGGATCCTTGCCCATTAATTCAGCAGTTCTTTTCATAACAAATTCATGAGAAGTACCATGAGCACCATACTTTCTTACCTTATAATCTGTATACCATTCATAAGGTACTGGATATAAGAAAGACTCTTCAGTCATTGTTTGGTGGAATGCAGTATCGAAAACGAAAACATGTTCAATTTCAGGTAATGCTTCCTTAAATGCTCTATAACATACTAAGTGAGCAGGATTATGTAAAGGAGCTAAGGCACAAAGTTCATCAACCTTACTAACAACATCTTCATCTACTTTAACAGAACCAGAGAAATAAGCACCACCTTGCACAATTCTGTGTCCTGCACCCTTAATTTCACTTAATTCCTTAACAATTCCATATTTAACTAAAGCTTCAAGTAACAAATCAACAGCCTTCTTATGATCTGGAATCTCTACATCAGTCTTAATCTTTTCACCATTCACATTAATAGTAAAAATACCCATTTTTTGACCAATTCTCTCCGCAACACCTGAAGTTAAAACTTCCTCCTCTGGCATTTGGAATAATTGGAATTTTAAAGAAGAACTACCGGAATTTACCGCGATAACTTTTGACATTTTTTCTACCCCCTGTTTATCTTTTTAAGCTCTTTAAGATATTCTAAAGGAATACCATCCTTTTCCATTTTATCAATTAATTCATCAAGTGACCTAGCTTGTTTAATAAGATGAAGCTTACTTTCATATTCTTCCAATTGATTTAAACATCTTTTAATCAAATCAGAAATAGCACTCTTAGAAACCTCATACTCATCAGCTAATTCAGACATAGATAAATCATCATTAAAGTAATCATCCAAAACTTCTTTTTGATGCTCTGTCAATAAAGAACCATAGAAGTCAAACAACAGATTACCTTCAACCTTATCTAACATCACCATCTCCAATGATACTGTAAAGATACAAATCAAAATTAAATGGTTTGATATCGTCAGCAGTCTCACCAAGTGTGATAAATCTTACCGGAATACCCAAGACATTTTTAATCGCAATGACAATACCACCCTTACTTGTACCATCCATCTTTGTAAGAATAATACCCGTTAAATCAGTTACCTCATTAAATAATGTAGCCTGACTCATACCATTTTGACCCGTATTGGCATCAAGGACCATCCAAACATTATGAGGAGCACCCGGAATTTCCTTGCCAACCACTCTTCTCATCTTAGCTAGTTCCGCCATTAGATTAACCTTGGTTTGAAGTCTTCCTGCTGTATCACACAACAAGATATCGATATCATTTTCCTTTGCATATCTACATGCATTAACTAGTACAGAACTAGGATCTTCTTGCTCCTTACCAGACACAAAATCAACATCCAATCTATTTGCCCATTCTCTTAATTGTTCAATGGCGCCAGCTCTAAAAGTATCTGCAGCAGCCAAACATACCTTCTTACCTTGGTCCTTATACATCTTAGCTAACTTAGCACAAGTAGAAGTCTTACCAGAACCATTGACACCAACCATTAAAATAACAGTCGGACCATCCTCATTATAGACAATCTCATTTTCTTTCTTTTCATTATAAATATCATCAAAAGTCTCTAACAAGATATCCATAACATCCTCTTGTCTTAAATAAAGATAATCCTGAGTCTCCTTAAAGAAACGATCACAAATGTCTTCACTTGTCTTATAGCCAATATCAGACTCAATTAAAGTGATCATCAACTGTTCAACGAAGTCTTCCTTATTCTTTGTATTATTCTCCGTAATAAACTTAAGCTTTCTACCAAGGGCATTATTAGTCTTCGCAAAACCGCTTAAATACTTACCAGTATCCTTTTTACCTGTAATTGCTTGTTTTAAAGAATCTAGAAATCCCATAAATTATTCTCCCACTTCACTTTTATCAGCCATCTCTAGGGCATCAACCAACTTAACCTTAAGCATTTGAGAAACACCACGCTGTTGCATCGTAACACCATATAAAGTATCGCACTCTGCCATCGTACCAGGACGATGGGTAATGATTAAGAACTGTGAAACATCTTCAAACTTCTTAACATACTTCGCAAATCTTTCAACATTTGCCTGGTCAAGTGCTGCCTCAACCTCATCAAAGATAATTAACGGAGCTGGCTTAACCTTAATAATGGTAAACAATACACACAAGGCAATCAAAGTCTTCTCACCACCTGAGAACAGTCTAATAGACTTAACTGACTTACCAGGAGGCTGAACATCGATATCAATGCCTGTATTTAAAATATCATTTTCATCCTCTAGAATTAACGAAGCCTTACCACCACCAAATAAGTTTCTAAATGTATCATTCAAATTGGAATTAATCTTATCGAAAGTTTCCTTAAACTGAGACTTCATAATCTCATCCATCTCATCAATCGCATCAAGAATTTTATCTCTTGACTTAATCAAATCATCATAATTCTTCTTTAAGAACTCATATCTGCCATTTACTTCTGCATACTCTTCTGGAGCTGACATGTTAACATTACCAAGAGATGCTATATCACTTCTAAGCTCTACAACCTCTTCCTTTTCATTACCGGTTAATTCATAATTTAAATGTTCCAATGCATACTCATAGGTCATTTGATACTCACTGGCAAGTCTGTTTAAATTATTCTCTAGTTTTGTATCCAAGACTGCTTTCTCTTGAGACATCTTCAAGATTTCATCTCTTGAACCTTCTGATTGTCTTCTTAATTGACGAAGTTGTTGATCCTTGCGATCAATATCAGCAGAAAGTTTCATTCTCTCTTCCCTTTTTAACTTTAAAGAAGTAGATAATTCATCTCTTAACTTATAAGCATTTGAAAGTTCAATAACTAGTTCATCAGTATATGTCTCATCACTTTCAATATTCTTAGGATTGATTAATTCATAATCATTCTTTAATTTTTCATACTTAGTTCTTTTAACATCAACCAAAGGCTCAATTTGAGCGATAGAAATACGCTTCTCCGTTAATTCCATTTCCGTCTTATTCTTATTTAGAATAATCTTTTCATATTCCTTATTCGCAAGTTCCGCCTTAGCTCTTAAAGACAATAAGTCACTCTTGCTTCTTTCAAGCTCGCTTTGAGCAGTAATGATACTAGTTTCGTTTTTAACCTTACCACCAGTCATATAACCGCCCTTATGAACTACATCACCATCAAGAGTAACAATCTTATATTGATACTTTAAAAGGCCTGCTAAGTTATTCGCATTCTCCAAAGTATCACATACTAAAATATTAGCTAATAAACTTTCTCTTACAATATCAAATTCAGGTTCATTAGTAACAAAGTCAGCCATGACGCCAATAAACCCTTCAGTATTATCACAAATTACTTCATCTTCATATTTGATTTGATGTTCTCTTAAAACACTAATAGGAAGAAAAGTAGCTCTACCACTTCTATTCTTCTTTAAGAAAGAAATACAATTACGAGCACTTGCTTCATCTTTAGTGATGATATTATATGTTGCGTTAGCTAAAGCACTAGATAAGGCATATTCATAAGTCTCATCTGGTTTAATAACTTGACCCACAACACCTAATACACCATAGAAGGAACGAATATTTGACATGATAGCTTTAACACCACTTTGGGCATTAGAAGAGAATGGATCTTTGATGATATTTTCTAGAATTGAAATTCTATTTTCTAGTCTAAAGACAATACCATTAGCTTCTTCTTTCTTTAAAGAAATATCAGCCAATTGATTAGCTAATTCACCTAAGTTCTCATTTAGTAAGTTAAGTTCCGTATTTAGTGTACTTAAACGATTAACTCTATCCTTATATTCAAATTCAGCCTCATCTAATAAAGACTTCATTTGTCTAATCTTCTCTTCACTAGAACCCATTTCAATCGCATACTTACGCTTTTCATCAAGTTCTACTTTTCTCTTTTCTAACTTTTGAATCTCATTGATGGTATTAACTAATCTCTCTTGAATACTATTTAATTCCTTATCATAATTCTTTAATTCTTGTTTATTAGAAAGATTATTATTTTCACTTACTTGAATGCTTGTATCATTCAAGGCAACTTGTGATTGTAAATCAAATAAAGCCTTATCAACTTCTTCTTTTTTCTTGTTAAATAAATTAATCTCATCGACTAAAACAGCAGTTTCAATCTGCTCAAGTCTTTGTTTCTTTTCTCTATAAATCTCAGCTTTTCTAGCCTGTCTTTTTAAAGGACCAACCTGTCTTTCAAGTTCATCCAAGATATTAGAAGCCTTCTCTAAGTTATCCTTTGTCCTTTCAAGTCTTGCGATCGATTCTAGTTTTCTTTTCTTATATTTAGAAACACCAGCCGCTTCTTCAAAAATAGCACGTCTATCATAAGGCTTAGCATCTGCAAAACCAACGACATTACCCTGGGTGATGATCGATAATGAATCTTTACCCAAACCTGAGTCGATGATTAAATCATGGACATCTTTTAATCTAACCTTATTTCTATTGATTAAATATTCTGCATCTTGTTCCGTATTATAAATTCTTCTGGTTACTTCTATTTCATCACTATCCGAATTAAGTACCCTACTAGTATTATCAAAAACTAGGGTAACTTCAGCCATATTAACAGCCTTTCTTGTCTCTGATCCGGCAAAAATAACATCAGTCATCTTATCACCACGAAGTGACTTAACGCTTTGTTCACCTAATACCCATCTTATCGCATCAGAGATATTTGACTTACCACAGCCATTTGGTCCTACAATGCCAGTGACTGAGTTATCGAAGTTGATGACTACCCTATCCGCAAAAGATTTAAATCCTTGTAATTCTATTCGTTTTAAAAACATTAGTTATCTCCTAATAAACAATTATATCATGCATCAGCCATTGTTAGGTTTCTTGCCCACTTTTCTTTTCTAATCATTCTATAGGCAATGATAGACTTTAAAATATCAGTTGATTGTCCTATTGCATAAACATATAAGACAGGAATGTTTGTATGATAAGCAAGAATATAAACAAGTGGAATATTGAAGGCCCACATAAAACCCGAGTCCATAAACATGGTATTTCTTGTATCACCACCGGTTCTTAAAATGAAATAAGTCTGTGTATTAAACATATATAAGATAAAGAAGATTGACATGACAATCAAGAATTGATTTGCCAAATCAAGTGATTCCTTAGATACCTTACTATAAAGATAAGGAACCACTAAAGTAAAACTACTCATAAGTACAGCGATAATTAAAGATAAATAAACCGAGAAGCATAATAGTTTATAGGCACTATCCTTAGCTTCTTCTATCTTATTAGCACCTAGTTTTGTACCGACAATAACCGTAGTAGCACTTGCCATGCCTGCAAACAAGATAAAGAATAAGTCAGCAACTGTAGCACTTATTGAATAGGCTGTATTCACAACAGCACCTCTATATGAGTAGAATTTGATTGTAGTTGTCATGCCTATACTCCATAATAATTCATTAATAAGAAGTGGAATAGCCTTGACAATAATCTTACCAATTAAATCTTTTTCAATTCTAAATAAATCATTTATTCTAGTCTTAAAATGATATTCACCTTTTTTAATACATAATAAGTAGATAAACATTTCAATGAATCGAACAATAATAGTTGCGATAGCGGCACCTTTTACGCCTAAAGGTTCGAGCCCAAAATGCCCAAAAATTAAACAATAGTCAAAGAAAATATTTAAGACAACCGAAATCATCGAGACAAATAAGGGTCTTTTAGTATCACCAGTTGATCTCATCGCATTAGATATTGGAAATGATAAACCAAGTGGTAGGTATGAGAAACAAGCAATCTTTAGATAGTCACTGCCACTTTGAATAATATCTTTATCGTTAATAATAAATTTAATAATAAAATCTGATTTAAATAAGGCAAAGAAAAAGAAGATAAAGACAAATAGGTATGATGAAATAATTGAAAATCTAAATGATTGTCTCATATGTTCTCTATCATCGGCCCCATTGTATTGAGATAAGAAGATAATACTAGAAACAACGATGGCATTAATTGCCATTTGGGCTATTGAATAATATCTATTAGCACTACTAACAGCACTAACAGCGACGTCTCCTAACTCACCTACCATCAAATTATCGATTAGATTGACACTAGCAACAATCAATTGTTGAAGCATCAAAGGAATCGCAATGGTTAAACATTGTTTCATCAAATCTTTATCTTGTAAAGTCTTTTTAAAATACCTTAATAACATTTATCACCTTTCAATATTACATTTATGTACACCAATAAATTCATTACTATGTACATTTCTTTCTATGATCTTAGTCACATCATCAATATGAATATCATATAAATTAGTACCATCATTTAATACTAATTTCTTACTATCACTATATTTGATAAATGGATTTCTCTTAAGATACATAAGTGTTCTTTTACCATTTACCACATATGGATTAATCATTCCATTTCTCTTTATATAATTATTAATCAATTCATCTACATTGTTTATTTCACTAGAAAGAACAACGATATCACATCCTAGTCTTTTAACTAGTTCATAGGCATATGAATTCATGATGTTTAATGTGTAATAACCTACTATAGTCCTATCTTCAACAAGTTTATCAAAACCACCTAGATCGCAGATGATTCCATTACTATAATCACATTCTGGATTAATTACTTTTAATTTATCTTCATTGATAGTGATATCCGATGTATGAATATCAGATTTAATATCATTATCTAACGTAAAAGGATTAGCACTTCTCTTAAAACTATTTAAAATATATTCTTCGAAATGTTCATAAAAGTTTCTACGTATATTGTTTAACATCGACTTAGGCATAAAAAAATTGCCTACTTCACCACTAAACTTATTAATCACAAAGGGACTGTTATCCATCTTAGAGAAAACATTTTCTAAATCAGATAAAGATATAGGAGCCTTCAGAGCCTCTTGCGGTCTTTCATTAACTATTTCTTTATATTCTAATTCATCTAATTTAGCATATATTTCAATATTCTCATTAGGATTAAATTTAATCTTAATATCAATTGGTCTTTTCTTTAACTTGTAATCATTGATTCTATTTTCTAGATTATAATCTAAGGTTCTTACTACCTTATCACCTTTTAAAACAGGACTATCTACTTTAACAGTGATAATTTCATTCTTAAAGGCTTTAGATACCATTTTTTTATTTACAGTTAAAGTATTTAAAATCTTTCCTGTATCACCTTTTTTAGAAATGATACGAATACCATCAAATTGATTGATATTATCAAATAATCTAATTAAACAATGACCATCACGATAATCAATAACCTTACCTATTTCCTTGCCCATATGATTAGGTCTAAAGTTAGAAAAGATATCAGCTTTATTATCTTTTAAATAAGAGTCAGTAAAACCTCTGTTAAAAACAGATAATAGTTCATTGTATTCTTTTTGTGATAAGCTGAATTTCTCACCTTTATAGTATGAGTCGATTGCTTTTCGATATAAAGAAGTTACAAGACCTACATAGGCACTAGATTTCATTCTTCCTTCAATCTTAAAAGAAGAGACACCAGCTTCAATTAAACTTGGAATATCATCGATTAAAGACATGTCCTTAGGACTTAATAGATAATCAGTATCTGTAGGAACTCTCTTGTTATTTTCATAAAGACCATATCTTAGTCTACAGCACTGGGCACAAGCACCCTTATTGGCACTTCTATTTTTAGTAGCACTAGACATTAGACATTGGCCTGAATAAGATACACAGATGGCGCCATGAACAAAGGTTTCTATTTGGATATCTTGTTTACAAGCTTCTTTAATAAAATCCAGACTACTTTCTCTTGCGATAACCACTTTCTTAAAGCCTAATTTCTTACAAACATTAATTCCTGCAATATTATGAATATGCATCTGGGTTGAGGCATGTAAATCAAAGTCAGGCATCTCTTGTCTGATTCGATAAATTAAGCCTAAATCTTGGACAATTAAGGCATCAACCTTATGTTCATATGCAAATCTTGCCTCATTTAAGGCTGATTCTAGCTCATTTTCATTAAAAAGAGTATTAATAGTCATATAGACCTTAACTCCTCTTAAATGACTATATTTAACGGCTTCAACAAGTTCCTCGTGATTGAAATTATTCGCAAAGGCTCTTGCTGAAAAAGATGTACCACCAAGGTACACCGCATCAGCTCCATAATTAACGGCAGCCTTAAGGCATTTGAAATTACCACAAGGCGCTAACAATTCTACTCTTCTCATTTCAATAATTCTACTATAAATAGTTCTAGCTTTAAAGTATCGTCAATATCACTATTTTGTTTACTATCTGAATCCAAAACAGCTAATCGATCTAACATTGACATAATATTTTTACTCTTTAAAGTTCTAAGTGTTTCTAAGGCCTTAGTAATTCGATATGGTGATTTACATCCTAAGATATCACTAGCGCCATATGGATCATCACTATAATAAGATACTTGATATAAAAATCTAAGTTGATTTGCCAACAAAGCAATCAATCCATTGATATTAGAATCATTGGCCAATATTCTTCTAGCATAATAGATAGAATCAGATACTTTCTTATTAGTTAAGGCATTAATCAAATTAAAGACATTCTCTTCATTACTTGATATCAACAAGTTATTAACGACATCCTCATCAATTTTATCTGGATACAAGTCTAGGATATCCATGTTTTGTTTAAATAGGGATAAAGAGTTGTTGCAAGCCTTATAAACAATATCAAAGCACGGTCTATTAAGTCTCACCGTATACTTCTTAGCAACTTCAATACACATATTATAGAAGTTTTTAGGATCAATCTTTAGGTCATAGACATCCGCATTTGCACTAATGTCTTTAAAGGTTTTTAATACTTTCTTGAAGTCATTGTCATAGGTATAGAAGATTAAAGTATTCTCATAGATTGGTTTCTTACAATATGCAAGTAATTCCTCAGCTCCCTTATCATCTACTTTTTTCTTTAATAGAGGTGGATCTTTAAAAAGCACTAAAGACTTGTTCGAAAACAAGCCTACAGAGTTTATAGAATCTAATACATCATAATAGGAGAAGTTTTTAGAACTTCCGTCTACTTTAATTACATCGCCATCCTTATTTTGATTAATGATTTCATTTAGCTTAGAATCAATTAAATAAGAATCGTTTCCATAAATAATATAAATCATTATTGTCCCTGACTTACTAAGCCATAGTTATACTTAGCATCCTTAGTAGTTTCAAAGAAAGTCAAGACAATAGAGGCGTTTACTTCACCACTATTATTTAAGTTGTATCCATCTTCCTTGGTACTAACTTGAACTTTATTGATGATTACACGATACTCACAATCTTCAAAATTAGAAAGAATATTATTTACAATTTCATTATTGTTCGCAATAAAAGAAATAGTAACATCTCTTCTTACGATAGTCTCAAGTTCAACTGGGTCACCAACAGTAATGTTAATACCTTTTACCTTACCATCTAAAACATCTGAGAAGTTATAAAATAAATTAACAATGTTATCATAAGATACTACGCTTCCTACATAAACATCTTCATATTGTTCGATATAATTTTTCATGTCTTGATATTTAGCAAGCTTTGAATCACTAATAGCTAATTCCGTTTCTAGATTAGCTGTATCGTATTTAGCTACATTCTCGTTATATGATTTTAAGATAACAGAATAATATACTAAACCCAAGCCTAACATTACAGCTATTAATAGTAAGATAATTTCACGATTAGAAAATTTATACTTCAACATTACTTGTTACCTCCAACCGTATTATAGATAATCTCAAATTCACCATGTACCAATGATTCATCATTCTTATCATAGATAGTGCTCTTGCATGTAGCGAAGGATACGTTTGAATCATCTTGAAGCACATTTAAAATACTTGTTACATCTTTAATAGTCATAGCTGTCGTATAAACGATAATAGTTTGACCATCAATTGTATAGTTTTCTACATGTTCAAAGCCAATGTCTTTTTTTATCATGTCGATTATTTGTGATCTTGAAGAACTTAATTGTTCATCTTGAGTTAAAAAATCACCTACTAAATCGTTATATCTAGTTTCCACTTCATCATAGTCACTCATCTTAGCGTTATAAGCTTCGATTTGACTTAAAACTGAATTGTAGTTACTTTCTAGTTTGTTGACTGCGCTTAATGTATCGATTACCGCAAACTTGGTAAAAAATACCAAAAAAATCATAAAGATCACAAAACAAAAAATTGATATCTTGTTGTATTTTTCGGTATTATCAACTACGAAGTTAATATTTTTCTTTTTTGGATAATTACTTAGTTTATTTGACATCTTCAATTACCCCCAAAGCAGTAAAAGTATCATTATTTACATCTAATAAAGCATTCAAGTCCATACAAGCGATATTTAATTCTTTCTTTAATACATTATTTAATTGTTCATAGTGAACACCACCACCATATAGATATAAATTATTTAAAGTATTAGATTGATTAGAATAACTATAGTAATTAATAGCTCGATTGATCTTTAAAGCTAAATCATCATAAAAGTTATTGAATAATTCACTATTTAAAATATCATCCTTGTTGTCCTTTAAATAACGTAATGAAATATGACTATCACAATAGAACTTATCACTTGCCATCTTGTTCATATCTTTAATGCCATTTTCAAGAATTCTAGTAACATCATATAAGCCATCTTTAAAGAAGTCGATTCTTGTAAAGTTATAGCCAATATCTACAAGAGCGATATTATCTAAAATATTATTATTGATAAGCATGTTTGAGATAGCTACTTGACGAGGCATAGCCTTAACAAGTCTCATGCCAGCTTTCTTAAACATATCAGTATACTTTTCAATAATATCTTTTCTAACACAACTAATTACAAGTTCTAATTCAACAGGCTTATTTTCACTATCACAGATAGTATTTACATAAGCATAATCATAGATATAATCATCTTTATTTTTACCAACAACATCCTTAAATTCATAAGGCAAATTAACTTCTAATTGTTTAGTATTCATATAAGGCATCTTTATTCTATCGATATATACTAAAGAATCAGGAAGCACGATACAAGCATTCTTTGTTTTAATTCCGTTTTCTTTAACTAAATTCTTTAATAAATCAGCCATACCATCAAAGGCAATCAATTCATCACCTTCAACACAATTATCAGGTGTTTCTGATATAACGAATTTATCTTTTGTAACTAGTTTTATTTCTTTAGATCCGATATCTACACCTAGTAGATCTTTTCTCATATAGTACCTCCTATAATCCTAATAAAGACAGATACCATGTTACAAATTCTGTCCCATATAATAAACAAATAAAAGTAGAAATCGCAATGCTAGGTCCAAAGGGAATCATTGAACTTTTTCTTACAATCACAAATATTATACCTATAAAGCAGGATAAAATTAAATTGAAAAAGTTCAAAATTAAGCCAAAATATAACCCAATCATGAAGAATAACTTAATATCGCCTCCACCCAATGACTCTTTCTTTAGTATCTTGTCCATGATTAAACTTAATCCTAACAACATACCACCTATCACAAAGCCACCAAGTAGGCTATCAACTAATTCTCCATATCCCAATAAGAAGAATATTAACCACCATACAATCCCTAAAATAATAAAACCATCAGGTATCTCATAATTATTTAAGTCACATAGTGATAGCCCATATAGGATGCATATTAGTCCTAAATCACGAAGTAGTAATAAATCTAATACACCATGAATTAATAAATATATTACAAAGATAATGCCTAACAATAATTCCGAAAGGAAATATTTTATAGATACCTTCTTACCACAATATCTACACTTTCCACCAAGTATTAAATATGAAAATACTGGAAATAAATCTAATATTCCTAATTTATGTCCACAATTATCACAAACACTTCTTCCCTTCCACCAAGGAATATGATGATATATTCTATCAGCTACGCAATTTAGAAATGATCCAAATACCGTTCCTAATATAAAACAAACAGCTATACAATATATCAATATAAATTTAGTCTCATATATACTTATCATTTACCCTTCACCCATTCATATGTAATGTTGCCTTTTCCACAAGTTACTTTTATTATCATGGTTCCTTTTAGTCCATTAAATTCTTTTCCATTAATCCTTGGATTGTCCTCATAGTTATATCCTGATAACTTATATCCAACAATAGTATTCTTAACATCATCAAAGTAGCCTACATAATAGTCACCTACTTTATGAGTACATAAATCGCCTTTAGCGCAATCATTAACAGGACAATCCATACCATTAGAACTATTCACTTTTGTAACACTCTCACATGTATTTAAGGTAAAGGAATCACTACCCTTATTTACTTTATTGCCTAGCCATCCAAATCCATTACAAAGAATCAAGATAATCTCTATCCCTAATACTATTAAGATAACTAATTCTAATAAGTTAATATTTCCTTTTTTATTCAACATTTACTACCCTTACCCTATTTAAAGCTCTTACATTAAAGGTTTGATGAATAACTGATTTAGTATCATAACCTATATCAAGATAAACGGTAAACAAATTATTGGTGTCATTATAAGTAACATTTAATTTAGCTCCTAGTCCATTTGTATAAGCAGCATTTCCTAAAAGATAATTCTTTTTTTCGTTATTACCAAAAGCTATTCTTCCATAATTATTACCAGCAGGATAGCCACTTTCATATAAAACATTGATATCGCATAATCTAGACTCATCGATTTGATATGAAATACTCTTAAACGCAACTAACTTATCACCATCTAATTTGACCTCGTTAGTTAATTTAAGTTCGTAATTCAATAAAGAACTAATTGTGTTATATAGTTCACTAGCTTCTGATTGTCTAATAGAACTTTTATATTGTTTGTTTGACAGCATTGCTCCTGTAGCTAAGCCCCCACTTACCAAACTTAAAATCAAAATGGCAGCTAACAATTCAATTAAAGAAAAACCCTTACTTTTATTCATAATAGTAATAGCCTCCTTTTGTCTTGAATATCTTTATGCCAGAATCGTTACCATTTATCATTACATTTTTACCTGTATCTTCCGATTCCGCAATAACAAATGGTTCAATATGTTCGTTATTTTTTTTATTTACTTTAGCTGCTGTAACAATGCTTCCTTGTAACATAAGAATGCATAAAGCAACTATCAATAAAGACACTAGCACTTCTATTAATGATTCACCATGATTATTTAATATCTTTTTCATATTAGTATGCTCCTCTAACAGTAGATCTATCATAGTTCCAACCTACCGTCTTGCCATTTACACTAAAAGAGTATTTGCTATAAATATTAGATACAACAGTATTATCATCATCTTTTATACTAAAAGTTAAGATTACAAATGGAGATGAACCGGTATTAAAATCAATTTCATAATTACAATCAATATTTGATAAATTATCACCAGAAATTGTAAAACTACCAACATTTTTAGTTTGAGTATTATTTATAACACGTTTAGAAATTTCTATAATAACTTTTTCAAGCTCATTTTCTGTCCCGACAAATTGATAATCATAATTTCCTTCTTCGCCAACAAAAGTATATTCATGTTTATTATCGGTAAAGTTTTTTACCATTAGAACAGCAGAATCTAATTCTATATTTCTTTGAACAGATTCCTTAAAAGAAGACTCTCTATTAACACTCGAAGTAGCTGCTACTATAATTACTAAAGAAACTACAGTAGCAACTAAGAACAACAACATCGCAAACAGAATGGTAACACCTGATTGACTATTTAATTTTTTATTAATAGTTTTCATTCGCCACCTCCTGTATTTGCTGATTGATATTTATCAGTTACTATATTTTCAACTTTTTCATAGATTTCAATGTTTTTGTGATAATTGTTATTATCACAAGTGAAATTATTTGATGAGTCTAAATAAACATATGTAATAGTATATCTTCCTGTATATAAATTGTTATTGTTGTAATTCCAAGCTTGATTAGAACTAGAAACAGTAAAAGAAGTAGAGAACCATATAGAATTTCCATATAGTTTTTGATCTGCAGTTAAATACAAATTATTACTTTGATCTCTAGTCCATACAAGATCTTTGTAATTATCTTCTATATATGTATTACCTAATGAATCTAACTGTTTAGCAATATTAATACCTTTTAAAGTGTAATCATTAACTCTTGTACCTGACAAAGCGTAATCATTAGAAATAATTAAATATTCTTTGTTATTAGTAAAACTATCAACTTTCTTAAAACCAGTCTTATAGAAAACAGCAGTCAACTCAATGTCGTTGTCTAATTGAACATTACTTAAAAATTTACCCTGTGGATCAATAATCCATTCTTTAGATACACTATTTATATATCCAGCAAATTTATATGAAGTATCAGTTTCCCATATTGATTTTAAATCAATTGAATCACCAGCATTTAACATGGTGTTTTTATCATATAAAATGCTTCTTGAATCGATTCCCTTTGCTTGTAAAATCAATTTTACACCATCCGTTAGACTAGCTTTTAATACTATCTTTTTAGAATTATCGATTGTATTTTCTAATAGATATTGGTTAAATAAATCTTTTTTAAGTACATTACCTGTTGAATCTATAATTAAATTACCATTATTATCAATGAAACCATTCAATATTTGCGAATCATAAGTAAATTCAGGAATATTTACCTTGTTGGCGTTATAAGTACATAAAACATCTTCTATTTTGTTATAAGAATCTAAAAGATTATTATCAAATCTTATATAGCCTTGTTTAGCAACCCATTTAGCAACTAATGTTACATCATCATTTGATCCTGTAACAGGATATGTGTTTGAAGTATAGTCAGTACCATTTAAAGTCCAACCAGCAAAATGATATCCAATTCTTGTTGGAATATAAGTACTTAACTCTATAGGATCAGTACCGGCTAAATTAATTGATATATGATCTTTTCCATCAAAATCGCCACCATTAGCATCTAATGTCAATGTATAAGGAATAACATTTACGGTAACTGGCACAGTTAATGAATATTCGTTGCCGTTATTACTTAGATTTAAAGTTAAATTGCAATCAAAAGGACTAATAACACCTCTGTAAGTTAATGTTATAGCACGTGAATTATAATCATTATTTGTAATACTGTTTGTATTAATATCATTAGATAATTCAATTTGAACTTTATTACTGTTAATTATGTCTTTGATTTCATCACTGGCACCTTCTAATGGTGATAAAGTAATGTTATTTAAATCAATATTTTGTATTAAATTATTTAAACCATTTTCATCATTTCTTTCATAAATGAAATACTTGCTATCAGGATTCTTTGGTCCAGTAGTATCGCCATAACTAGGGTTACTTAATTCATAAGACCCATCATCTTTGATATAAACTTCTTCATATTCATTATTTCCATGCAAACCAATAGTATAACTATTTAATACATTTATATTTGTGTTAACAGTATAAACATTTCCATGATAATCATATGTAGCAGTAACTGCAACATAACCATTATAACCATTAGATTTTATAGTTATTTCATTAGCAATCTTATTAACATCTAAAGCATCATATTCTTCATCTGCACCTACTTTTGAAGAAACAAAATTCCAAGTAACATCTTTAGAATAAGAAACCTTTTTGCCTGTTGATTTAACATCTATATATTTTTTATCAACTGCATAGCCAAGCTTATAAGTATCAGCCTTACCTTTATTGATATAAATCACATTAGGACTTACTTCTATATATAAATTAGCCGTTATAACCAAGTTAAAGTCTGTGGTAAATTCTACATCGTTTTCATTTTTCCATTTAGCTTCAATATCAGTAGAACCAGTCTTTAAAGCTTTAACCTTAATATGGTAATTTCCATCTGTATCTTTAGTAAAATAATTTGTGCCATCGATTTTAACTAACTCAGCATATGTTGTATCCTTAACCTTAAATTCTAAGTTGTATAAATTACTACTACTTACACCCTTCATTAAGACGAATTCCTTATATGCGTAAGTATCCAAATCCATGTCATCAAAAATATCAATAGTATCATTACCTTTCACAAAATAAGCACTTTCTAAAGGCCATGAACCATAGTGCACATTAACGGTTGTATCATCATCATCCTTTTGCGTGATGACAGTTGGGAAAGGATAATTCTTGCCTGATAATGAACTGTTACCAGCTGAAAATGAGTATTTGCCATCAATTGGTACACCACTTTCATCTATTGTAGTAACAGATTTAAACTTATCTCCTAATAAAGCATTCATAGTTGGATCAGACAATTCACTATATGATCTTGAATCAATAGTATTATTATTACTGATGTTTTCATCACCATAATAATTATTTCTATGCATTACATAAAGCCATTTTGTACTACCTAATAACATTGAATTTTTTAAATCAGATGTCATTAGATTATTTACTGCTGTATTAGCGCCACCATCATCAACGATAAATTTAGGTAATTCCGAGGTATCAAAATCAGCGCTTCTATTCAAATAGTAACAATTTTTAATATAGGCTTTCTTGCCTTCACCATTACCATATCTATCTGCAACGCTTCCAAACATTGTTATACTTCTAATAGTTCCTTTCATTGAAGGGAAAGTCATATATGTATAACAGTTTTCGATTTCTATATCACTTGGATAAATTGTTTTAACACCAGTAATATTACTAAAATTCATGCAGAAACCACTACCTGTAATACCTGCTAGATATATATTAGTACTATGATTTTTCTTTGCAATACCACCATTTGAGTCAATTGGAACTTTAGTGTTTTCATAATAAGATTCGTCCAAAGTATCCTCGCCAACTGTAATCGTGCCACCAGTATATGAATTAAAAATGCCACCTAGTTTTGAATTATTAATATCAGAAAGACCAGCACCAGAAATACCACCAACACGAACATAGTTGCCCCACTCTGCTTTATTAAATGAACCGTTTTTAGTATGAGTACAATTTATTTGGATATCAACAACGGAAGAACATCTATCAATCTTTATTTTTGAAATACCTACAAGACTACCGACATTAGCTTCACCTACATATTGTTGGTTCTTACTATTATCAGCGATTGTATAGCCGGCAATCGAACAATTATAAATAGAATAGCCTTTCGGATTGTTGTAATCATAAGCCACGCCTGCTAAACCACCAAGAGCATAAGCACCAGCTTTGTCATTTTCTGTTGTTTTTCTTTGAATAGTAGCCCCATTAGAACTATATAAGATAATGTTTTTTAATTCAGCTCCACAAGTAACTCCAAATAAACCAACTGTGAAACAATTTGAATCAATTTGTATTTCTTGAATCTTGTAACTTTGTCCATCATAAGAACCACCAAACCAGTTAGCTAAGTCAACTTCATAAGAATTATAATATTTATTTGAATTAGCTTGTCCAGCAATCGGGAAGAAATTTCCAGTATTTTGAGCATTAATATCATGTGATTGAACAAACGCAAAATACTTACTAGTATTATTAGAATCATCAGCGCTTTGTACGTTAATTCCTTGATTTTTTGAATACATTAAATAAGTGAACTGAGTTCTGTTATCCATAGTTCCATATGTATTAGTATTCTTTCCTACATAATTCCAATTCAAATATTGAAGTTGTTGTGCACTTCTAATCTCATAAGCATTATCACTCTTGCCTAGATTGCTATTTAGATATTTCTGTGCACTTGTTTCATTTGTGCTAAGATCAGTCTTAAAGTAAATAGCGTTCGCAAAGAAAGGCGAAATATCAAAAGAATAAGACTTATTTTGATTATCTAATGTTAAAGTAATATTTCCGTTTGGGGAATCATTAGCCAAATAAATATAATCACTACCTGTATCTGTTCTAGTTGTATAAGGGAAGAATCGAATATGAGGCATTTGACGTTCTAACTCTTGTTTAACTTCAGTATTAAAAGTTTTATCTGAATAAGCAATATTATTAAAGGTTATCTTCTCATTATCAACATTTTCATCAGCACCATAGTAATATCCATAACCATATTCAGAAATTCTACCACCATCATCATGCTCAACACATAAGTTTGAACTATATGCTAATTTATCATAAGCAGTACCAATATAAGTAATCTTATAGCCATTGTTTTGGCCATCTACTTCTTTTTCCCAATAGAAAACGCCAGCAACACCTAATTTAGGTTTTACTTGCCACTCTCCATAATGAACTAAATCGCCTTCATTATTCTTAACAACAGCTCTATAAGGATATACTGTTTCATTTGCATCCAAGCCAGTAGTTAAATCGTGATACTTTGAATCACTGGCTACATTAGTTCCTTTTAAATCTGCTAATTCTTTATAAATCTTGTTTTTACCAACAGATACAGCAATATTTCCATCATATGAATATAAGTTATCAAGATATAAATAACTGCCACCATTTAGATAATAAGAATTCTTTACAGAACCTCCACCTTCAATAGGAGCAAAACTATAAGTCTTAGAACCATTACCAGCTGAAGTTAAAGTAGTTGCACAATAAGAACTATTAATAACACTTGTGTTGTAACCTGCAAAGCCCGCAATCTTTGTATCGCCATCTGGTGCATTACTTTCTATCATTGAAATTCCATATGAATTATCAATTGTACCCTCATTATAGCCAACAAAAGATCCAGCATAACATGTAGCTGAATTCATTATTAAACTTAATCTAGGAAGATCCGCAGCACTGTTAGTGATCGCACCAACATTAAAGCCTACTAATCCACCAACATAAACTTCAGAATTACGATAACCATATATCTTGCCATCTTTACCTGCTAAATAATAGCCAGCAGTTGCACAATTGTCAATTACAGCACCTTTTTCATTGTAACCAACAAGAACACCAAAATAAGCGGTTTGGTTAGCACTTACAGGTTCTGTTCTTGTAACATTATATGAAGTTGAACCAATCTTATATTGAGTAGCAACTACAACATTTTTAATTGTTCCTTTGTTATAACCAAACAAACCAACATAAGAACCGTTTTTTGTTTTGAAATTTACATTGTTAATTTCATATGAATTGCCATTATATGTACCTACAAAAGCGTTTGTTTCATTTTCTCCTATTGGCTTTTGTACATTAATAGAAGTACCATTTTTTCCATAAACTGACCAATTATAAGAAGCAAAATCCATTTTTCTTTCTTGATTATAAACAACCTTATCACCTAAATTATAATCACTATAGAATAGAGACAAATTATTCAAATGACGAGGAGATCTAATACATACGATTGTTGGCAACGATGGTTTGTTTTCACTGTCAATTACACTACGTGCAAAATGTGGATTATAATAGAAAGTTTTCTTATCCGCCTCTGTTCCACCTTCATCAACTATTTCACACTTTTGATAGAATCCATTAATTGCATTATCAGGATTAACCTTATCTCTGCTTAATGGATAAATAACATAAGCAATACCGTTTTTAACAACTTCAAATTGGGAAGAATCTGAAAAATTAACTATAGAGCCATCTACTTTAAAAGAACCACCAGCATTTATATCTTCTTTCTTAAAAACAACACCATAACCATCACCAATGATTTCCATGTTTGAAGTTAATGATAAATCAACGTTACCGCCATCAAAACCATAAGAACCACCATAATATTGCTCATAATAAACTAAAGAACCACGAGCAAAAGTAGCTCCCCAGTCACCATAATGGTCCATACCCTTTAATTTATGATTATTATAAGAAGTTAAAGAAATACCCATTAGTTTATATGGATTTGATTTTCCAACAGAATCAACAGAATCAAAAGCATCGCCTAAATCTGATGATTTTTCATTATATGGACTTCCCTTAGTATATTCAGTAGTACTACCTTCTTTTGAATAATATGCTTTAGATAAAGTATCATAACTTCCTACGGTAGCATAATACTTGGACAAATCGCTAAAAGAACTATTCAAATCAATACCATAAAAACTACCTATATTTCTATTTGAATCTAATTGTCCTTTAAAAATAACAGTATAAGAATTAGAAATATTTCTAACTTTACTTGGTACAAAACCGGCTAACCTAGCATTTTGATTTCCATCAGTTCCAATAAAACCAGCGGTATATGTATTACTGATATCAACTGTACCTTCATTGTTTCCGATTAGGCCACCTACATTATTACCATATAGATAACAATCGGTATATGCTTTATCAATAGTTAAAGTGCCGTTATTTAATCCTACTAAACCGCCAGTTGTTGCATCTGAAGCGCTTAAACCAATATTAGTAGCGACAAATGAAGATTCGATTTTCAAATGACCATTATTTAATCCTACTAAACCGCCAGATGTATTAGCATATATCCATCTTAAAGCTTCTAAATGATCATCAGAATCAATAGATGTAGGTATATCTGAACCACTATTCAAATAAATCTTACAATTCTTGACAGTTACATTAGAACCATTATTAATAGTATTAATTAAACCACCTGCATAATTATTTCCATATACTTTCTCACCTGTAAGAGTAAGATTAGAAATAATTAAATTCTTATTTACAGTACTAAATAAAGCACTTCTTGTAGCTAATTCCTTAATAGTAAAGCCATTTCCATCTAAAGTATTTAAATTATCATTAAGAATTCCCTTAAACACAGGAACACTTTTAGCATAAACATTACCGCTTCCAGTAACGACATTAACATCTATATAACTATCAATATAAGAATCGATATATTTTTTATAGAAGTCACCATTTTCACTAAAATCAATATCATTTAATAATAAAGCTTTTGAGTAATCATCTATTACTTTACTATCACTATCTAAGTTTCTTAAATGACGACCATTAGAAATATATGCGGTATTATTTTCATAACCAACATATTTATTCTTATCTTCGGGTTTTACATAAGCGTAAATACTATTACCTATAGTAGACCTAGTATCATTAATAACAGTACCTTCATCGCTCTTAATAGAAGCTGTTAAAGTAATATCATCTCCAGGATTTAATTCAGGAAAAACATTCTTAAATCTTGTATTATCATTAGATAAATCATCTAATACAAAATTAAAAGTATAGTTGCTACCAATAACAACAGCATTTGTAACATCTGTTCTTGCTAAAACATTCCTGCCGTCACTATCAACTTGATATAGTTTCTTAATTCCAACATCATATATATACATAGAAGAATGACCATGTTGATCCTTAAAAACAAATTCAAAAGTACTCTTTGTTTCATCAACCCCAATACCAATTCTTCCCTTTACAACAGCTCTATTAATCTCTTCATTTGAATAAATAGTAACATCATTAATAGAAGAAATCTTTGTAATGCTACCAGAACCAGGTGTACTACCACCATAATAGCCAATACGAGCCCCATCTTTTAAACGATTTTGTTTTAAACGCAATAAATTTAAGTATCGACCAGAGCTACTATAGTTATTAGCACAGTTCTCAGAACTGCTATCCTTAGCTTCTGTATAATAAACGGCATAAACAAAAGGAACAGTCAATTGAGGAATCTCACCAGTTTCATACTTTGCATAAGGCATATATTCAACAACAAATTGACCAGTTAAAGATGGATCTATAGTATTATCACCTAACAATTTATTCAAACTAGCTACATCATTACTAGTAAAATAATAAATACTATTATCATTCATAGTATCACCACTTACACTAGCATCATAATCTCCTGGTGTCTTTCCTAAATGCTTTATACTAGAACCATTATCAAATGGATCATAGTAATTACTTAAACCACTTGTATATAATTCACTCAATCTATTTTGAACAGCTGTATAAATAATCTCTGCCTTATCATCTAATTCCATCTGTCTTAAATTCTTTTTAATACTAAAAACACCAGGAACAACTAACGCAAAAAGGATAACTAAAATAGTTATTGTTAATAATGTTTCTGTTAATGTAAAACCCTTATTCTTCTTATTCATAACTAAAAACAGTAGTATCTCTCCTACTATTAATTATTTTAACATACGATATTATACATATAGTTATATTTATCATTGATTTTTACATTTTTTTATTGAATAATAATTATAGAGGGTAATACTCGAAAAGGAGAAAATAAGAAATGAACAAAACAAACAAAAAAGGTTTTACATTAGCTGAATTACTAATCGTTGTTGCTATCATTGCTGTATTAGTTGCTATTGCGATTCCTGTATTCACATCTCAATTAGAAAAAGCTAGAGAAGCTACAGATGCTGCTAATATTAGAGCAAAATATGCAGAACTTATGGCTGATCAGCTTTCAGAAAAAGCTGCTCCTGCTGAGGGATATAAAGTTACAATGACACAAAAAACTCAAGATTGGGGAGATGCAGCATTAAAAGACAGTTTAAGCAAAATTATGACATTAACTGGTAAGCCAACAAATGGAAAAGATGCTAAATTAACTATCGATACAGATGGTAAAGTAACTTGTACTTTCGCTGAAAGCTAATCCAAATTAATCTTAAGTGCCTAGTCTAAATTGACTAGGTATTTTAATTCTTATTAAAGTTGAAAAGGTGATTTTCTATTAATCACCTTTTTTAATAATTTGGTAGTAAATGTAAAGTTATCTATAGGCTCAAATCATAAAGAATATCGTCGCAAACAACATTCCAAATATAAATCCACCTAAATGAGCTTTCCAACCTACACCAGGCATGAAATTGAATGAAAAGTTAATAAGTATAGTTATCATTAAAGATCTATTACCTAGTACTGCAGAAATGCCTCCTATCATCAATATAAGTTTTAGTTCAAAAGCTAATAAACCATATATACCACCAGATAAACCAGCACTAATACTTATATCATTCCCAATAAATAAAGCACATATATTACCTACTATAATTGAACCTAATATTAATACAAGGAACATACCATGTCCTAATAACATTTCAATATAACATCCTAAGTTATACATACAGTATAGATTCATTAATAAATGTCCTACACTCATATGTACAAACCCAGCAGTAAGTAATCTATATAATTCTTTATTAGAAGATAAAGGCTTAATTAAAGCACCACATTTTTGTAGTGCTACATCCTCACTATCATACCTTTGTAATTGATATTCTCTAATAAAATTCAATACACATATAAGTATGATAATAAATGTTACATAACTATTTCCAAACATAACTAATACTCTGGGAAAGTAAAATCATGGCATCCTTTATTACACATATAATAAAAGTTATATCCTTTGTTATCATTTTCTTCAGCTATCCATAGTTTGCCTTCTTGCAATTTAATTGTGTTTCCATCGACATTAACAGTTTCATGTCCAGGCTGACCCGGTAAACGAATTAAAGTAGTATCAAATCGTTCTGTAGTTTGATAGTTATATTGCAATTCTGCATAGTATGCTCTAACATTAGCTACATCAGCTGCTACTCTTGCATTATGTAATTGCTTAGTAAACACAGGTATTGCTATAGCTACAAGTACTGCAATGATTGCTACCACAATAAGTAGTTCAGCTAAAGTAAATCCTTTTCTATTTGTTTGTTTCATGGTCTGATTTGAATCCTTTCTATATTAGTACACATATTGTTTTCATCATTATATTCTAAAAATACACCATTTAGTATTGGATTGCTCATAGATACAGTGAATCTAGTTTGTTCATTAAAAATAAGCTTTCTAATACATTCATCAATGTCTCTTCCAATAATAGAATCAAATGGACCACACATACCTACATCAGTCATAAAGGCTCTACCATCAATTATTTGTTCATCAGCTGTTTGAATATGAGTATGAGTACCGAGTACTGCATTTATCTTATTCTTATAGTATTCAAAGAAAACTCTTTTTTCAGCAGTTGTTTCAGCATGATAATCAACAATATATAAGTCAATGTTCTTAGATAAAGTATCTTTTAAGATCTTATCCATCGCATTATAAGGATTAGTTGCATATTCTTCTTGCATAACAAGACCTAATAAGTTAACTACACAAATCTTCTTACCCTTACATTTAAAGATACGATAACCCTTACCTAAACCATTAATATGATTATATGGACAAACCAACTTATTCATTTCATCTAAGTGTTCAATAATCTCTTTCTTAGAGAAAGTATGATTTCCCATTGTAATACAATCAATACCATAAGACATGAATTCATTATAGATTTTAATAGTCAAACCCTTACCATGAGCAGCATTTTCACCATTAACAATAATGAAATCAGGTTGATATTTGTCTTTTAATGAAGGCAAAAAGTCGCGAATTACTTCGCGACCTCTTTTACCAACAATGTCTCCTAAAAATAAAATCCTCATTATTTAGCAATTTCGTTAGCACGCATCTCACGAATAACTGTAACCTTAATTTGACCAGGATAAGTTAATTCATTTTCAATACGATCCTTAATTTCTCTAGCAAGCAATGTACACTTACTATCATTTACTTTATCAGGTAAAACCATAACTCTGATTTCTCTACCAGCTTGAATAGCGAAAGCCTTATCAACTCCATCAAAGTCATTAGCGATCTTTTCAAGATTTTCAAGTCTTTCAATATAGTTTTCCATACCCTCATATCTTGCACCAGGTCTTGCAGCACTTAAAGTATCTGCAGCAGCAACAAGATAAGAAATAATACCTGTAGGTTCCTTATCGCCATGGTGAGCTTCAATAGCATTTATAACTACTTCATTTTCACCATACTTCTTAGCTAATTTAGCACCAAGCTCAACGTGTGTACCCTCTTGTTCAAAGTCAACAGCCTTACCGATATCATGTAATAAACCAGCTCTTTTAGCAAGATTTTGATTTAAACCAAGTTCAGCAGCCATCATACCTGCAAAAGCAGCAACTTCCATAGAATGCTCTAAACCATTTTGGCCATAAGAATATCTATATCTTAATCTACCAATTAGCTTAACTAATTCTTTGTCCATTCTACCAATCTTTAATTTGAAACAAGCCTCTTCACCATATTTCATGATGTTTTCATCCATTTCTTTAGAAACCTTATTAACCACATCCTCAATTCTACCTGGTTGAATACGACCATCTTTAATTAAGAATTCAAGAGCAAGTCTTGCAGTCTCTCTTCTAATTGGATCAAAACAAGAAATAGTAATAGCCTCAGGAGTATCATCAATAATTAGATCAACACCAGTAGCTTGTTCAATAGCTCTAATATTTCTACCTTCTCTACCGATGATTCTACCCTTCATTTCTTCATTTGGTAATGCTACTACAGAAACTGTTCTATCAATACTCTCTTCTTGAGAATATCTTTGAATAGCAGTGGCAATAATTTGGCGAGCCTTCTCCTTAGCTCTTAGCTTTGCTTCTTCCTCTTGTTCATGGATATAGCTAGCTACCTCATTTTCCATCTTCTTTTCAACAGCTTCCATTAGTTCATCATGAGCCTCTTGTTGACTCATGTTAGAAACACGCTCCAAAAGCGCAATTTGACCATCAATCCTAGATTGAAGTTCAGCTTCCATTCTATTTAATTGGGCAGTCTTGTCATCAACTTTCTTTAGCTTTTGATCAAGACTCTTTTCCTTAGCATTCAAATTCTCATCACGAAAATTTAGAGAATCCTCTCTTCTAAGGATCTTAGCTTCTTGATCTTGCAATTCTGATTTTCTTTCTTTAATTTCTTTCTCAGCTTGAAGTTTCAATTCATAAGCTTGCGTCTTGCTATCTAAAACAGCTTGCTTTAAAGTGTTCTTAGCTTGTTGCGCAGCCTCTTCTAAGACTTTCTTAGCCTCATCCTTAGCCTTATTTAAATGTGACTTGTTCACAAAGAACATAATCACAACACCAGCTAATAGACCTAAGATACCAAATAAAACGGAAGCAAAGTTAAATTCTATCATAACTTTTCCTCCTATTACTTTATTAATCGTGGAATAAATCCTTAATAATTATAAGATAATTGACCAATTTTCACAATGGACAAATTTATAGCCCTGATAAGTCGATTTTATAAATAAATTCTTGAGAAATTGTATTATCCAAAAACATCAACATATAAATTGGAAAATAAACCTTATTATTCTTGACTTTAATGTTATCATCATAGAAAACAAAGCCTTCATCAATCATATAATCATCATTACTTAATACATTATTAAGTGCAGAATGTTTTTTATAACTTTTACCAGACTTTATTTCGATAGGAAGAACTTTGCCCTTGTATTCAACCACAAAATCAAGTTCTCCTTGTTTCTTACTATTAAAATAATAAAGTTTAAAGTTCTTACACAATAATTCTTGCGCACAAGCATTTTCAAACAAAGCACCATTATTAATGCTAGGATTCTTGTTTAAAATTGCTATCTTAACATCATTAGAATAATTAGAAGTTAATAAACCAACATCACCATAAAACAATTTAAATAAACTTCTATTTTTGCTTATTATCAAAGGAACTGTAGGTTCACTAACGTTATATACAGGAATAGCTACCCCAGCATCCTTCAACCACAAGAAACTATTTTCCAACCTATCATAAGAAACGTTTTTACTAATAATAGAAAATTTAAAACGCTTATTCATTTGATTTAGTTGTCCTGGTATTGAATCAAATATTTCTCTAATCTTTAGCTTATAATTATTTTCATATTTAGTAAAATCGATTCTATATAAATCTAAAATCTTTTTATGCACAGCACTCACCATAGATAAATCATTAGTATCGATATAAGTCATAACCGCTTCTGGCATACCACCAATAATCAAATATAAATAAAATAAATCCATCATCTTCTTATGAACAAATCCATCTACTGCTTTTCTATTATCAAAACAATCCTTAAGCAAATCTATAATATCTTGTTTTATTCCTAAAGCCTTTGAAAATTCTTCAAAACACAAAGGATACATATCGTGAACACTCATATATCCAACGGGAGCTGATCTTAAATCATTGATTTCAACGCCTAATAAAGAACCACTTAAAATAAACTTATAGCGTCCATCTTCTACTAAAAATTTAATTTTTGTGATAATATCCTTACACTCTTGCACTTCATCAAGAAAAAAGATTGTCTTATAAGGCACTAACTTTTCTGTAGTTGTAAGACTTAATCTCATAATAAAATCATTGGTATTTATAGAATTATTTAATAATTCAACAAGCTCAGGATGCTCAATAAAGTTTAACTCAACAAAAGGATAAGAGCTTTCCTTTAAACACTCACGAATTATATAGGTTTTTCCAACTTGCCTAATTCCTCTTAATAAGAAAGCATCTTTACCATTTTCTATCCAATTGTTAATTGTTCCTTTAATTTTTCTTTCAAACATTATTTAACTTTTTATTAATAACCTTACATCTTTTTTTACAAAAACACATTCCATACAACAAAACTTTAGTTCTATCTTGATTTAAAAGATAGTCAGAATATCTTTTATCATCAATTTGTTTTAATGCCTTTAGACATAATTCTTCCATTTCATTAATATTTTTTGTAAATTTAAACTCAACAATAATACCAGCATCTGGATCATCAGTCTCAATAATGATATCTGCAAACCCCTCACCAGCTTCCACATTAGATTTTACAAGCCAATTTGCATTTCCGGCTAAAATGCCAATCATTAAATTATGATAGGAATTCTCTTTTTCTTTATTATCAAAAACACTAATAGAATTGCTTAATAGTCTATTTAAATAATTCTCAACAGTATTTGTATCTCCATATTCAAAAGCCTTCCAAAAAGCCTCTAAATCGCTTGTATTAGAGAATATTTTATCTTTAAACCATTCTTGAATTTGACCTACAAAAACTTCCTTAATTTCTCTATTAGGAATCATCAATTTATAAGTTCCATCAATATTGTTATCCTTGAAAGTTAAATAACCTGTTGTAAACAAAACACTCCAAAGATTATCTATACTATTATCAATTTCATCGTAAGTTAAATCTAAACGAATCTTCTTTTCAATAGTTTGTCCTTCAATTAATCTTTCAATCTCATCTCTTGTTGTTTTATCAGCTTTATCAATAAATCTTTTAACCAAATCATTCCCACTAGTATTAATCCAATAACTTTCAGGAAAAGCATTTATATCATCTTTGATTCTATCAACATAGTTAATAACATCCCAAGGACAATAGATATTTGCATTACCAAAACGATATCCATCATACCACTGTTTACATTCATCAAGTTTGCATTCTAGATTATAATATTTAAGCATTTCTTTAACTTCTTCATCAGTAAAGCCAAACATTTCATCAAATCTAGAATCTGTAATTGAAAGAGTTTTAAAATTATTAACACCTGTAAAAATACTTTCTTTAGATACTCTTAAACAGCCTGTTAACACTGCAAATTCTAATGCATCATTAGTTTTTAAAGAGTCACCAAACATGCCTCTTATTAAAGAAACCATTTCTTTATAATAACCATGATTATATGCTTTATCTAAAGGTACATCATATTCATCAATTAAAATTACTGTTCTTTGGTTATGGTATTTACATAGCAATTCAGACAAAGTCTTTAAAGATCTTAATAAAATTTTTTCATCCATCACAAAGGCACCATTAACCATATTTGTAATAGCTTTGTAACTATTTTTTTCATCTATCGTTAAATTATCAGCATCTAATAGATAAGAAAAACGCTTAGCTTCATAACTAACTACATTTATAAGCCTATCTTTTGCTTCTGTAAAACTTAATCCATCAACATTTTTTAAAGTAATAAAAATTACAGGATACTTGCCTAAATACTTAGTACATAATTCTTTATTACTAGAAACATATAAACCATTAAATAAAGAAGGATTAGTATCAACATCAAAGAAATACTTAAGCATACTCATATTAAGAGTCTTACCAAAACGACGAGGACGAGTAAATAAGTTTACTTTGCTTATATTATCTATTAATTGTTCTATAAATTTTGTTTTATCTACATAATAAAAATTATTAGTACGTAACTCTTCAAAATTTTCATATCCAATAGGTAATTTTAATTGTAAACTCATCTTTTAATCCTTAATCTTTCTTACATTATTTTACCATTTAAAAAGAGACATGGCTAAGCCACATCTCTTACAACATAATCATCATTTTCAACATCAACCAAGATCTTCTTACAATCCGGATTAGCAATCACAAATCTAGCTAACTTAGACTCAACCTCTCTTTGAATATGACGCTTCATAGGTCTAGCACCAAAGTTTGGATCAAAGCCTTCCTTAGAAATCTTATCAATAGCCTTATCTGAGAATGATAATTCAACATCATTGTCTTTCATTCTATTAACTAGTTGATTAATAAACTTCTTAGCGATATCCTTGATAACTGATTCATTCAATGGATTAAAGATAATAATCTCATCAATACGGTTTACAAACTCAGGCTTAAAGGCATTTTTAATAGCCATATCATATTCTTTAGCCTTCTTCTCTTTATCTGGTTCAAACGCAAATTCAGAACCCAAATTAGAAGTCATAATTATTACAGTATTCTTAAAATCAACTGTAACACCCTTAGAATCGGTGATACGACCATCATCTAGTATTTGTAACAAGATATTAAAGACATCAGGATGGGCCTTCTCAATCTCATCTAATAAGACAATTGAATAAGGTTTTCTTCTAACAGCCTCAGTCAATTGACCACCCTCTTCATAACCCACGTAGCCTGGAGGAGCACCAATTAATCTAGACACTGAGAACTTCTCCATATATTCAGACATATCGATACGAACTATCTTGTTTTCATCATCAAACAATTGTTCAGCTAATGCCTTAGCAACTTCAGTCTTACCAACACCAGTAGGACCCAAGAACAAGAACGAACCTATTGGTCTATTAATATCACCAATATTAGCCTTATTTCTCAAGATGGCATCGGTAACAAGCTTCAAGGCATCATCTTGTCCCATGACTCTTTCTTTTAAGATATCATCAAGCTTTAACAACTTATCTCTTTCAGTCTTTAATAGCTTTGTAGTCTCAATATGAGTCCACTTAGAAACAACCTTGGCAATAGCCTCTTCATCAACTACTTCTGACAACATTCTGCCATTCTTATCAGCTTCCTTAGAAGCCTTAATCTTAGCCTCTAAACTAGGAATAGTACTAAATTTTAATTCTGAAGCCTTAGCATAATCACCAGCCTGCTCAGCATTTGTATACTCTAGCTTTGCCTTCTCTAAGTCTTCCCTTAAAGTCTTACTTTGAATTAGTTCTTTCTTCTCATCCAACCACTTAGCATGCAAAGTATTATACTTTTCATTAACTTCCTTCAAATCATCTTGAAGATCAGCTAAACGCTTCATAGCCTTCTCATCGTCTTTTTCCTTCTTCAAAGAAACCTCTTCAATCTCTAATTGTTTCTTCTTATGCTCAAGCTCATAAAGCTCAGTAGGCATAGAATCCATATCAACTCTTGTAGAAGCACAAGCCTCATCAATCAAGTCGATAGCCTTATCTGGAAGGAATCTATCTGTAATATAACGATTAGACAATACAGCTGAAGCGATAATAGCCTCATCCTTAATAGTTACACCATGGTGAGCCTCAAATCTATCCTTTAGACCTCTTAGAATTGATATAGTCTCTTCAACACTCGGTTCATCTACAGTAACCTTTTGGAAACGTCTTTCTAGTGCTGCATCCTTTTCAATATATTGTCTATATTCATCAAAAGTAGTAGCACCAATACACTTTAACTCACCACGAGCTAACATTGGCTTTAACAAATTAGCAGCATCCATCGCACCACTGCTCTTACCAGCACCGACAAGATTGTGAATCTCATCGATAAACATGATGACTTGACCATCTTTATCCTTAACAGCCTTTAATACTGACTTTAATCTTTCCTCAAATTCACCTTGATACTTAGCACCAGCAATCAAAGAACCTAAGTCTAGTTCATATAGTTCCTTATCCTTTAAAGAAGCAGGAACATCACCATTAAAGATACGCCATGCCAAACCTTCTACAATCGCAGTCTTACCAACACCTGGTTCACCAATAAGAACTGGATTATTTTTAGTCTTACGACTCAAAATTTCAATTACTCTTCTTATTTCCTCATCTCTACCGATGACAGGATCAATCTTACCTTCTTTGACATCAATAACTAGATTTCTACCATACTTCTCTAGTGGATTGATGTTGTTTTCATCATTTTGATTATTGATCATAGTTGTTCCCCTTTCTTTATTAATTTTATCCATAAGATCTTTCTTATTAAATCTAATATGCTTTCTTAAAAGTTTAGTGAAAGATGAATCATTAAACAATTCAACAGCGAACAAATCTAAAGCACCCAAGTATTTATCGCCCTTTTCCTTCGAAAGCTTTAACGCCTCATTATAGCTTTCATATAAATATCTACTAATGGCAGGATCATTTGTAGAATCATTACTAGGAAGACTATTAAGAGAATTATTAGTAACATTAATCAGCTCATTAACATCACACTTTAATTCGCTAAGAATCTTTCTAATATCATCATCATCAAGATAAGCCTTAAACATATGCTCATCACATATCTCTGGATTATGATAATCCTTACAGATATTCAAAGCTTTAATTAAGATTTTCTGTAACTTTTCAGTCGTCTTCTCTAATTCCATAATTCTCCTTTCTAGCACTTCAACTACTAGAGTGCTAATACACCTTATTTTTAAAGTAAGGAATTACCCTTACTTAAAAGATTTCTTAAACTTATCAAAAACTGATTCCTTACCAGACTTACCCTGTAACTTAGTATAAAGTTCCTTTTCCTCTCTACTTAACTTAGTAGGAATAACAACCTTAATCACACAGTATTGATCACCAACCGCATTAGTTCTAAGTGACTTAACACCATAACCCCTTAAACGTAACTTTTGACCAGGTTGAGTACCGGCTGGAATATTTAATTCACATTCACCATTACAAGTAGGCACATCAATTGTAGTACCAAGGGTTGCATCTACTGCTGAAATAGGAACTTCAACATAGATATCATTGCCCTCTCTTACAAAGAAGTCATGTGACTTAACAATAATTTCAATATACAAGTCACCATTATCACCACCGTTATAGCCTCTTTCACCATAACCTGCAACTCTTACTTGTTGACCTGTTGAAATACCTGCTGGAATCTTAATCTCTACGGTTTCTACCTTAGTTTCATAACCTGCACCGCCACATTCAGGACACTTATTAGTAATAGTCTTACCACTACCATGACAATCAGGACAATCAACAACTGACTGCATCATACCAAATGGTGTACGCTTAGCACTTGTCACCTTACCACTGCCATTACATCTAGGACATGTCTTAATATCACTAGCTGACTTAGCACCAGTACCGTTACACTTAGGACACTTACGATCTACTGATACTTTAATAGTCTTAGTAGCACCTTTGACTGCCTCTAAGAATTCAATAGACATTTGAACGTATTTGTTCTCGCCTTTAATTGGACCACTTTGTCTAGAAGTTCCTCTACTAAAGCCTCCAAAACCGCCCATGCCTCCCATGAATTGAGAGAAGATATCACCTAAATCGTCAAAGCCTCCTGAGAAATTAGAGAAGCCATTTTGTCCCATATTACCTTCAAGACCATCAAAACCATAGTTATCATATATCTGCTTCTTTTGATCATCAGATAGTACTTCGTAGGCCTCATTTATTTCCTTAAACTTCTCTTCAGCATCCTTAGCCTTATTTACATCAGGATGATACTTTTTGGCTAATTTACGATAAGCTTTTTTTATTTCATCAGCACTAGCACCCTTAGAAACACCTAGTACCTCATAATAATCTCTTTTTGCCATATTTATATCACCTTCCTTGTATGTGCAAAGAAGGAATTGCTTCCTTCTTTATAATATTAGTCTTTCTTTGTAAAGTCTGCATCTACTACATCATCTGCAGGATCACTGCTTGGACCTTGTTGACCTTGCGCTTGAGCTTGTTGGTACATAGCTTCAGACATAGCTTGAGCTGCCTTTTCAAGTTCATCTAACTTAGTCTTTAAAGTAGCATAGTCATTTTCATCAACAGCCTTTTGAAGTTCATCTCTTAACTGCTTAACTTGCTTCTTTTGATCCTCAGTAACATTAGGATTTTCAGCCTCTAGAGTTTGATCGATTTGAGCAATGAAACCTTCAGCTCTATTCTTTAATTCGATTTCTTCCTTACGCTTTTCATCAGCATCCTTGTTATCCTCAGCCTCTTTTACCATTCTATCGATTTCTTCATCACTTAAACCATTAGGATTAGAAATTGTAATATCTTGAGACTTGTTAGTAGCCTTATCAGTAGCTGATACATGAACGATGCCATTAACATCGATATCAAACTTAACTTCAATTTGTGGAACTCCACGTCTTGCTGGTGCAATACCAGTTAATTGGAAGTTGCCAAGAGTCTTGTTGTCATTAGCCATTGGTCTTTCACCTTGTAATACATGGATATCAACAGCTGGTTGGTTATCAGCAGCAGTTGAGAAGATTTGTGACTTACTTGTAGGAATTGTTGTATTACGTGGAATCAATACAGTCATAACACCACCTAATGTTTCAATACCCAAAGACAATGGAGTAACATCTAGTAACAATACATCATGAGGGTTTTCACCACCTAAGATACCACCTTGAATTGCGGCACCCATAGCTACTACTTCATCTGGGTTAACAGACTTGTTAGGTTCCTTGCCCAATTCTTTCTTAACAGCTTCTTGAACAGCAGGAATTCTTGTTGAACCACCAACTAGTAATACTTGATTCAAGTCATTAGGACTTAAGCCAGCATCCTTTAGAGCTTGTTTTACTGGAACTACTGTTCTATCAACCAAGAACTTAGTCATCTTATCGAAGTTAGCTCTTGTTAAATCTGTTTCAAAGTGTAATGGACCAGATTGATTAGCTGAAATGAATGGTAGAGAGATGTGAGCTTGTAAAGTACCACTTAAATCTTTCTTAGCCTTTTCAGCAGCTTCCTTCATTCTTTGAAGAGCCATACGATCAGCCTTCAAATCAATATTGTATTGTTTCTTGAACTCATCAGCCATCCAATCAACAATAACATTATCAAAGTCATCACCACCTAAATGGTTATCACCAGCAGTAGCTAAAACTTCAAATGTACCTTCTGACATATCAATGATAGAAACATCAAATGTACCACCACCTAAGTCGAATACTAGAACCCTTTGTTCCTTATCAGTCTTATCAATACCGAAAGCTAAAGAAGCAGCTGTTGGTTCATTGATAATTCTTTCTACATCTAAACCAGCAATCTTACCAGCATCCTTAGTTGCTTGACGTTGAGCATCATTGAAGTAAGCAGGAACTGTAATAACAGCCTTTGTTACTGGTTCGCCAAGATATTCTTCAGCATACTTCTTTAAGTATTGAAGAATCATAGCACTGATTTCTTGTGGTGTATATGTCTTACCGTTTGCATGAATCTTTTCACTAGAACCCATTAATCTCTTTACTGAAGATACTGTGTCCTTATTTGTAACTGCTTGTCTTTTTGCAGCTTCACCAACTACGATTTCACCATCCTTAAATGCTACTACAGATGGAGTTGTTCTATTACCTTCTGGATTTGTGATGACCTTAGCTTCACCACCTTCCATAACACTAACACAACTGTTTGTTGTACCTAAGTCAATACCAATAATTTTACTCATTTTTCATTTCCTCCTAAATTTATTCGCTAATCTTTACCATCGCAGCTCTTAATACGCGATCCTTTAACATATAACCTTTTTGTAGTACTTCAATTACTACACCAGGTTCAACCCCCTCTTTCTTTTCAACCATGATTGATTGTTCGAAATTAGGATCAAATTTTTTATTCAAACAATCTATTTCCTCAACACCTTCATCCTTTAAAGATTTGATTAGTTGATTATAGATCATTTCAACACCCTTCTTTAATTGCGATTCACTTTCATCACTTGCAGCCAACGCTCTTTCTAGATTATCGATAGCTGGAAGGATTTCCTTCGCAAAACTTTGTATACGATACTTCTTATTTGTATCAGCCTCAGTTTGAAGTCTTCTTTTTACATTCTCCGTATCCGCATAAGCCTTTGCATATGCATTCTTCAAGCGATCAACTTCAGACTTTAAGTCGTCAATCTCACCTTGAAGTTTATCTTCCACGCTAGGTTCGATATCTTCTTCGACCTCAGCTTCTTGCCCAGCAGATTCGAGCCCAGTATTTGATTCCTCAGTTTCCTTTACTTCTTCTTTTAATTCTTTATTTTCTTCCATGAATTTCCTTTCTACTTGTAGATATCATCCAAAGCCTTAGAAATCAACGACATCAATGATAACACACGATTATATTCCATACGTCTTGGACCCATGACCATCAACTTACCAATTTCTTTCTTAGAAAGTCTTACATCAGTAGTAACAATAGCCATATCATCTTTCCATATTAGTTCAGTACCCTTTGGCATAATAGCCGTAACTTGATTTTCGCCATTATCTTCTGCAACGATTTCCTTAATCTTATTTGGATCATCAAATATTTTGATTAATTCCTTAAGCTTCTCGGTATCGGAGAATTCTGGTTGATACATCAAATTAGAAGTGCCTGAGAAATATAACTTTTCACTCGCAAATCTTGTAAAGGCTCCAATAAACGCATTGAACAACATTTCATGGCGTTTGACATTGTTTACAAGAATTGGTCTAATTGACTCTAACTTTTCTTTTAAATCAGATATTTGTGTTCCCTTTAAGCGGTCATTTAAGATATCAGTACAAGTCTTGATATCCTCAGCAGAAACACTATCCTTAAAGTTAAATGTCTTATTTTCTGTATGACCAGTGTTGGTCACAAAGACACAAACCGCTGTTTTATCATCTAATGGAAACAAGGCAATATGCTCAAGTGTTTGTAAGTTCGCATTAGGACCCAACACACCACTTGTAAGATTTGTCATATCCGATATCATTCTACATGACTGTTTCACACAATCTTCTACATTCATTGTTGAATCAGAGAAGATGTTTGCAACTTCATATTTAACTTTATCATCAAGACCCTTGTCCAATAGATTCTCACAATAATATTTATATCCCTTATTGGAAGGAATTCTTCCAGCTGAAGTATGAGGTTTTTCAAGATAACCCTCAGCCTCAAGGATAGCCATATCATTTCTGATAGTGGCACTAGAATAAGGTAAGTGGTACTCCTCTACTAACGTCTTAGAGGCAACCGGCTCAGCAGTATTGATGAATTCATCAATGATAGCTTTTAATATTTCAATCATTCTTTGCGTCATCATATTTGCCACCTCCTTTAGCACTCTTATCTTACTTCTGCTAATATACTACCAACATATTTAGCACTTGTCAACAACTAGTGCTAAAATATTTTAAATTTTTTTTCAAACAAAAATCAAGGCCATCTAAACCTTGATTCTATACAACGTTTCTTATATCAGCTTCAACAATATTAAACCTTAAAAATTCGGGAATAGCCTCTTTTAAAGCTCTTTGTTTAACACTCTCATCATTTGAAACGGCTGCTCTAATTAGGATACCAGTAGGATATACTATTTTACTAAGTTTACATTTCCTAATATCGTTATAATTTGTACAAATTGGTACATCATTAATATTAGAAAGGTAATCAGTCATACCCAATAAATACAGTGCTTCTAGATACCATTTTTTATCAAACAATTCTCTAATACGATTACTCTCAAGAGTATCAATAAGAAATTGGATATCACCTTTTTCCTTAACTTCATGGCATATATTACTCTTAAAAGTTTCGAAAGAGCTTCAATAACAATCCATATAAAACACCTATTTTAATGATAAACCATCATTTTTTGATAGCAGATACAAACAGTATTGATTCATACTGATGCCTTCTCTTAAAGCGTGATTAGCTAGAGATTTGTGCAGACTTTTTGGCATTCTTAATTTAAATTGTCCAGAATAATTATCCAGTGTATCAGGTTCTGGGATATCAATATTTTCTTCGATTGCTGCTAATAACCATTCTTTTTTTGCATCATTAGCATTTTTTGCTACTTCATCAATAGTTTCTCCGCAAGTTAAACATCCAGGCAAATCAGGATAAGAAGCAACATAACCACCTTCGCTTTTATCTTCAACAATTTCTAAACGATATGGCAAAGACATATAATCAACAATACTTTTCATTTTTTCTATCCTCGCTTTCTACTACTTTTTTAACCATTTCAACATACACCTTCTTGATTGGTTCATGTTTTGGAATTGTAATTGGCATGCAACCTGGTTTCCTAAAAGTATAATGGCTACTTCCACCTCTAGGCGAATTCACCTCATAACCACAACTTATTAAAACCTTTTCAATTTGATCAAAACGTAAATCATTAGATAAGCTGCAGATACGTGCTATTAACTTATCCCATTTAGACATTTGCATACTCCAATCTATATGCAATTAAATTATACATGGTGTCATATATGGTGTCAATAGTCGCATTAATAATTATCTTTCTAAGTATAGTTTTCTTATTAAACCAATATTCATACTCAACAGTATTCATTTTATAATCCCTCCTTGTATGTTCAATATAGACTAAACCTGATAATAAAAGAATACCTTGAGATCATTATGGGAATAATTTGTGGATAAGTGGTCAAATAATCAAAAGTTATCCACATTTTTTTAAAATGAGCAAAAGAAAAAGCTGGAACATCCAGCTTCATCATAATATTTATTGGGTATCCAAACTTGTTAGGGGTCTACATTTTAGGGGAATAACTTAGGGGACATTTTTTAAAAGTATTATATTT
>CAKVAL010000011.1 GCA_934725085.1 uncultured Erysipelotrichaceae bacterium | reverse complement strand
CGTTTTAATGAAGAAGAGTATTCTACCTTTTCAGTTAAATAGACATAATCATAGTTATTAACATGGACAACAACAGTGCGTTCAGGACGCTTAACAGGTGCATAATTTTTCATATCAGTCTTCCTCTTATAGATGTGTATTTTATACATCTATTATATACCAAATCAAACCAAAAGAAAAGCTAAATATCCTTATATTTACTAGGTTATTTAGCTTTTATGACTTTGATTTTATCTAGATGTATAAATTTTAAGAGAAGTTAACGATCCATTAAATAATCGTAGACTTTCTCACAATTTTCTAAACTTAATTTTTCATTATGTCCTTTTAAGAAGAAGGTAAAATTTGATAAATTCAAACCTAACTCTTTACAAACACGATAGTTTGTAAGTTTTAATTCTTTAAGTTTTTTATCAAAAAATTCACCATAACTTCTTTTCATAGGATTATTAGCGGACGTTTCTTGTAAGCGATATTTATAAGCATTATAAACTTTCTTAAAATCAACACTTAAATCATCACTATTTAAAAGCATTTCATCTAAATCATTATATTTTTGAAATTCAAGTTTTAAATTATTAAACTTTTCTTGCAAATCAGGTCTTAATGATTGTTCAAATTTATTTAAATCTCTTTTATTTTGTAAGGCATACAAAAGCACTGGTTCCTCAGCTCTTGGATTTTTATCTAGTTCGTTGGCAAATTTCAAAAGAGAAGTGGTGCTATAGCAGTCCGTTAAATTTTGACAGTATTTTAATAGAAAATTTTCAAATTTTAAAGATCGTACCATAAGTGCCCTTATTATACCTTTCATAATAAACAATAGAAAGCGGATATCTACTAATTGTGCCCTAGTTTCAGCTTCTGCACTAAACAAATCCAAACCTGGTTTTGTATACATTATAAGTCAAAAAAGAACGATTATTACTTAATCGCTCTTTCTACCGAAATAACACTTTCTATCTTTCTTAGATTAGCCATGATTAGATTTAAATGATCTAAATCAGTTACATTTAAAGTTAAAGATGCGGTTGCGGTTAATTCTTCTTGGTTAACACCAATATTAACAGACAACATATTAGCCTTAAACTGTGAAATACAGGTAGCCAAATCAGTTAATAGATAAGCTCTATCCTTAGAATAAATCTTAATATGAGCCTCATATTTAAAGTCTGGCTTCTTCTCTTCCCATTCAACATCAATCAAACGAGCCTTTTCATTCAAGACATTAGGACAGTCAGCCCTATGAACCTTAATACCCTGACCCTTAGTAACATAACCTACAATCGTATCCCCATATACTGGTGAACAACAAGGAGCCAAGGCAATCTTCATACCTGTTACACCCTGTACCACTACACCAGTCTTAGAAACAGAACGATTCTGTTTTTGTTTATTCTGATTCTTCTTAACAATCTCCTGTAAGTCTTCTTCACCAATTTCCTTCTTACCAACCTTAGTAAGCTTTTCAATTACTGAACTTGCCGAAACTGACTTGATCGCAATCAAATACATGAAATCATTATAGGTTTGAACACGATAATAACTATATAACTTCTCGAACTTGTCTTTGTCAAAGAATTCATTGACATCGACATTACGTTTGATCATTTCATTCTTTAATAATTCTTCACCAGACTTAACATATTGTTCCTTTTCCTCTTGTTCCTTCTTTTGGAAATAGGCCCTAATCTTATTTTTAGCCGCATTAGTCTTAGTTATCTTTAACCAGTCCTCGCTTGGTGAAGAAGATTTATTTGTTCTAAGTTCAACAACATCACCCGTCTTTAGCTCAGTATTTAGTGGTACCAAGACACCATTAACCAAAGCACCAACGGTTGTATGACCAACTTCAGTATGTACTCTATAGGCAAAATCAATAGGCGTAGAACCAACAGGCAAGTCAATAACCCTACCCTTTGGTGTCATACAATAGACATTGGCATTAAAGACATCACCAATGACTGTATCCATATAATCAGATGCACTATTTTCATTTTGATCATCACCAAAGGCATTCAACCAATCAAGCTCCTTGACGATTTCCTTTTGTTCACGACGAGAATCATAATTGCCCTCTTTATAAGCCCAGTGTGCCGCAACACCCTTCTCAGCTATCTCATCCATTTCCTCAGTTCTAATTTGAATCTCATAGATACGACCATCAATACCCACTACTGTTGTATGTAAAGAACGATACAAGTTCATCTTAGGCATCGCAATATAGTCCTTTAATCTACCAGGAATTGGACGATAAGTGGCATGGATATAGCCCAATATTTCGTAACAATTTAGTTCTGTTTTAGTAACGATTCTAATTGCCAATAAATCCAAAATTTCATCAAAACGCTTATTCTTTCTAATCATCTTCTTATAAATAGAATATAAGTGCTTAGATCTACCAAAGATTCTAAATGGAATATGTTGACTATCTAACAATTTAGAGATATCTTCAATCATCTGAGCTATTTGACTATCTCTTTCAGCCTTCTTATTATCAACAAGACGTGCTATCTCATGATACTTTTCATTATCGATATAATAGAAAGACAAGTCCTCTAGTTCATTTTTGATTTCCGCAATACCTAGTCTATGAGCAATCGGTGCATAAACCTCTAGTGTCTCCTTGGCAATACGTTGTTGCTTCTCAGGGGGCATATATTGTAGGGTACGCATATTATGTAGACGGTCACATAATTTAACAAGGATTACTCTAATATCCTTGGCCATTGCCATCAAAATCTTACGATGATTAGCTGCCAAATATTCCTTTTCATCCTTAAACTGCAAGTTACCAATCTTAGTAACCGATTCTACAATTTGATAAATTTCCTCACCAAAAAGCTCAATAAATTCTTCTTTTGTAACACCACAGTCTTCAATCACATCATGCAAAAGACCAGCACAAATAGTTGAAGGTCCTACTCTTAATTTAGCTAATTCATAGGCCACAGCTAAAAGGTGCACAAAATAGGGTTCCCCACTCTTCCTAAGTTGCTTACTATGCTTCTCATATGCATAGTCATAAGCCTTATTAATCATAGCTAGAGAATCCTTATTTGTAATATAAGAATTTATTTGATCATAGAAGATCTCTTTTGTTAGTACTGGATTTTTCATAATACAAAAAATCGAAGATTTCTCTTCGATTTACCTTAATATTTAATTAAAGAGAAAACATCATAACCCTTAAGCTTGTCTCTTCCCTTTAAATCTTCAAGTTCAATTAGGAAGCAACAACCAACAACCTCACCACCAAGTTCTTCAATCATCTTGATAGTAGCCTCTACAGTACCACCTGTTGCCAATAGGTCATCGCAAATAATAACCTTTTGGCCAGCCTTAACCGCATCTCTATGCATTTCAAGAGTATTAGTACCATATTCAAGGGCATATTCACACTTAATAGTCTCACGAGGAAGCTTATTAGGCTTTCTAACAGGCACAAAACCAATACCTAAATTAGTAGCGATTGGACAGCCAAAAATAAAACCTCTTGATTCAGGTCCTGCAACAACCTCAGCACCCTTTTCCTTAGCATATTCTGTAAATTGTTCACATGCATATTTAAATGCTTCACCATCAGCCATTAAAGGTGTAACATCTCTAAATAAGATTCCCTCTTTTGGATAATCAGGAATACTTGCGATATAATCTGTTAAATTCATGTTCTCCTCCAATAAAAAATACAAATCTATTTTACTACAACACATCATCAATTAGAAGAGAAAGCGCCCCTTGATGATAATCATCCTTTCTAATATAGGCATAAATATCATTAAATTGACGATAAGAATCATACTCATTAAAGCTAATAGCCGTTAACTTATTGTCTACTGTAAACTTAGGATACTTATTCTTAATTAGAAACTTTGACTTATATTCAAAATCCTTGATATGAATTAAAGGCTCTTTAAAATCAATCCCAAAAGGCTTTAAACTATCAATTTTCTCAAACAAATCTAAATCAATATCACTTTGATCAACACTGATGACATCCTTATGATAATCCAACATATTTAACTTATGTGTATCGATATAAGCTTTTAAATCATCTAATTTAGACTCATCAAGACATACACCACAAGCCTGACCATGTCCTCCAAATGATGTAAACAAATCTTTGGTATCTAATAAGTATTCATAGATATTAAAATTCTCCCTACTTCTTCCAGATCCTTTAAGTAGTCCATCTTTCTTAGAAAAGACAATACAAGGTACATCATAATTTAGAGAAATTCTATTGGCAATAAGACCACAGATGCCCTCTTTAAATTCACTAGACACTATCAAAGCCAGCTTATCTTTTCTATTCAACATACTTAAGGCTAAATCACATTCTGACTTAGTCTCATTTTTACGATAATCATTAATCTTATTAATAGAATCAAGAAGCTTTATACACTCATCTTTATCACTTAAAAAATATTTAACTAAAATGTTGGCATTATAGCCCATTCTAGATACCGCATTAATCTTTGGAATCGCATTGAATGATAAAGAATCATAGTCGATACTAGCACCATTTAAAAGTTTAATTTGATATATATCACTTGTATTTAATATATTCATCATCTTCTTAAGAAGATAACGATTATAATTCAAAACCCCTACCATATCACTAAGAATACTAAGGCCACCTAGCACTAACGAATAATCGTCTTCATAAAACAAGGTAGACAATAGATAACACAAGGCTCCAGCTGATAACTTATTAAAATCCTTATCTAATAAATTAGGATGAATAAAGCCATAGCAATCAGGTATATCAACATATTCATGGTGATCAATTATCATTACCTTAATGCCTAATGAATTAGCTAAAGAAATAGAACTTGTAGCTGATACCCCATTATCAACCGTGATAATCACATCATAATGATGTTTATGGGCGATAGACACAATCTTTTCACTTAAGCCATAGCCCTCATCAATTCTAGATGGAATATAGTAGCTATTATTGATACCTAAGTGTTCCAATAATCTTTTAGTAATTGTTGTAGCACAAATACCATCACAATCATAATCACCTACGATTAAGATGTGTTTATCTTTTAAAGTTAATAATTTATCTTTAAAGTCAAAAAGACTTTGATGATAGTCAATATTGTCAAAACGATCTATTTCTAGATCGCTCTTTTGAATATTATTTATTAAATAAATATTATCTAATAAGTTTCCTTGATGATAACGATATTCCATTAGAAGATATAAAGTACAAGACCAATTACAGAAAGAATTAAAGTTAAAATATAGAATCTTTTTACTACAGTAGTCTCCTTATGACCCTTTAAGACAAAGGCATAATGAATTGGTGTATAAGAGAAAACACGCTTATGGAAGACTCTTACAGCGATTTGTTGAACACAAACACAGAACATTTCAATTAAGAAGACACCACCAATAAATAATAAGACAATCTCAGAATTAGTAGCTAAGGCGATAGATGCGAATAAGCCGCCTAAGGCAAGAGAACCACTGTCTCCCATAAAAATCTTAGCTGGGAAGTGGTTGTAACATAGATAGGCTAATAAGCCACCAATGATACAAGATACCAAAATAAAGATATTATACTTAGCTGATAGAAGTAAAATTACTAAATAAGCTAATAAAGAAATAGTTGAAACACCAGCACACAAACCATCCATGCCGTCAGTAAAGTTAACCGCATTAGCCTCACCTAGAAACATTAGGATGATAAATGGTAGATAGATAAACCATGAAAGTTCAATAGTTTTCTTTAATAAAGGAAGATCAACCTTAAAGCTTAGCGAATCCTTATAAATAAGATAAATAATAATCGCAAAGATAAATTCAAGAATTAATTTAAGCTTTGGAGATAAACCTTCATTATTCTTTCTTAAGATGATTAAAATATCATCGCCAAAACCAACTAAACAAAATAAGATATATGATAATAAGACCATGTTAGCTAGTCTGTCTTGAACATTAGACATGTTAATGACAAGATAAACAATTACTGGTACCACCACAAACAATAGTCCACCCATGATAGGCGTCTTTTGTTTAGTCTTATATTCTTCTAGTGCATATTCACTAACTGATTGATTAATGTTATGTTCTTTTAATGCCTTAATATAAGGTGGCATTAAGAAATAAACACCTAAAAAAGATAATACACAGCCTAAAATGGCTACTAAATAAAAATCCATACTTTATACTTCCTATATTTATTCTTCGTCATCAATAATATCATCAGTCTTTGTATAAGTCGAAACATTTGAATCAATTAAAGACAAGTCGATAACTATTAAATCATATTTATCTACAGTTGTACCAGCACTAATTGACTGATTACTGCAAATTCCCTGACCATTAACCTTTATATTCAAACCTGTAAAGTTGGCATATTCTACTATTTCCTTCTTTGTCCAACCTGTAAAATCAGGCAAAACAACGTCACCATCAGTCCTTAAATATACCCTTGAGTTGGTATATACTTGTTCATCATTAGAAGGATATTGGTCAGTAACTGTATCACCGTTTCCTACTTTAATAACTCTTAAATTATAAGAATTGTTTAAGATATCAGTTGCCTCATTAATATTCTTATTCAAAACATTAGGCATCTCTTCCTTAACCACATTAGTAGTCTTTAGAGTGTCCATATTAGAATAGCCAACCTCAGTTAAAAGAGCTACTCTTCTAATTAAATTCTTAATTGGAGTTGAATAAGTATGATTATAGTAATCGTATGGTGAAACATAGGCAAAATAAATCATATACTTAGGACTCTCTGCTGGGAAAGCTAACATAACAGAAGTGATAGAATCGTTAGAACCATAGCTACCGTTTGTGGCGATTTCTGAAGTACCGGTCTTAGCCATGATATTAACTTCATCAACCGCATAGAACTTAGCAGTACCACTCTTGTCACTTACTACCCTCTCCATTAAAGTTTGAATCTCTTTGGCAGTGCTCTCTTTAATAGGAGTTCCTACCACTGTCTTTTGGCCCTGATAAATGACTTCATCATTTTCTTTGTCAACAACCTTATCAATATAATAAGGTTTCAACATCTCACCATTGCCAAAAATAGCTGTATAAGCCTGAACTAGTTGCAACATTGTAACACTGCTTCCCTGTCCATATGTTAAAGCTAACTTTTCACTTGGATACTTATAATTCTTAAGACCATTGGTCTCTAAAATACCATCGGTATCAACTAGTTTAAAGAAACCAAAGGCATCCAAATAATTAGAAAAGTTTTCAACACCTACATAATCAGTTAATAAAGTACTTGTGGCAACATTGCTTGAATAAATTAGACCATAATCAAGTGGAATAGTTCCCCATGACTTGCCTGCCGCATTAGAAATACAACCATAGCTACTACCGCTATATACACGATATGGGTTTGCACCATAGTAACAGAATGATGATGAATCAAAATAAGCATTGCCATCATATACACCCATATCCATAGCTGCTGCATAGATAAAAGCTTTCATAACAGAACCAGGTTCATATGGTACTTGAGCACCGACGTTATTGTAGTCTTCAATATTTAATAAGTTAGGATCAAAACTTGGATATTGACCCCAAGCCTTAATCTTACCTGTACTTATTTCAACCACTGTTCCCCAAGCCTTAGATGCATTATTATCCTTAGCAACATCTTCAAAAGCCGTCTGTAATGCTTGTTGAATAGAAGAATCAAGAGTTGTATATACGTCATAACCATTCTTGGCGGGAGTTGTTTCCTCATACATTCCCGTTAAGATATAGCCATTTTTATCTTGTTGATAGATATGGCTTCCATCAGTGCCACTTAATTCTTCATTTAAATAGCTCTCTAGTCCCATTTTACCAACTAGCTTACCCGATTCATCAGATTGGGCAAAACCAATCAAATATGGCGCAAAATAAGATGTAGAATAAACTCTTTTATATGATTCCTTAAAACCTATGCCATAGATTTCAGGGGTTGCAAGTATCTCGTTCTTCTGTTCCTCAGAAATATTCTTACCAGTCAAACCAATTTCGGTTTGATATAAATCAGGATTACTTGTAAGTAAAGAATAAATCTCCATTTGATCGCCATCAAGAATTCTTGCTAGGACCTGCGAAGTATATAAAGGATCTACTACATAAGCAGGCTTTTTACCGTTCATTCTACTTGAATCTAAGTAACAAATAACATCATAAGTCTTTTGGTCCTGGGCAACTATCTCTCCATTGGCATCATAAATATTACCTCTTTTAGCTCTAAGAGTTTCGGATACTAATGAGACAGATTGAATATATGAATCAAGACTTGTTAAAGATCTTAAGTGTAATTTACCAAGAGTCACAACAAAAACATTGATGACACATAGTATCATCACTGTCATTGCCAAAATATAAATAAGACGAAGCATATTATTGCTTCGTTTCATTAGTTAACTCCCTGTAAAGAAATTAAATTATCTTGGTTTTGATTAAGACCAGCATCAGAAGCCATAGTATAGACACGATCCTTATTCTCTAGTGAACTAATAGAAATACTCATTTTTTCATTTTCTAACTTTAATTCACTAATTCTATTCGTGATATTTTGAATTTCCATAGTTAAGTTTGTATTAGCGGTGCCCACAAAAAGAGACACACCTAAGTATATTACCACCGCAAAAGAGAAAAATATAGTTGCTCCTTGGTTGAACTTATTTGTTTTTCTTTTTTTCTTGTAAATCTTTCCCATATTTAATACCTCTTAACTTTGCACTCTTGCTTCTTGGGTTATTTGTCAATTCTTCATCACTTGCTATTACGGCCTTACGTGATAATAATGTATAATCAGCAGTTTCAATTTCACTAGGTAACTTAGCGATTCTTAAATCATCAACTACCGTACTTAGTTCCTTGAACTTATATTTAACTAGTTTGTCCTCTAGTGAATGGAAAGTAATAATAACTACCCTTCCATCCTTATTAAGTTTTCCTTCAAAACTATTTAAGAATTCCTTCAATGAATCAAGCTCGTGATTAACTTCAATTCTAATAGCCTGGAAAGTTTGTTTAGCTGGATGTCCCTTAGAATTTAATACCTTGTAAGGTAAACTTCTTTTAATGACTTCAACTAATTCAAATGTTGTCTCAATAACCTTCTCTTCTCTTGTCTTTAAGATATTAGAGACAATGCTACGATAATATTTCTCTTCGCCATAGTCCCTTAATACATGTTCTAATTCTTCCTTAGAGTAATGATTAATAACCTCATAAGCACTTAACTTATCATCTTTATTCATTCTCATGTCTAATGGACCGTCAAAGCGGTATGAGAAACCTCTTTCGCTCTCATCGAATTGTGGAGAAGATACACCTAGATCTAAGATTATTCCATCAACCTTATCTACATAGCCAAACATATTCTTATAGTTATCATGGATAAATTCTACATTTTGATATGCGCTTAATCTTTCCTTAGATTCGGCAATAGCTACATTATCCAAATCGAAACAATATAACTTACCACCCTTTAATCTTTTTAAGATCTGCTCACTATGGCCACCTCTGCCTAAAGTACCATCAACGTAAATTCCATTTTCTTTGACATCTAACATGTCAATAGCTTCATTTAGAAGCACACTAATATGTTTACTCATCTTCTAACAAATCACTTAAATTCTCAGCTACTTCCTCAAAGTTGGCATTAGCTTCAAGCAAGTACTCATCCCAAGTCTCTTTATTCCAAATTTCAATATGATCATTAGCACCAACGATAACACATTCTTTCTTGATACCCAAAGGGGCTGACAAGTTACTTGGAATAAGTATTCTACCCTGATTATCTAGTACACACTCAGATGCATTACTAGTTAATACTCTGGTATATTGTCTAACGGCTTTTTTAGTAGTTGGAAGCTTATTTATCTTCTCAAAGATCTTGTTCCATTGTTCAACTGAATAGATTGTTAAACAACCATCAAGACCTCTGGTCAAAATAAAAGATGAGTGAAGTTCTTCTCTGAACTTACTTGGGATGATTATTCTTCCCTTGTTATCAAGGTTATGTGAATATTCACCTATAAACATCTACCACTTCTCCCCACTTTTTGCCATTCTCTACCACTATTATTCAATATTTTGGGTATTAAAGTCAATTAAAAAAGGCTTCTTTTTACAAGAAACCTTCATATTCTATAAACAAATAAAAAAATCGCTTATTCAGCGATCATTATTTAGCACCACATTTAGGACAAACTCTATGAGCTAGTTTGTACTCTCCACAAGATGGACATTTAACCATCGCAGGAGCACTTAGTTTATAGTGAGTTCTTCTTTTAGCCTTACGTGTCTTAGAATTTCTTCTTTGTTGAACTGCCATCTAATGTTATTCCTCCTTATACTCCAATAGTTTTGCTAACCGAGGATCAATTACTTCCTTCGAGTGTCTATTATACTCCTCTTCAGATGAAATTGTCCAGCCATCCCCACTATAATATCTTTTTTTATTCGGATTTTCAACAATAATTGGAACTTCTGGTAAACTTATGAACATTACAAAGTCCGAAAGTTCCATATTATCGTATAAATAGAAGCCCTCTTCATCTTCCTTATACGTAACAAAATCCTCATCCTCTGCCATATAATCATGTTCAATCTCTTCAAAAGTAAAAGAATCAGGACAAATCATCGTACCCTCTACATGATATTTTATACATAACTTATCATCCAAATCATAATAGAAAGTTACATGACCCTCAACATCCTCTAAACGATATAAGAAAGTCTTATCACTAGGTTCAATTACATCGAACTTAATGTCATATCTTTTCTCGTTAGCGATATTACGCAAATCTTTAAAACATATTTTCATGTGCTCATTATATAATAACAAACATGAACATTAGCGGAATTATTGTAGAATATAATCCATTTCACAACGGACACTTATATCACCTAAACAAAACAAAGGAATTAACCAATCCTGATTTAATCATTGCCATTACATCAGGAAACTTTACCCAACGTGGTGAAATATCAATTATTAATAAATTCGATAAAACTAAAGCTGCCCTTGAGAATGGTGTTGATTTAGTTGTAGAACTGCCCTATATCTACACCTTACAAAATAGCAGTGTCTTTGGTAAGAGAAGTGTTGAACTGTTAAATAAATTAGGCATCAACAACCTAGTCTTTGGCTCGGAAACTAATAATCTAGAAGAACTTAAAGACTTTGCCTCATATAATATTGAAATTGATTATCTAAAAGAAATCATGGACAAGGGAAACTCTTTTCCTAAGGCCTATGGCTTACTTGCAGGAAGTCTATATCCCAATGATATCTTAGGCATCAGTTATCTAAGAGCCTTAGAGGATACTAATATTAAGCCATATTTGATTCAAAGGACTAATAGCTATCATAGTGATGAATTAGAAGAAATAGCCAGTGCCAAGGCTATTAGAATGGCTATTAAAGACAATAAGGATTACCATATGGCAACACCAATTAAAATTAAAGAACCTTTGTTCAATGATGATTTATATCCATATCTACAAAGAATATTGCTGACAAGTGATAAGAAAAGACTAGAAAAAATATTTTTAGTATCTGAAGGTATTGAAAACCTATTAATTAAAAACGCTTATGAAAATGATACATATGAAGACTTTCTAAAAGCTTCCATCTCTAGAAGATACACTAGAGCCCGTATCCAAAGGATTTGTACCAACATCATAAACAACATCACCAAAGAAGAATACAAAGCTTTAGAGCCTCTAAATTACGTTAGAGTACTAGGCTTTAACTCTAAGGGTAGAGAATACTTAAAACAATTTAGAGACAGAGAAGATTTTAAAGTTGTTACTCAATTTAAAAACATCCCTGAATCTTATAAAAATATTGAATGGAAAGTTGCGAATGTATATGCAACATATACAAAGAATAGAAAAGCTTATCTTAAACAAGAACTAAGAGGGCCAATCATTATCGATTAGTCCTCTTTTTCCATTAAATCAATTATCTTACCATCATCATATACATGAACATTGGTATTATACTTTAAACCATTAGCACTCATTGTGCCCTTGCCCACATAAGCAATAGTTCCTTCAGGCAACCAACCACTACAAGTTAAATCACCACCAGATAAGATGATATTAGGTGAAATGCCACCCCACTGTTCCATTTGAAATTCACCACCACGTACAACTACATTTAAAGGATCAACAATCATATCTGTTTCTACATCTCCTCCACTTATTAGCACATCACCAGAAACAAATATTTGATCAGCATCTACCTTGCCATTTCTTACATACAAAGCAGGAATATTATCATCATTCTTTGTAACACTGATAGAATCGCATTCTAATTCAATATCACCATCAATAATCAAAGCTGGTAAAGCTAAAGTACCACCACCACACTCAATGCCACCTTCTATCTCTAATTCACCATTACCCGAAATGATTACAGTATTAAAGCCACTGAAACAAGAAACATCAATAGCTCCACCATCGCCAAAACATTCACCATTTATATTAAGCCACAAGATGCCGCCCTCTTCATTGGGTGAAACATTAGGCACATAGCCTCCCTTAACATCCAAATAAATTGGTGTATATCTTTTAGAACCCCACAAGAAATAACCTTCCTTATTTACAAAAGAAGAACCATCTGACATGATATCCTCAAGTTTTATTCCCTCATCAAATTCTTTCCTAACAACACCTAGATATTGATTATCATACCAAACACTATAAGTCCTAGAACCTATTTCTTCCAAGGGTAGTGAATCATCATTAGCCACAATATCCTCATCAGCCAAATGATAATAAAGCATACACTCATCAGGCAAAGATGTTTTCTCAACTGCTTTCTCATTACAAGCACCAAGCGTTAAAACAAGCGCTACAATCAATAATACTTTAAATGTTTTCATAAATTTCTATCCTTTTTTCTTTATGATAGCACTAGAAAATCAAAAAAAAGAGTGAACAATATAATTTCATTCACCCTTTGATAAAAATATTTTACCAAATCTCTTCACCAGTTGGAATTCCCCATTCTATTTCAGTAGGTTTATATTCTCCATCGAAACCCTCAAAAAGTTCAACGATATTTTTTCTATTTGAAGGTTCAAATTCAGTTACAAAATTAGATAATTCTTCATCAACTTTACAATTAAGAGTTTTAGTAATAGCCATTGTGTTTCTCCTTGTATATACACATAGTATATAAAAAGGAGTTATTATTAGTAACCCCTTTGTATAACTTATTTAGATTCTTCTAAATGATCTAAATGCCAAATATCTCTAACATAGTCATTAATCGTTCTATCACTTGAGAAGAATGCAGAATTAGCGATGTTAGCTAAGCACATTCTAGCCCACTTCTCTTCATCTTGATACAAACCATAAATCTTATCATGAGCTTGCTTATAAGATTCAAAATCAGCAAGAATCATATATTCATCATTTCTTAATAAGAATTCATTAGCTAAATCTTCAAACGCCTTCTTATCAGCATGGAAAGTACCATCAGTCAATGAATCGATAATTCTTCTAATTTCAGCATTATTTTGGTAATACTCATAAGGCTTATAACTTGGCTTTCTAGCAACCACTTCTTCTTCGCTCATACCAAAGATAACGATATTATCATCACCAACTAGACCTCTAATCTCAACATTAGCACCATCCATAGTACCTAAAGTAACCGCACCATTCATCATGAACTTCATGTTACCGGTACCACTTGCTTCCTTACCAGCTGTAGAAATTTGTTCAGAAACATCAGCAGCAGGCATTAACTTTTCAGCGATTGTTACACGATAGTTAGGAATAAAGACAACCTTAATGAATTTAGAAACTAGAGAATCGTTATCGATAGTCTCACCAACACAGTTGATTAATCTAATAACATCCTTAGCGAAATAGTAAGTACCAGCAGCCTTAGCACCAAAGATAAATGTAGTCTTAGGCATATTGAAATCTGGCTCACTATGAATACGATGGTATAAAGAAATTACATACATGATATTAAGAAGTTGTCTCTTATATGCATGAAGTCTTTTAGCTTGTACATCATAGATACTATTTGGATCTAATTCAATTCCATATAACTTATTTAGATAATTAGCTAATTCAACCTTCTTTTCCTTCTTAACAGCTAAGAATTCCTTTTGAAGTTCCTTATTATCTAAATACTTATTTAATTCACTAATAGAATCAAAATCCTTTAATAAATTAGTCTTTGTATACTTTTCAATTAACTTAGTTAACTCAGAATTTGAATACAATAACCATCTTCTTTGAGTAATACCATTAGTCTTGTTATTAAACATATTTGGATAAATCTCATAGAAATTCTTGAAAGTATCCTTAATTAATATTTCTGAGTGAATCTTGGCAACACCATTGACAGAGAAAGAACCAACGATAGATAAGAAAGCCATCTTAACACTACCATTAGAAATAATTCTAACTGAATCAATAAAGTTATCATCCTTACCCATTTCTTTTAAAGAATGAACAAAACGATTATCAATTTCTTCAATGATTAAATAGATTCTTGGAAGCAACATTTGAATATACTTAACAGGCCACTTCTCAAGAGCTTCTTGTAATACAGTATGATTTGTATAAGCAAATGTATGCTTAACAATATCAAAGGCCTTATCCCATGAATAATCATAATCATCCATTAAAATACGCATTAGCTCAGGAACTGCAAGTGCAGGGTGAGTATCATTTAATTGAATAACAGTCTTATCGGCAAAATTGTCAAGACTTGGATAATTTTTTAAATGTTCTCTAATAATTGTTTGTAAACCAGCAGACACAAAGAAATATTCTTGTTTAATACGAGTTAACTTACCATCTTCTGTATAATCTTCTGGGTATAGATTTAAACAAATCTTTTCAACATCTTGAAGATAATCAGGATAAGCCATATGGCTTGGAAGATTATCAGAAGGTTCTGCAGACCACATTCTTAGAGTATTAGTAGTAAAAGTATCAGCACCAACAACTGGCATATCATATGGTACAGCCAATACTTCTTCATAATTCTTATGTTCAAATCTAAGGTCACCCTTTTCATCTCTACTTACTTCAATATCACCATAGAATCTAACTAAAACGCCCTTATCAGCTTTTCTAATTTCCCATGGATAACCATATCTTAACCATTGATCTGGTACTTCAACTTGTTGATTATCGATGATTAATTGCTTAAATAAACCATTACGATATCTAATAGTATTACCATTGCCTGGATAATCTAAACTAGCTAATGAATCTAAGAAACAAGCAGCAAGTCTACCTAAACCGCCATTACCTAAACCAGCATCAGCTTCACAGTCTTCGATTTCATTTAAATCAACGCCTAATTCCTCTAGGGCATCATATGTAACCTCATATAAACCTAAAGATCTTAAGTTATTGCTTAACATTCTACCCATTAAGAACTCAAGTGAGAAATAATACAAAGACTTTCCTTGTTCCTTCTTAACAGTCTCTCTTGTCTTCTTCCAATTCTTCATCGCATAAGCCATGATGATTTCACCAAGTACTTCATACTTCTCATACTTAGTTGATTCTTCAACTGACTTACCGAATCTAAGTTCTAGATTAGTAGTAAAAGTTTCCTTAAAGTTCTCTTTACTTGTAAAAGCCTTAGAACTTGGAAAATTTAAATTCAACATAATAAAAGCTCCCCTTTTTTATTAACCGTTAATTATTATATCAAGAAGTGACTCTATTTCATTTACTTTTTTAAGAGCCTTCTCGTTTAAACATCTTTCATAGATCAATTTATTCTTAATAAGTAGTTCCTCAAGATATTCCTTAAAACATAAAGATTTCTCTTTTAATAAAATAGGACCATAGTTAATTTCCATTTCACTATAAGCATCATGATAATTAGTATTAAAGACAATAATCTGATAAAACTTATCCTCTTTCACGATACGCTCATCCAAAATTGTATAGTTATGATCACTAATATATCTACGTAACTTATCAACATCCTTATTAATTTGAATAATTAGCTTTTCATACTTACTTAAATCTTTGCCCTCAAAAATATCCATAAGAGTAAAATAACCCATGCCAGCGATAGTTATAATTTGAGCATCAGCACCAACGTCATTTAAACCATTACTTAAAATAGGAACAACCCTACCCTCAAGCTTATATCTATCGATTGCTTCCTTTGTTCTATTTAAAGGGCCAACCTTATTATCTACCGCATAAGCCTTAGGACAAATATCGTTAAGTACTAAAAAACAAGGTAGCAAGCCATGGTCACTCCCTATGTCATATACTACCTTATTCTTATCAACTAACTTCGCAATTTCTAATAATCTATTCGATAACATTAGTGTCTGTCATCCATGAATTCTTTTAAACGCTTGCACTTAGTAGGATTTTTTAGCTTTCTTAAAGCCTTAGCCTCAATTTGTCTGATTCTCTCTCTTGTAACATCAAACTCCTTGCCAACTTCCTCTAGTGTTCTAGTTCTACCATCTTCAAGACCAAATCTTAATCTTAAAACCTTCTCTTCTCTTTCAGTTAAAGTCTGTAAAACAAGATCAATCTCTTCCTTCAACAACTCATTATTCGCAAATTGAGTAGGAGAAATAGTAGATTCATCCTCAATAAAGTCACCTAAATGAGAATCGTCCTCTTCACCGATTGGAGTCTCTAAAGAAACTGGATCTAGGGCAATCTTTTGAATGTCTCTAACCTTATCAGCAGACATACCACCACCCATCTTTTCGGCAATTTCTTCAGCACTTGGATCTCTACCTAATTCTTGAACTAATTGTCTTTGAATTCTAGTCATCTTATTGATAGTTTCAACCATATGAACAGGAACTCTGATTGTTCTTGCTTGATCGGCAATAGCACGAGTAATAGCCTGTCTTATCCACCAAGTGGCATAAGTTGAAAACTTAAAGCCCTTATGATAGTCAAACTTATCAACAGCCTTAATCAAACCAAGATTACCCTCTTGAATCAAATCTAAGAACAACATACCTCTACCAGTATACTTCTTGGCAATAGCTACTACTAAACGTAAGTTAGCACTAACTAGTTCCTTCTTAGCATCTTCAGCATCTGGACCACCTGCCTCAATTCTCTTGGCGATTTCAATTTCTTCATCTGCCTTCAACAAAGGAACTCTACCGATTTCCTTTAGATACATCTTAACAGGATCATTTACCTTAGTATATTTACTAGCATCCTCATAGTTAATAACGATATTTCTTTCAGAATCCTGATTCTCTTCTTCATCATCACCCAAAAGATAATCATCATCAGCTAAATCTTCTTCAGCTTCTTCCTCTTCGACAAAATCGACACCCTCTTCATTTGCCCAATCATAGAAAGCCTCGATATCATCATCAGTCATATCGAAACGATCTAGAGCTTGAATAACATCCTTTTGATCAATATCAGCCTTAGTCTTATTTAACTCAATCAAGAAACCCTTTAATTCATCTAAGTCATTAAACTTTCTACTAGTTAAAGTAGAACCTGATGCAGGTTTCTTATCTTCTCTAATAACTCTTGGCTCATATCTTTTTGGCTTAGCGATAGAAATTTGTTTCTTTGGCTTAGCTTCTTTTTTCTTAGAAGGCTCCACGTCTTCAACTGCTACTTCTTCTTTTACTTCTTTTTTACTTGCCATCCTTGCCTCCCAATTCTCTTAATATCTCTGTATACTCTTTAATATCCTTTGCGGTCTCTTCATCTAGCGTAACGGCTTTTTCAATCTTCTTCTTCAGATAATCCTTCTTTTGTTTAAGGATTTCTAATTTGACCTTATTGATAGAACCTAAAAGAATATCTTTATCAAATTCATCTGGTAAATTCTCAAGTGTAGCTATATTCAAGATTAAATCCTTGACATTATCATCATCAAGGCCATCAATCATTAAAGATAAGTCACACTTTCCATTTTTTCGATATTCATCTTGAATAATACTTGCAAGCTTACTTGCACTATCATTTAATAAATACCCTAATTCCTTATGAAAAATCATCACAGCCTCTTTACTAATAGCCATTTGTGACAAAATAATCAGTTCTGCCTTATTTAAGCCACTAAGAAAAAGCTCATTGAAAGATTTTTCCCTACTATTATAACCGAAATCATCCTTTTTTACGCTATTATTAGCTTTCATTCGAATTTTAGTGATTTCATAAAGCTCGTTATAATAGTTCTCCCTATCATATTCATCCCGTAATTGATTAATTAGATTAGAAATATCCAAAGCCATCTTCTTACGATTAGAATAATTATCCAAATCATAAGTATCTTTATATAGCTTAATCACATAATCAATATAAGATAAACGCTTACTAGCTAAATCCCTTAAAACATTCTTGCCCTTTTGAGTAACAATCTCGTCAGGATCTAGTTCGCTATTATTGTTGATAACCTCTACTTGAACATTCTCATCAAACAATAATTTACCAACCTTCATATTGGCATTTCTACCAGCCCTATCGCCATCGTAAGATAAGACAATAGTCTTTGCCAATTCCTTTAATAAAGTTACCTGCTCCCTAGTGCATGCCGTACCTAAAGTAGCTACCACATTATCAATACCGGCTCTTTTATAGGCAATGACATCCATAACGCCCTCACAAACAATCACATAACCCTTTTGTTTAGAAGACTCAATAGCCTTATGATAATTAAAGATAACATAACCCTTGTTATATAAAATGGTATTAGCACTATTGATATATTTAGAATCACTAAAGTTTGTATAATCTCTAGCCGTAAAAGCGATAGGATGACCATACTTATCATAAATAGGAAAGGTAATACGATGATGAAAGATATCATATAGTCCACTTTGACCAAAGGCTGATATACCAACTTTAATCATTTCTTCATCGCTATATGCCTTGGCCTTCAAAACCGTAGATACCCTATCATTATCAGGATTAAAACCAATCTTAAATTCATTAATGATCTCTTCATCAATTCCTCTATTAACTAGATATTCCTTAGCACTAAGACCTAACTTAGTACCTGTTAAACAATAGTTGGTATATTCAATATAGTCATTTAATAAATCATGATATCTAGCATTCTTATCTACTTTCTTGACATAAGATGTTCCAATATCAATTGGCTTACCAGCTATATCAGCTACTTCTTTTACAGCCTCTAGAAAACTTATCTTTTTATAATTTTGGACAAAAGTAAAGGCATTACCGCCATTATTACACACAAAACATTTATATATTTGTTTATCCTGAGAAATGCTTAAAGAAGGATCATGATCATCATGAAAAGGGCAAATAGCGCCATAGCCCTTGCCCTTCTTTACTAGTGGAATATAGTGACCAATAACATCAACGATATCCACGCTTCTTAGAATATCATCAATAGTTTCCTTGTTTATCATCAATTAATATTTAATTCTCTCTTTAATATAAGATTTTAAATCCTCAATCTTGATTCTCTCTTGTTCCATTGTGTCTCTATCTCTTACAGTTACACAACCATCATTTTCTGAATCAAAATCATAAGTGATACAAAGTGGTGTACCAATCGCATCATTTCTTCTATAACGCTTGCCAATTGAACCAGCCTCATCATATTGAACTTGGAAATCAGCAGCTAAATCCTTAAATAAAGCAGTTGCAGGTTCGCTTAACTTCTTAGATAAAGGACATACACAAGCCTTAACTGGAGCGATAGATGGATGAATATGCATAACGATTCTCTCATCATTGTCACCAACCTTTTCCTTATCATAAGCATCACAACATACCATAAGGAACAATCTTTCAACACCAACAGAAGGTTCAACACAATATGGAACATACTTTTCATTAGTCTCTGGATCTAGATAATTTAAATCCTTACCAGAGAATTCACTATGACGCTTTAAGTCATAATCAGTACGATCGGCAATACCCCATACCTCGCCCCAATCAGTGAATGGGAAGGCGTATTCGATATCACTTGTTCCCTTAGAATAGAAAGCTAATTCTTCAGGATCATGAGGTCTTACTCTTAAGTTTTCTTCCTTAATACCTAACTTTAAAATAAAGTTCCAACAATAATCAACCCAATATTTATACCATTCTAGGTCATCTCCTGGCTTACAGAAGAATTCTAGTTCCATTTGTTCAAATTCACGAACTCTGAAAATGAAGTTACCTGGAGTAATTTCATTTCTAAATGACTTACCAATTTGGCCAATACCAAATGGTAATTTCTTTCTAGAAGTTCTTAAAACGTTATTGAAGTTTACAAAGATACCTTGCGCAGTCTCAGGTCTTAAATAAACAACAGACTTAGCATCCTCTAAAGTACCAATAAAAGTCTTAAACATAAGATTAAAGGCACGAGCATTTGTAAAGTTATGCTTACCACAGTTAGGACACTTGATATCATGTTCCTCAATCATCTTATCCATCTCTTCAAAAGACTTGCCATCAGCACTGATACCAGTTGCTTGTTCGATAAGTTGATCAGCTCTAAAACGGCTCTTGCACTCCTTACAGTCAACCATAGCATCCGCAAAACCCTTTAAGTGACCTGTTGCTTCCCAAGTCTTAGGATTCATGATAATTGAACTATCAATACCGACATTATATGGAGAAGTCTCAATAAACTCCTTCCACCATAAGTCCTTAATATTCTTTTTTAATGCAGCACCCAAGACACCGAAATCCCATGAATTAGATAAACCACCATAGATTTCTGAACCTTGATAAACAAAGCCGCTACTTTTTAAATGTGATACGATTTCATCGAAATTATATTTACTAGGCATATTAATTAAAGCTCCTTTTTTAAAACACGTTAAATTATAACACTTTCATACTCATAATAGATAAAATCAGTGTACTTTATAGTATTAATAAGTTTATAATCACTTTCATTGAATTCAGGGAAGAAAGTATCACAATCATGCACACCATTAACCTTAGAGATACATAACTTCTTACAATATGGTAAAGCCTGTCTATAAATGTTAGCACCACCACAGATCATAATTTCTTCAGCTGTATCCATATTCTTTTTTAAGAATGTAGAAAAATCATCGATATAAGAATAGTTTTCACCATCTTCCTTTTTATTATTAGACACAATCAAAGTATGTCTATTAGGCAAAGGCTTACCGATTGACTCAAAAGTCTTGCGACCCATAACAATTCTCTTATTTAAAGTATGTTCCTTAAACAGCTTCAAATCATCCTTGATATGCCACACTAAATCATTATCCTTACCAATACCCCTATTTTCATCATAAGCTACAATAATCGAAAACATTAGACAGACACAGCCCCCTTAATTGCAGGATATGGATCATAATCTTCGATCTTAATATCCTCATATTTAAAGTCAAAAATATTCTTAACATCCTTATTTAAAACAAGTTTAGGTAAAGGACGAGGAATTCTAGATAATTGTTCATTAATTTGATCTAGATGATTTAAGTAAATATGAACATCACCAAAAGTATGGATAAATTCATATGGTTCTAAGTCACATACCTGAGCTACCATCGCCAACAACAATGAATATGAAGCAATATTAAATGGTACACCTAAGAATACATCACCACTTCTTTGGTACAATTGACAAGACAACTTCTTTCCATCAGCTGATACATAGAATTGGAATAATGAATGGCAAGGTGGTAAAGCCATATCCTTAACTTCACTCGGATTATAAGCCACTACTAAATGTCTTCTAGAAAATGGATTATTCTTAATACCTTCGATTAATTGGCTAATTTGGTCAACCCCATTAAAATCACGCCATTGTTTACCATAAACAGGACCTAAATTGCCATACTTATCAGCAAATTCTTGATCACCTCTAATCTTCTCTATAAATTCTTCTAGAGTTTCACCCTTAAAATCAGGACTTTTAGAATATTTATCATATGGCCATTCATTCCAAATGCCAACCTTCTTATCAACAAGAGGCTTAATATTGGTATTGCCACTTAGAAACCATAACAATTCTTCAAAAATACCACGATAGAATACTTTCTTAGTAGTAAGTAATGGAAAACCCTTAGTCAAATCAAAACGCATTTGATAACCAAAAGTAGAAATAGTACCAGTACCAGTACGATCCTCTCTTTTTTCACCATGTTCCAAGACATGTCGACATAAATCAAGATATTGTTGCATATCATTCTCCCTTCAAATATTCTTCTAGCTTCTTATAGCCATCTTCTAAGTCTTTAAAGACAAAGGCATTAATACCTACGCTCTTTGCCCCCTCAACATTAATATCCAAATCATCCATAAATAGACACTCATTAGCTTTCAATCCATATTTATCCAATAATTTTAAATAAATATTCTTATTCGGTTTAATCATCAAAACATCATAAGAAATGACCATGCCATCCGCATTTTGAATAAATGGACACATATTATAGGTATATTCAAAAGCGTCCTTGGGATAATTAGATAAGATGTAATACTTTAGTCCCTTTTCTTTCACTAAGTCTATCATCTTTAGATTATCTTTTAATGGAAAAATAACATTTTCCATCCAAGGACCACCTAAAAACTTATCAATATCGTTTTTTATTTCAGGATACTTTTCTTCAAAAGCCTTAACATAGCTTTCCTTATCACGATAAATACCCCTATCCATATCAGCCCAAATAGGATCTTTAATAGTTTTATTAAAAATTTCTAAAGCTTTTTCATCATCATAACCCAAGCTTTTAATATACTTAATGGGCTTAAAATCAATTAATACATTACCTAAATCAAATATAACATTTTTAATCATGTATCAATTTTACTATTTATTCATTGCCTTTAAAAGAACTTCTTCCTTCAGAATCCCAATGCCCTTTTCTTCATCACCTAGAACTATTAGTTTATCGCCTTCATTAATCGCAAACACCTTCATAGCCTTTTTAGGTATAACAATCTTATTGTCAATTACTTTAACAGTTCCAAAAAAGTACTTACCCTTAGGAGGAATCCCTAATATATCATTATTATTTTCGTAGTTAACTAAATCGTCCAAAGAAACATTAAAGACTTCTGCCATCTTTTGACAAACCAATATATCAGGGATGGTTTCTCCTGTTTCATATTTAGAAATTGTCTGTCTAGAAAGACATAGTTTATCTGCCAACTCTTCTTGGGATAATCTATTTCTCTTTCTTAACATACTCAAATTTTCTGCCAACATTTTATTCTCCTAAAAGGATAATTCTAATAACGGGAATCCTTTTAATTATTTTATACAAGAAAACACTTCCTAGCATAGCCACCACAAAAGATAATAAATAATTCTTTATAAACAAACTAATTAGGCAAATAAACAAATAGTGGAATAGATAGATGCCAAAGCTGTCTTTTACCAATGCTAATTCTTTCTTATTGAAATACTTTTTAAAAATTCCTAATAATGATAAAGGCATCAAATAGCCATATATCAAAGAAATTGGATTGCTCAACAAAGGATCTATCGCATAATTTTGACCAAGAAATATCATTGAATAAAAGGCTCCAAATATAATACATATAATAAAGAAGCAAATATTCTCAAAACTCTTAATATTTTCTTCGTTAGATAAAACATAAAATCCCAAGAAATACGCAAAGCTATAATAACCAAAACGATACATTGGGATTAATGTGATATTACCTATTTGTCCACATAAAATAGCTACTATTCCTAAAATAATGAAGCCAAGATAATTAACTTTTATATTTGCTCTTTTTTTGATTAAAACTAAACATATCGAAAAAAACCATAACATCTGCATTGTCCACATAACGCCTATTCCTGAAAGACAGATAATCAAATATTTAATGATAAAAGGGATGCCGGCAGGAATATTATCTAGAGCATTCGCGAAATACATATTTAAATAACCTTGTGGATATCCAAAAAGAATAACGCCAATTGTCGAAGGCACTAATAACTTCTTAGTTCTAGCTTTAATAAATTCCTTAATATCATGATTTTCAAGATAATAATAAGAAGACATACCGGAAATTAAAAAGATGATAAACATAAACCAAGGATAGACAAAGTACAAATAAGCATCCATTAAGGATGTTCCATTAGTGCCATTATAGAAATAAATAACATGATAGATTACAACCATTACAACAACAGTCAAACGAAGATTGTCTAAATACTTTTTACGCATAAATAACCTCTCTTTTGATTGTATTTCCCTTTAAAGAAAAAACCCACCAATTATGTGAGCTAAAATCTTATAAAAATGTTAAGTTTCATTGACAATTTCCTTAGACACTCTTGCGACTTCTTCATTCATGATTTTACTAAATGTAGTATCATCAATCTCCGCTTCATTCTTACTAGCAAGTGCTTCATCCGCAAAATAATCAAAAGTCTTTTGTTTATCAGCCAACATCTTAGTAACTCTTTCATCAACAGTCTTCTCACACAACAAACGATGTACTAAGACACTTCTAGTTTGCCCCATACGATAGGCTCTAGATATAGCTTGATTTTCGATTGATGGTTTAAATTGCGGTTCACATAAGACAACAACCGAAGCAACTTGAATATTTAAACCAGTACCACCAGATTGTATTTGAGCAGCTAAAACAACCTTTGAATCATCTTTACTAAATTCATCTATTAGTTCTTGTCTTTTCTTAGGAGGCAAAGAACCGTTGATTGGTCCAATACATACATCTTTAAATAATTCACATACTTTTTCAATCGTATTTAGGTAGAAAGAAAAGACAATAACCTTACGATTATCAAGTTTAGCTTCTTCAACAATTTCTTTTAAACGTAAAGCCTTACTAGACTTAGTCAAATCTTCCATATTAAAAGAAACTCTACGACACATCGAATAATTTTCAGATAAAACTGCCTTATAATAGACTTTCTTTTCTTCACTTAATAAAGAACACCACTGATTCTTTTCAATCATCTCAGGAAGCTCCTTTAAAACATCTTCTCTTTTTCTACGATAATAAACAGGTGTAATAATTTCCTTAAAAGAAGAAGCTTGTGATAGATATTCCTTACCCTTTAATTTCTTAGCGATATCAGGTCTTAGGATATTGATTAAACCAATCATCTCTCCCACATTATTTTCAAGTGGTGTACCTGACATAAATAGAATTCTATCAGTATGTCTGCATAAAGCCCTAACATTTGTTGATCTTCTTGTCTCATAATTTTTAACATAATGAGCTTCATCTACTATCAACATCGAATATTTAAAATCTATAGAAAACATAGATGTGGTCTCAAATGTAGTAACACCAACACCACCATACTTCTTCCATTTCTCTAACATCTCTTGTTTATGATCGCCATAGATTTTAATAACACTTAAAGTGCTCTTTTCACTTATTTCCTTGCACCAATTGATAATAACACTAGCAGGACAAACTACTAAAAACTTATTCTCACCAATATTATTTAAAGAAACCATAGTAGCGATAGCCTGTATGGTCTTACCCAAACCCATCTCATCGCCCAATAAAACTTTCTTTTGGTTAAGAATATACTTTACGCCCCACTTTTGGTAATTACGTAATTGACATTTTAAACCCGCTTCCTTGATTTCCTGTTGTTTAACTTCTTCGACAATCTCTTTTGGTAAACCAAAATTGTCGTCCATATTTAAAGTAACATCAGGAACAATTTCTTCTAAACAATTGATTAATATAATTGAGTTATCTTTAAAATATTCAAAAGGATTACTATCATCTTTAATAGCCTTATCTAACTTATTGAAGATATCGCTTATCTTTTTTCCCTCTATTCCATTTAGTAATAAAGATAGCTTGCTACCATCTTTATTATCTATACAAGTCTTAATACTATTAATATCAACATTAGAAATATTCTTTATAATTCCATCAAGTTTTTGATACTTAACAAGCCTTGATAATAAAGAATAATAATCATCACTTTGATTATCAACACTGATTCTTAATTTAGCCTGTTTACTAACATCATAGCTTATATCATTTAATAGTTTTCTGATCACATAAGAAGTATCAACACCGATACCTTCAATTTGACCAATTTTAAAAATATTAGCTTTCTTTAAATCAGCTATATTCTTATATCCTGCATCATATAAATATTTAATATGAATACCAGCTTTTCGATTAGTTAATTCTTCAAGTGGTATTGTCTCTAAGATTTTTTCTGTTTCTTTTTCAATGATGTCATAAGTGATTGTTTTTACATCACTTGCATATTTATCTTTAATGCTTTTTGCCTTATCAAGATAAACAAGAATATTCTTAGCTCTATCAATAATTTCCATATTCTAAATCAAAATTCCTTTTAGATGATCAACTTCGTGTTCGATGATTTGAGCAGTCAATCCTCTAAACTCTTCTGTACGACTCTTGAAATTAAAATCATCATATTTAACTTTAATATATTGATGTCTTATACATTTTCTCTCACCATTATGAGATAAACAGCCTTCCATTGTCTCGTATTCATCCTTAGTGCTTAAAATAATCGGATTAAACATCACTAAATAAGACATTCCAACTTGAGCCACTATGATTGCTACATCCTCACCTATCATATTAGCGGCCATGCCAACACACCTGTAACTATTAGCCTTGATAGTATCTAAAAGATCATAGGCAATCCCAATATCATCTTTAGTAGCCTTTCTCGCCTTCTTAGACAAGAAAAATATATCTTTACATATAGGTTTAATCATAATCTAATAGAACGTATAGCCCTTTCTACCCTTTTCCTTAGTTTGATATAAAGCCTTATCAGCATCCCTAAATATATCATCACCTGGATTTTCTCTATCACTTAACGCAATACCAACACTTATGGAAACTGTTGGCTCCCCATCTTTAGAAATAGCCAACTGTCTATTTATTTCATTTATTTTATCCGAAATAGTATAGTTTAATTCACTATTCATATCGACCATGATAATCGCGAATTCATCGCCACCAATTCGACATACATGGTCAATACTTCTAAAAGTTACTGTCAACAAATCAGCTACCTTCTTTAAGATAACATCACCCACCGCGTGACCATAAGTATCGTTAACACTCTTAAAAGTATCCACATCAATTAAAATAAGCGCAAAATTATTTTCATCCTTAACATAAAGATTCAAAATAGAATCAAAAGTTCCCCTATTTAATAAACCAGTCAAAGGATCATGTTCTGACTTATGCTTAATAAGCATTTCTCTTGCCTCATTTTCCTTATAAACTTCATTATAAGTATTGGCTACTGTCCTAAGTTCATAGGCACCAACCAAAGGAATCTCCTCATTCTCTTTAATATGTTCATTAAGAATTAATAATGGTTTAATAATTAGAAAATAGATTGATAAACAAATCAATATCCCTTCAATCATAAACAAGCCTATTCCGATTTCTAACATCATATAAGCGCTCTTATAAGCCTTAGAAGCACTATCTTGTTTCTCTAATAATTCATTACTTATTTTATTTAAAGAAGATGAGACTTTATTCATGATAAACATATTGGTTGTCTCATAATTAGTATCACCAATTAAAGCCCTTGCCCTTTCAGTCTTTTCTAAATCATTTAAATCCTTATCTACGTCTTTTAGTTCAACATCCAATAAGGCAAGTGGCCATTTATTCTCATCCTTTTCAATAGACTCCTCAATTAACCTTAAAATATATTTTTGAGACTCTACCAAACGATTAGACAATTCCATCGCATCATCCAAGGAACATGTTGTATCGCAATCTTTAGATAATTTTTCTAATTCATCAATAGCCTTTTGGCGATTATTAATAACACTATATTCTACAAAATATTCATCGATATATTTTTGATCAAGTGAACTAACCGCTAGCCTCACTTGCCTATTTAGCTTATTAGTACCCATCTCAAAACGCTTAATAGCCTTTTCAGCACTAATATAGTCTAATGTCGCATCACTTGATATTTCATACTGTCTATTGGCATAGAAAGCATAAAATATACAAAAACAAGCTAAAATAGCCACAATACTTACCGAAATTATCCCTACGGTCTTAATCTTTACATGCTTTTTCATTATCGTTTACCCAATAATCGAATTATACCATTTCATTCCCAATAAAATGATATTATTAATTCATTATGAGAAGAAACATGGTAATGTCAAAATCAATGGAAAAGACTTTAACAGTGGTGATCACGATTATTCTCGTTTAAAAGAATTATTAGATAAAAATAACATCCTAGACTATCGCGTTAAATCAAATGGTAGTTGGAACTTCTATGCCGTCTTCTTATATTCTGATGGGACTATGAGAATTGGTTCTGGAATAGATGATGGATTTAACGATTATGACAATGACACATTTGAAAAACATGCCAATAATTGGAAAAATATGACAAAGTCAGATATAGAAAATAAAGGATTACCATATAAAGATAATCCTTTTAAAATACAAATTATTCCAATTCGAAGGCACCAGTATATAACTGATAATATTGACCCTTCTTTTCAAGTAACTCTTCATGAGTTCCTCTTTCAATGATACGGCCATGGTCTAAGACAATAATCACATTAGAATTCTTAACCGTAGATAATCTATGAGCGATGACAAATACCGTACGACCTTGCATTAACTTGTCCATGCCGCTTTGTACCAAGCTTTCAGTTCTTGTATCAATAGAAGATGTTGCCTCATCTAGAATCATAACTGGAGGATCAGCTACAGCCGCTCTGGCAATTGCCAACAATTGACATTGACCCTGAGACAAGTTAGAACCGTCACCATGCAACATTGTGTTATAGCCTTCAGGCAAATGCTTAATGAAGTCATGAGCACCAGCTAGCTTAGCTGCCGCAATACATTCTTCATCAGTTGCGTCAAGTCTACCATATCTAATATTTTCCATTACAGTATCCGTAAATAAGACAGTATCCTGTAATACTATTCCTAATGACTTACGTAAATCAGTCTTCTTAATCTTATTGATATTGATGTCATCATATCTAATCTTGCCATCCGCAATATCATAGAATCTATTAATTAGATTAGTAATAGTAGTCTTACCAGCACCAGTAGCCCCTACAAAAGCTACCTTTTGACCAGGTTTGGCATATAAGGAAACATTATGAAGAATTTGCTTATCGGGATTATAGGCAAAATCCACATCAAAGAATCTAACATCACCCTTAAGCTCGGTATAAGTTAAAGTACCATCACCATGAGGATGCTTCCAAGCCCACATATTAGTCTTTTCCTTACACTCAACAAGTTCACCATTAACTTTCTTAACATTGACAAGTTCTACATAGCCCTCATCTTGTTCGCTCTCTTCATCTAATAATTCAAAGACACGTCTAGCACCAGCTAAACCCATGACAATCGAATTAATTTGAGGAGATATTTGTTGGATATTGCCTGCAAATTGACGAGACATGCCAAGGAAAGGAACTACTACCGCAATAGAGAATGGTAGACCTGAAATAGAGAAGTTTGGTGCACCCTTTTCAATAAAGAAACCACCTGCAACAGCCACAAAGACATAAACAATATAAGAAACATTATTTAAAATAGGCATTAAAGTATTTGAATACTTATTAGCTAAATATGTTGCCTCAAACAACTCATCATTTACCTTATCAAATTCAGCCTTAGTATCATCTTCATGATTAAATACCTTAATAACCTTTTGGCCATTAATCATCTCTTCAATAACACCCTCAGTCTTGGCAACATTCTTTTGTTGAGCAACGAAATACTTCGATGATTTACCACCAATCTTCTTAGTAATAAAGATTGAAAGAATAGCACCTAAGATAATAACTAGAGCCATAGGGATACTATAGTAGAACATAATACAAAGTATAGTTGTTAAAGTAACAGCCGAAACCATTAATTGAGGGAATGATTGAGATATCATCTGTCTTAAAGACTCAACATCATTTGTATAATAAGACATCACATCACCTCTTTGATGAGTATCAAAGAATCTAATCGGTAATGTTTCCATATGATCAAACAACTTAATTCTAATCTTACTTAAAGAACCTTGAGTAAAGATAGCCATAAGTTGGTTATAGGCAATACCCGCAATTAAACTGGTTAGATAAAAGCCAGCTAAGATACTAATCAATCTAACAACTTCTGGTTTAATTTGTTCAAAAGGTAAATTATTTTCCCAAGCATTTTGAATTAAAGCTACTACATTCTGTTGGAAAACAGCAGGAATAGAACTAATCACCGCATTGACAATAATTAAAACAATAATAAGCGGTAAAAGCTTAGGATAGAAAGAAAACAACATCTTAAATAAGCGCTTAACAGTCGCAATCTGATTCTTCTTATTCATGTTCCTCACCTCTTTCGGTACCTTGTTTATTTTGAGAATAATAAACTTCTTGATAAATCTTATTATTCTTCAACAACTCTTCACTAGTACCAATGGCATCAATCTTACCATTATCCATGACGATAATACGATCAGCATCCTCAACACTTGAAGTTCTTTGAGCGATAATAATCTTAGTAGTCTCTGGAATATACTCTTTCATTGCCTTTCTAATCAAAGCATCCGTCTTAGTATCAACAGCACTTGTAGAATCATCCATGATTAAAATCTTAGGCTTCTTCAGTAAAGCTCTAGCGATACAAAGTCTTTGTTTCTGACCACCAGAAACATTAGTACCACCCTGTTCAATATAAGTATCATAGCCCTTTGGCATCAAATCAATGAATTCATCGGCACAAGCTAAATGGCAAACATGCTTAATCTCATCCATTGAAGCATTCTTATCACCCCAACGGATATTATCAGCAATAGTGCCTGAGAACAAGACGTTCTTTTGAAGTACCATAGCCACAGAATCTCTAAGCACTGTTAAATCATAGTCTCTAACATCTCTTTTACCAACTCTGACACTGCCCTCACTTACATCATAAAGTCTTGGTATTAACTGTACCAATGAAGTCTTAGCACTACCAGTACCACCGATAATACCAATTGTTTCACCTGATTTAATATGAACATCAATATCCTTTAGTACTGCATGTTCACTTGACTTAGCATACTTAAAACGGACATTATCAAAATCAATTGAACCATCCTTTACAACGGTAATTGGATTTTCAGGTGATATAAGATTTGACTTTTCCTTTAATACTTCACAAACTCTTTCAGCGCTCTCTTGTGAGAAGGTCAACATTACAAACAACATTGACAACATCATCAAAGAAGAAAGAATTTGGAAAGAATATGTTAATAAAGTTGAGAATTGTCCAATATCTAAGGCAACACCATTTGTAGTAATGATAGTCTTAGAACCAAAATATAAGACAAATAACATTGTTGAATACATACACATCTGCATCAAAGGATTGTTGAATGCCAAGATTCTTTCGGCCTTAGTAAAAATATCTCTAATATCATTACTAGCTGCATTAAATTTTTCTTGTTCATAGTCTTCTCTTACAAAAGATTTAACTACTCTAATACCCTTGATATTTTCTTCAATCGAATTGTTTAAAACATCAAACTTAGGGAAACCTTTCCTAAATAATGGCAAAGTAAGCTTAACAATAAAGAATAAGCCAAAGCCTAAGATTGGAATCACTATAAGAAAGATGATTGCCATCTTACCGCCCATAAAATAGGCCATAAAGAATGAGAAAATTAAATTTAATGGTGCTCTAAAAGCCATTCTAATAAGCATCATAAAGGCCATTTGAATGTTTTGGATATCAGTAGTCAATCTAGTGACTAAAGAAGCACTAGAGAACTTATCAATATTACTAAATGAGAAGTTTTGGATATTATAGAAAACATCATGTCTTAAATTCTTCGCAAAACCAGAAGTAGCTAAGGCACAAGTTCTACCAGCCAAATAACCAAATAGTAAAGAAGTCATCGCCATAGCTAGTAAGATATAGCCATAGTGTAATATTCTATCAACTCCACAACCAGCCTTTATTTCGTTAACTAAAAGGGCAATAGTATAAGGGATTATAGCTTCCATGACTACTTCGCCAATAACTAAAATAGGAGTAAGAACCATTGGCTTTTTGTATTCACGAACGCTTTTTAATAATTCTTTTATCATTAAAAAAATAACTCCTTTCGTATTAACTTACATATTCTACACCAATTAAAAATTTCATGTAAGCAAAAATTTAAAAAAGCCTCAATGATAAGGCTTATGTGTTATCTCTTATTAAAATTACCAACCACAATCATTACAGCACCCACGATAAATAAGATGTAATGGATATTAGATGGAATCTTATCAAAAGACTTATTATAGATAGAAATGAATAGGATTATTAACACTCCCAATATACTAAGGAATCTTTGCATACTATTTTCTTTCCAAAATCACAATATTCTCAACATGACCAACCGAAGTATATGGGAACATATCAACTGGTTGAATAGTCTTTACACTATAGGCATCCCTAGTTAAGAAAGACAAATTATCTCTTAAAGATTCTATGCCACAAGAAATATAAATAATCTTCTTAGGCTTAAGTCTTAATACTGACTTTAAAAACTTGACAGAAGCGCCACTTCTTGGCGGATCCATAATAAGAGCATCCAGATGTAAATGATTCTTAGTCATATTTTCCATATAATGACCAGCATCATCACAGACAAACTCAATATTATCAATCTTGTTATACTTAGCATTCTTGATGGCATCCTTTATCGCAAAACTATTAAGTTCTACGCCTAATACCCTCTTAACACTTTTAGAAGCTATCATGCCAATAGTACCAGTGCCGCAATAAGCATCAATAATTGTTTCGTTGCCCTTAAAATCAGCTAATGATAATGTCGTATTATATAAAACTTCAGTTTGAAATCTATTAATTTGATAGAAACTAGAAGGACTAATCTTAAATTCTAGACCACATAATTCATCCTTAATATAGCCCTTACCATACAAAACAGTATTCTTATCACCAAGAATCATTGAAGTATGTTTATTATTAAAGTTTTGAACAATCGTTGTAACATATGGATTATATTTTAAGATATCCCTAATAAATTGTTCCTTCTTATTAATATTAAAACTACCAGTAACTAAAACAAGCATCACCTCACCTAGATTACTAGTTCTAATTAAAAGATGTCTTAGACAACCTTTATATGAATATTCATCAAAGGCGCTAATCTTATATTTAGTAGCTATTCTTAATACTGAATCAATTAGTTCATTTGCCCTTTCATCAACAATCATACATTCTTTAATAGGCACGATCATATGAGTAGAACTTACATAATTGCCACAGATTAAACGACGCTTATCATCATAGCCAAAAGACACTTGAACCTTATTACGATAGTTTGTAGGATGTTTGCAGCCAATAATTTCTTCAACATTGCCAAACTTCTTTAACAAGCTTAAGGCATGTTCCTGCTTCATTTCTAATTGTTTATGATAGCTAATACCCTGCATTGAACAGCCACCACAATATTTACTATAAATACACTTATCCATTTTTGTTCACCTTATTAATTAATACCACAAAACCAAGAAAACCAACAAGACTTGCGATAACTGCCATATATTCCATATATCTAACACCAAGATTATCGATGATAAAGCCTGTTGTTAATGAACCAAATAAGGAACCAAAGACACAAGCTAGAGTCAAAAAAGCCTGGCCTCTTGTAATCTCATCTTCTTTTAATACCTTAGTAGCCAAAGCTACACCACCTGGCATCATTAATGAGAATGAAAGACATTGAATAATTTGAGTTAGATATAAACAAGTTACATTACCACTTAATACTAGCAATATTGCCTTCAACAAGAACATAAATGCTGCCAGTACTAGCACTTTATTTAAACTTAATCTTCTAATAAAGAAAGGATATACCAATAAAATGCCTAAGTATTCAATTATTGCCTTAACACCTAAAATACTGCCTAAGTCATTACTATTACCACCAACATTTTCAACAATTAAAATCATGAAATTATCTAACATTAAATAGCCATAATAAATAAAGCTTAAAAATACAATTAATAGGACAAAATATTTATTATTCTTAATGAATTCTTTATATGAAATCTTTTCTTTAGTAATAACGACATTATTATTTACTGCTTGATAATCTTTTCTTAAAAGTAATAAATCGCACAATAAGCCAAATGACATTAAGATAAAAAAGATAATAATTATCTTATAAGAAAATAGATTAGATAAATAGCCTAATACGAAACAAAAAATGGCATATGAAATAGAACCACAGGCCCTAGCCTTGGCAAAATCTATCTTAATACCACAATATAAAAATTTACTACTTAAAGTATTAATTAAAGGTTCTATGCCAATATATAGGCTAGTACCAATGATAAAGATGATTGCCAACAAAGTATTAGCACTGCTAATAAAATAATTACATACAGCACAAATAAAGATCAATAAGGCACAAATGACGCTCATCTCAAAAACACTTATTTTCTTTGATTTGTCACATATATCAGCTAGAAATATCTGTAGAAATATCGCAATAAAAGATGAGGCAGCTAATAAATATCCTGCATTAGAGGCACTAAATCCTCTTTCCTTCAAAGTATAAACACTAAAACCATAGATAATGCAAGTTATCGCATGAAGAAAGAAGAAAGATAAAGAATGTTTTAAGTTAATTTGTTTTTCCATACCCAACAATTCTAGCACAACTCAATATATGATTACAGGTTCTCTACTTTTCTTGATTATGATAGGTGCAATAACAATTAAACCTAAAATAAAAATAATTAGATATCGATATTTATACTCTTTAAAAAAGATATCGATTATCTTAATGATGATTGATGAAATAAACAGATAAAATATCATCTCCTTATCAACTAATTCCCTAATCTTCTTATTAGGAAATAAAAATTTTAAAATAATGATAACTACAATTAATAATATGAAAAAGATAAGTAAAACAGACAATATAAAACTAATGACTGGTGATATTACAACCTTAATAAGTGTACTTACAAATTTAATGATAAGGGTTCCCAAAAGCCATAATGGAAAACCTAAACAAAGTCTTATGATAAACGGAATTCTTTCGATAAAACTTTGTCTTCTTACATATTGGGTTTGCATCTCGACAATTCTTTCGTGATCTTCATCCGCCTTCTTGAACAAATCATCAGAATTAGCCATAAGCATTCCAATCGAAGCTAAAGTGATACTTATACTTAATAATAATTTCTTTTTCCCCATACCACACCCTCATCTATTATTGATGCTAGGTAATAACAATTATTTATATATGTGCACCTGTAACAATGCTGACCATAAAAATAAGTTTATGCACTGGTTTAAGTGCTCTATTAATCTTGTTTCCTTCTCAAACAAGTGAGATCACACCCCATAATAGACTACCAGCTTTATTAAATTAGATCAGTTGTCCAATTAATTTCTTGAATCTTTTGATCAAGTAATCTTAATTCCTTACTCAAAGCGTCAAGATTTTTTTGAAGCTTGGCAACATCAACAGTACTATCAATCTTAATTTCTTTTAAAGAATAACGGTCAACTAAAGCACTGCTTTCATTTAAGAAAGCTCTTAAAATAGAAATCTTCTTAGTTAAGACATCCTTTTTAGCAAGTAATGAAGTTAAAGGTGTTTCATCAACCAAAGTAGCCGCATTAGTCATATTAATGCGATAAATATAATCTTCAATTTGCTTACTAATTTCATCAAGCTCTTTTAATAAATCCTTAGGATCCTCATTGGGCTTTACGCCCTCTTGGACCTTCGCATTATTTAAAAGTCTAGTCTGTAATTGAGTTAATCTAGTTTGTAGATCAGCTCTTTCAATTAATGCAGCTGCAAGTTTCATTATTTTTCCTCCTTCAAGATATATTCCATTGTATATTCTTTTACCTTCATCCCCATTTTATCATAGAAGGCTTTAGCACTATCATTTCCTTCCCAAACATTAAGGGTGAGCTCATAGCAGCCTATTCTTTTAGCTTCTTTCGCTAAAAAATCAAATAATAACTTACCAGTTCCTTTTCCTCTTTGACTTTCATCAACACATAAGTCATCAATAAATAACTCCTTGTTTTGGTGCATGGTAGTTGAAAAAGGCGCTTCCTTTATTTTACAAAAGGCATAAGCCACAACACCATTTTCATCAACTACATAAATAGGATTATTATCATCCGTCAACATATCTAGTAACATATCCCTTGTATACTTAGTCTTACCCGATATAAAGATATCAGGCCTAATGTTTGCATGTATTTCTAATACCTGGTTAAGTAAAGATAAGATCTTATCAATATCCTCTTGTTTTCCTCTTCTAATTTCCATTTAACAACTCCAACAATTCATCCTTAGACATACTACTCAATGATGTATTAGCACCAGATAAGATTTCATCAGCTAGATTCTGTTTATCTTCTTGTAACTTCAAAATCTTTTCTTCCAAAGTATCCTTAGCAATCAACTTATAAACAGTAACCGTATTTGTTTGTCCAATACGATGGGTTCTATCGGTTGCTTGGGATATAACAGCCTCATTCCACCATGGATCATAATGAATAACGATATCAGCACCAATTAGATTTAAACCAGTACCACCAGCTTTTAAAGAAATCAAGAAGACCTTAACATCATCCTTATTGAACTTATTACATAGTTCTAGTCTTTCTTTCTTATCAGTAGCCCCCGTTATCTTATAATAAGCTATTTTCTTCTTATTTAATTCTTCTTCCAAGATCTCCAACATTGAAGTAAATTGAGAGAATACTAATAGCTTATGACCACCATCAATTGATTCTTCTATCAACTGTAAACAAGTATCTTTCTTAGCACTACCGCCATTATAATTTTCTAATAATAAAGATGGATCACAACATATTTGTCTTACTTTCATAAGTTCCGCCAGTATTGCAATCTTACTAGTAGAGAAAGCCTTATCATCCTCATTTTCTACTAATTTAGATATTTTCATAACCTGAGCATCATAGATTTCCTTTTGTTTAGAATCGAAATTGGCATAATAGACTCTTTCAATCTTCTCAGGCAAGTCTTTTAATACATCCATCTTTCTTCTTCTTAAGATAAAAGGACCAATCATCTTCTTTAACATGTTAGAAGCATCTTCATCACCATCATTCACAATCGGCGATTCAAAATGTTTTCTAAAATATTCATAAGAATATAAATAATCAGGCATCAAGTAATTAAAGATACTCCATAGTTCTGACAATCTATTTTCAATCGGCGTACCAGTAAGCGCAAAACGCTTCTTACTATTTATTTCCTTAACAGCCTTTGCAGCACCAGTTGTTTGATTCTTGATATATTGAGCCTCATCGATTACTTCAACATCAAAACTGATATCTGAATATAAGTCGATATCTCTTTTTAATAAATCATATGAAGTGATTAAGACATCATATTCATCTTTATGAGTCAATAAAGTTGTTCTTTCGTCCTTATTGCCCACTATCATCCCTACTTTAATAAAAGGTGCAAACTTATTAAATTCTGCATACCAGTTATATACAAGCGAAGCAGGTGTCACAATCAATGATTTAATCTTTTCCTTATTTCTATAAGCTAATAAAGAAATAACCTGTAAAGTCTTACCAAGACCCATTTCATCAGCTAAAATACCACCAAAGCCACAGTCATATAATACATTCAACCACTTAAAACCATATACTTGATAAGATCTTAAATCAACATTCAAGTCTTTTGGAACTTCATAAGAACTGATATCGATATTCTCAAAACGTTTTACATAATCATTAAAATGTTTATCTCTTTTTACATCAATACTTTCAAATTCATTTAATTCTTCATTTAAAGATAAGATACGATATGAAGGTAACTTGATATCTTCTTTTAAGAACTTCTTATCAGTGATATTCATTTCCTCTTTTAAGCTTAATAACTTATCAAGGTCCTTATCGTTCATATCAACGAATTCACCACTTCTTAGTCGATGATACTTTTTCTTTTGTTTATAGCTGCTTAAAACAGCTAAAAGTTCATCTCTTTCAAGATCGGAAATTAAATTTAGATTCAATAAGTCACTTTGAACACGAACACCAACAGATACCTTAACTTTCTTTTTAACTCCTAAAGAATCAAAACGAGCTGTAGAGAATACTTCACCATATTCTCTTAATTCACTTAAGGATGTTAATAGATGATATAAACAATCATCATTCTTAATACATAATTCATCATCCTTATATTCTTCAAAGTCATTTAAAAGGTATTCTAAAACATTTTTTTCTCTTTCAAAGTCTCTAGTTCCTGTTTTATCTAAAAGATTATATTTATCTTCCTTATAATAAACATCACATTTACAAGTAACTATTCCCTCTAAGGCATCCAAATAAAATTTAAAAACAGGACGCACTGGAACATTCTCAATTATTTTGTCTTCATCTTCGATTATTAGATTTTGATAAGTCTTTAATTTAGGCAAAATATCATAATAAAAATCGCCTAAATTACTAGCACCAATCTTGATATCATTTCCGTTTAATCCATATATAACATCAACTATTTCATTATCATTTAAGATTCTTGAAAACTTATTAGGTCCTATTAAATATTTATATTTTTCACCACTTAAACATGAGAAAGATGGATGACTTATCGTCACACTCTCTAACTTATCATTAACAATTTCAGGACTGATAGTAATAGGTAAATCATTATTCACAATGCTTAAGTTAATCAATGATTTATCCTTTTCATCGTATTCTTTATAGATTAGCTCTACTTCCCTGCCATAAGATAAATCAAATAGTTTATCTATTCTAGTTTTATCTAAACTTATAGAAGAATAAGAGAGATTAGCCACATAATATCTACGATTTATATGATTGTAAAAAGAATGAGATTCTTCAATATAATCGGTAAGATATTTAAATAAAGCCTTTGAATCTTCAGCTATATCATCCTTACTAAAATCTAGAGTAACTTTAGTACTTAAATCATATTTAGCACTTCTTTTATAACAATCAATGAAATAAGAAAGATCTTTGATATTCAATAGCTTATCTTTACCAGCCTTAAACTTTATTAAATATTCATCCTTGTCTCTATCAAAAGTAAAAGATGGGATAAGATGAATACTTTCACTTCGTCCCATTATATTAGAACTACGTTTTTCCTTACTATAATCCAAAAAGTTTTGACCTAATCTATTAGTCTTATCAAACTTATGGTCTACAAAATAGTCTTCAACCATCATTAGGGCAGCAGCCTTATTTGCACACAATTTGTATCTTTCATAATAAGGTCGTCTCATGCATTCTTGACAATGACAATTAAATAAGATGATTCTATTGGCAGTGAATTTAAAATTCACATAATCTCTACCACTACCAATAAAAAAATTATAGGCAACATCATCATCATAAAAGTTCTTATTATCTAAAATCGTATTAGGCTTATTTAGACAAATAGTCTTAGCCCTCTTATAAGTTTCCTCAGACATATAATAGTCACCCATTAAATTTTCAATATCAATATCTGATTTAGGATTATTAATATAAGTATATCTTGTATCCTTATAGCTGCCCTTTAAGACATCAGGAAAAACCTTTTCTATTTCAAATAAAGTAGCAATTATATGTTTACAATAGCCCTTGTCCCTGTATCTTGGACAGGTACATTTTTGAGCAGTTACTTCACCCTTATTATTGATTACAGTAGTAACTTTATATTCAGAATAATAGTCTGATCCTGCAACTTGTGCAGTGAAAATGTTGTTGTCACGGTCAATAAAAAGGACTTTATTCATTTCAAAATAATCTCTGCCCTTTTCTAATTCCCAATCATTAAATTTATCTTGCCAACTCATGAAACAATTCTATCATTTATTTAGCAATTCCAACTTCAAAATACTCTTATTTATTTCTTCGCCTAAATCAAGCGTTTCAATTTCCAAATCTTTTAAAGAAGTCGGTAAACCTATTTTCTTACACCACTTAAATACTTCATTAAATTCTTCAGCCGTCTCATGACACAACTCTACTAAAGTACCATAGGCTACTTTTTCACCATGCATCTTAGGACAATCTAATTTATAACTAATTTCATGTGCTAAATTGGTACCACACTTTTCAAAGCCAATTCCTGATAAATAGATATTAGTTCTAATGATGATTTCTTGTAACTCACCTATCTCTTTATTCTCAAAGCCCGATATTGAATCTATTCCGTATTTCATTAGATTATCAAAACATTCCCTAGCCTCATCATTAATCTTACCATTAGCTCTGGCCTCAAAATAAGTAGACAAGGCATCACCCATGCCAGCTATCGTTAGTCTTGTTGGGCATTTGATAATAATACTAGTATCAACTAAAACTACATCAGGATTTTTATCAAGATATAGATATCTATCAAGACTACCATCTTCATGATAAAGAACAGACAAGGCAGTACAAGGCCCATCATTTGAAGCACTTGTTGGAATAATAATTAAATATTTCTTATTAAAATGAGCTACTGCCTTAGCAACATCTAAAATCTTGCCACCACCAAAACCAATAACTACATCATAATCTTTCAGTAAAAGAGATAATTTTTCAATTTCCCCTATAGTACATTCGCCATTAAAGATTTCTACCTTAAAATTATTAACATTATTAAAAGAATCATAGCTTCTTTTATCAGCTATCATATATACTTTCTTATCTTTGAATTTATCTAATTCTTTTAAAGCTCCAGGATATTGTATATATTCCATAGTTAACCAATCATTCCTTCTATATTAGTAACCTTATTTTTTAAAGCATACATATTAGAAGTTTCATTCTTAAAACCACTAAATATTCTACTTACAACTTCTCCATCCATATAAGCAATCTCTATAACTATCCAATCCCAAGAATCACCATTTTTATTGTTACTAGTAACTTTAATATCACTACTAAATCCAGCACTGTTTAAGATACTATTAAGTTCGTTATTAAATACTCTATAATCCGAGTTAGCATTCACCCCATTAATTTTTATAGCTTGATTGGCACCACAAAAATAAGTATTATATTGTCTAGTTGAATCATAACCTTCAGGCCAACTATTCTCATCACGAGCAACAATCACCCAAACACCAGAAGCTTGATTAGCTTTATCAGCTGGTGCTAATTCAATAGTCCCATCATTAACAGCTGTTGCAAGTACTGATTCGATAGATCTAGCAGTATGCAAGTCCTTAGCTTTTCTAGACTTTTCTAATTGAGAATTTAAAACAGGAATCGCAATACCAACTAGTACACCTATAATAGCTATAACAATCAACAGTTCAGCTAATGTAAAACCCTTCTTTTTATTTAGCATATTATCCCAGTAGTTCGCTTCCTAATTCCCAACTTTTTATTAATTCTTCAATATAAAAATCACTATATTCATAATCTTCTAAATCAAGTGGTTTGTCAAAATCACCATAAGTCTCAAATTCCATGTTCATAGGAAGGCGCTGTTCGTCGTTTTCTTCATTAGAATTTGGATCTATCAAGCCATCAAAATAACGCCACATGGTGTAGTGATCATTTTCAAAGATCCCCTGTCCTGCACCCTTTACCACAAAAGCTAAATCAGCTTCTTCTTCATCTTCGTAATAAGCATTAACTTTGCGCTTCATGACTTTACAATCAAAATCATAGTTTTCGCCAGTATCATAACAATACTCAAATTTATCTCCTAAATCTGATAAATGATACTTACTCATTGGCAAAAAATATTCATCTTCCCAACTATCAAAAGCATATGCTTCCCTTTGACCTTTGATTCTAAATAAATAAGCATGTTCAAACCAAGCGTTGATACTACAGCCAATAAGTGCTCCAAGTGTTAATAAATCAGGATCACCTTTAACAGCTAGCACTCTATAAAATCTTTTAGGATCATCTTGACTACTAATTTTGATTTGTGTATATTCCATATTACCTCGTCTTTTTATTAACTACATTGTATCAAGTAAATATAAGAAAAACCGTTATTACTCGGTTAATCCTTATAAGTCTCCATTTAATTTAATAGGCTCTTCACTTAAAACAGCACACTGTTTATAAGCCTTGATCATCTTCTCTTCATCTAATGGTTTGCCTAGATGCTTATTCATACCTGCCATTCTACTTTCAAAGACATCATCAGAGAAAGTATTAGCTGATACTGCAATTATAGGCACCTTCTTAGCATCTTTTCTATTTAGGGCTCGAATCTCTCTTGTAGCATCCAAGCCATTCATATTAGGCATTAGAATATCCATATAGATAACTCCAAAATAACCTTCTTCTGACTTCTCAAATATTTCAACAGCTTCTTTGCCATCATAAGCACAAGTTACTTCCATGCCGTTGTCTTCTAAGAAGAACTTTGCGATTTCAATATTCAATTCATTATCATCTACAAGTAATGCATGTACTCCCTTAGTAGGAACATTTTCATAATCGATATTTCCAATAATATCCATATTACCTAACTCAAAAGGAATCTTTATAATAGCAGTTGTACCAACGCCCTTCTTACTTTCAAACTTAATACTACCACCCATTCTTTCAATCAATTTCTTAGAAATAGCTAAACCAAGACCACTTCCCTCATAATTAGTTCTACTTGTTTGATTCTGTTGTGAGAACATATCAAAGGCATGCTTAATAAAGTCCTCACTCATACCAACGCCCTCATCTTTACAATACAAAGTATAAAGAACATGCTTATCATCTATTGGCTCTTCATATCCCCAAACAGTAATCGTACTACCACTTGGAGAAAATTTTACCGCATTACTAGCAATATTAGATAAAGCCCTACCCAGATATACAGGATTGCCAATTAAAATTGAATGTTTAAAGTTATTCTTATCCCAATCAACAACATACTTAATATTCTTTTCAGCAGCCTTATCATAATAAATACGATTTATTTCTCTTAAAAAATTCATAGAATCAAAAGTCAATTGATGATCCTTCAGATCACCACTTTGTAGCTTATTCATATCCAAAACATCATTGACTAAAGAAACTAGATATTCTAAAGACTTCTGAGCCTTATTTCTTAATTGTCCTTGCATAACAACATCATCAGAATATTGTTCAGCCATCTTAACCATACCGATAAGACCATTTAAAGGAGTACGAATATCATGGCTCATTGTCTTTAAGAATTGAGTTTTCATATCAACTTCTTTCTTAGCCTGTTCAGCCTCAAAATATAAGTTCTCCTCAGTTCTCTTGGTGTCACTGATAATTCTAATCAAACATAAGACATGAGTTAGTCTTCCATTTTCATCTCTTCTTTTTGCGACAAAACGCATACGATGCCAGTTACCATCATTCATCTTATATTCAGTAGTAACAAACTCTTCATCTTTTAGTCTTTCCCCTAAAGTTTTAACATCCATGAAAGGTCTTACTAATTCACGATATTCAGGAGCTATTAAATTGTCACAAACAAAATTAAATTGTTCAGAAGCGCTAGTAACATCTTTTTTCAATTGATGCGATATATCATCACTAGCAATCTCCTCAATCACATCATTTATAATATCAACACGATAAATCGCATTAAAAGTCTTTGTGATAGCTGAAATGATTTCATTTTGTTTCTTAGTCTTATCCAAAGCATCCTCTAATTGTTCCTGAATAGCCTTTTCCTTAACAAGGATATCATCAACAAAACGGTAGCCTAAAAGAATATAGAAAACTTTTTCATCTTTATATAATGAATCTCCCCGGGTCAAGACCCGGGGTATCTTACCCTAAGCGATGCAAATGTTACTTGAACAAATGTATCTGC
>CAKVAL010000010.1 GCA_934725085.1 uncultured Erysipelotrichaceae bacterium | reverse complement strand
AACTCTTCTCTTAATATATGAGAACTTTTACCTTTAAATTGCTTAACCACTTTATGAAGCATTAATCTAGGATCAAACTCTATAAACATATCTACATAATCAGGCATAATTTCTAAAGCTTTAATTTCAACATCCATCTTATCTGCTTCTTCATATAATATTTCTTTTAAACGCTTTTCAACATCGCCAGTTAATACAGGCTTCTTGTACTTTGGAGAAAATATAATATGAAACTGGTTTATATAAACTATTCCATTCTTATTTATGTATTCATTCATAGATTTATCCTTGACTATATTATACTACATTTGATAGATAATTATCGAAATGTCTAACACAAATATTTAAACAATAAAACGCTCATCCCAATGACTAAAGTCATGGGCTTTCTGTTTGATTTATCGTAACCCCAATCTTTTTTTAATCTAGTATTTCTCCATAAATAGAAATAGTCACCACATTCCAAGGAATAAACTTATTACTTGCCTGCAATGCCTTTTTAACAGCTAATTCAATACCACCACAACATGGTACTTCCATGCGTACAACAGTAACACTCAATATATTGTTGTTTCTAATGATTTCAGTTAGCTTTTCACTATAATCAACGCCATCCAACTTAGGGCAACCAATAAGCGTAACTTTATTACGAATAAAGTCTTTATGAAAATTTGCATAAGCATAAGCACTACAGTCTGCCGCAATTAATAATTTAGCTCCATCAAAATATGGTGCATTAATCGGTGCTAATTTAATTTGAATCGGCCAATTGCGAAGTTGTGAGCTTATATCAACATTACTAACACATTCCTTATGTTCCATCATCCTTACCTTAGAACCAGGACAAGAGCATTCATTCTTTTGTTCAATCTTCTTTTTCATCATATTCTTCTTTACCGCCTCTTCATCATAAGCAAGAGCTTCTCTTTCCTCGAATGTAATCGCCCCAGTAGGACAAGTAGGAAGACAATCTCCCATACCATCACAATAATCATCTCTTAATAATTTAGCCTTGCCATCAACTAGGCCAATCGCACCCTCATGACATGCGTTAACACATATACCACAACCATTACATTTGTCTTCATCAATACGAATAATCTTTCTAATCATTTAAGCATCCTCCATATATTTATGGCCTAATCATAATATAATTACGCTATCTTGTATGTTTGATTTCCAACAAGGAGAAAAAATTATGAAAGAATATTTAACAGTTTTAAGAAACGTACCTTTCTTTAAAGGATTAGAAGATGAAGAAATATTAGCTATTCTTCATTGTGTTAATGCCACCATTATTTCTAAATCGGCTAATTCTTATATCTTTAAAGCAGGAGATACAACTGATGTGATGGGTCTTGTTTTAAATGGTTCTACCCTTATTATTCAAGAAGATCTTTGGGGACATCGCAATATCTTATCTAAATGTAATGTTGGTGATTTCTTTGGAGAACCTTATGCGGCTAATAATGCTGTCTTAAATATAAGTGTAGTGGCTAGTGTTGATTCAACTATTCTTCTTTTGAATATCAATCATCTTTTAAGTACCTGCCCGTCGTCTTGTATTCATCACCAGAGATTAATTCATAATCTAGTTGGTGTTTTATCTAATAAGATTTTAATCCTCAACAATAAGATTACTCACACCAGTAAACGTACTACTAGAGATAAACTATTATCATATCTATCTAGCGAATCTATTAGACAGGGATCTTTGTCTTTTGATATCCCCTTTGATCGTCAACAACTTGCTGACTATTTATGTGTTGAAAGAGCGGCTATGTCTACCGAGCTATCAAAGCTTAAAAAAGAGGGCTTACTTTCTACTAATAGAAATCACTTTGAGCTAAAGAAAAAGGCTGTTTAAATTAAACAGCCAATCATTTTAGATTACGTTGTGAGCCTTTAATAGCTTTTCAACATCAGTATTTTTAATCTTCTCAAGAGCCTTCTTAAGAACAAGCTTTTCACCAAAACTTAATTCCATATCAGTAATCTTCTTACCATCTCTTAATTGAACAGTAGAATTTAATAAGTCTCTTAAATCATAAACACTACCCCATACTTCTGGAACACCTCTATCTACATTTAATAATGTATATACAGCTTCCATACCAGTACGCATTGAATATTCAGTAGTGAAGATTGTGTCTCTTGGAGTTTCAGCGAATTGTCCAATGAACGCAAAGTTTACAGAACCATCAGGCACTACAGCTGGTCTATCACCATAAGCTCTTGGCATGAAGAATGCGTCAATATAAGGCATCATAACAGGAACTGTATTAGCACTCTTTGTTGCATATTCTTCAATTTTATCCTCAGGAACACCGATGTGATATAACCATTCTTCACAGATTTCCTTACCAGTACATTCTCTCATTGGTTTCTTAATATAATCACCAGGTCTATCAGTGAATAGAGAGTATACCCAAACTAGACAATGATCTTTTGGTTGATTTCTAAATTGAGGTTGTCTATTAATAGTCCAAGACAATAGCCAAGAAGAATCCTTAACTGTAACGATACCACCAGTTGTAACCTTGCCAGTGAATGGATCACGCTTACAGATGTTCTTAATATAAGGAATAATATTTTGGTCTAATGTTTCAATAGTAGCTGACTCCCAGTTTGTTTGTTCAGGATCAGAGCAGAACTTATCAGGATGACCAAATGATGGATCTTGGGCAGCAATCTTACGCCACATATCCCAACCACCGCCTTCTTTTAATTCAGTGTTGTAGGCAGCTGGTGTGTCTTGAGAACCCATTGCTGAATTTTCTACACAACCACCATTAGTGATAAATACTAAATCATCTTCAGTTAAATCAATATAGTTTTTCTTACCATCTTCAGTAACTTCAATTTGTTTAGCAAGTTTCTTACTTGGATTTGAGCAATCAAAGATGACATTGTCAACTTTTACACCAAAATGGAACTTAACATTATGAGCTTCCAAATACTTAACCATTGGAAGAATCATTGATTCATATTGGTTATACTTAGTAAATCTTAATGCTTTAAAATCAGGTAATCCACCAATATGATGAATATATCTTTGGAAATATAATTTCATTTCAAGTGCACTATGATATTCTTGGAACGCAAACATTGTTCTCCAATATAACCAGAAGTTAGACTTAAATACTTCATCAGTGAAGATTTCATTAATTCTCTTATCTTGTAATTCTTCATTAGGTGTAAAGAACAACTTCATGATTTCCATAGCACCCTTGTCTGAAATATCAAACTTACCATCAGTATGAGCATCTTGTCCTTTATTAACAGTAGCTCTACATAATGAGTAGTTAGGGTCTTCCTTATTCAACCAATAATATTCATCTAATACTGAAACGCCTTCTGTTTCAATTGATGGAATAGAATGGAACAAATCCCACATAACCTCGAAGTGGTTGTCCATTTCTCTACCACCTCTCATAACATAACCTAAACCATCATAGTAGTAACCATCACAGGCACCACCAGCTAGTTCACCTTTTTCTAATACGTGAATATGTTCACCTTTCATTTGACCATCTCTTACAAGATAGCAAGCAGCTGTTAAAGCAGCTAGGCCACTTCCTACAATATAAGCAGATTTTCTATCAACGCCTTCAGGTTTCTTTGGACGAGCAAATGCTTCGTAATTTCCGCTAGAGTAATACATATAACTTACCTCCTGTATCTCTTTACACCTCTAATATACCTAGGGCAAAATACTTTTAATATAATCAAAAAAAGGTAGTTGTATAAAATTTAAACACCACCTTTTATTTGAATAATTTTTTATCAAATTATTATTTTTGATTAAATTAGCTAATCTTCAACCTATTTAAAGCCTCTTTAATGCTACCCTGTATCACAGCAGAAAGTTTCTCAATTATCTCCTTAGGATCTTTTTTCATACCATCTTTAATCCACTCTAGCATCAAACCTACAAAAGCATACTTATAGAAATTAGCGATAAAGTACTTATCCACAGTAGTAACATTCATGCCTTCTGCTTGTTCCTCAACAACATCTTCCATTAACTTAAATGTTAACTTATATAGATAATTCTCAATATGTTCCTTACCTACTGAATTATATACATTAGTAATGAAGTCTTTATTCTCAAGAACCAGCCCAAACAAATCAAGGAAACCCTCTTGCCAAGTATCATAAGTTTTATTATCACCTAGTACCTTAGCTGCATCCTCGTAACAAATCCATTCAACAAGATCATAGATATCTTTAAAGTGATAATAGAAAGTCATTCTATTAATGCCACAATCATCAGTGATATCACTTACTGTTATCTTATTTAATGGTTTTGTCTTAACTAGTTTCTTTAATGAAGCTTCTAATGCTCTTTTAGTGATTGTTGACATTCTTATTCCTCGTCAGATTCGTGCCCAGGTTCGTGTCCGTCAGATTCGTGCCCAGATTCGAGCCCAGATTCAAGCCCCTTACCCTTCTCATACTTAGTCTTAGCATAAGCTAGATACAAGTTAGATACCATATCAGTAATACCTGAAAACAACATACCAATACCAGCACTAATATATAATAGACGATAATCTAAGATATAGAAGTAATTGATAATAACTAAAGCACCAAAGGCAATACAAATAAACATTAGAATCAAATAAGTCTTTAGATGACTCTTACCAATCTTCTTTGCGTCTAGACTATCTTGAATCTTTAAAGCACCTGATACGATAATGGCTACACCAAAGGAAACGGCTACTATATCAGATAAAGTGTACTTGCATAATAAGATAATGATAGCTACTGCCAATAGGACAACACCTAATATAAAATCGTTTCTCTTATAGCGCTCATCTATCTTAGTAACAAAGTAACGTATTATTTCAATAATACCTGCAATACCTAGACCATATCCTAATAGGGAAACCACAAATTCAACACAAGCAGAACCATCTATCAATAATAGACAACCTACTACTATATAAATAACGCTGACTGACAATAAGATCTTTTTAATTGATTTGAAAAACATAATCGTTCCTCCTACTGTTTATATCAATATTATATATTCCACTTAAAAAAATGCACAAAAGTGTTTAAAAAGAACCTCTTACGTGCATAATCTTAAGCAGAAACGCAAAAACTGTTAAAAAAGTGTAAAAAAGCCATTGAAACCTAGATAAATTCATAGTATTATAGGAGAGCTTAAGGGTCCGCAAGGATCTATATATTAAGCAAGTATGTGGCACACCTGTTGTTGTGTGCACAAAAATATGAAAGGAGAATTTAAATGCCTACAATTAATCAATTAGTAAGAAAAGGTAGAACAGCTAGAACATTTAAGTCAAAGTCACCTGCATTAAACAGAGGCTATAACTCATTAAAGTCTAGACCTATCGAATTGGCATCCCCTCAAAAAAGAGGTGTATGTACCAGAGTTGGTACAATGACTCCAAAGAAGCCTAACTCAGCTCTAAGAAAGTATGCCCGTGTTAGATTAAGTAATGGTATGGAAGTTACTGCTTATATTCCAGGTATCGGCCATAACCTACAAGAACACTCAGTTGTACTTATCAGAGGTGGTAGAGTTAAGGACTTACCAGGTGTTAGATACCATATCATCAGAGGTACATTAGACTGTGCTGGCGTAAACAATCGTAAACAAGGTCGTTCACTTTACGGTGCAAAGAGACCTAAATAAGACATGAAAGGAGATTAAAATAGTATGCCAAGAAAAGGACATATCGCGAAGAGAGATGTATTAGCAGATCCAATTTATAATTCAAAGCTAGTTACTCGTTTAATCAACAAAATCATGTTAGACGGTAAAAAAGACGTAGCTGAAAACATTCTATACAATGCATTTCAAATCGTAGAAGAAAAAACTGGCCAACAACCAATGGAAGTGTTTGAAAAGGCACTTGACAATGTAATGCCAGAATTAGAATTAAAATTAAGAAGAGTTGGTGGTGCAAACTACCAAGTTCCAGTTGAAGTTTCAAGAGAAAGAAGATTAACATTAGGTCTAAGATGGATCGTTAACTATGCTCGTTTAAGAAGTGAAAAGACTATGGAGCTTAGACTTGCAAACGAAATCATCGATGCTTCAAACGGTGTTGGACAATCTGTTAAGAAGAAGGAAGACACTCATAAGATGGCTGATGCTAATAAGGCATTCGCACACTTCCGCTGGTAATAGGAAAGGAATATTATGACAAGACAGTATAGCTTAGAAAATACTAGAAATATCGGTATCATGGCTCACATCGATGCTGGTAAGACAACTTGTACTGAACGTATTCTTTTCTTCACTGGTAAGACTCATAAGATCGGTGAAACACATGATGGTGCTTCACAAATGGACTGGATGGCTCAAGAACAAGAAAGAGGTATCACTATCACTAGTGCTGCCACTACTACATTCTGGGCTGGTAAGGATCATCAATATCCTAAACATCGTATCAACATTATCGATACACCAGGACACGTTGACTTCACTGTAGAAGTTGAAAGATCTCTAAGAGTACTAGATGGTGCTGTTACTGTATTAGATGCTAAGGCAGGTGTTGAACCTCAAACTGAAACAGTATGGCGTCAAGCTACAACATATGGTGTTCCAAGAATTGTATTCTGTAACAAAATGGATGCTACAGGTGCTGACTTCTTAATGTCAGTAAGATCAATTGGTAATAGATTAGCTGCTAAGGCTGCTGCAATCCAAATGCCAATTGGTGCTGAAAATACATTCAGAGGAATCATCGATCTTATTGAACGTAAACAATATATATACAATAATGACCAAGGTACAGATATCAGTTGTACTGAAATCGATGAACAATTCAAGGAAGAAGCTGAATTATTAAGAAGCGAACTTCTTGAAGTATTATCAGAATATGATGATGAATTAATGGAAAAATTCCTTGAAGGCGAAGAAGTTGATATCGCATTAATCAAGAAGACAATTAGAAAAGCTGTTATCGGCGCTGATTTCTTCCCAGTATTATGTGGTTCTGCTTACAAGAACAAGGGTATCCAATTATTATTAGATGCTGTTATTGATTACCTTCCATCTCCATTAGATGTACCATCTATTAAGGGTGTTACACTTGATGGTGCTGAAGAAGCTAGACATCCAAGTGACAGTGAACCTTTCTCTGCATTAGCATTCAAGGTTATGACTGACCCATTCGTAGGTAGATTAACATACTTCAGAGTTTACTCTGGTGTTGCTACTGCTGGTAGTTATGTATTAAATGCTACTAAGGACAAGAAAGAAAGATTTGGTAGACTTGTACAAATGCATGCTAACCACCGTGCTGAAATTGAAGAAGTTGATGCTGGTGATATCGCTGCTGCTGTAGGTCTAAAAGATACTACTACAGGTGATACATTATGTGATGAAAAGAATCCTATTATTCTTGAATCAATGGTATTCCCTGAACCAGTTATCCAAATGTCAGTTGAGCCAAAGACAAAGGCTGACTCTGATAAGATGGATATGGCTTTAGCTAAGTTAGCTGAAGAAGACCCAACTTTCAGAACATATACTGATGAAGAAACAGGACAAACTATCATCGCTGGTATGGGTGAACTTCACTTAGATATCATCGTAGATAGATTAAAGAGAGAATTCAAGGTTGAATGTAACATCGGTGCTCCACAAGTTGCCTTCAGAGAAACAATCAGAAAAGCTGCTGACTGTGAAGGTAAGTTCGTTAGACAATCTGGTGGTAGAGGTCAATACGGTCACGTTTGGATCAAGTTTGAACCAAATGAAGAAGGTAAGGGCTTTGAATTCATCGACGCTGTTGTCGGCGGTTCTGTTCCAAGAGAATATATCAAGCCAACTCAAGAAGGTTTGGTTGCTGCATTAAACAACGGTCTAGTTGCTGGCTACCCAGTAGTTGACATCAAGGCTACATTGTTTGATGGTTCATACCACGAAGTCGACTCTTCAGAAATGGCGTTCAAGACTGCTGCTTCACTAGCTTTAAAAGAAGCTGCTAAGAAGTGTGATCCAGTATTACTTGAACCTATCATGGACGTTGAAGTAACTGCACCAAGTGAATACTTAGGTTCTGTAATGGGTGATGTTACAAAAAGACGTGGTCAAATCAGAGACCAAGAAGAAAGAGGAAACGCTATCGTTATTAGAGCATATGTACCTCTATCTGAAATGTTCGGTTATGCTACTGATTTAAGATCATTCACTCAAGGTCGTGGTAACTACATGATGCAAATGGATCACTACTCAGAAGTTCCAAAGAGCATCGCTGAAAGTATTGCAAAGAAAAACGCTAAAGACTAATTGAATATTAGTACGTTTTATCTTAAAATTAATTTGCTAAACAGGAGGAAAACAAATGGCAAAAGAAAAATTTGACCGTTCATTAGAACATGTCAATATTGGTACTATCGGTCACGTTGACCATGGTAAAACAACATTAACTGCTGCTATCACAAAAAGATTAGCTGAAAAGGGTCAAGCTGAATTCAAGGCATATGACCAAATCGATGGTGCTCCAGAAGAAAAAGCTAGAGGTATCACTATCAATACTGCACACGTTGAATATAAGACTGCAAAGAGACACTATGCTCACGTTGACTGCCCAGGACACGCTGACTATGTTAAGAACATGATCACTGGTGCTGCTCAAATGGATGGTGCTATCCTTGTTGTTGCTGCTACTGATGGACCAATGCCTCAAACTAGAGAACACATCTTACTTGCTAGACAAGTTGGTGTACCTAAAATTGTTGTATTCTTAAACAAGTGCGATATGGTTGATGATGAAGAATTAATCGACTTAGTTGAAATGGAAGTTAGAGAATTATTAGATGAATACGGATTTGACGGCGACAGCTGCCCAATCATCAGAGGTTCAGCTCTTAAGGCTCTTGAAGGCGATCCAGCTTATGAAGCTAAGATTGATGAATTAATGGATGCTGTAGATGAATACATCCCATCACCTGCAAGAGAAATGGATAAGCCATTCTTAATGTCTGTAGAAGACGTATTCACAATCACTGGTCGTGGTACAGTTGCTACTGGTAGAGTAGAACGTGGTGTTGCTCACTTAAACGATGAAGTTGAAATCGTTGGTATCAAGCCTACAAGAAAGACAGTTATTACTGGTCTTGAAATGTTCAGAAAGCAATTAGACTTAGCTGAAGCAGGCGATAATATCGGTGCATTACTTCGTGGTGTAAACAGAGATGAAATCGAAAGAGGACAAGTATTAGCTAAACCTGGTACAGTTACTCCTCACACTAAGTTCAAGGCTCAAGTATACGTATTAACTAAAGAAGAAGGTGGTCGTCATACTCCATTCGTAGTAAACTACCGTCCACAATTCTATTTCCGTACTACTGACGTTACTGGTGTTGTTGAAGAAATCAAGGACAACAGTGGCGAACCAATGGAAATGGTTATGCCTGGTGATAACGTATTAATGACTGTTGAACTAATCGCTCCAATCGCTATTGAAAACGGTACTAAGTTCTCAATCAGAGAAGGCGGTAGAACAGTAGGTTCTGGTAACGTTACTGAAATCGTTAAATAATTACTAATTGATTAATTAACTATATTAAAGGTTCACAATCGTGAACCTTTTCTTATTCAATTAAACTTTTAAAATCATCACGGACATAGATACAAGTATAATCTAATTCATTTTGATAGGAACCCAAAGTCACAAATATATCATGGATGTGTATGACGGTAGGCTCAAATGTAAGCTTTTTAAATTCTTTATCAAGAAATTGCACATATTGTTTATTTGCTTCATCATATACAATACCTCTATCAAAGTAACCAACAAACTCCTTAGGCTCCATTACAATACAATAATAATAAGAAGTATGATTATCATCGATTTTCTTAAACACCGCAACAACATCATCTTTCTTTATGGTATCACCATACTTTACCTCTCTATTTTCCCATTGATTAAATAGAACATCTAAGTCATCGTCGTTTGTATATAAGCCGCTTATCTCATATTCTATTTGTTTATTAACAGACGAAAATAGATTGCTTGTACATGATATTTCTAGTTCATCACCATTAACATATGTTTTCTTTTCATTAGACAATTCACATGTATATAGACCACCAACATATTCAACATCAATATCTACAAAGCCATTCTCTATTCCTTGTATTGTCACCTTCACATTCCACTTGTGAAACATGAACAAATATACAAAGACTAGAAAAACCACAATAAGTACAATCAACGTTTTATATTTCTTATTATTTATCATATGGTGTACTCCTTATAAACACATTATATAGAAAAAAAAGACAGTGACAACATTATAAAAGCCACTTCTATAAACATAAAAGCAGCTCTTCTACAATATACATCAATTTGATAGTTAATCTTCTTGTTCTTTAACCTTATTAAGTAATGAATTTAAACCATCCTTATCATAAGCACCAGACACATAACCAAGTATCTTATTATCCTTTCCCGCTACAAACATAGTAGGATAACCAGATGGCCTAAACAGGCTATATAAAGTATCATCATTATCAATAATTACTTGTAATTCAATACCCTGTTCCTTAATAAACTCCTTAATTTGTTCCTCACTTGCACCAGATGTATTAGAAGACATTACGTAGAAAGCCTTCACATCATCATTCTCTTTCGCAAAAGCTTGGTAATCAGGAATCTCCTTTATACAATAATGACACCATGTCGCAATAAAATTTAAAGTAACATACTTATCCTTATAATCACTAAAGTTAATCACATTACCATCTTGATCAATAAAATCACCACTTGGTAATACATTCTTATCTTCTACAACAGTATTATTACTATTTAATTTATTCAAATTCTTATAGCCATTCATAAAGCTATAAGAACCATAAATAATAAGAATAACACCCGCAATAACACTCACATACTTTAATACATGTTTCTTACTCTTAAGATAAGTAACTACCTTACTTGTAAATAAGCCTGTAATAAAGAAAGGAATTAATAAACCTAGGGCATATACCATTACATATAAGAAACCAGAAGCACTATTAGCGCCAATTAGAATGGCACTAGACAACATTGGCCCTATACATGGTGACATTACAAGGGAAAAGACAAATCCCAATAGAAACGCCTTAAAATAGTTCATATTAGAGGTATCAAAATCCATTGTTTTATTAAACCAAGGAAATTGGATCTTAAGTATGCCCACTTCCTTTAATCCAAACAAGATTATTAAGATACCACTAATCAAAGACACCATATCACTATATTTATCTAAGAAAGGCTTAATCGTATCAACTGCTAAAGCTAGTATCAAAAAGATTAAACTAAGTCCTAGGACAAAACATAATGAATTTAAGAAAACCTCTAACTTATTATCCTTCTTATCCGTTGCCAAATATGACATATACAAGGGAATCATAGGCAGCACACAAGGTGACAAGAAAGACAACAAGCCCTCTATAAATAAACCTACTAGTGTCATTAGTTAAAAGTCACAAACTCATCTTTAGGCTTATCAATCTCGCCAGCACTCTTACCCTCAATATAGATACGAACACCTCCTTTTTCATTTCTAACCCTAAAGATACCTTCTACATGATAATAGTGACCCTCGATATATTCTCCATCAAGGTTAGTTACCATCATCGCTAAACGCTGTGTATCATTTGCACAACACACCATTGCGAATCTACCGAATACCTTAGTTTTCTTATCTCCCTCATAATAGAAACCATTAAACTTTATAGGAGCGCCATCATACTTCTTGTAATTATCAATCGCATCCATATAGAACAAACCATAATCACCATCACTAATATCAAGATTATCCCTATTAAACAAATCATCCTTAGGCATCTCATACATATTGCCATTTTCATCTTCTAAGCCAATAGCACAATATTGATTCATGCTCTTGATATTATTTCTTAGATACCTAAAATCAGCACCCTCATAACGATTTAACACGATAATCTCACACGCATTAACATGATTAAATAAGAACTGAGGCATATTAGTAACCTGTAACTTAAACTTAGACGCATCAATAGTACAAATTAATTGAGCAAACTCCATACCCAAAGGTAAATCCATATTAATCAAAGTCGCATCATCATCCATGCCATTAAACTCAATAAAGAAACGATCTGGATTATAAATATCATCAAGCTCTAACAACTTATTATCATCAAAATCCTTATAATCCAAATAAACAACATCACTATGAGTCTTCTCTAAAAACTCCTTATCATACTCCTCATCACCCTCTTCAAAAGAAATGATCAAAGTAGATTCTCCTTCTGTAAAACGTGGATCTGACAAAGTTCTCTTAATTGCCGTAGTCTTGCCAGAATCAAGAAAACCCGTAACCATATATATTGGTCTATCCATGGAAAACCTCTTTATACTTATTTCTATCAATCTTTGTACCAATAATAGAAACTAAAGAATCTTCTCTTTTCTCACCCAAATAAATATGATATTCATTTAAAACATAATTTAGATACAAAGTACCCTCGTTTGAATTAACATAACCCTTAATACGGATGATATCCTCATCAACATTAGACAAGATACTCTCAAGTTCTTCCTTAGTAAACACATAATCAGTTCTAATGATTTGATTCTTAAATACTTCATCATCATCGTCATCATCATGGTGATGGTGGTGATGATGTTCATGGTCATGTTCACACTCATGGTCATGATGATGGCCACAACAACATTCATGATCGTGTTCATGATCATGATGGCATCCACACTCACACTCTTCCTCATGACCTGCCACAATCAAATCCATAAGCTCTTCAATAGAATAAGACTCAATTGGCTTATCAATAACAAGCACATCATCATGAACCTCATGAATAATTTCCTTAGCTGCCTCTACCTTATCATCAGCTACATCAACATGAGACAAGATAACCGCATTAGCAGCCTTTACCTGATCATCAAAGTATTCCTTAAAGTTCTTATGATACTTCTTACAAGTCTTAACATCTACAACACATACATGAGAAACTACTCTAAAATCTTCATCTTCTTTTACTACATTTAAAATATCTGATAACTTACCAACACCAGATGGTTCGATAATCAAATCAGTTACATCCATATCCTCAATCTCTTCTAAAGCTGACTTAAAATCACCCTTTAAGGAACAACAGATACAACCATTATTAATCTCTTTTACATTTAAAGCACTATCGAAGAAAGCTCCATCAACACCAACTTCACCAAATTCATTCTCTAGTAACATTACCTTAGAAAACTTCTTCTCAGTTAATAACTTTTGAATAAAAGTAGTCTTACCAGCACCCAAAAAGCCTGAAATAATATAAACATTTATCATAAATATAAAACCTTCTTTCTTTATACCCTTTATATTTTAACATCCTTGTAAAGATGGAAGTCCTTAATTACTCATTAGAGTGCTCCTATCTTTGAAGAAAAGAGTTTGCAGTCATAATCGTTTACAAGTATAGATGCTAATTTTATAATAAAAGCATAAATAGTAAATGTTGCAACATAACTATAAGTTTCAAAGGAGGAAAAAAGAATGAAACTTTTCAAGATCTTATGTACAAGTTTATTAGTACTTACCATTTCAATAATCATTCCATCAAACACTCTTTTTGCGGAAGAAGGAAATTACCAAATAATGCCAACAGGCATAACAAAGCCTTTTAGCAAATTTGAAACAATTTTTACCACTTATTCTGATGGAGTCAATGGATATCAGGTGCAATTCTCTGTTTCAGGAACATACTATTATGGAGTAAATGGTCAAGGACAACGATTTGCAAGAGATGTTAATGTAACAAGTTGCACATCTGGAGTAAATGATAATCATGGACCTCAAGACGGTAGTCATAATGCTAGAGTAGTACATACGGCAAATTACGTTTCATACTCTGGAAATTCAGCTTCAATTGTCGTTACATCAAGAGTTAAAGAAACGATTAATGGTACAGTTAAATATGTTAGTCATCGATATGTCTTCTACTTGCCATGATTACTAGAATTCTTAATTCAATAATACATAGAATTAGACAAACATCACTGCTTATAGTGGTGATGTTTGTTATTTCTTGCTTATTGTATACAAGTTACTTTTTTAAAAATATTGGTAATCAGGTTAAAAGTGGTTTTACCAAAAATGTAAATTCTCTAGTTGCTCTAAACAACAATCTTACTCTTGGGAGACTAGATTTTGATATAAATACAGTACAAAAAGCAACAGAAGAATATTATTCTGATTTAACGAATATAAAAAACGAATTTAATCCAAAATATATTGATATAAATCTAAGGATGAATGGAAAGCTTATTAAGGCCTACAGTGATGTATATGGTCTTACTTTCAATTCTAATCCTTCAGAAGTTAAAGAAGCCAACACAAATGGTGATTATTTAAATATCTTTGACATATCAGCATTTGATGAATACAAAGAAGGAAGATTAGATTATTATTCACCTTTTCCATTATATAGTTGTCAAAATAGTGACTTCTCGATTACTCACTATAAATACAATTATTATACATATCAAGAAGGTGAAGAAATTATAGTAAACTACTCAAAAATCAAAAAAGGAAGAACATTCAATGACCGCGAACTAGAAAAAGGAAGTTTGGTATGTGTGATTACACCTAACACTTATCAATATGTCGATGGCAAAATAAAAAAAGTAAATGTTGGTGATTATATTTCCTATTCAATAATGGAGACTAGTAACGGAAATATTGAAATATACAAAACATATGATTTAAAAGTAATTGGCATACTAAATGATGATATCCACTATACGCCTAAAGGTACAAGTTTTAGTCATGGTGCCATAATACCGGAAAAGCTATTTCTTGAAATGTATATGGAAGCCAACCAAGTAGATAAAGATGAGGCATACTATCTTTTTATGCCTGTTATAGCAACCCTTTCTGATTTTAAAGACATGGAAAAGTTTATCAACTACATGCAAGATTTAAACACGATACAAGGAAAAAGCATCGATTATGAGACTTCTCTTGACACATATTATAGTTTTGCGGGACATATAGAAGCCATATCATATAATACTAGTTTCTTATTTAAATTCGCCTTAATCGCTACAATATTTTTATATATCTTAATAATTAATTTGGATTTAAATAGAAGAAGAAAAGAAATTGGCTTGCTCTCGTCTCTTGGACAAAGCAAAACATCAATAATGTTAGAACTGATTCTTCAGTATTTAATAATATCTATAATTGCCTTGATATTTGCAGTAGTAGTATCTCTTCTAATTAGTAAGAATCTTGTTGCCATATTTGAGAATATGGATTTCATAAGCAATTTTAACGTTGAAGACAAAATATTAGATTATACTGACGGCATAAACACCATTAATAACCTAAGAATAAATATTGATAATATACAAATACTAAAGATTTCAGGTATTGAAATCATTACCATTATCTTAAGCACAATCATCAGTGTATTGTCTATATTTACCATTAAAGTAAGAGAGGTCATGATAGATGAATAAAATACTTCAAATAAATAATCTTGATTATTATTATCAAGATGGACAAAACACAAGAACCATATTCAACAATCTTAATTATGGTTTTGAAAAAGGTAAGTTTTATTCAATAGTAGGTGAATCGGGTTCTGGAAAAACAACTTTGTTAATACTTCTTGCTGGACTAGATGAGCCAAAAAAAGGTCAAATTCTTTTCAATGGCGAAAACATTAAAGAAATTGGCTACGACAACTACCATAGAAGAAACGTTCAAATTATCTTTCAAAATTATAATTTGTTAAATTATTTAAATGCTTACGATAATGTCTTAACTGCCATTTCAATTTCTGATCCAAAAAGAAAAATTAGCAAGGAGATGTTAGACGAATATCTAAATACATTCGGTATCGACAAGACAAAAGCTAATAGAAAAGTAAATAAATTATCAGGGGGTGAACAACAACGTGTTGCGATTGCTCGTGCCATTGCCTGTAATGGTGAAATAATACTGGCCGATGAACCAACAGGAAACCTAGACTACGATACTTCCTTAGCCATTATGAAACTATTTAGGCAATTAGTTGATGACTATGGCAAGACAGTTATTATGGTTACCCACAACAAAGAGCTGGCCAAGATGACTGATACCATTATCCATATAGATCAAAGAAACAAGAACATTTATGAATAAGCATTATTTTAAAAGAATACTCATATCAATCGCAACAAGAAGAAAGGATTCTCTTTTATTACTTTTAATTATCTTTATAATGAGTTTTTTTGTTATTGTATCCATCAGCTTTTCTAGACTTGGGCATAACATATCATCCACTGTGCTAAGTTCAATGAACATGAACATTTATATTCAAAATTTAGAAATTGAACAAATAAAAGTTAAAGGTTTTGGTGCTCTGGTAAATAAAACATTAATTAATCTAGAAGATAATATCAAAGAATTAGCCGAAAAAGAGGAAGCGAATTTTGAAATTTCTTACAGTAGTCAATTTAATACAAATTATTATTATGCTCATATGGAAGATGATTATTTAAACATTTTTGGTGGATTCCACGACACACTTGTATATAGTGGCACAGGTATAGATGCATTTAACGAAGATGGTTTAACTATCACAAAAGGTAGATACTTTAATGAAAACGAAGAAATGGCCGCACTCATTTTAAACAACACCTATATTAATAATGAAAAAGTGAATATTGGAGACATTCTTTCAATCAAAATAAACAATAGAATTTACGATTATCCAGTAGTAGGACTATTTGAAATCGATTATTCAAACAATACCATCAATAATAAAAAATTCTATAATGATGCAAAAGTTATCCTTTCTAAAAACAGTATGTTACAGCTATGCAATGATGCTAATATTGCGCCAAATATTTCTAGATTGGATTTTTCCTTTAAAAATGGATACCGCTATGAAATATTAAAGGGCGAACTAGAAGAATGTATTCACGATACCATAAGAACAACTAGATTAAACGGAAGGCTTAAGAACAACTATATAGAATCAAACTATGATGAATATAAAAAACTAGTAGCGCCTTCTAATAATATGTCGATTCTTTATTCTATAATTTCAATAATCGTTTCTTTCATCGGTTGTTTATTGCTTATAAATATTGTTGTCTTTTTAAACGATAAAAGACTTAAAGAATTCGCTATCTTACAATCTCTAGGCCAAAGTAAAATCATGTCGATTATATCATTCGCAATAGAAATCTTAATAATAGCCAACATCGCTATCACCATAGCTATACCGATAGGTATTAAAACAGCAAAAAATAGTTCCAATGAATTAATTAGAGAAAACCTTAAGATACAAGATAGACTAGCCTATATTAATAATAATCAAGAAGACATTGATATCTTTAAACAACAAAGTGAAATCTATAAAAACTACACTATAAGTATTGCTAGCGAAGACATACTCATTATCTATGTTGTAATTAATGGCCTAGTATTGCTTTCTTGCTTATATGTATTTATTTCTATTTCTAAAATTAGACCAAGAATATTGTTGACAAAATAGTCTACTCAATGCTAAAGAAATTAGAAAACACTAAAATGGCTGAAACCCTGTTTAAAGAGAATCAGCCATTTTTTATTGTCTCCAAAGACAATAAAAATCCTTTCGTAACACAAACCGAAAGGATAGCCCAATAGTTCTTTTAGTAGTTAACAATATACTAGGAGGAACCATTAAGCTCATTTAAATTTTACCACACACAAAAAGAAGCGCTGTCATTACGCTTCTTTCTTAGTTTTAGTCTTTGTTGTAGCCTTTTTTACCGCACTCTTTTTAGAAGGAGCTGGCTCTTTCTTAGCTCTTGTAGTCTTAGTAGAAGTAGTCTTCTTAACAGAAGTTGCCTTCTTCACTTCACCCTCAATCTTAGTTCTTTTCTTAGATGTTGGTTTTTTAAGTTTAGTCTTTAGCACAATACCTGCAAATGGGGCAACAGTTAGCTTAATACTATTATCTAGCTTATGGAAAGGTTCAGCCTTAGATCTGATTGCCTTAGCATTAACTTGGCCACAGCCACCATACTTCTCAGCTTCAGAGTTGATAACCTCAGTATATGTACCAGCATAAGGTACACCAATTTGATAATTTGTATAGGCATTAGGAGTATTGTTAAGCAATGTAATGAAACAATAATCCTCATCATAACGATAATAGATATAAACAGATTGTTCCGCATTATCCGCATCAATCCACTTAAAGTAAGTAGGATCATAATCATACTTAGAGAAAGTATCATACTCACTATACATATGAGACAATTCCTTAACCAATAGCTTAAAGCCATTATGTAAAGGATAATCTAACAAGAACCAGTCAAGTTCCTTGTTCTCATCGAATTCTCTAATTGTCGCAATATCATTGCCCATGAAATTAAGCTTCTTGCCAGGATGAGTATACATATATACATATAAGTTACGACATTGTTTAAACTTATCCTCATAAGTACCCCACATCTTATCAACGATAGTCTTCTTTGAATGAACTACCTCATCATGAGAGAAAGGTAATAAGAATCTTTCAGAATAGAAATAAGCCATAGAGAAAGTTAAATCATTATGATGATACTTACGATAAATTGGATCCATCGCATAATATCTTAATGTATCATTCATCCAACCTAGATCCCACTTATAGTCAAAACCTAGACCACCATCTTCAACCTTTCTAGTTACATTAGGGAAATCAGTAGAATCTTCCGCAATTAACATACAATTAGGATGTAAATCCTTTAGATGATAATTGATACGCTTCACAAAACTTTGACCAGCAACATTCTCACCCAAGTCTCTATTACCATGATGATAAATGAAATGAGAAACCGCATCAAATCTTAAACCATCAATATGATATCTATCAATAAAGAAATTAGCTGAAGACATCAAATAAGAAACTACTGGACCACTCGCTAAGTCAAAGCACATAGTACCCCAATCAGAATGAGCCAAATGATATTCTCTATATTCGTAACATGGTTCAAAATCATAATTAATTAAACCATAGCCATCATTCGCAAAATGCATAAACACAACATCAAGAATTACTCCGATATTATTCTTATGACACTCATTGATTAAATCCATCAAATCATAAGGAGTTCCATATCTACTAGTAGACGCAAAGAAACCTAAGCTTTGATAACCCCATGAACCATCAAAAGGATACTCAAAGATTGGCATTAATTCTAGATGAGTATAACCCATGTCCTTTAAATAAGGAACAAGATCATCCTTAACTAGACGATAAGTCTCAAATTCATTTTCATATTTCTTGAAACCACCCAAATGGCATTCATAGATATTAATCTTCTCGCCATAGTTATTAGTTTGTTTCTTCTTATATGCATCATCTGAGAAAGTATAATAATCCAAATCATACATTACAGAAGCAGTACTTGGTCTTCTCTCACAACGATAAGAATATGGATCAAACTTATCAATCCAATAAGTATCATTCTTATAAATACGATAACGATAAGAATAAATTGGCTCCATATCAGGAATAAAACCTTGCCAAACGCCTCTTTCATCAATTCTTTCCAAAGGATAAAGACATGTAAACATATCCTTAGAAGTAAATACTTCAACCTTATGTGCATGAGGAGCCCAAACAGTAAACTCCATACCACCATCCTTGATATGAGAACCAAAAAGTTTGTAAGCCTCTAATTCATAACCCTCAAAAAATTTGTCATACTTTTTTAACATGTTTCAATACCTCATCATATAATTTTTCATATTTCAAAGAAACAGACTTAAACGAAGAATCATACTTCATAGCGTTTCTTATTAACATCTTATAATCCTTTTGATTATCGAAATATTGACGATATGCATAATTAAACACAATCATCATATCCAAAGAATTAAATGGGGTAAACGAGAAACCCCTACCCGTTTTTTCATACTCATTATATGGCTCCACAGTCTCTAACAAGCCACCTGTTTCCCTAACAAGGGGAAGTGTACCATAGCGCATTGCGATTAACTGTGAAAGACCACATGGTTCAAACAAAGAAGGCATCAACATCAAATCACAAGCCGCATATACCTTATGAGCTAGTTCCTCATTATAGACACAGAAATAACGAACACGACTTGGATACTCTTTCTCCATTATCCTAAAGGCATATTCATATTTACTCTCACCTGAGCCAATAATAACTAGCTTCACCTTCTTTCTTAAGATTTGATGATAAACATTCAACAACAAGTCAAAACCTTTTTGATTAGTAAGACGCGAAATAATACCAACCAACATATCACCATTATCCTCAAGACCTATATCCTCAAGTAATGCCTTCTTATTAAAAGCCTTACCCTTTAAATAATTACTAATACTATACTTCTTATATAAATATTCATCCCTACCAGGATCAAACAAGTCATAATCGATACCATTAGTAATACCAACAATATCATCCTTACGATATCTTAATACCTGATCTAGTCCTTGTCCTGAATATCCATTTAAAATCTCGCCAGCATATACTGAAGAAACAGTTGTAATCTTATCGGCAGTACAGATACCAATCTTCATGAAATTAAGTTCATCATTAAATCTTAAAGTACCATCAGTCCAATACTTATCATCAATCTCTAAATACTTGTAATAACGCTTACTATAAGTTCCTTGATAAATAAGATTATGGATTGTATAAATAAATTTAATTTTGTCTATAGCCTTAATATTGTTGTAACGATACTTACATAATGCAGGAATCAAAGCCGTATGATAATCATTACAATGAATAATATCAGGATACTTCTTCAATCCAATCATAAATTCGATTACGGCAATACTAAAAAACATGAAACGCAAAACGTCATCATCATAGCCATAAACATCTGATCTATTAAAATACTTATCATTCTCAATGAAATAATAAGTAACACCTTCATTGTCAAGTGTATAAAGATTTGCTTCATCGATTGATGAAGCAAATCTAATATTGATTGTTTTAACTAAAGATAACTTATCTAAATAATTATCCTTAATAAGTTTATGCAAAGGTAAAACGACACTGACATTATACTTGTCTATCGCCTTAGGAAGTGCATAAGCTACATCAGCTAGACCGCCAGTTTTGATAAAAGGTAATGATTCGTACGCAACGTACAATACCTTCTTCATCTAGATACGGTCTCCCCTTTTAACATATAGAGGTGCATGATCACTGCCATTTAAAGCCTTAATATGAGTTACGATCGCAAGTCTATCTACAACACACTTGTCCATCTTAACATTCTTATTAATTAGGGCATCAGGCATGATAATACTATCCTTAATTACTGCACCCTCTTTAACTACTACATTTCTACCAATAACACAATTTTCAACAGTACCCTCAATGACACAACCATTACCAACTACACAATTAGAAACATTTGAAGTCTTTGTATAAGTTGTTGGACAAGTATCATTAGTAGCTGTATAAATAGGCCAATCATCGCTAAAGATATTAGACAATTCCTTTTCATTCTTAATATCCATGCTAGCCTTATAATATGAATTCAAAGTCGAAATACAAGCAGCATAACCAGTATGTAAATAACCACCAATCTTAAATACATCCAAACCATCAGCGATAATATCACTTAATGAATATAAAGAAGATGTAGATAAAGCTGCATAAATCATATCAACGAAAATCTTCTTAGACATGATATAAGTCTCAAGAGAAACCTTCGCACGCTTACCTTTACCTAGATTCTTATCAATATTTGTGATTACCTTATTCTCATCAATTTCCAAAGTATCACACATTAAGAAATCTTCATTTGCTGAATTTACATTTTGATATAAAACAGTAATATCATTCTTACTTTCAATATGATAATCAAGCATCTTAGAGAAATCTTGAACATAAATAAAATGAGAAGGAGCCAAAATTACATAAGGTGAATTGTCTTCCTCAAAATACTTCAAATTAGCCATCAAACTAGCTACATCAGTATTATAAATTTCATTAGGAATAGGCTTCTCACCATGAAGAATTCTAATATGACCTCTTTTTGTATTGATATTATAATCAGTGCGCTGAATATGTTGAATAGTAGAACGAGGTCTATTCTTAACCTGTACTTCAATATTATTAACGCCAGAATTTGTTAAATTAGATATGATAAAGTCAATAATACGATATCTACCCATAAAAGAAGTAGCTGAAATTGGACGATAATCTTCAATTCCTTCTACATGAACATAACTTGGTTCAATATTAATGATACCTAAAGCTCTCTTACTCATTATTCAACCTCACTTACTACTTTTTTAGTAACCAAAAGAATCTTATCTGACTTAGGATCACCAAGAGTCACACCATCAGGAATCTTAACACCATCTTGTACAAGACATCTATTCAAATGAACATTCTTACCAACTTTTACATCATTCATGATTACAGTATCCTTAACAACAGCACCCTCAGAAATCTTAGAATTTGTGAAAAGTACCGAATGCTCTACCTCACCATCAACAACACAGCCCTGAGTAATATAAGCATTCTTAACCTTAGCCTTAGAACTAATAAGTTGTGGGGTAGCCAACGCATCAGATGTATAAATCTTCCACTCATTATCATATAAGTTCAATTCACTTGTATGATCCAACAAGTCCATATTGGCTTCCCAAAGAGAATCGATAGTACCAACATCCTTCCAATAACCCTTGAAACGATAAGCTTGTAACTTCAAACCAGCGGCTAAATAAGCAGGAATAATATCCTTACCAAAGTCATGATTAGACTCATTATTCTTCTCATCTGCCTTTAGATACTTTCTTAAAGTCTTATAAGAGAAAATATAAACGCCCATTGAGGCTAAGTTAGACTTAGGATTAGCAGGCTTCTCCTCGAACTCAACAATCTCATCAGTATCATTACAATTCATAATACCGAAACGACTTGCTTCCTTCATAGGAACTTCCATAACTGCGATAGTAGCCTCAGCCTTAGTCTCAATATGCTTAGCCAACATCCTCTCATAATTCATCTTATAGATGTGGTCACCTGAAAGAATCAATACATATTCAGGATCAGCATCATCCAAGAAATCAATATTCTGGGTAATCGCATCAGCAGTACCACGATAAACATCTAGATTAGATTCATCTTTTTCTCTTGGAGACAAAGCATAAACGCCACCACCATTCATATCAAGACCCCATGTATGTTCATGAGAAACATAAGATCCAAGTAATGTTGATTCATACTGCAACAAAACACCAACAGTCTTAATGTTAGAGTTAGCACAGTTTGAAAGCGCAAAATCGATAATACGATACTTACCACCAAAATGGACAGCAGGCTTAGCGACTGTCTTAGTTAAATCAAACAATCTTGAACCTCTGCCCCCAGCAAGTATCATCGCAACCATTGAATTATTATTCATAACAACAAATACCCCTCGTATAATTATTATATTACCAAATGTAAGCGTTTTCTAATTATTTAGTTATCAAAATACTGAAAGCCTTAATTTTTAACACGCTACGCTTGTAATTCACAAAACCACTATCATCAAAAATTACTTCATGTTCCATCTCGTCATTATAAACATGATCAAAAATACATGGATTAATATAGATAGTCAAATCCCCTAATTTATAGATTAAAACCTCATAATAATCTATAAATTCAATATCAACATTCTCCTTAGTAAACTCCTTATAAGTCTTTCTTAAAAGACACAAGTCACTAAAATACCTGGCAACATCCAAATAATTATTCTTACGATGCCAATCCAACATATTGATACTATCATCCAAATTATATGTATTATCAATACCATGCTTAGTACGTAAGAACTCCTCACCTGAATTAATAAAAGGAATGCCCCTAGAAATCATCACAAGAGCCATAGACAACTTACAGATTCTTGTCACCATCTTCTCATCATCAAAGAATCTAGATACCTTATCATAAACCGTATAATTATCATGACACTCGATATAATTAATAGTCTGATTAATATTTAAACCATACTCATAAGAACCACTCATTACCCTCTTTACACGATCTCTGGCATCAACATAACCTAGCATATAAGCATTCTTATCATCGATATAGTTTCCTCTAATTGTTCTTCTAAAATCATCATTAAAGAAAGCCACACCTTCAAGCTTATAAGCATTCTCCTTAATAGCACGATACTCAAAGGGAACAATATCACCCATGTTCCAACCTTCACCATACATCAAGAAATCAGGCTTTAATTCCCTAGCTGTATCTCTAATTGCCTCAATAGTCTCAACATCAAGAATACCCATCAAGTCAAAACGATAACCATCTAAATCATAGATATCAATGAAACGCTTAACCAACAATTTCAAATATTCTCTTGTAAAGAAAGCCTCAGTCCTCACTTCATTACCACAATATGAGGCATTACCAAGTTTACCATCCTTATATCTAAAGAAATAATAAGGAAGCATATTAGCCAAATTAAAAGACTTAACATTATAGACATGATTAAACACCACATCAAAAGTTACACCCATGCCATATTTATGACATAAGCTAATAAAATCCCTTAATTCTTTAATCTGTTCATAAGGCTCCTTGCCATAACAATAAGCCTGATGAAGACTATTATAAGTCAAAGGATTATAACCCCAGTTATAATCACTATGATCTAAATCAAACGCAAAAATAGGCATAAGCTGAACATAAGTTATCCCTAGTTTCTTCAAATAATCAAAGCCAACCGGATAAGCATCAAGCTTTGCCCCCTGTTCACACATGCCCTTAAAAGTCTGAGGATACTTAAAACTCACACTATCACTAGTAAAATCTCTAACTGAAGTCTCATAAATAATAGGTGTATCAATATGCTTCAAAGCCACCTTTTCATACTTAAGTTTATTCCTATCAACCACATAAGAATTCTTATGATCCTTATCAGCATAAGAAAAAGGATCAGTAAACGCATAGACACTTTCTCTTAAAGTTGAATAATGATAAAAGTGACCACTCAAATTCCTATCAAAAGTAAGCTCAAAAACACCCCTACCTACATAGTTCATCTTATGAATGACATTATCTAAATGTAAAATAGCAGTCTTACTTAAAGGAGACCACAATCTAAATGTGGTCTTATTACCCTCTATGAAAGAACCTAGTGTATTTAAATCAACATGATATTCTTCATCAAACCTTTCAGTTTGCACAATAAAACGGAACTTAATCTCAAAAGGAATACCATCAAGAAGAACCATATAACGGTTCTTCTCGTTGAAATCCTCTTCTAAATGAAGATAAACATAATCAGCATCATCACTGATATTAAACTTAACTTCGATATTATTGACTAGTAATTTAAGATTCTCAGTCAAAGCCAATTCAGACTTCCTAACACTAATCAAACGATAATCATCTAAATAAAAACTAGCCATTATTCTTAAGTTCCCTCAACCTTATATTTACCGCAACAGAATCTATGATAGCCTTAACCAATTCTTCAGCAGCTGAACCTTCACTATAATCGGCCGCAAGCATATAGTCAGCTCTCTTTTCATCCTGTAGTTCCTTAGCAATCTTATCCTTTGCCTCTACAGAACCATAGACTGCCACTGCAGTACCACCCTCTTCACGCATCACCAGCATACTAGGAACATCAGTAAGCCCATCACCAAAATAAACCATATTACTAAAAGGCACATACTTATCTTCTTCTGGTGTCTTTGTGTTCAAATCAAGATCATTAGTCTCATCAAAAACACCCTTGTTGATTCTAAATAAATACTGAGTCTTTGTAGTATAATTCACTACCCTACTTGGCCAAACAGGCTTATCATTTTCATCATAAGTATAGCTACACGCATATACTTTCTTAAACTTATCAGCGATACTTGTTCCCATGATCATCTCTCTAATACCGCTAGAAACAATGAAATGCTCTACTTCAATCCCCTGTTTCCTACCATATTCATTAACACGATCAAACCAAGTATCCACACCCTTATAAAGCTCGATAAAAGCACCCTCATCAACCAATTCCTTCTTAGTCAAACCAGGATTCTTCTTTACCATCAACTGCATATAAGACAAGATGCCATCCATATTAGATGCATACTTATCTCTTTCAGACTCAGCCCAAAAGCTACCAGTCTCCTTATAACCAAGCTTGCCAATATAATGGAACTCTTGCATATCAATTGGCGATAAAGTCTTATCAAAATCGTAAATAAGAGCGACTTTCCTATAATCCATAAACTAAGCCTCGTTTAAATTCTTAATAGCCTCGATATAGATTTCAACTTGCTTCTTAAATTCTTCAATACTTAAAGATTCGTTGGCATCATGAATATGATTCTCTTCCTCATTAAAGGCACAACCAAACGCAATGATATTATTCATGCTCTTAGCATAAGTTCCACCACCAATGGCAATCATATCTCTTTGATCATCAACGATTGATCTATAAGCCTTCAATAAAGATTGAACTAACTTAGAATTCTTATCATAGTATAAAGGATTGATATTGTAGTCTAATCTAATACCACAATCATCAGCTACTGCCTTATTTAATACTTCTGCGATCTCTACGTCTTTTCTAGTAATAGGGAAACGAATATCCAAAGTACATTCTACATTATCACCATTCTTGCCAATCACGCCCAAGTTAACACTAGAATTAGTCTCATCCTTAAGTGCATCCAAGCCTAATGTCTCACCATGTAACTCTAGGCCAATATACTTATGAATATAATCAACAAATGGATCATGGAAATCAGCTACATATAAAGCTTCCATTAAATGATTAATCGCATTAACACCAGCATCAGGCAAAGAAGCATGAGCTGCCACGCCAAGTACTGTAACAGTATTACCATCAACACTATATTCGATATTATGTTCCTTCATGAAAGCATCAAACTTAGCTACATCGTAACTATTTTCAGGAAGAGTACATACTACCTTATTACATACAACATTATCAGCCTGGCCACCCTTAATATCGATAATCTTTGACTTACCAATAATAAAGCCACCAGCCATACCCTTTTCGGCATAAATACCAGGGAACTCGCCATCTGGAGTAAAGCCCAAATCTACATGACCCTCTTTTTCAACATAATGTTCAATACAAGCAGAACCTGATTCTTCATTGCAACCAAGAATCAATCTAACTCTCTTCTTAAATTCATAACCTGTATCTAATAGATATTTCATAGCGTACATACTCGCAACAGCAGCGCCCTTATCATCGGAAACACCTCTACCATATAGACGATCACCCTTTTGAACAACCTCTAACGGATTAGTGTCCCAGCCTTCTCCTACTGGTACAATATCAAGGTGAGCCAAGATACCAATAACCTCTTCACCTTGACCAATTTCACCATAACCTGCATAGTAATCAACATTCTTAGTATTGAAACCCTTAGCAGTCATAAGCTCTAAAGCCTTATCCAACACTTCACGATTAACACTACCAAAAGGCTTCACATCATCAGAGTATACTGAATTATAACTAACTAAAGTCTTTAAATCAGCTAACATGTTCTCATAATTTTCTTCTACAAATTTCATTATTAATTCTCCTTTACTATAAGTCCTACAGGACAATGATCACTACCGTAGATATCATCATAAATAAGTGAATCTTCTACCTTTTCCATAAATCTTTTAGAAACTACAAAATAATCAATACGCCACCCTATATTCCTTTCTCTAGCTCTTGTACGATATGACCACCAAGAATACTTAACATCTTCAGGATACAAGTAACGATAGGTATCTATAAAACCTGCATCCAATAAACATGTAAACTTCTCTCTTTCTTGGTCTGAAAAACCAGCATTAAAGTGATTGTCATCAGGATTTTTTAAATCTATCTCATTGTGAGCCACATTCAAATCACCTGTATAAATAACTGGCTTAATCTTATCTAATTTTACCAAATGCTTACGCAAATCATCTTCCCACTTCATACGATAATCTATTCTCTTTAGACCATCCTTAGAATTAGGGACATAAGCACACACAAAATAGAATGAAGGATACTCTAAGGTGATAACTCTACCTTCTTTTGGATGATCCTCGCCCTCAATGTCATATACAACACTCATAGGCTTAACTTTTGTAAGAACCATCGTACCTGAATAACCCTTTTTCTCAGCACAATTCATATAAACGTAATAACCATCAAAGTTATAGTTTAATTGTGACTCTTGCATCTTAGTCTCCTCAAAGGCCATAATATCAGGATTCTCCCTGGCCATAAAAGCCAACAAATCACCCTTACCTAAAATAGCTCTAAGACCATTCACATTCCAATTTAAAATCTTCATTAAATCTCCTGAGTAATCTTACCCAAATAAATCAATTCATCAGCATCCAAATATGGAGCCAAAGTATGATAAACATTCTTATGATACTCATTGATCAAATTAATGGTCTTCTTATCCAAATATCTCTTATCAATAAGTCTTAAATCAAATGGAACCATAGTCAAAGTATCAAAACGCATAAATTGACCATACTCATTTAATTCATCCTCAACCGCTAGTAACATATTCTCGCAACGAATGCCATACTTACCCTCTAGATAAATACCAGGCTCATCAGAAACGATATTGCCCTTTCTAATAGGAACCTCTTCACTCTTACCCAAAGTATGCATATATCTAATATTAGGTGGCGCCTCATGTACTGATAAAACATGACCAACACCATGACCTGTGCCACATCTATAATCAATGCCTAATTCCCAAATATCTTTTCTTGCTAAGATATCAAGTTGTAGGCCATTTAAACCTTTCATAAACTTAACACTACTCAAGTTAAACATTGACTTTAATACAGTAGTGAAATGCTTCTTCAATTCATCACTTACCTCACCTACACAAATAGTTCTTGTAATATCAGTAGTACCCTCTTTATATTGACCACCAGAGTCAACCAAAATAATACCCTCGTTATGTAAAGCACTATTGTTTTCTTCAGTAGGTGCATAATGCATCATAGCCGCATTAGCGTTATAGGCAACAATTGGATTAAAACTTAAGTCGAAAGCCTTATAAGACAATCTAAATTCATTAAGCTTATTAGCCACAATATATTCATTCAAAGTTTCCTTATCAGTTTCATCCAACCACTTTAAGAAACGAACCATGGCAACACCATCATAAATATGAGCTAATTTAGAATTTTTAATTTCAACCTCATTCTTCATTGACTTCATCTCTTCGATAACAGATAAACAATCAACGATTCTATTATGTTTACAAATTAAAGAATAAGTCTCATAGTTTACCTTAGTCTTATCTAGTAACACTACTTCATCCTTTAAAGTCTTCAAGAAATCATAATAAGCATCATAAGGTCTAATAATAATACCATCTGCATATAACTTATCTAATAATTCTTCACTCAATCGCTCTAAATTAATAAAGAAATAAACATCATTCTTATTAAAAACTAAATAAGCTAAGAACACTGGAGTACATAAAATATCATTACCCCTTAGATTCAAGATATAAGAAATAGACTCAAGATTATTCACAATATGAGTCTTACCATCAAGAATATACTTAACATTATTTAATTTTTGTCTTCTACTTAAACCTGTATATTCAATTCCTAGTTCATAGATTAAATCAGTTGATAAACTAACTCTGTTTTCAATCAAACTAGAATAAATATCAATACTCTTAATCTTGAAATCACTTAAGTCTGATGCAAAGTTAATACTAGTTCTCTTACCATCTAAGCCAATAACCTTGCCAGCATAATTCTTCTTAATAAATTCAATAGGTTCTAATGCACCAGCAGTGCCAAGTTTTACTACTTGTACATCGTTTGGTAGGCATTGTTTCTCAGCTTGAATATGATAACGGCCATCAACAAAAATATAAGCATTCTCTAAATCTACTAATAAAGTAGCCAAAGATCCGCTAAAACCACTAAAGTATTCGATTGTCTTAAAATACAAAGGAACATACTCTGACATATGATAGTCAGAAGTATTCAAATAATAGACATCAATATTGTTGTCTTTCATCTGCTCCCTAAGAGCATCAATTCTTACATTTCCCATCAAGAAATTACTTCCTCTCTAATGATTTAATTCTAGCATAAATAGTGCGTTATTGACCTATTTAGGATATAATTATGCGGTATGAAAAGAAATGATATTGATGATTTAACTCCTTATCAAAAAAGGAAGAAAAACAGCACATTAAAGAATACAAACAAGAGGGCGCCTAAAGCTAACGATGAAGACGCTAATCTTGCGGTGGAAGAAAGCAAGGATGTCAAATCTAATTCTAAGAAAAAGACTTCTAGCACTAAGAAAACTTCTAAACCTAAGAAGAAAGAAGAGCCAACAGTTACAAACGACAAAGAAGAAACAAATCCTGTGCCTACAGTTGAAGGTGTTGAACCAATTGAAGAATCAACAACTACAAACAACGATGGGCTCGAATCTGAACCTAAGAAGCCTTCTATCTTTAAAGAAGAAAAGAAAACAGAAGAACCTAAAGAAGACAATACTTCTAAAAGGCCTAAGGCAAAAACAGTTACAAAAGTATTCGCAACAATCACATGTATTATCGCGATTATTGGAATACTAGGCGGTATTGGTGCTATTATCTTTGCTAACAAACTATTAGAGGGTAAACCAGAATTCGATAGAACAAAGCTAGAATCACAAGAATCTAGTGTTATCTATGATATGAATGGCAATGAAATTGTGGAACTTGGTTTGTATCTAAGAGAAAACATCGAATATGATGATATGCCAAATAGCTTAGTTGATGCTTTCTTATCAATCGAAGACTCAAGATACTTCGAACACTTTGGCTTTGATATCCCACGTTTCACTAAGGCGATCCTTGAAAATATCAAATCAGGAGGCTTTGGACAAGGTGGTTCTACTATGACCATGCAGCTTGTTAAAAACTCTTATTTCCAAGTAGATGCCGATGGCGAATCTACTATGGCAGCCCATAAGGGTATGAGTGGTGTTCAAAGAAAGATGCAAGAAATCGTACTAGCTATCGAAGCTAATAAAGAAGTTAGTAAGAAAGACATCTTAGCACTATATATTAATAAGATTAACTATGGTAACAACATCAGAGGTGTTCAAAAGGCAGCTCAATACTACTTCGGTAAGGATGCAAGTGAACTAGGACTTGTTGAATCAGCTTTCTTAGCTGGTATCATCAACGCTCCAAACAACTATAACCCTTACAACGAACTATATAAGCATGATGAATCTTATATTTATTTAAATTCAAATATTACTTATCTTGAAAATGCTCAAAAGAGAACTGCTGAAGTATTAGACTTGATGGCATATCATGGCTATATCACTAAAGAAGAAGCAGCTCTTGCCAAGACTGTCAAGATTGAAAACCTATTAACCGGTGTTGCCAAGAAATTTAATTCATATAGTCAATATTACCAAGACTATATTGATGCAGTAATCGAAGAAGCAACTGAGGTTACTGGTAAGAACCCATATACAACCTCAATGCATATTTATACAGCGATGAACCCTTATATGCAGGAAGTTCTATATAACATTGAAAACGAAAAGACTGATTTAAAATATTCAAATGATCTTGAACAATCAGCTCTTACTGTATTAAATAACCAAACTGGTGAACTAATTGCCTTGGGTGGTGGCCGTAATCAAGCACAATCAGCTCGTCAATTTAATAGAGCTACAAGTTCTTACTTACAACCAGGCTCATCAATTAAACCAGTAATTGAATATGCCCTAGCCTTCGATAGACTAGGTTGGTCTACAGCTCACACAATTACCGATATGCCATACTACTTATATGGTGGAAATGTCCTTATCGCTAATGCAGGTGGACAAGGTTATACAGGTGATATGTTAATAACTGAGGCTATTGCACGTTCTTTAAATACACCAGCTGTTCAAACATTACAAGCTGTAATTCAAGAAATTGGTGAAGATGGTGTTAAGGAATATTTAAGAGAAATTGGAATTACAAGAAATCTAGATACTTTTGACCTTCAATGGGCAATTGGTGGTAATACATGTCTTGTTACTCCAGTACAATTAGCTGCAGCTCATGCAATATTCATGAACGAAGGCTATTATATAAAACCACATACTATTCAAAAGATTGTCTTCCAAGACGACAGTGAATATGTAAGTGATACAAAGGGTACTCAAGTAATCTCAAGTGCTGCAGCCTATATGACAGCTACATGCCTTGAATACAATGTCTCTGGACCATATTACAATAATATGCAGATATTAAAGAGAAAATATCCAGTATACGCTAAAACAGGTACTACCGACTGGTCAACAAGTGGTAGAGCATATGGTATCCCTACTGGTGCTCCAAAAGATATGTGGCTAGTATGTCAAAACTCAAACTTCACAATTTCTATCTGGCTAGGCTTTGATAGAGCTGAAGTTGGTTCTTACTTCACAACAAGTGAAGATATGGCTAACTTAAAAGGTAGAATTGGTAGATATATCTTAAACGAATTAGATGAGAATGTTGAAGGAAATACAGAAGGTGTACAAAGACCTGATGATGTATCTGATGTAACTATTGTCAAAGGTGCTTATCCATATTGTGCACCAGATGGAGGGCACGAAACAGTTAAAGGATTAATTAAGACAAGTGCTCTTAAGAAAAAACCATTAACAAGTGTTTCTTCAGTATTAGCTAACCTTCCTGTTAAAGAAAACGCTAATGGTGGTTTAAACGCTACTGGTTCTAAGACAGATGATGGTAGAATTGTAGTTAACTTCTATTCAGGTGGTTACTTCTGTTCTAACGGACAACAAGATTTAACAGCTACTAATGTCTTTGGAAAAACAACCAACGCAACAGGTAGATGTTACTTCCCTCATTACCAACAAACTGGTTCTAGTTTTGTATATGGCGAAGTTACTCTATATAAAGATGGTGAATACTTCTCTAGTTCTTCTGGTGAAGGATCGGCTGAATTCTTTGATGTGGGAGATGGAAACTTTAGAGCTTGTGTATACGCAAACGATCAAGAATCTTGTACCGATATCAAGTAAGACAAGAACCGCTCATATGAGCGGTTTTGTTGTGCCTTAAATAAACAACTATTCAGTAAGGATTTATCGTTGTATTTAAGCAAGCAACAACACAAAGGACTACCACATCACAAGAGTATTATTGCCTACTTAAACACAACAATTATAATACATTATGCATGTTATGTTCTCTTCATTTAAAGCGTCCTGTTTTATCTTAATGCTTACTCAAAAGAATATAGATATAAAAAAGTGATTATCGAGTTAGAAACAACTAGATAATCACCCATAGACGCAAGTACATTATAACATCAAAATAAAAATCCCTTCACATATATTTAACTGGTAGGAAAAACAAATACGAAAGGATAATTAGATTTTATCATCAATGACTATTTCTTACAAAACTTATAAATAGTCTTGACTAATAACTTCTCATCAATAGGCTTAGACAAATGAGCATTCATGCCTGCTTTCAAGCTTCTTTCAACATCATCCTTAAACGCATTAGCACTCATCGCAATAATAGGTGTACCTATGCCCATTGCCCTTAATTGTCTTGTAGCCTCAAGGCCTCCCATGACAGGCATCATAACGTCCATCAAGATACAATCGTAAATTTCCTCTTTTACCTTATCTAAGGCCTCTTTACCGTTGATTGCACAAGTTGGTACTATTCCTACCTTCTCTAGCATAAACGTCGCGATTTCCCTGTTTATTTCATTGTCTTCGACAACCAAAACATGTAAACCACCAACATCATAATTTTCTTCTTCAACCTCTTTTAAAGCACTTTTGCCTAAATCAAAAGGAATCTCTACTACGAAAGTTGTACCCTTATCAACCACGCTACTAAAGCCAATAGAACCACCCATCTTATCAACTAGTTCCTTAGTAATAGCCATACCTAAACCTGTACCCTCATAAGTGCCCCTAGCGGTATTCCCCTCTTGTGCAAATGGTTTAAATACATTCTCTTGGAATTCATTAGACATACCAATGCCAGTATCAGCACATTCAAACTTTAGTAATACCTTATTTCCAGGACAAAGTACTTCACTTAAAGTAATATTAATAGAACCCTCTTTACGATTATACTTAACCGCATTATTAATAATATTCTGGAAAATTTGAGCCAAATGTAAAGGAGAACCTATCAAATCATTATATTCAATTCTAATATCACTAGTAATTGTAATATCTCTTTCATTTGCCCTTACCTTAGTAATATCAATCGCATTATTAATAATCTTATCTAACTTAAACGGATTATGGCCCAAAGTTATTTCACCAGACTCTAGCTTATTCATATCCAATACATCGTTAACTAAACTTAACAAGAAACCAGAGCTCTCATAAATCTTATTAAGACATTCATTTATCTTTTCCTTATCACCTTCATTACCTTTGGCAATCTTTACAAGACCCCTAATACCATTGATAGGAGTTCTAATATCATGAGACATTCTTCTTAAGAAAGAAGTCTTAGTGGCATTAGCCCTTTTTTCTTGATCAAGCACTTTAACCAAACGCTTGTTATAATCCATTTCCTTTTCCTTCTCACTTGTCTTATCAAGCCACAAATAAATAACCTTATCTATAACCCCATTATCATTTCTAAGTGGGAAACAAGTAACATCAAACCAATGGGCCACATGTTTAAAAGTCTTAGTCACATAAGGTTGATTTTTTAAAACCTTCTCACAATGTCTAAAATCTAAAAATTCATGATACTCATCATTTCTTTTACCAGCATAGAAAGAATCCAACATCTTACAAAGCATTTTATCCGCATCACTAATACCATTATAAAAACCTGCAATATTACCCTTATCATTCACAAACTCATAAGTATTTTTATTAACATCAATAAAAATAGCACAATAATAAATACTACTTATTGACTCAATAATACTCATTTGTTTACGCTCTTTTTCTAAATTCAAAACCTCTTTCTTGTGTTTAGATAATGTAGCCAAATAATACACCACAAGCAACAACAAACCAGTCACAAAAGGAGCAGCGAAACGCGCCAAATTAACCGTTTTACTTGGATAGAAAACATAATAATCATATATAGATGTTCTATTACAAATACCATACCAAGATTTACCATCCATTCTTAGATAGATAAAACCATGGCCATTGACAATCAAATCAAGATTCTCATAAGAATTAAACTTAAAAACCAAAGGCGAATAATCACCCACACCACTAGTTGCGATCACTGTTGAATCCTTTGCGATAGCCAAAATACCACCATAATTAAAATTAAAGCCATCAAACAAATAAGTTAAATCATCATCATCAAAATTTAAAATATCCTTACAATAATTCACAATCGCAAGCTTATCTTCTTCAAAAGACAAAGCTACCACATCATAAGCCATCCCGTCTTTTTTATAATTAGACGCAAAGACCTTAGTGGGATAATCAAAAATCGCATCAATATTATTATTTAAAGAAAGAATACCATCAGGTAATTCTTCACCATATTGAACCAACACATTATAGTCTCTATCCACAATAGAAATACCAGTAATATGTTGAACACTTAAATAATCATCAATCCAAGATAAATCACTACTACTATGATACCTATCCACAAACTCAATTGATTTACCAATCAAACGAGTCTCACTCTTAGTCTTATTTACATTCAAATAATCCTCATACGAAGTAACTTGTTTCTTGGCATAATCAATAGTATCATTAGCTGTATTTAATATATTAGACATCGCAATGGTATTACTTATAAAAAAAGTAAGCAAACAAATCATTAAACCAATAGACAATGGCAAATAAACTTTTCTCTTATTCATTACCATCCTCCATCATCACATTACTTGTATAACTATCAACAATTTTTTTAATAGTTCCATCATTTCTCATCTCATGCAAAGTATTAGACAACAAAGTTAAAAAACTTTGATCATAGTCCTTCTTAAACGCAACACCCAACATGGAAGTCAGAATACTCTCATCCAAGAAACGATAGTCATCACTGCCCCTGATCAAAGCTTTTAAAGCTAACTCATGACCCGCAATCGCATCAACATAAGCTCTTTGAAGACTAATAAACACTTCATTGATAGTTGAAAAAGTATATAAATAACGAATATCACTCAATTCCTCATTATTCTCAAAAGCCCACTCAACCTTACTAGTAGCCTGCACCCCCACAATCTTATTCTTTAAATCAGCTAAAGAATAAATATCACTATCCTTTTTAACCATAACAGATTGATTACTAAAAAGATAAGGACCAGCCCAGGCATAAAGATCTTCTCTATCATTCATAGAAAAGCCACCCCAAAGACAATCAATCTCGCCACTTCTTAGATACTCATCCTTCTTTTGCCACTCAATACGCTTAAAAACAGGAGTATAACCCATTCTACTAAGAGCTTCCTTAGCGATATCAACATCAATACCCTTCATCTCACCATTATCAATATATGAAAAAGGTTCAAATTGATCACTACCAATGACAATCTCACCATTACTGTTATCCTTTTTAACAGCAGTACAACCGCACAATATAAACAACAGTAAAACAACAGTAACAAACTTCCTCATTACTTAGCCATCTCCTTTTGTAGCCAACCACTAAAGTGATAGTAACAACCTGTAAACACCGCAGCCAAAATCCAAGTTAAACTATAACTCCAACCAATCATACTAATATCCCTTGTAGTCTTTAACACAACAGCCAAATAAACCTGTCTAATAACTACAAACGCCATAATAGATGTAAACATAGGCACAAAACTTCTACCACTCGCCCTTAGAGCACCAGAATATACTTGATGGAAACATAGGGCAAAATAGAAAGGACACATGATTCTAATAAAAGTAGCACCAGCCTCAATAACATCCTTGTCACTATTAAAGATTCCGATACAAGAATCCGCAAAAGTCATAACAATTACGCCCAAGACAATAACAGTAGTCAAAGACATAATCAAAGTAGCCCTAATGCCCTGTTTTACACGGTCATACTTCTTAGCACCCAGGTTCTGTGACACAAACGTTGTGATTGCCAACATAAAACTATTAACAGGCAAACCCAAGAAATTATCAAACTTATTAGCGCTTGAAAAACCAGCCACCGCAGCACTACCAAAGCCATTGATATAATACATAACCATGACATTAGAAACAGACACTACCATACCCTGCAAACCAGCTGGAACACCCACAAAGACTATTTCTTTTAAAATACTTAAATGAATCTTTAACTTTTTAAAAATCAATTGATACTCACTCTTATTCTTGCACAAGATATACAAAACAAGAACCATCGCAAAAGCCTGACAAATAATAGTTGCTAATGCGGCACCAACTACTCCCAACTTAATAACTCTTACAAACAATAAATCTAAGAATACATTAATTATTGAAGAAACAATAAGAATAAACAAAGGCGCTTTCGCATTACCAACTGATTGTAAAATACCAGTTCCTGCATTATACAAAGTCACAAACACATTACCCAAGAAATAAGTCTTCAAGTAAGCATTAGCACTCTCAAAACTATCACTAGGCGTATTCATCATCTCTAGTAGCTTAGGTGAAATTAAATAGCCAAAAACAGACAAGAAAATTCCAAACAATAACGAGAACATCACAAAAGTATGAACTGCCTTAGAAACATTCTCCTTATCCCTTGCCCCATAATACTTAGAAACAATAACACCAGCACCTGTTGCCAAACCCTGGAAAAACGCAATCATCAAATTAATAATTGGCGTAGAAGTTCCAACAGCTGCCAAAGCATGCTTACCAACAAAGTTACCAACCACAAAAGAGTCGATAGCGTTATACATCAGTTGAAAGAAATTGCCCAACAACAACGGTATCGAAAACAACAAAATCTTCTCAAATATATTCCCCTCGGTCATTAGACCACTCTTCTTACGTAAAATCATGTGATTATTATATCCCCAAATACTTTAATTAAGGCTATATTTACTATTTTTTGATTGCCAATTTGTCAAGAGATGAATTTGATGCGAATACAATCAAATATTTATATAAGCTTAGATGGAATATAGAGACAGCGTTTAGATATTCGAAAAGAAGTTGTAATCTATTAACTTTTATGTCACGTAAAAGAGAACTAATTAAACAAGAAATAATTGCCAAGCTAATTATGTATAATGCCTCTGCAATAGTTAAAGAATATCTTGAGGATAAAAGAATTGGTAAACATAAAAGAAAAGGTGGACACAAGCCACCAAATCTTGATTCTCTTATAAGCAATAAGACCTTACCAATTAGGCCTAATAGAAGCTATATCCGCCACACTAAAGCAACAAGCTACCAATCATCTGCTTATAGATTCTATTAACAATAAAAGTATAACACTATATCAATCAATAAAATATTTAACTTAAATAAGTTGTTTTAGTAGTGCTTAAATTTACACAAGAATGTTTAATCATCTCGTCCTATAAAAACATGTTGAATAATACATTCTTAGCTAAATGACATTACTTTTAAATAGTCCTTTACACTTACAAGGATATTTAACCACTTATCTTTTTATATCTTAGTTTTAACAAATTAAAAGTCTAACGCATTTTTAGTAAGAACATATTCTTTAAATCTAGGTAATATAAATTGAATTTGACCTCTAATTGAACAATCGAGAATGCCTTTTTTCTTTAGACGATCTCGATATACTGAAAATTCATTCTTTTTCATTGAAGATAGTTCTAAGATACTTGCCACATCATTTGTCTTACTATTGGCGATAGCTTTGACAAATGTTATATCCTTTATCGACAGTTCAGAGTATAGCTTATCATAAACATACTCTTCTAAATATTGGTCATATTGAGAAAGAATAGAATCATTGACTGTTTTTTCCCTTGAATTAAACACTAGATAGCCTAAGACTTGGTACGCAAAAGAATAACCCTTTGTATAATTTGCCATTATACTTGCCTCTTTTTCCTCTATTTGAAAAATAGACTTGTAAGCTTCTTTAATTGCAATTAGGCTCAATGGCTCTAAGTTTATTTTTGGCGTACGGTATAAAAATGTAAGTGTTTTTTCATTTTGTAAAACATTTAAATTGTCATATAGCCCTGTCATTAATAAAAACACAGGATAATCATTACGAATAAACATCTGAAAACTGTGTGCAAATTCACGAATTGTTTTACTGTTTGTGACTTCATCGATTGTAATAAGAACTTTTTTATTGTTTTTTTTAACTACAGTCAATAGTTTTTCTAATAGCGTTTCAGAATTAATAGGATATTGATTAGAACTAAGACTTAAATTTAATCCAAAAACAGAAATATCGATTTTTGCGTTTATAAACAGCGAGTGTAGTTTTTGGTTCTCATATAGTTTTGAACAAAAACTTGTTAAGAGGTCTAATTCAGGGTTTAAATCAATCACTATCCATTCCTTTTCTTGTTTAAAATGTTGAGCTATATTGGACATAAATACCGTTTTACCCGCTCCTCTAACCCCTGTAATCATAAAAATTTTATTCGTTGGTTCTACTTTGCTAAATTCATTTATAACAGCTTGAGATTGAGCAAATCTGTTGATATAACTAACTGGTTTCATGCCAAATGATAATGAGAAAGGATTTTCAATCATTTTTTATACTCCTTTATGCTTTCAACAATATTTTATACTCATTTATACTTTTTGAAAAGTTTTATACTTCTTTATACTTTTTCATATCCAAAAGAAAAGACCTTTTATGGTCTTAACTTTAAGTTTAATTTAATATTGTGTAAATTATATTGGCTTTTTTGGTTCTTAGTATTTATACATGGATATAATTATTACCTTCCAAAAATACCCAAATAGGTGTAAATAATACTCCAAAAAAACACCATATTAGGTGTAAATAATGATATAATTTAACTACCTAAATGGTGTAATTAATAGAAAGGGCAATTATTATGAAAAGAAAATATATTGACAATCTAATAGAATGGAACAATAGTCCAAACAGAAAACCTTTAATTGTCTGGGGTGCAAGACAGGTTGGCAAAACATACCTAATCAAAGAACTATTCGCCAAAGAATATTACCCTAATAGATACATCTATATTGATTGTTTAAAAGATGATAACTTTGCCAATTATTGTTTCCAACATACAAACGTTGATGATGTTATTGATTACCTAGAATTGGCTCATAACATGGTCATTGATAAAAATACTCTTTTAATTTTCGATGAAGTTCAAGAATGTCTTCCTTTAATCACCATGCTTAAATACTTTTGCCAAGACCATAGAGAAATACCTATTATCGCAACTGGTTCTATGGTACGTGTAAAAATCAAAAGAGACGCTCACAAACCAGGCGTTGGTAGAAATGAATTTATGTTCCCTGTAGGCAAGATAAACCAAATTACTATCAACCCTCTTTCTTTTGAAGAATACTTGTTAAACAAAAACGAAATGTTATACAAGAAGATTGTAGATACTTACTACAAAGCTATTCCTTTAGATGATGCGATTCACGAACTTGCCAAAAATGAATTCTATAACTATCTATTAATTGGTGGCATGCCTGAAGTAGTTAATGAATATCTAGAAACAGGAAGTTTCCAAAAAGCTAGGATCACTCTAAAAGAACTATATGATAACTATTTAGCTGATATGGAACTGTACCAAGCTAGTGGGGAATCTATAATTAGATCTAGAACTATTTTTAATAATATCTTTGCTCAACTAAACAAAGAAAATAAAAACTTTAGTCCATCTTGTGTTGATAAGAAATTGCGTACAAGAGATATCAGAACACCACTAGATTGGCTTACTCTTGCTCACATCGTAAACAAATGTTCTTTATTAAAAGAAAAAGTAAGCATTCCAATGATTGAAGATGAAGCTGAAGCATATAGATTATACCTATCAGATATTGGCATGTTCTCGTACCAATCAGGTATCAATGCCACAACATTCATTGATAAGAACGCAAGAAACCAGTTATCAGGAATCTTCTTTGAAAACTATGTCGCATGTGAACTTGTAGCTGCTGAAATACCTTTGTTCTACTGGAAAGGCAAACAAAATTCAGAATTAGAATTCATGGTACAAGTAGGAAACAATATTATTCCAATTGATGTTAAGAAATCTAGAGGACAACTAAATTCTCTAAACAAATTTAAAGAACATAATCATCTAGAATATGCCATCAAAATATCAGAGAATAAGTTTGGTATAAACAAAGAAAATAAGCTAATTACCATTCCTTTCTATCAAACCTTCTTGTTACTGAAGGACTTAAAAGAAGGAAAATACTTATTAAATAATGATTGACAAACACTTCACAATTATATTATCTTAAGAATGTTGAAAAGCTTTGACGAAGAGCGCTTATCTAAAAGAAATTCAAAGAGAGTCTACATATGGTGAAAGTAGATAGTGGAGATTAGACAAGTAAATCACTTCTGAGCTTATATGCTGAAAACAGTAAGCATATACGTGAGAAACGACGTTACATGTTTAAGGCTTGATAGAGTCTAGTAAGAGGCATATTTAAAACATATGCAATTTGAGTGGTACCGCGGGTAATTTATAAGCTCGTCTCATTAAATTGAGATGAGCTTTTTTGTTTATAGGGGGACATTATGAAATTAGAAAAAAGACAAATCATGTTAATAAGCTTCATGCTATTCTCACTGTTCTTTGGAGCAGGAAACTTAATCTTTCCACCATTCTTAGGACAAAGTGCTGGAAACACCACATTGATAGCCATGTGTGGCTTTATTATCACTGCTGTCATACTACCAGTGCTAGGCATTATCGTTGTAGCTAAATTTGAAGGACTAGATAAACTAGGAGCTAAAGTAGGCAAAAGATTTGCGGTTATTATTACACTTTTAATTTACCTATCAATTGGACCAGGCCTTGGTATCCCAAGAGCTGCCTCAGTACCCTTCGAAATGGCCATTGCCCCATACTTACCAGAAAGCTATAACCTAAATGTAGCTATGTTAATCTATTCTCTTTTATTCTTCACAACAGCATTATGGCTATGCTTAAACCCAAAGAAACTAGTAGATAGAATCGGTAAAGTATTAACACCAACTCTATTAACACTATTAGTATTATTATTTATAAACTTCTTATTTAGAGGCGAAGTTAACATTGCAAACCCAATTAAAGCATACGCATCAAATGCTTTCTTAAAAGGCTTTACTGTAGGCTATAACACCATGGACGCTATCGCAGCCCTTAACTTTGGGCTAGTTATCGCAACTACCCTAAAATCGTTTGGACTAAAAGAGAAGAAAGAACGTATGCACTATACATACCTTGCCTGTGTGTTTGCAGGAACCATTCTAGCACTAGTCTATATGATGTTATCTTATATGGGCATGTGTAGCTCAGGTGTCTATGCACTACTTGACAATGGTGCCTGGACTCTTAGATGCATTGTACAAGAAGTATTCGGTGAATTTGGAGCCTTCATATTAGCATTAATCTTCACATTAGCATGCCTAACAACCTGTGTTGGCTTAATAAATTCAATCTCACAATTCTTTGAAATTCAATTTAAGAAACTATCATACAAGACTTGGGCAATCCTAATCACAGTCTTCTCATTCTTAATTTGTAATTTAGGACTAAACATGATTCTAAGCATCTCAGTACCTGTACTAAATGCTATCTACCCAGAATCAATTGTCCTAATTATACTAGGTCTTACTGATAACTTATGGAAAGATAACAAGTATGTATATCCATTAGTTGTAGGTGGTGTTACAGTAGTAGCTGTTATCCACGCGCTAGAAGGAATCAACATTAACATTCCTCTTCTAACAAACTTAACCAAGCTATTACCACTTTATAATCTAGACTTTGCCTGGTTATCAGTAGCCCTAGTACTACTAGTACTAAGTATTCTTATCAATAAACTTAAAAAGTGTTAATATCTTTTTATGAACATATTATTCTCTATTAACTCAAAGTTTATTGAACTAACTAAAAACTGTATTAAATCAATCATTAGATACGATGAAAACATAGACTTCTATATCCTTCACCACGATCTATCTAATGATGATAAAAATAATCTTATTAATACATTCAAGTCTCAAACATTTCACTTCATCGAAATAGACGAAAATGAATTCAAAGACTTTCCAATATCATCTAGATACCCACTAGAAATCTATTACAGATTGTTTGCACCATTACTACTTCCAAACAACCTAGATAGAATTCTATATCTAGATGTTGATATTGTCGTTATCAATAGTCTTAAAGAACTATATAACACATCACTAGATAATTATTTATATGCAGCCTGCACTCACATAAGTGATGCGATGACTACTATGAACTGTCTTAGATTAAATATTGATTTAGACACTCCTTATATCAATACTGGTGTATTATTAATGAACTTAGATAAACTACGTAACAATCTATCTAAGCAACAAATCCTAGACTACGCAAACAAACATAAGAAGCAGTTAGTACTATTTGACCAAGACATCTTAACTGCCCTATATGGTAAACAAACAAAACTTCTTGATTACACTAAATACAATCTTAGTGATCGTATGATTAGCTTCTATAATATGCGCAATCCTAAGAATAAACTAACTATTGACTCAATAAGAAAAAACACTGTAATCATCCACTACTGTGGCCGTAATAAGCCATGGAAAGATAATTATATAGGACAACTGGATTGTTTCTATGAAGAACTAAAGGCAAGCTAAATATTTAATATCATTAAGTTAACGACATTAAATGGCAAAAATTAAAATAAGCGAGTGACATGTCTTTGACAGGTCAGAGCTTCCTTGGGGTTTTCCCCGTTGCTTGCAACGTATGGTCT
>CAKVAL010000009.1 GCA_934725085.1 uncultured Erysipelotrichaceae bacterium | reverse complement strand
TTTTTTCAATTTGGGGTAGGAATTTTTAGGTTTCACGGCAATAACGAAGTGTAGAAACATAGAAAGGAGAAAAAAATGAGAGCATTTTTTGAAGAGTACGGTTTCATTATTCTATCTGCAATCGTTATTATTGCGCTAATCGCAATCTCTAACACACTTAAAGGCGATGTTCAAGCTAATATCTTAGATATTATGAAGGCCTTTAAGATGTATTTGGTTGAAAACCAAAAATTAATTGTTAAGTAAAGGAGGATATGATGGATGGCTTTAGAAGTAAATGAGGGCTTGTTTAAAGACTTGTGGCCTTATATTATCAATGATAGTGTTACGGATTTAAAGTGGAATGGTCAAGATTTATGGATAACTGATTTACGAAAAGGAAGATATCAAAGTGATTTAAAGTTGGATGGAGACTGGCTTAGAATATTCACTAATTTGGTTGCGAATTCGGTAAATGAAAACTTTAATATGTCTAAGCCTTCTTTAAAGGCAGAGACTAAAGAACTTAGAATCCAGGCCATGCACAATAGCGTATCTGGTGATAATAATATTTGTTTAGCTATCCGAAAGACTCCGAGTTGTGCAAGGCTATTACAACAGGATTTGATTGAAAACGGCTATGCCAATGATTTTATCATCAAGCTCTTACCCTGTCTTATGAGAGCTAGATTATCAGGGGTAATAACGGGAGATGTTGGAGCTGGTAAAACAGAATTAGAAAAATATCTATGTTATTTCATTCCTGATAATGATCCAATCGTTACCGTTGAAGATACTTTGGAGATGAAGCTAAAGACTATATATCCTAATAAGGACATTTATTCTCTTAAAGTTAGCGATGAATATACAAACGAACAAGCCATAAGAGATGCCTTAAGATTGAACACAAAATGGCTGATAATTTCTGAAAGTAGAGGAAGGGAAATCTTAAGAATAATAGAAGGAGCTAGTTCTGGTTGTGTGGCATTGACTTCAATTCATGCGGAGAATGTATGGGAAATCCCGGATCGTATCTTGAATATGGCTGGGGATAACGCTAGGGCAGGGTTAGAGAATGATATTTATACTTTCTTTGATTATGCCATTAAAGTTAAGGCTACTTTTTCACCAGATGGTGTTAAGCGTAGTATTGATCAAATATGTTTCTTTGATCGTAATGGCAAGAAGAATGTGATTAAAAATATCGTAAGAGATGGTCAGGCACTAAAGACAATGTTGCCTGAGCGTGTTTATAGAAAGTTTTATCAAAATAATGAGAGGGATTTTTTAGAAACTTATATAAAGTTTTTAAAGGGTGATAGAAATGAATTTAATTAAAAATTATAGTATTAAGAACATAAAAACACAGATTAATAAGTATGGTTATTCTTATTCGACTAAAGATTTTCTTATTGAGGTCGTATTAATTTTAACAACGATCTTTACCATCGCTTGTTTATCAAGACTTCAATTATCCTATATATTAGTACTGATTCTTATCACCTTAATTTTAATCCCTTTTATGATTAAAGCCTGGTTCTATCAATCGTATAGTATTGAAAGATTTGAGATGTTAAGTGATTATTTGAGTAATGTGATTCCAATATTTACTCAAAAGACAAAGATACGTTTTACACTTGGTGAATTATTTTCGTTGACTTCTGGTGCAATGAGGGATGTTGTTAAAAGGGCGATAGACTATTTGGATAATACTAATAATGATCCTGAAATATTTGAGAATTCATTAAAGATTATAGAAAAAGAATTCCCTAATTCAAGAGTCAAGTCCGTTCACAAGATTATGTTAAGTATTGAATCAAGTAACTCAGTGTCATTCTCTAGTGTTTGTGAGAACATGTATATAGATATTGAAAATTGGCTTAAGCGTGTATTTACGTTTCAAAAGGAGCTGAAGAATCGAAGAATTAAATTATTAATCTTATGTGGTACTACTTTGTTGATGAATTGTGTCTTTGTCTATATTTATGTTTCAAATGAATACTTTAATGGTTTTACACATTCGCCTATTTATCAAATATCGACACTAGTATTTATCGCATCAATTTTGATTACGATGACAATTGTATTAACTAAGCTTAATGGTGAATGGCTGATTGAGGATTTGAATTATTCAAAGGATGAGAAGCTTAAAGAAGAATATCTTGCGTTTAAAGAAGGCAAAAAGAAATTGAATGTAATTGATGTTACCTTGTTTATATTATGCATGGTTTCTACGGCCTATGTATATTTAAACTTTAACATTCAATATGCTTTCTTGCCATTTATGTTAGGGATAGTGGTTCTTTTTAAGAAATCATTTAAATATAAAAAAATATATAAAGAGCTTACTAAAGCTTTGATGATTGAATTTCCTATTTGGTTAAGAGAAATATCTCTTACTTTAAATAGTTTAACGGTCTTGAATGCGATTGAGAATTCTCAAAATATGGCTTCTTATCCTTTAAGAACTGAGATAAAAGATTTTTTACAAAAGGCTAAAAAAGACCCTACTTCGATTAAACCTTATGGTGAATTCTTAAGTGATTTTGATTTAGAGGATGCTAGGTCTAGTATGAAAGTCTTGTATGCGATATCTAATGTTGGTAAGGATGAAATTAAGGATCGTGTTTCTAACTTAATTGATCGAAATCAACAGATGTTGGATAAGGCTGAGCGTCTTAAGAACGAGGATTCTATTGGAGCTATAGAGGCTATTGGTTATCTTCCTATTGCACTATTTTCGACTGAAATGTTGGTGTCAATGTTTGCGATGTTTGCTTATATGATGAGCGCTATTGGGAGTAATGTCAACATATGAAAGTTCTAGTCAGAGCTATGAGTTTAACGGTTATTGGACTTTGTGTGTGTCTAATACTCATGCATCTTCTTGACTACAATGTACGCTTAGATGAACTCAATAAGGCAAGTCATTTGGCTATGGCTAATACTCAAGTTGTTATGCAAGAGAATATTGAGGATATTTACTATAATACTAACAATTCAAGGATGAAAATTGGTTCCAATGAAGAATATTTAAAATTATTTAAAGATAATTTTATGATCTTGGTTAACAGTGATGGAACCTATTCAATTAGTGGTTATAGTGATGTTTATAAAGGCTTGTTATGTGTAATTATTTCTCATGAGTATAAGAACTTTTTAGGCCAAGATAAAACAATTACGAAGAAGATGATTAATGTGATAGATGTGGTGTGTGATAATGGCTAGAGTATTAAAAATATTGTTGATAAGCATCTTATGTTTAATTGTTATTCCCCTTAATATTAAAGCTGAAAATATGTTGCCTGGTTATAGTGAGTGGAGTGAAAAACCAACAGGTAGTCCTAATGAAGTATCGGCCATTCAATATGGGCACAAATTGCCTATTGAATGGTCACCATTATCTACTGAAAATCCTTCTTCTTTTACTAAGGACTATAAAGTAATAGGACAGGATATTAAGCACTATGCGTTTGATGGGACTAAAAGAGTTTGGAGTGATGTTAATGCTAAAAGTTTATATACTTGGGACTTTGGTTATAAGGCTAATGTTACTTATGCGTATATAGATGTAGATACTTATCGTGGTGGTTATGATGATAATTATCAAGCACCACCTATGCAGTTATATTGTGATGGAAGAAAGATTGGCTCTGTTGGTACACATGACGTACTTAAAAACTGGGCACCTTCTTTGAATCATTCTTGTCGTTATATGGAATTAAAAATGTCTGATAGTTCTGGTGGCGGTCGTAATCGAACGATGATTGTAGGAACTTGGATTACTACTACGGCTACGTTTTATTCTTATGTTACTAAGTGGAGTGAGCCGACTGATTGGCGTTTTGAAAAGCCTTATAAGCGTATATATGGAGAAAATCCTGAAATTCCAGTTGAAAGAACTGTCTATAGTCATCCTTTGAGTTATCGAATTAATTACGATTTAGATGGTGGTACTTTTGTGGGTAGTCCTGTTTATACATATACCGTCTTTGATGAAGTAATACTTCCTGGTGCGAATAAAACTGGCTATGATTTTCTTGGCTTTGTCGACAGTAAGGGGAATATAGTAAGCAAAATTGAAAAAGGAACTTATGGAGATATTAGCTTAAAGGCTACATATAAGAGAAAACCTCCAACTTTGTATATCTCATACACATACTTTGATAGAGAAGATAAAAAATTACCTATTAGGGAATTAATTGAAAGAGTTAATGGTAGCGCAAGAGATGAATTAGATGGGGATATCAGTGACGATATAAAGATTGAGAAGATCGTCTATAATGCCAACTATACCGTAAATAATCCTAATAGTTTAGATTTATCAAATGCAGGCTATATTGATGTTACTTTTTATGTCTTGAATTCAGGAAATATAAGAGCAGAAATAACTAGAAGATTTTATATTTTAGATAAGGGTCAAGAAATAGAAAATTATGATTCGGGATTAAAAATATATTCACGCTATATTTCAGAAGAATTTAAAGATAGCTTAGATAACAAGTCAATTTGGAGGACCAAAGATTATGTGGATGTTTTGTTCAACGCCTATAGGAAGTGATTATGCGTAGATTATTTAATGAACTAGGCTTAAGTGTGTTAGCGGCTACTTGTAGCATTATTGTCATCGATATTTTTATGACAAAATTAGATATAAGCGATTTCTTTATTCTTTGGCTAAAGAGGTTAATGTCATGAGAACTATATTTGATGAATATGCTGAAGCGATCTTTACAGCCTTTATTTCCATTATTGTATTTTCTGTCTTTATATCTTCACTTTTAAGTGACCTAATTGGTATGAATATGGACTTTATTGATGAATCATTTAAACCTGTTTATATAGAGAGTGAAATAAGTCCGGTAGCAATAGCATCATTTAATGGTAAAGATTTATTAGTACAAATAAATGAAAAATTGGAATATAAAGATAGGGTAGAGGCTTATAACTCAAAAGGTGAGGATATTAAAGACTATATTACGGTAATTGGATTCGATAGTAGTGAAGTTGGTGAGAAGGAAATAACTTATCAATTAAATTACAATGGTGAGACAAAAGCCATTAAGGCTAAATTAATTGTTGTCGATGAAAGGGAAAAAGCGAGTGAATGAAAAACATTTTTGAATATATGACCACGATGATTATTACGATGATACTAGTCTTTGTCTTTACAAGTATTATTTCAATTGGTTCTCAAATGATGAATGCTAGACTAATTCATAGTGCTGGTATCGAGAAATTTGAATCATCATATTATACCTATAATTTGAATGATTTAATCAATCAAGAAGAGCTTAAGAATTGGTCCTTTGATTGTAAAGAACTTTCGTCTGTAAAAAGTAGGAGAGATTTCTTAATTACTTTAAATTACCAGATTAATTTACCTTTATTTAACAGAAAGATAAATGGTCAGTTTAAAGGGTATGCAAAATGAGGGAACTTATTGATGAATATTTATCAACTGTACTTGATATAGTGATAATGTCGATATTTGTTGAGCTAATGTTGATGGTGACTAAGATGTTTTTAACAATTTAGTGTATAATTGTGGTGTTACGATAGACAGAGTAATTGTTTAATAAATTATAGAGAACCTTTGTTTGGTGTAAAAAGGTATTTGGTAAACAATGAAGATGGGTCTTAAACATTTGGTTCGATATGTAGGGTCAAACGTATGCTTGCGTTAAAAGCTTAAGTTAGAAGTAAGGTGGTACCGCGCATGTTGCGCCCTTGTGTCACCTTTTTTATTTTATTGGAGGAATTTTTGTGGGAAAGAATACTTATTACATTACAACGCCAATTTATTATCCAAGTGATAATTTCCACATTGGACACTGTTATACAACAGTAATTGCCGATGCACTAGCTCGTTATAAGAGACTTAAGGGCTATGATGTTTTCTTTTTAACTGGTTCAGATGAACATGGTCAAAAGATTGAAGAAAGAGCTAAGAAAAAGGGCTGCACACCTAAGGAGTTTGTTGATCCAATCATCGATAATGCCAAGGATTTATGGAAGTCTTTAGACATTTCATACAACAAATTCATTAGAACAACCGATCCTGAACATGTTGAGTGTGTTCAAAAAGTATTTAAACAGCTATATGACCAAGGTGATATCTATAAGGGAACTTATGAGGGTTGGTATTGTACACCTTGCGAGTCTTTCTGGACTGAGTCTCAATTAAAGGATGGCAAGTGTCCTGATTGTGGTAGAGAAGTTAAGTTAACTAAAGAAAATGCTTATTTCTTAAAACTATCTAAGTATCAAAAACAATTGGAAGAATACCTAGAGGGTCATAAGGACTTGATGCAACCAGTTACTAGATATAACGAAATGTATAACAATTTCTTAAAGCCAGGTCTAAAGGACTTATGTGTATCTAGATCTTCTGTTAAGTGGGGTATTCCAGTAACATTTGATCCTGAACAAACAGTTTATGTTTGGGTTGATGCCTTGACAAACTATATTAGTGCTCTAGGCTATAAAACAGATGATGAGTCTTTATTTGAAAAATATTGGCCAGCTGATTTACATTTGGTTGGTAAGGAAATTTTTAGATTCCATACAATCATTTGGCCTATTATGTTGATTGCCTTAGGTTTACCTTTGCCCAAGAAGGTATATGGCCATGGTTGGTTGACTATGGGTGGTGATAAGATTAGTAAGTCTAAGGGTAACTTTAAGGATCCACGTTTATTTATCGAAGACTATGGTGTAGATACTATTAGATATTTCTTATTAAGTGAAGTACCATTTGGTTCAGATGGCAATTTCTCGGAATTATTAATGGTTGAAAGACGTAATAGTGACTTGTGTAATGTTTTGGGTAATCTAGTAAATCGTACTATTTCAATGGCTAATAAATACTTTGGTGGTAAGGTATCTAAGATTTCTAATATTACTGAATTAGATAATGAAGTGATTAATTATCTAAATAGTATGGATAAGGATGTTGATGAGAAGTTAGAAAGTTTAAATGCACCAGCGGCATTGGCTGATATTTTTTCTAGATTAAATCGTTTAAATAAGTATATTGATGAAACTGAGCCTTGGAAGTTGGCTAAGCTTGAAGATAAGTCTCGTTTAAATGATGTTTTATATGTGATCTTGGATGGTATTAGACTATGTGCAATTGAATTAGAAGCCTTTATTCCAGCTACTTCTAAGAAGATTTACGAACAAATTAATGTGAATGATGCATCATTTGAAAATAATACAATTGGTTATGTTGAAAGTTATCAAGTTACTGAAAAGCCTGAAATTTTATTCGCAAGAATTGATGAAAAGGAATTGAAGGAAAAGCTTGAGGAGAAGGAAATTGAACATTTGCCTGAAATCAATATTGATGACTTCGCTAAGATGGAGATGGTAGTTGGTGAAGTGTTGGAATCAAAGAAACATGAGAAGGCTGATAAGTTATTAGTGTCTAAGGTCGATATTGGTGGTGAAGTGAGACAAATCGTTTCTGGTATCGCAGAACATGTTGATCCAAAGGAATTTGTAGGTAAGAAGGTAGTTGTTTTAGCTAACTTAAAGCCTGTAAAAATCAGAGGTGTAGAGTCACAGGGTATGATTATCTGTGCTGAGAATGAAGGAAAGATTGAAGTAGTTACTTCTTCTTTACCTGCTGGTAGTAAATTATCTTAAGCTTATGAAAAAAGTATTGGCGATAATTGTTTGTAAGATTGTAAGGGTAATTGGCAAATTAGTTGGCAAGGGCTCTAGCTTACCAGGAAAGATAGCTTTAAAGATTGATCCTAATATCTTGAGTGAAGTGAAATTACCTAAATATGTTATCGCGGTAACTGGTTCCAATGGTAAGACAAGTACGGTTGAGATGATTAAAGCAGTACTTGATAAGAGTGGCTTATCAGTTGCCTATAATGGTGAAGGTTCAAATCAAATAGAGGGTGTTACAACTTTTATTCTTGATAATGCTGACTTAAAGGGCAATGTTAAGAAGGATGTTGTCTTACTTGAGTCTGATGAAAGATATGCAAGACATACTTTTAAGCATTTTGTGCCAACTTATTATGTAATTACTAATCTTTATCGTGATCAAATGACTAGAAATGGTCATCCAGAGTGGATGTTTGATATTATCAAGGACAGTATCCATGATGGTTGCAAGTTATTATTAAATAGTGATGATCCTTTGGTTAATGCCTTTGGTGATAATGATGATATCTATTTTGGCATTGACAAATATAAGGATTCAACTAAAGAGAATACTAGTGTCTATGATGATGGCAAGTATTGCCCTAAATGTAAGAATAAATTAGTTTATGACTATCATCATTATGGCCATATTGGTTCTTATAAGTGTACGGTTTGTGATTATAAGCGTCATGAACCTAAGTATCACATTACCGATGTAAATTTAGATGAAGGCTACTTAATAATTGATAGTGAATATAAAATTTCATTAGCTTTAAAGAGTATCTATAATGCCTATAATATCTTAGCTTGTTACTCAATTTGTAGAGAATTAGGAGTAGATTCTAAAATTATTGTAGATACACTAAATAACTATATTCTTAAGAATGGTCGTGTAGTTGAATTTAAGGTTGGCAATAATTATGGAACTTTATTAACTTCTAAGCATGAAAATTCTATTTCTTATGATCAATCTTTAAGAGTGGCAGCTAATTATAAGAAAGATGTCACAGCATTCGTGATGGTTGATGCGATTTCTAGAAAATATTTTACTAGCGAAACATCTTGGTTATGGGATATTGATTTTGAATTATTGAATAGTCTTAATATCAAGAAGATTGTCTTGACTGGTAGATATGCCAGTGATGTTGCTGAAAGATTCTTATATGCTGGTATTGACTTTAATAAGGTATATCTAGAAAAGGATATTGAAACAGCTGTTAATTATCTAAAGAACAATACAATTGGTCATATTTATGCGATTACTTGTTTCTCTGATCAACATAAGTTGTTGAATAGGGTGGAGGTGCTTAAATAATGAAGATTTTACATTTATACTATGATTTAATGAATCTTTATGGTGAATATGGTAATGTCATTGTATTGGCTAAGCATTTAGAAGACCAAGGTGAAGAAGTTATTGTTGATAAAAAGACAATTGGTGATCAAATTGATTTTACTCAATATGATTTCATCTATTGTGGCAGTGGTACTGAAAAGAATCAAATGGTTGCGTTAAATGATTTATTAAAACGTAAAGATAACTTAATTGAGTCAAAGGGTATCATCTTCTTTACTGGCAATGCAATGGAACTGTTGGGTGAAAAGATTGATGAGCATAAAGCTTTAAATATCGTACCAATTAAAACCACATTAACTGATAAAAGATATACAGGTGATGTGATCGTTAAAAATGATGATATTGGAGAAATAGTTGGCTTTATCAATAAATGTTCTCATATTGAAGAAAAAGAAGATATTAAATTGTTTGATTATTTATTTAAGGACAACAATCTTGTTGATAATAAGTATGAAGGATATCATCTTGATAACATCTATGGAACTCATATTATTGGTCCAATCTTGGTTAAGAATCCATGTTTAATGAATCATATTGTTTCTAAGCTTTTAAAAAGAGATCTTAAAGCTATAGATTATCCGTACGAAGAAGATAGCTATGAAGTTACTTTGAATGCATTAAAGGAAAGAATTAAATAAAGTACTAAGAGGGAGATTAACTTCCTCTTTTTTAAAGAATGAATGTATTTTCTTTGTACGTTTTCCAATATAATTTGACCTTATTTTTGTACGTTTTTCCTAAAATATCATTTTAGGCATAAGAAAAGCTCCACTTGGGAGCTTTGAATTCTTATGCTTTGTGATCGCAACCTAGAACATCAGTAATCTTGTGCTTAACAAGTTCCTTGATGTTGTTTCTAGCTGGCTTTAAGTATTCTCTTGGGTCAAACTTTTCAGGGTGTTCATCGAAGAACTTTCTGATTGTACCTGTCATAGCAAGTCTTAAGTCTGAGTCAATGTTGATCTTACATACAGCCATCTTAGCAGCTTCTCTTAATTGAGATTCAGGGATACCAACAGCATCTGGCATCTTACCACCGTGTTCATTGATCATCTTAACGTATTCTTGAGGAACACTTGAAGAACCATGAAGAACGATTGGGAATCCAGGAAGTCTCTTTTGAACTTCTTCAAGGATATCAAATCTTAGAGGTGGAGGTACTAGAACGCCTTCTTCATTTCTTGTACATTGTTCAGGAGTGAACTTGTAAGCACCATGAGAAGTACCGATAGCGATTGCTAGTGAGTCACAACCAGTTTCCTTAACGAATCTTTCAACGTCTTCTGGACGAGTGTAAGAAGAATCAGCAGCATCAACCTTAACTTCATCTTCAACACCAGCTAATGTACCAAGCTCAGCTTCAACTACAACACCATGAGCATGTGCGTATTCTACAACCTTCTTAGTAAGCTCAATATTTTCTTCTAGAGATTTGCTAGAAGCATCAATCATAACAGATGTGAAACCATCATCAACACATTCTTTACATGTTTCGAATGAATCACCATGGTCTAAGTGTAAAGCAATAGGAAGACCTGTTTCAATTACAGCTGCTTCAACTAATTTAACTAAGTAAGTTCTGTTAGCGTAAGCTCTAGCTCCCTTTGAAACTTGTAGAATTACTGGTGCGTTGCATTCCTTTGCAGCTTCAGTAATACCTTGGATAATTTCCATGTTGTTTACGTTGAAAGCACCGATAGCGTAACCGCCTTCGTAAGCTTTCTCAAACATTTCTTTAGTAGTAACTAATGGCATATTTTTTCTCCTTCTTATTTACCTCCATAATTATATACCAAAGAATTCAACTTAATAAATAAAATGAGTTATAATATACCACATGAGTTTAATAGAAGTAAAAAATCTAGATTTTTCCTATAACGAAACAAAGAAAGTTATTAAAAATATTTCCTTTGATATCAAAAAAGGAGACTATGTTACTATCATTGGTCACAATGGTAGTGGTAAATCTACTCTTGCTAGATTATTAATTGGATTATTAGAAGCTAAGAGTGGATCTATCAAAATTGATGGTCTTGAACTAAATGAAGAGAATGTTTACAAGATAAGAGAAAAGATTGGAATTGTTTTCCAAAACCCTGATAACCAATTTATTGGATCAACCGTAAGAGATGATATTGCCTTTGGACTTGAAAATCATATGGTTCCTCAATCGTGTATGGATGATATTATCAATAAATATGCTAAGGAAGTAGGACTCGAGGAATTCTTAGATAAAGAACCTACTGCCTTATCTGGTGGTCAGAAACAAAGAGTGGCTATTGCGGGTGTCTTGGCAATGAATCCGGACATTATTATTTTTGATGAAGCTACTTCGATGTTAGATCCAAGAGGCAAAAAAGATATTAAAGATATTATGCGTAAGTTACATGGTGATGGTTCTTTTACTATCATTTCAATTGCTCATGATATTGAAGAAGTATTGCAATCTAGCGATTGTATTGTCTTGAATCAAGGTGAAATCTTTATGCATGATAAGCCAAGTGAAGTATTTAAGCATGCTGATGAATTAAGAAAAATTGAACTTGATATTCCTTTTAATCTAAAGCTTAAGGAAGCTCTTAAGAGAGAACATATTAAATTAAAGGGTAGTGAAATAAATGAAATGGTGGAAGAATTATGGCGATTACATTCAAATCATTAAGTTATATCTATGATGAGGGTATGCCTTATGCTCACCATGCCCTTAAAGATATAAATTTAAATATTGAAGAAGGCAAGATTACAGCTATTATTGGTAAAACAGGTAGTGGTAAGTCTACTTTAGTTGAGCATTTAAATGCCTTATTGGTACCAAGTAGTGGTTCTTTAGAGATTGAAGATACCATTATCTTGCCTGGCAAGAAAAATAAGGGGTTGAAGGCTTTAAGAAAGAAAGTAGGCCTTGTTTTCCAATTCTCTGAATATCAATTATTCGAAGAAACAATTCTAAAAGATGTTGCCTTTGGTCCTAAGAATTATGGTGCTAGTGAACAAGAAGCTATTTCCAAGGCTAAATTAGCATTAAAGATGGTTGGCATTGATGAAAGTTATTATGAAACTTCACCATTTGACTTATCAGGTGGTCAAAAAAGAAGAATCGCTATTGCAGGTATTTTAGCTCTAGAACCAAAAATCATTGTCTTAGATGAGCCTACTGCCGGACTAGATCCTAAGGGAAGTCAGGAGATGATTGACTTGTTTGTTAAGCTAAATAAGAAGGCCGGCATTACGGTTATTTTGGTTACCCATGATAATGAGATTGTCTATAACTATGCTGATAATACGGTTTTGATGGCTGATGGTGAGGTTAAATATAGTGGTAACACCTTAGAATTATTTAATGATAAAGAGAAGGTCAAAGAATTTAATATTCTAGAACCAAAGATTTTAAGTGTTAAGAACGCCTTAAATGATAAGGGTTTTAAAGTACCATCAAATGTACGTACTATTGATGAGTTGGCAAAATATTTATCAAAGGAGCTTAAGAAATGAACAATTTAGTATTTGGTAAATATATTCCTGTTAATTCAATTATTCATAAACTTGACCCTCGTGCCAAGATAGTTGCGATGTTTGCGATGATTATCGCTATCTTTGTGCCTGATTCTTGGTTTGTATATGGAGTGCTAGGAGCAGTTATTTTAATTGTTGTTTTCTTAGCTAAAGTAAAATTAAGTTTAGTACTTAAGACATTAAAATCAACAATGTTTATGATGTTATTCCTGTTGATAATCAATTGTCTAACTATTAAAACAGGATCTGAATTATTAACGATTGGTAGTTTTATTTTATATAGTGATGCCATCTTTAATACCTTATATATTGTAGTAAGAATATTGTTGATGATTATGGTAACCACTACTTTAACTGCTACTACCAAGCCTTTAGATTTAACACTTGGGATTGAATCGTTATTGTCACCATTAAGAGTGTTCCACTTTCCATATCATGAAGTGGCTATGATGATTTCGATTGCCCTACGTTTTATTCCTACTATTATTGAAGAAACAATGCGCATCATGAATTCACAAAAGTCTCGTGGTGTTGATTTTGATGAGGGCAAACTAAAAGAAAAGATTAATGCGATTTTATCTTTGATAATTCCATTATTTACTGTAGCTTTCCAAAGAGCTTATGAATTGGCTGATGCGATGGAAGCTAGAGGTTATGTTCCTGATAAAGAAAGAACTCGCTATCATGTTTTAAAGATAGGTGCTAGGGATATCATCTTTATTATCTTAGCTAATGTTTGTCTTGCGTTCTCTATTGCCTCAAGATTTTTCTTATGAGATATAAGGTAACAATAGCCTATAATGGCAATAATTATGTAGGATTTCAATCACAGCCCAATGGTCCTACAATTCAAGATAATATTGAAAAAGCTTTAAAGGAAATATTCCACGAGGATATTAGAATTATTATGGCATCAAGAACAGATGCTAAGGTTCATGCCTATGGTCAAGTATTTCATTTTGATAATGATAAGGAAATGGATCCTTATAGACTAAAAGGGGCTTTAAATTCTTTAACTAACAAGGACATTCATGTCATTAAGGCGGAAGTGGTTTCTCAGAACTTTCATGCTCGTTTTAATGTAAAGAATAAGACTTATAAATATTTAATTAACGTCGGTGAATACGATGTTTTCTTGGATGGTTTCGCTTATCAATGTCATTACAAATTAGATTTAGATTTGATGAAAAAGGGTGCTAAGTTATACTTGGGTACTCATGATTTCTCAAGTTTTAATACAACTCCTTATGAAGATAAGGCTGATCAAACTCGTACTATTACTGAATTTAAAATAACAAGAAAGAAAGATTTGTTGACAATCACAGTAACTGGTGATGGTTTTCTTAAGAATATGGTAAGAATCATGGTTGGTACTTTGATTGATTTGGGTAGGGGTAAAAAGACTTTAGCGGATATTGAAAATATGCTGGCTGTGCCAAATAAAAAAGCTGTCAGATATAATATAACTGGCAGCGGTCTTTACTTATATAAGATAAGATATTGATCCTTTATGATTTTCATATTCAACTTCTGCAATAGCTCCATTGATGATGGTGAAATGAGGGCGGGTATGTCCAATGTCCATTTCACTAATAAATGGAATGTTTTCTAGTGCTTTTGAATATGCTTGTTTATAACTTGTAATGTATTGATTATAGGCGATGCTTTCAAAGGCTACTCTTCCAAATAAGACAGCTTTTGTATATTTGAAATAACCAGCTAATTTAAATTGTAATAAGGTTAAATATACATCATAGGCTGACATAGAGAAGATGTCAAAGTACCAGATAATACCATCGTCCTTATATTTTTCAATAAATTCATTTACATGATCATATGGTGTACCTATTATTTTAGCTAAACAATCTAGACATCCTCCAATGATTCTGCCTTTAGTATTAAAATCTTTTTCACTTTCATATCTAACTGGTAAATAATTATCATTATCATTTATATAGTCAATAAAAGATTGGTATTTCTCATAACTATTTTGTTTAGATAGCTTACCATATAAATATTCATAAGTGATTAAATCATCCTTATTTCCTACAAAAGACTTGGCGTTACATGAATATAGGGTAGCTATATCTAACATGGTAGTTACGACAAATAAAAGGTTGGTTGGATCACTTGCTCCTAGATACCATTTAGGATTGTTTTTAATATTTTCATAGTCAATATAAGGTAATGTTTCAAGTTGGCCATCACCACCTGCTGCGCAAATTATAGCTTTAATATCTTTGTTGGATACTAATGAATTTAATTCCTTAGCTCTAATAATAGGTGTATTAGCAACTAATGCGTTGTTTCTCACTGATACTGTTTCGATTATTTTGTTTTGTCTGGATAAAAAACTTAATGATTTTTCATATTGTTCAATATCATCACCAACGCCAGCACTTAGGGCACAAATGCCAATAGTGTCATCATTTTTTAAATAATTTGGATATATCATACTCAAAATTATATAATTTATTTAACAATTTAATGGAGAAAAAATATGAAGTATGTGATGGCTCTTGACCAAGGGACTACTAGTTCTCGCTGTATCATTTTTGATAAGTTGGGGAATATGGTTTCTGTGGCTCAAAAGGAATTTACTCAATACTATCCTCATCCTGCTTGGGTAGAACATGATGGTAAAGAAATTTTTAATTCAATTTTAGAGGTAGCAAGACTGGCTTTAAAACATGGAAGAATTGATCCGTGTGATGTGGCTAGTATTGGTATTACTAACCAAAGGGAAACAACTTTGATATGGGATAAAGTAACAGGCGAACCTGTTTATAATGCGATAGTGTGGCAATGCCGTAGAACTAGTGATATCATCGATGATCTAGTAGAAAAAGGCTATAGCGATATGATTAAGAAGAAAACAGGGCTTGTGCCTGATGCTTATTTTTCTGGTAGTAAGATTAAGTGGATTTTAGATAATGTAGAAGGGGTAAGAGATAGAGCCAATAAAGGTGAACTTTATTTTGGTACTATTGATACTTGGTTAATTTATAATCTAACAGGTGGTAAGGTTCATGTTACCGACTATACTAATGCTTCTAGAACAATGTTGTTTAATATTAATACATTAGAGTGGGATAAAGAATTATTAGAGTTATTAGATATTCCAGAGTCTTTATTGCCTGATGTTAAACCTTCTAGTTATGTTTATGGTGAGACAGTTCCTGAGATGTTTAAAGTACCGATTAAGATAAGTGGTGCAGCTGGTGATCAACAATGTGCTTTATTTGGACAATGCTGTTTTAATAAGGGTGAAATGAAGAATACCTATGGTACTGGTTGTTTCTTGTTGATGAATACAGGTACTGACTTGGTAAGATCAAATAATGGTTTGGTAACTACGATTGCAGCTAGTGCTAATGGTAAGATTCAATACGCTCTAGAGGGTTCAATATTTATTGGTGGTGCTGTTATTCAGTGGTTAAGAGATGAATTAAAGATAATTAATTTTGCTAGAGAGAGTGAAGTTTTAGCAAGTGAAGTAAGTGATACTGAAGGTGCTTATGTGGTTCCCGCTTTTACAGGACTTGGTGCTCCATATTGGTCACAACATGCTAGGGGTACAATTGTAGGTATTACTCGTGGTTTTAATAAGAATCATTTGGTTAGAGCTACTTTAGAATCTATAGCTTATGAAACATATGATATTGTCAAGGCTATGGAAGAGGATGCTGGTGTAATGGTTAGAGAACTTAAGGTTGATGGTGGTGCTAGTGCTAATAATCTTTTGATGCAATTTCAAGCTGATTTATTAAATGCCAAGGTATATCGTCCTATGGTGACTGAGACTACGGCTTTGGGCGCTGCTTATTTAGCTGGTTTAGCTGTCGGTTTTTATAAGGATGAAGATGAGATCAAGTATAATTGGTCAATTGATAAGAGTTTCTCTAGTACGATGACTAAGGAAGTTAGGGATACAAAGATTAAGGGTTGGAAGAAAGCGATTGATACAGCTTTATTTTGGGCAAAATCGTGATAATATTGTCTCATGAATATTCCATTAATTTTAGCATTTTTATTTTTTGCGGGAGCCTTACTTGGCTATATACTAGAATTCTTTTTTAGAAATCTAATTAGTCATTCAGGTCCTCGTGGTAAGTATTTTATTAACCCAGGTTTTTGCAAGGGCCCTTATCTTCCAATCTATGGTGTGGGTCTTACAACGATGTTTTGTATCACTTATACAGTAGATGCGTATTTGGATAATCCACCGGCTATAGTAATTATTATCGGTATTACAATCGCAATGACACTTATTGAGTTTGTTGGTGGTGTTTTCTTGTTGAAGGTTATGAATATGCGTCTTTGGGATTATCGTAAAAGATGGGGTAATGTCATGGGCGTTATTTGTCCATTGTTCTCTTTCTTTTGGGGTGCGATAGGCGCTGTTTATTATTTAGTAATTCATCCAATTGCGATAGATGGTATTGTTTGGCTGACAAATAACTTGGCTTTCTCATTCTTTATCGGCTTGTTCTATGGCGTCTTCTTGATTGATAATTATGTTTCTACAAAAGAAGCTATTGATATTAAGCATTTTGGTGATATGCATGGTATTGTTGTTAAGTATGAAGAACTTAAGGATTTACTTGCTCAAAAGCGTATTGAGGCTGAAAAGAAGCTTCCTTTCTTCAATCAAGTTAAAATTGAGAATATGTCTTTAAAGGATACTTTGTCTAAGTATAGTGAAATCTTAGAAAATAAGGCAGAGGTTTTCCAAAACTTGCGTCATAAGAAATAATCACATAATTTTCCATAATGTATACACACAGCTTTCACATTTGAAAGTTATCATTAGGGTACAAAGTAATTAAATGCTTTGTGTCTCCCTTTCGTTTATATATTAAAAAGAAGTTCCACTTAGGTGGAATTTTCTTTATAATTGATGTTAGGAGAAAAATTAGTATGAAAAATGAAGTTAAGTGTTATAGATGTGGCCATAAGATTGATGTTAATTCAAAGAATTTAAGCGAACAGGTTACTTGCCCTCATTGTCAAGGTAAGATGGTTTTTGATAAGAAGACTAAGACTAAGTATACTGTTTTGCGTTATATTTTTATCGTGCTTGTTTCTTTTGTTTTTGTGACAATGATTTTTGCGGTTACTAAATCTACGGCTATGATTGTTGCGTTGACAATTTTATTGGCTTTTGGTTTATCTACCGTTTCTCAAAAAGTTGGTTTATGGTTAACTTATAAGTTATTTGGTTTATGCTATGAGCATGTGGAAATTGACAAAAAGAGTAAAAAATAAGTAAAGTGGTTCAATATAGTGAGCCATTTTTTTATTATCTTAGTATAAAATATAGCTATGGATATCAATCAAAAAATAATGGGTAAGAATGGGTTAGCTTGTGTTAAGATGGCTAAAAGCTTGATAAAGGTTCCAATCGGATCTCGTATGCCAACAGTCAGCGAATTAGCAAACTCTAATTGTATTCCGGTAGGAACTACCCATAATGCGTTAAGAACATTGATAGAGTATGGTGCGATAGAGATTATTCCTAGAGGCCATATGGGTTCTTTTCTTGTTGGTAAGGATGTTAAGAAGTTATTAAGTATAATTGGTGTTCAATATATTTTTGGGGCTATGCCTATAACGGAAAATAAATATTTTAAGGGTCTGGCATCAGGAATAATAAGTCAAATGAATAATGAATATAATGTTCCTATTAATTTGGCATATATGAGGGGTTCTAAGACTCGTATTGAGATGCTTATTAATGGCCGTTATGATTTTGTGATTGTTTCTAAGATGGCTGCTAATGAGTATATTAAGAAAAATGGCGGTATCGATATTGTTTTGAATTTTGGGATTTTTTCTTATACTCAAAATTATTCTTTAAAGTTTCATAATGCAAGTATTAATGAAATAAAAGATGGCATGAGAATCGGCATTGATCCTTGTTCTATCGATCAAATAAAGTTATCTAAGGATTTATGCAGAAAAAAGAAGGTTGAGTATATAGAAATATTATCTTCAAGAATGGATGATGAATTGGAGTTAGGAAATATTGATGCTGCTTTAATATATGATGATAATATTATTTATGATGATATTCCTGTTGACGGGTCGTGTGCGGTTTTGATTGTTGATAGCGAAAAGATGGAAGTCGCTGAAATAATAAGGGATTTAATAGATAAAAAAGAAATTATAGAGATACAAAAACAAGTGGTCGAAGGTAAAATTAAGCCTAGGTATTAATCTAAAATATTGCAAGCAAGATAGGGTGGAAATAATATGAATGTAAATCAAGAATTAATGAGCAAGAATGGATTAGCTTGTGTCAAGTTGGCAAAAAGTTTAATCAGAATTCCAATAGGAGGGCGTCTTCCTACGGTTAGCGAGTTTTCTATCGAAAATGATACTCCGATTGGAACTACTCATAATGCGTTAAAGACTTTGATAAAAAATGGAGCAATTGAGATTGTTTCAAGGGGTCATATGGGTTCTTTTTTGGTGAATAAAGATATAAAAAAATTATTGTGTTATGTAGGTGACCAATATATATTTGGGGCTATGCCTTTGCCTTATACTAAACGTTTTGAGGGTTTGGCCTCAGGCTTGATAGCACAAATGGAAAATTCTTATGATATTCCTGTAAATTTAGCTTATATGAGGGGTTCTAAGACTAGAATTGAAATGTTAACGAGTGGTCGTTATGATTTTGCGATTGTATCTAAGATGGCGGCTAAAGAACATATGGAAAATCATGATGATATAGTGATTGCTGTTGATTTCGGACCTTTTTCGTATACAAAACAACATGTTGTGATGTTTAGAAATAATGATGAAAAAGAAATTAAAGATGGAATGAAGATTGGTATTGATCCTTCTTCTATTGATCAAACAAAGTTAACTAGGCATATATGTGTAAATAAGGATGTTGAATTTGTGGAAGTTCAATATTTGAGGATGTTTGAAAAGATAATGGATGGTAGTATCGATGCAACCATAATGTGTATTGGTGAAGCAAATAGCCAGGCTTTAAATATTAATTGTGTTCCTCTTGAAACGGAACTTGATAGTACTGATGCAGTTTTGGTTGTTAAGAGTGATAGAGAAGAGCTTATCGCATTAATTAAAGAATTAATTGATAAGGATGAAATCTTAGATATTCAGAAGCAAGTCTTGGATGGCAAGATACAGCCAAGCTACTAAATGTCTGTGCTATAATTGGTATGCATTTATGTATGTATAAAGGAGAGAAAATGTTCAAATTAATTAAGGCAACAAATTATGATGATATGTCAAGAAAAGCTGCTAATATCATCGCTAGTCAAATCACTTTAAAAGAAGATTCAGTTTTAGGTTTAGCTACAGGTTCTACACCTATTGGTACTTATAAGCTATTAATTGAAAAATATAATAATGGTGATATTGATTTCTCTAATATTAAGACAGTTAATCTAGATGAATATGTTGGACTTGATGGTGATAATGATCAAAGCTATAGATATTTCATGAATCATAATTTATTTGATCATGTAAATATCAATAAGGATAATACAAATGTTCCTTGTGGTAAAGAGACTGATGCAGAAAAAGAATGTAATAGATATCATCAAGTTATCGAATCAATGGGTGGTGTTGATTTACAATTATTAGGTATTGGTAATAATGGTCATATTGGTTTCAATGAACCAGATGAAGTATTCTCTGCTAAGACTCATAAGGTTGAATTAACTGAAAGTACAATCAAGGCAAATAGTAGATTATTTGAAAATATCGAAGATGTTCCAAAGTTTGCCTATACTATGGGTGTTGGTGAAATCATGGCTGCTAAGTCAGTATTGATTTTAGCTAGTGGTAAGGCTAAGGCTCCTATTATTAAGGAATTATTAACTGGTGAGGTTAAGCCAAGTGTTCCAGCTTCAATCTTGAAGTTCCATCCTAATTGCATCCTAATTGCTGATGAAGAAGCTTTAAGCGAATTATAATAACAACAAGGTGACAATAGTCACCTTTTATAAAGGAGAAATATGAGAGCTTTGTTTACTTGGCCAATAAGTGAAGAATATAAACAAAAGTTTAAGAATACTGGTATTGAATGTGTTTTTAATACTAACTATACAAAAGAAGATATCAATAGTACTGATATTGTTTTTGGTAATCCTAATCCCGAATATTTAAAGAATAGTCATATTAAGTGGTTACAGCTTGCTAGTGCCGGTGCTAATAATTATTGTGATATAGATGACTCAATTGTCCTTACAAACGCTTCTGGCGCTTATGATGAGGCAATTTGTGAATATATGCTAGGAATTACCCTAGCAATCACAAAGAAACTCTACGGCTATTATAATCAGCAATTAGAAGGGGTTTGGAAAAGCTTAGGCAAAGTTAAATCAATTAAAGATTTGACTATTGTCTGTGTTGGCATGGGTAGCATTGGCAAAAGATATGCTAAGCTTATGCATTCATTGGGTGCTAAGGTCTATGGTGTCAATAGAAGTATTCATGAAAGACCTGATTATGTAGAGAAGTTGTATGCAACTAAAGATATGGATAAGGCATTGGCTATTGCTGATGTGGTTGCGATAGCTCTTCCTGAAACAAAAGAAACATATCATATATTTGATTATGATTTGCTTCATAAGATTAAAAAGGGTGCTATCTTAATGAATCTAGGCAGGGGAACTCTGATTATAGAGGATGATCTTGTAAAAGTAATGCAAGAACACTATTTAGATTCAGTTTACTTAGACGTTTGTGAAACAGAACCACTTCCTAAGACTAGTAAACTATGGAAACTAGATAATGTCTATATAACTCCTCATATTACGGGAGGCCGTCAATCAGATATTAGTGTTAAAAATGTTGAGGATATTTTCTATAGAAATTTAGTTCATTATCTAAATAATGAAGAACTAGAGAATATTGTAGATAAAAAAAGAGGATATTAAAACCACAGATTTTATACTTCTGTGGTTTTTTAAGCTGTATTTAGTTAGATTCATAGAATTCTTCGAAGATATCGCTAAAAGTAAGATAACCATCTACGCGGTGATATGCATATTTATTAGTTTCTCCATCTATAGTGATTTCAATGTATTCTCTATCTTGTATGATGATTGATTTATTATCACCTTTAATTTCAAAATCAAATGGAATACAGCCTGCACCAGCAACAGGGATAAAATCTTTATAGATCTTGATATCAGACCATTTTGACAACAATTCTTTTGCGCCGTCATCATAGATGCTAATAAGGTAGTCATTATTATCGTATTGGACAAGAATCTCATTAACATCAAAGTCGATAAGATCATTTAAAGTGATTCCTTCTTCATAGAAGCCACTAGCTGGTTCTATCGAGACTAAATGATAGATATTATATTTTTTACCTGTTTTATCTTCTTTTTCCTCTGCATAGAATTTAATTTTGACGATGTCACCAATTTTGTATCCTTCTATAAGACTTTTATCATCTAATTCAAAATCATAGCTTCCTAATTTATCAGAAGGACTAACATAAAGAAGATTGTCTTGCAAAACTACTACTTCACCAACTTTTTCAATTGTTAGAACACTATTTGTGTTTTGACATCCACATAGTATACACAAAACAATTAGAACTAAAAATGTCTTTACTTTTTTCATAAAGCCTCCCTTCAAATTATGTTTTTCTATCTACACTTAAATTATATCAAAACTGTTATGAAAAAAAGTAAATTTAATGTATGTGCTATTGATATGAATATAGAAATTTCATATGCAATTCGTAGGCAAGAACTAAAAAAACGCCCATTTTAAGGCGTTTATTTGCTAACTGGTGCCGACAACAGGAATTGAACCCGTAACCTACTGATTACAAATCAGTTGCTCTACCAATTGAGCTATGTCGGCAAAATAAATGGTGGAGGTTAACGGGCTCGAACCGCTGACCCTCTGCTTGTAAGGCAGATGCTCTCCCAACTGAGCTAAACCTCCAGCGCCTATTAACTATACCATGTATTTTGATACCCTGTCAACAAATTTTTAAAAACTTTTTAAAAAAATTATCCCAAAATTTCAAAATGAGCCTAAAATAGGGCGTTCTACGCAATAATAATTTATTTGAATAATCTTGTTTTGGCTTATGAAAAAAGAGTGACTTTCTTAATATCACTCTTAAATATTTTTTAAAAATGTTGTAAAAATGTCTAATCCAGAGATAAATGTGCCAATACTTGAGAAGACGTTGGCAAACACAACAATCAATAAGATTCTTGTAACTCTATTTTTCCAGAATCCTTTTAATGTATTTGTATCTTCACCTAGATTCTCAAAGTCTTTGACCTTTGGCTTTCTAATCATAGCTTCCACCATACCCGCAAACCAACCAGCTGCTAATAATGGGTTAAGTGATGTAATAGGGGCCATCACAAAGGCCGTAAGGATACTAAGTGGATGACCGAATGCCAATAGGGTACCTAAGGCACTTAAGGTTCCATTCCAAAGAATCCAAGATTTAATTTGACTCAAACCAGCATCCCTGTTTGACCATAGAGTATAAATAATGATTGAAATAATAGCTATTGGAATTAACCATTTAATTACTGTTCCAATACCTTTTTTCTTTTTAACGACATTTAATTCATTAATATCGATATCCTTATCTAGGTTTCTTTCAATACCACCTGCATGAGCAGCACCAATGATTGCAACTATTTTTTTACCTGGGGCATTCTTAATCTTTGAGGATAAATAGGCATCTCTTTCATCTACTAATATTTTCTTAACGTTAGGAAATTCTTTGCCAACCTCGTTTAAGGCTGCTTCAAGAGCGTCTGCTTCTTTCAATGCTTGTAAATCTTCTTCGGAAATCTCTTCATCATCAAAGATGGAACCAATAATACTTACAAGTAACTTAGATTTTTCATATAAGCCTAAACTATTCCAAATACGGGAGAAGGTAGTCTTAATAGGTCTATCAGCTAAAACAAGTGGTACATTTAATTCTTTTGCCTGTTTAATGCCTTCTAACATCTCGCCACCTGAATTAGAGTCCATATTGATGGCCATTCTTCTTTGGAAAGAAGCAAGAATTAGGTTTACTAATAAAAAGCCTACTTTCTTTTCTTTGATGACCTTAACAATATCGGTATCACTCCATTTTTCAGGATCACTAATTTTCTTATATCGATCTTCATCGAGTTCGATACAAATCGCATCAGGCTTAACTTCCCCAATGCATTCTTTAACATCGTTTATGCTGTTTTTAGAAACATGAGCAGTTTTTACAAGATAAATCTCTTTATCTTTATAATTTGATTTCACAATATTTTCATTCATGACTATATTCTATCGCATTATCCAAATATGCTATAATGAATTGACTTATAAAGGAGGGTTTATGCCAGATTATAATATAAATCTAACAATACAAAATATATGGCACGTGTTTAGAATAGTGCTTGATATCGGCATTATGTGGTTCATTCTATACTACGCCATTCTATTTGTAAGAAATAATAATCGTACAATACAAATCTTTAAAGGAATCATCTTTATTTTAATATTTAACGGAATTGCAAGATTACTTGGTCTTACTACATTAGAATATTTTTCTAACACATTAATTAGCTGGGGCTTTTTAGCTGTAATAATTATTTTCCAACCGGAAATTAGAGGGGCTTTGGAGAAAATTGGTAAGACTAATGCGTTTTCAAAGATCACAACTTTGTTGGCTAATGAAAAAGAAGATCTTGTTAATCAAATTTACGATGCAGCTATTGTCTTATCACATGAAAGAATTGGTGCTCTTATTTCCATTGAACAATCAAATAGTTTGCAGGATTATGTAAAAACCGGTATCGCAGTAAACGCAACTGTTTCTAAAGAATTATTATGTTCTATCTTTATGACTACAACTCCTTTACATGATGGTGCTGTAATTATTCAAGGCGATAAGATTGCCTGCGCAAGTGCTTATTTCCCACCAACTAGTATTAATTTATCTAGCAGATATGGCGCAAGACATAGAGCTGGTCTTGGAATTTCTGAAGTGAGTGATGCGCTTACCATTGTTGTATCAGAAGAGACAAGTGCTATTTCTATTGCGGAAAATGGACGTATCTTTACCGTTAATGAGAAACAACTTAAAGAGTATTTGAGAAAAGTTATTTGTAATGATGAAATCGAAATCGGTGATACTTCAACTTCTAGAAGAAAATTAAAGATTGAAGATGATCCTGAATTTATCATTAAAAACGAAGAAGGCGGTATGAAAGTTCCTTTTAATAACCGCTTTAAAGTGAATAAAAAGGCTAAACAACAAGCAACTGATTTTAAAGTTGAATCGGTTGATGTAAAAGAAAGTGAGGATAAGGTAGATGGCAAGCAAGATTAAAAATCCTCAAGATAAATTAAACGAGGCAAAAAAGATTGCTCGTAAGAATGCTAATAATGGAACTCTAGAATCATTTGAAGAAACTATTATAAGATTCTTTAGATGGACATCTTCGTTTGTTGATAAGTTATTCTTCACAAAAACATATGCTATTATTTTTGCCTTTTTATTGTCATGCCTAGCATATTTCATTGTGAATTTTAACGATACAAGCTTTACAGCTGCACTTTCAAGTTCTAAAACACTTACAAATGTTAATGTGATTTCTAGATATAATTCCGAATCGTTTGAAGTAGGTGGTTTACCTGAAACTTGTGATGTTACCATAACTGGTGATGCAGCTAGTGTTAATAATGCTGCTACTAAAACAGGAAGTTGTGTCTTAAACCTTGAAGGCTATACAGAGGGAACGTATACTGTAGAATTAACTACCACGGGTTATGGTGATAGTGTTAATACTGTTATTAAACCAAGTCAAGTTACAGTTACTTTAAAACCAAAAACCACTGCTCAATTTGATTTATCTTATGATTTCATAAATCAGAATCAATTAGATTCTAAATATATTTTAGGAACACCTGTTTTTGCCTCTGGTAACAACAAGGTTAATATCCGTGCTAGTCAAGATACACTTAATTCAATTGCTTTGGTAAAGGCACTGATTAATGTCGCAGGACAAACAAGTGACTTTGAAGTAGATGCGCCACTTGTTGCCTATGATGCAAATGGTAAGGTTGTTAATGCGGAAATTGTTCCAAATACCGTTACTGTTAAAGTTGGTATTTCATCACCTTCTAAGACAGTACCAATTAAATTGAATGTTACTGGTAATGCACCACAAGGATTCTCACTAGAATCAGTTTCTATGAATCATCAAACTACTGAAATTTATGCATCCGAAAGTATTCTTGATACAATTAATGAAGTTACGGTTGATTTAGACTTGTCTACGGTAACTTCGGATACAGAAATTATTCAACCGGTTGTTTTACCAAATGGGGTTAAGGCAAGTTCGGTTTCAACTGTTACTTTAAAGGCTACTTTGGGTGCAACAAGCGAAAAAGTGATTGAGAATGTAACTTTAAACTCAATCAACAATAATAATGGTTATGGTGTAAGCTATGCAGACACCTTGAAAGTTTCATTAATTATTAAAGGAACTCAAAGTAATATTGATAAAGTTAGTGCTTCTGATTTCTTTGTCTATGTAGATTTTAAGGATTTAGAACCAGGAACATATGATTTACCAATTTCAGTAAATATAAACACAGATGCTTATGTATCTGCTGAAGTAAATCCAAAGAATTTAAATATTACATTAGTATCACAGGAGTAAAATTATGGGTAAATATTTTGGAACAGATGGTATTAGGGGAGATGCCAATACTACATTATCTTTAGAAACAGCTTTGAAAATTGGACGTTATGTGGGTAACTATTATAAGAAAAACGGTCAAGGAAAGGTTGTTGTTGGTAAGGATACACGTTTGTCAAGTTCGATGTTTGAAAATGCTCTAGCTGCAGCTATATCAAGCTGTGGCTCAGACGTTTATCTTTTAGGCTATTGTTCAACACCTTGTTTGGCATATGTAGCTGAAAAAGAAAAGTTTGATGCAGGCATTATGATTTCAGCATCACACAATCTATTTAGTGACAATGGAATTAAACTTTTTGGCAACAATGGAGTTAAATTAGCTGAAGAAGTTTTATTATTAATCGAAGATTATATCGATAATCCTGTAGGCATCGAATATGCTACTAAGGATCAAATCGGTCATATTTATGAATATTCAAGGGGTATTGAAGAATATAAGGAACATATTAATGACTTATATCCACTTGATTTGAGCGGCTATAAGTTGATAGTTGATTTGGCAAACGGTTCTAATTGCGTAACCGCTAAGGATGTTCTTAACAAGACCAAGGCTGAAGTAACTTATATCAATGATGATTTCAATGGTATAAATATCAACAATAAGTGTGGTAGTACTCACTTAGAAATGTTGCAAGAAAAAGTAAAAGAAGGTGATTATGATCTTGGCTTTGCGTTTGATGGTGATGCCGATAGAGTACTTTTTGTTGATCATAAAGGCGAAGTGATAGATGGTGATAAGATTATGTATATGTTGTCTAAATACCTTAAGGAACATAATCTATTAACAAATAATACATTAGTTACTACTGTTATGTCTAATATGGGCTTATTCAAGGCTTTAGAAAAGATTAATATTAATACTAATATTACACCTGTAGGTGATAAGTATGTATTGGAGTCAATGTTAAATAATGACTTCGTGATTGGCGGTGAACAATCAGGTCATATCATTTATAAAAATGATGCCAACTATGGTGATGGCCTAAGAAATGCCTTGTTTGTATTAAAAGTACTTCAAGAAAAGAATATGAATATTGATGAGGCTACAAGTGAATTAAGAGTTTATCCTCAATTATTGGTTAATCAAAGAGTTGTTGATAAGACAATTGTCTTAAATGATGAAACAATTAATGCGAAGATTAAGGAAATCAGTGATGAACTAGGTGATAACGGCAGAATTTTGGTTAGACCTAGTGGTACTGAGCCTTTGATTAGAGTAATGGTTGAGGCTGAAACTGATGAGTTATGTCATAAAGATGTTTATGAGGTAATTGATCTTATTAAGGAAAAGGGTTATTGTGCTTAAATGAAAAAAATTATCAATGTCGTTGAGGATGAAAAAGATCTTAACGAACTAGTAAAAAGATATCTTGAAAAAGAGGGGTATATAGTAAATTCATACCTTACTTTTGATGAGGCTTATGCTCACTTAGATGATGAAGTTGACTTATGGGTTTTGGATATCATGCTAGATGATAAGAGTGGCTTTGACTTAATTGAGGAAATTAAGTCACGTGACCAAAATAAACCGGTTATTTTCATGTCTGCTCGTGATAAAGAATTTGACCGTATTATAGGACTAGAAAAAGGCAGTGATGACTATATCACTAAGCCTTTCTCTCCTAAGGAAATGGTATTAAGAGTAAATAACATTATCAAAAGAGTATATAAGGAAGATGCTAGAATCAATGTTGATGGTTATCTTATTGATGAAGGTAAACGCATTGTTTATGATGACAACAATAATGTTATTGATTTAACTACTAAAGAATTTGATCTTTTGATGTTGTTTGTTAAGAATAGAGGAACGGCTTTTTTAAGAGAACAAATCCTTGAAAAAGTATGGGATGATAACTATTTCGGTAGTGATCGTGTCGTTGACGATACGCTTAGAAGACTTAGAAAAAAGATGCCAAATATTAATATCCAAACCATTTATGGTTTTGGTTATCGTTTAAGTTAGTATGAAAAGATTAAAAATCTGGATAAATGGCTTTAATTTAATACAACAATATTTTGTTGTGTCTTTTTTAGCCATTTTTGTTTTTATGTTATTTATATTTCAATATTTGAATTTCAATATTGATACTTTCACTAATGAACAAATGTTCAGTTATCTACATAAATCTCAAAATTCTTTCTTGGATGCTTCTACAGCTGATTTTGATTATATTGATAATAATTGTACTCATTATATTTATAAGTTTGGAAGTGAAGTTGATGATGAAATTGTTCATGAAATTCTTTCAAATGAAAAGGATGGAATTATAAGTTCTAAAGATAATATCTTAGAGGTAGGTGATCAACGTTTTGTTTATAGCATTAGAAATATTGGTGATGCTTATTTAATATCAATAATTAACGATGATTATCGCAGAGAATTTAAAAGTTCATTAATATCAGGTATTTCTAATTCATCTATCGTTATTATTGTCATTGTTTTTATGATTTTAATGATGTGGGTTTATTCTTTAATTCATCCCTTAAATCAAATTAGAAACTATATAAAAAAAGTTAAAGATGGTGAAAAGGCCACGCTTGTTATTAAAAGAAATGATGAAATAGGCGAAGTGGCTGAGGCTATTGTAGATATGACAGATGAATTATCAGATCAAGAGAGAATCAGAGAAGAGATGATTCAAAACATATCTCATGATTTAAAAACACCTATCGCAACTATTAAGTCTTATAGTGAAAGCATTAAAGATGGCATTTATCCTTATGATACTCTAGAGAAGAGTGTTGATGTTATTATTGAACATGCTGATCGTTTGGAAAAGAAAGTATATTCTTTGATTACTTATAATAAAATTGGGTATCTTCAAGATAATGATGAAGATGCCAAGGCTGATATGCGTGCTGTGATTGAAAAGGCTATTCTTTCATGCAAAGTATTAAGAAATGATGTTTCGATTGATACTAGTGATGTTATGAATGATATTTATTTCCATGGTGAAGAAGAGGCCTGGAGAACAGCTGTTGAAAACCTTTTGGATAATGCTCTTAGATATGCAAAAAGTGAGATAAGATTTACTTTAAGTCCAGATTTATTTGAAATATTTGATGATGGCCCTTTAATGAGCAAGGATCGTTTGGATAAATTATTTAAACCTTATGAAAAAGGGAATAAGGGTAACTTTGGCTTAGGCTTGTCAATAGTTAAAAGGGTATGTGATACTTTTGGTTATTGTGTTGTAGGTGAAAATAAAAATGATGGTGTAGTTTTTAGAATCTATTGTAATAACACTAAGGCTAAAGGGAAAAAGAAAGTATAATTGACTTATGAGTTTTGTAAGAATTGATGATATTGATATTTATTATGAATTAAATGGTGACAAGGGTAAGGATGTCATTCTTTTGCATGGTTGGGGACAGAATACAATTATGATGGATTTTATTGCTCAATCATTAAAAGAACACTTTAAAGTTTATAATATTGATTTACCAGGTTTTGGAAGGAGTGAGGAACCAAAAACTGCTTATTCTATCGAAGATTATGTTGAAATGTTAAGACAATTTGTAGAACTAAATCAAATCGAAAATCCAATTTTAATTGGTCATTCTTTTGGTTGTCGCATTTCTTTGTTGTATGCCTATAAGTATCCTGTTAATAAGATGGTGCTAACAGGTGCAGCTGGTGTTATGGCAAAACATGATCTTGAATGGTACTTAAGAGTTTATAGCTATAAAGCTGGCAAGATTTTATTGAAACCGTTTAAGGGTTTAAGTGCTAAACTCAGACAAAATGCCGGTAGTAGCGATTATAAAAATGCTAGTGAAATCATGAAACAAATATTAGTTAAGACTGTTAACTTTGATATTAGCCCTTATTTAAAGGATATTAAACCTGAAACATTGTTGGTTTTTGGTAAGAATGATGAGGCTACGCCGCTTTGGATGGGCGAGAAGATGGAAAAGGAAATGCCTGATGCGACTTTGGTTGTCTTTGAAAATGATGATCACTTCGCTTATTTTCACCAACCAGATCGTTTTTGTAGAGTATTAGATGTGTTTTTAAGGAGAGACTATGAATAATTTATTTTATATTTTAATAACTTTAGTATTTCTTTGTTTAAGTCTTGTATATGTTAAGAATACTTTACACGTTTTTCAACAAAATCGTTATGAATTCTATCGTTATACTGAATGGCTATTTGATAAGAATAATGTTCATTACTCTAATGCTTTAGTCTATGTAGTGTTGATGTTATTATGTTTTGTTGTTCCTAAGGGAATTAGATTGCCTATTGTTTTATTAATCACTGTTGTCTTTACTTATATGGTGATTAAAAAAGAAATGAAAACTGAATATGTAAAACCACTTGTGTATACTGATAGAGTTAAAAGACAAATTGTTGTTTATGCGATTTTAAGTTTTATTATTACTTTCTTATTAACTAAAAATTTACATAATTATTTAAATCTTGTAGGTATTATTAGTATCTATTTACCGTATTTATTGATTTATTTAGTCGCGATCATCACAAATCCTATCGAAAATGCGATTAAAAAAGGTTTTGAGAATGAGGCTAGAGATATTTTAAAGAATGATGATAACTTAATTAAAGTTGGTATCACGGGATCTTTCGGTAAGACAACTACTAAGAATGTTGTGAATGATATTATTTCATCTAAATATTTAACTTTAATTACACCAGCTTCTTATAATACACCGATGGGTATCACAAGAACAATTAGAGAAATGTATAAGCCTATTTATCAAGTTTTTATTTGTGAGATGGGTGCCGATCATGTTGGTGAAATTACCTATTTGATGGATTTTGTGAAGCCTAAATACGGTATTGTGACATCTATTGGCTCTCAACACTTAAATACTTTTTGTAACTTAGATAATATCATTAAGGAAAAGATGGAAGAGATTGAAAGATTACCAAAAGATGGCGTTGGCATTATCAATTTGGATAATGAATATATTGCGAATTATAAAATCAACAATACTTGTAAGGTGCTTAGCGTTGGTATTGAAAATGATAAGGCTGATTATAGTGCTTACGGTATTAAGTATTCAAATGCTGGTACGACATTTAAAGTTAAGTTAGATGGCAAGACAGCTACTTTTAAGACTATTTTACTTGGTAGTCATAATGTTACTAATATCTTATGTGGCATTGCCTTAGCTAGAGAACTTGGCTTAAGTAAAGAAGAGATTATCGATGGCGTAGCTAATATTAAGCAGGTAGAGCATCGTTTAGAGATTAAAAAGATTAATGGTTTTACTTTCATCGATAACGCCTTCAATTCAAATCCAGTTGGCTGTAAAAGATCGCTTGAAGTCTTATCTATGATGAACGGTAAAAGGGTTATTGTGACACCAGGCCTAGTTGATTTAGGTAAGGAAGAGGCTAATGAAAATTATGCCTTTGGTGCTTATATGAAAGATAGGGCTGATAATGTAATTTTGGTTGGTGAAAAGAATACTGAGGCTATCTATAGAGGTTTAAAAGACAGTGGCTTTGATATGAATAATGTCAAGGTTGTAAATAGTGAAAAAGAAGCCTTTAATGAAGTTTATACAAAGTATAGTGTGAAAGATACTATTCTTTTGGAAAATGATTTACCTGATGCCTTCATTCACTAAGAGGTGATTCTATTATGAAAAATGATTTAGATTTATTTGAAGATAGAGAAAAAGATTGGCTTGCCAAAGAGATAAGAAGAGAGAATTTGTTAGTTACAGACTTTGATATTAATGATGCTAGAAAACTAAAACTTGAGCATTATCAAGCGCATCACGGTAATATCAAGCCTAAGAAATCTAATAATGAAGCATTAGATACTATTCTATTATTTCTTTTCATTTTTTTGGTGATGACTATTGTGTTTATTTTTATGACATTAGCTAGAGGCTATTTTTAAGAAAGGTTTATTTTTATGATTTTTGTGATTATTGTCATTGTGCTTATTGTGGTTGGTTTAATTTCTTGCATGTGTATTGTACCTCAAGGTAGTGCTTGGGTTATTGAAAGACTTGGTAAATATAGTTGTACCTGGCAAGCTGGTTTGCATATTAAGACTCCTATTTTAGAAAGAGTTGTTAGAAAGATTTCTTTAAAGGAACAGGTTGCTGACTTTGAGCCTCAATCAGTTATTACTAAGGATAATGTAACTATGATGGTTGATTCAATTGTCTTTTTCCAAGTATTTGATCCAAAGTTATTAACTTATGGAGTTGAAAGACCAATTGCAGCAATTGAAAATTTAAGTGCTACTACTTTAAGAAATATTATTGGTGAATTATCACTTGATGATACTTTGTCTGGTAGAGATACTATTAACTCTCAAATTACCCAAATCTTAGATGACGCCACTGATAAGTGGGGTATTAAGGTAACTCGTGTTGAGGTTAAGGATATTACTCCTCCTAAGTCTATCCAAGAGGCTATGGAAAAACAAATGAAGGCTGAAAGAGAAAAAAGAGCTATTATTTTGACTGCTGAGGGTGAGAAACAATCTCAAATTACTCGCGCAGAGGGTGAAAAGGAATCTGCAATTCTTAGAGCTGATGCGGTTAAGGAACAAAGAATTAGAGAAGCAGAGGGTGAGGCTTTGGCAATTGAGAAAGTAGCTAAGGCTCAAGGTGAGGCTATTAAGTTAATTAATGAAGCATGTCCTAGTGATTCTTATTTAAAGATTAGATCTTATGAAGCACTTGAAAAGGTGGCTGATGGACAGGCAACAAAGTTGATTGTTCCTAGTGATATTCAAGATTTGACAAAGACAGTGGCTGAAGTTAAGGAAGTGTTAGATAAATAATGCAGGGTAGAGTAAGAATAGATGATGAACTAGAAGAGGCAAAGGTTGCAGGACAAAAGGCTCTAGATAGTTTATATGAGGCACTAAGACAAATTGATGGTGCTAAGACTGCTGGTATTATTGATATTTTTTCGGATAGTTTCCTAATAGGCTTATTTAAGCATCATAAGATGCATGAGGTATCTTCTTGTTTAAAACAAGCTCAAAGGGATTTAGAGGTATTCAAAAGAGAATTGACTGATGTTTATTCTTTTGATGATAATAACTTGAGGACTGACGATTTTGTTGGTTTAACTGATTTGTTTTTTGATAATATCTTTTCTGATTTGGCAATGCAAAGACGTATTGGCAATGCCAAAGTTGAAATAGAGGCTATGATTGATAGAGTAGAAGATATTCTTGCTAGATTATAGAAGGGTGTATAATGTTTTTATGAAATTAAATGTTGCAGTATTTTTTGGAGGTATGTCTTGTGAACATGAAATATCATGTATCACAGGTAATCAAGCATTAAAGGCACTTGATGATACAAAGTATGAAATCATACCTATTTATGTTTCTAAGAAAAACGACTTATATACAGGTTCTAACTTATTTGAATTAAAGAATTATTATGATCTTGATAAGCTATGTAAATCATTGGATAAAGTGTGTTTATATAAGGATGGTAATAAGGTTTATCTAAAGCCTATTAAGGGAATGTTTGCAAAGGCACAAACTATCGATGTAGCTTTCTTGGCTATGCATGGTACTGGTGGCGAAGACGGTTCTTTACAAGGAATGCTTGAAATGTTGGATCTTCCTTATACTTCTAGTAATGTATTGGGTAGTGCAGTAGGCCAAGATAAGGTTATAATGAAAGAAATCTTAGAATATGAACATGTTCCTATGGTTCCTTGGTTCTTTGTCTATAGTAATGATATTACAAATACTTATAAGGATATTGAGACTAAGGCTGATACAATTGGTTATCCACTTATTATTAAGCCAGCTAATTTAGGTTCAAGTATTGGTATTGAAATTGTTCATAAGAAGGATGAATTAAAGAGCGCTTTAAGTGAATGTGCTAAATATGATGATAAGCTTGTTATTGAAAAGATGGTTAAACAATTAAAGGAAGTTAACATCTCAGTAATGGGTAATAGTAAGGATGCTAAGGTTAGTGCTATTGAGGAAGTTTTAAAGGGTGATGAATTCTTAAGTTTCTCAAATAAGTATCTTGGTGGTGGTAAAGGAACAAAGGGTTCTAAGTCTAGCAAGATGGCTCCTACTAAGGGTTCTAAGGGTATGGCTAGCGCTAGTAGAATTGTTCCAGCAAGACTTGATGGTAAAAAGCAGGAACAAATTGAAGAATATGCGCTAAAGTCATTTAAGGCTTTAAATGCTTCTGGGGCAGTTAGAATTGATTTTATGATTGATAAGGAAGACGGTTCTGTTTATGTCAATGAAATTAATTCGATTCCAGGTTCACTTGCTTTCTATTTATGGAAAGAAGTTGGCGTAGATTTTAGAGAAGAATGCGATATGTTAATTAATAACGCATTGAATGTTTACAGAGAAAAGAAGAAGAAAGTTCGTTCTTTTGACACAAATATTTTAAGTAATTATAAGGAGAATTAATTATGTCAACACCTCACAATCAGGCAATTATGGGAGATATCGCTAAGGTTGTATTGATGCCAGGCGATCCATTACGTGCAAAATTTATTGCGGAAACTTTTTTAGAGAATCCTGTTCAATTCAATTCTGTTAGAAACATGTTTGGTTATACAGGAACTTATAAGGGCAAGAAAGTGTCTGTTATGGGTTCTGGTATGGGCATGCCAAGTATTGGTATCTATTCACATGAACTATATAGTTCTTATGGAGTAGAATCTATCATTAGAATTGGCACAGCTGGTGCTTATAAGGAAGAATTAAATCTTTATGATGTAATTTTAGCTGATAGTGCTTATTCTGAATCTTCTTATCCTTTGGCTATGTCTGGTGTAGATACACATGTAACATATCCAAGTGAAGAATTAAATAAGACTATTTTGGATAGCGCTGCAAAGGCTGGCATTCCAGTAACTTGTGGTAGAATTCATTCTAGTGATGTTTTCTATCATGATGCATCTTCTAACTATATGGATGGTGTTAATGAAAATAACTGCTTAGTAGTTGAAATGGAAAGTTTTGCGCTTTTCCACAACGCTAAGATGTTAAATAAGAAGGCAGCTTGTATCGTTACTGTTTCTGATTCTTTAGTTAATCATGTAGAGACTACTGCAGAAGAGAGACAAACAGCTTTCACTAATATGATGAAGATTGCGCTTGAGGCTGCTATCGCAAATGAATAAAACAACTCGTAAGGCTTTTGTGTGGATTTTAATAATCCTAATGGTAGTTATTACAATCTTACCTTTGGCTTCATTATTATTTACTTCATGAAAAAGCTTATATTATTATTTATTTTATTACTATTATGTGCTTGTTCTAACGAGTATAAAAAGCTTGGTTATTCTGTTAAGGCCGCTAATGTCATTAGTAGCTTAGATGAAAAGGACCAAGTCTTTTTTAGTGAGTATGATGATAATTTAGATTCTATTCTTTCTAATAAAGATTTTAAATTAGAAAATTTAAGATTATATATTCAATTTAGTAGGCACTTAAATGGTGATGATATTGTAAGACTTGTGAATAATGGTACCATTGGTTATTTTAACTATGGTGTTATTAAGAATTTGACTTCAAATAAAGACTTTGTTGTTGAAAAGATAAATGAATATCTTGATTTATATAAGGATATCAAGGATGTAGATACCGTTATCTTTATGGCTAAACAAGGAATTGATTCAGATGTTGAATTGGTATCTAAGCTTATTAAGGATAAGGGGTATATTGTGGATAATTTGCCTTTATATCTTAAATATAAGGGTGAGAAAGAAGAAACAAGAAGTTTAGTTGAATATGTTAATACCTTAGGTTTCTTAAGATATTATGAGGATAATTTTTATGCTGAACCTGATAAGTATGGAACTGAAGTATTAGTTAATAAATATTATTATTTGGGTCCTGATTACGTACCAACTGATTTGATTGAATTAAAGGAATATGGTTATGGTTCTTTAAGAAAAGTGGCTTATGATGCTTATGTAAAGATGTATGAAGCTGCTAAAAAAGATGGTGTTAGTTTCTATGTAACTTCATCATATCGTTCGTATAAGACACAGGTTATCATTTATAATCGTTATTTAACAATTGATCCACAAGAGAAAGTTGATATCTATAGTGCTAGACCTGGTTTCTCTGATCATCAGACAGGATATACGGTTGATATCTTAACTTCAGGTCATGACTTTGATACCTTTTACTTGACACCTGCCGCAAAGTGGTTAGCTGATAACGCTTATAAGTATGGATTTATCTTAAGATATCCTAAAGGTTTAGAACAAGCCACTGGTTATGAATATGAGGCATGGCATTTCCGTTATGTGGGAGATGTTGCGAGTGATGTTTATAAAAGTGGTTTAAGTTATGATGAATATTTCGCAAAGTATATTGAAGAGTAGTAGAATATATAGGAAAGAAGGTTATATATAAAATGGGTATGTTTGATAAGTTGTTAAACAACTTAAAATCTAGTCGTAAGACAATTGTTTTTACCGAGGGTAATGATGTGCGTATTTTAAGTGCTGCACAAAGATTATTAAATGAAGATTTAATGGATGTTATCTTATGTGGTAATGTTGATGAAGTTAATGGTGTTGCCAAGGAAAATGGTTTAGATGTCTCTAAGGCTACAATCTTAGATCCTCTTACTTATCCTGAAATGGATGAGATGGTTAAGACTATGGTTGAGCTTAGAAAAGGTAAGATGAGTGAAGATGAATGTAGAACCTTATTAACTAAGTGTAACTACTTCGGTACAATGCTTGTAAAGATGGGCAAGGCTCATGCCTTACTTGGTGGCGCTACTTACTCTACTGCTGATACAGTAAGACCTGCTCTTCAATTAATTAAAACAAGAAAGGGTGCTAACTTAGTAAGTTCTTGTTTCATTCTTGAAAGAGAAAAAGAAGGCGTTGAAGAAAAGTTGGTTATGGGTGATTGTGCTATTAATATTGCTTATACTGATAGACTTGATAAGGAAGGCAATGTGGTATTAAGTGCTGCTGCTCAACTTGGTGAAGTTGCAGTCGAGACTGCAAGAACTGCTAGATATTTCGGTATTGATCCTAAGGTTGCAGTATTATCATTTTCAACTTATGGTTCTGCAAAGGGTGGTACAGTAGCTTTATCTCATGATGCAGTTATTGAAGCTAGAAAGATGGATCCAGAATTAGAAATTGATGGTGAATTACAATTTGATGCCGCTATTTCTCCAGTTGTAGCTAATGTTAAATGTCCTAATTCAACTGTTGCAGGTAAGGCTAACACATTTATTTTCCCATTGATTGAAGCTGGTAATATTGGTTATAAGATTGCTCAAAGACTTGGTGGTTATGCTGCATATGGACCTATTTTACAAGGTTTAAATGCTCCTATTAACGACTTGTCTAGAGGTTGCGATGCTGATGAAGTATATGTAATGGCAATCGTTACAGCTGGTATGGCTGAATAACAAATAGGAATAACGGCCTATTGGCCGTTTTTTTATTACTTGTATGAAAAACGATTTAGGTAAAGATAAAATCAGCAAGCTAGTATTTGCGATTGCGATACCTAGTATGATAGCTCAAATTGTAAATGTCTTATATTCGGTAATCGATAGAATCTATATTGGACATTTGCAAGATGCCGGTTCTTTAGCTCTTGCAGGTGTTGGTGTGTGTGGACCAATTCTTACTATGATAGCTGCTTTGGGTTCACTAGTTGGTGTTGGTGGTGGTGCTTTATGTGCTATTAAATTAGGTGAAAAGAAAGATGATGTTGCTAGAGATATTGTTTCTAGTTCTTTTATATTGTTACTTATAATCTCAATAATCATTCCACCGATTATTATTTATTTCCAAGAATCGATTCTATTACTTTTTGGAGCAAGCTTTTCAACACTTCCCTATGCTATTAGTTACTTTAAAGTATATCTATTAGGTACACCATTCGCTTTGCTTACAATAGGTATGAATAATTTCATTAATTGTCAAGGCTATTCTAAGCTAGCTATGATAACTACTTTGATTGGTACTTTTATTAATATTATCTTAGATCCAATCTTGATGTTTGTTTTTGATATGGGAGTTACTGGTGCTGCCTTAGCTTCTATTATTGGTCAATTTGTTTCTTGTGTCTTTGTCTTATATATCTTGATGTCAAAGAAATTAGAAATATCATTGCGTATTAAGAAATTCAATTTAAAGTTATCTAGCGAAATATTAACAATTGGTTTTAACCAATTTATCATTGTAATGTTTGATAATGTGATGATTATTGCGCTTAATTCTTTATTAAAGAAATATGGCGGCCAAGAGGCGGATATTTATATTGCGATTAATACTATTATTCAATCTTTTATGTTGATAGTAACAATGCCACTAGGAGGTATTAGTGGTGGTACTCAGTGTATCTTGAGTTATAATTTTGGTGCTTATAATGTTGATAGGGTTAAGGAAGCTTTCTATTATCTGATGAAAGTTTGTGCGTGCTATTGTACGATTATGTTTGTTGCGGTGTATCTATTTGGCAATGGTTTTATAACTTTATTTACTAAAGATGTATATTTAAAAGAAATGACTTTTAAAGCATTAAAAATATATACCTTATTCATTATTCCACTAGGCTTTCAATATGAGATGGTAGATGGTATGACCGCTCTAGGACAGGTTAAGATTTCTTTATTCTTATCTTTCTTTAGAAAGTCAGTATATTTTATTATGTTGTTTATTTTACCTTTATTTTTTGCCCCTATTTATATTTTTGCGGCAGAATGTATATCAGACATTCTTGCACCCATTGTCTCTTATCTAGTTGTTAAACATAACTTTGACAAGATTATGGAGTGGAGATTATATTGTAGGACAAATTAAATTGTTAATTTCATTTTTAATATTTAAAAGAAATGTAGCATATTTATTAATATTTGTTACAGTCATACGATCCTTGGGAGCTGAAATCGATATCGCATAAGTTGGTTTATTTTCAAAATCATTTATGGCAATAGCGATACATTTCACTCCTTTTTCCATTTCTTCATTATCTAGGGCATAACCATTTTTGCGCACATTATTTATTGTTTTTAATAAAGTTTCAATATCTATAATTGTATTGTTTGTGTAAGTTTTGATGTCACTAGATTTAAAGATATCTTCTATTTTTTCATCACTCATATAAGCTAACATAGCTTTGCCAACCCCTGAACAATATAAGGGAATTGCTTTTCCAATTTTTGAAATTAATCTAATTGAATTTGATGAGGCTTCAACTTTGTCAATATAAACAGCAGTATTATCAACAAGTTTAACTAAGTGCACTGTTTCATTCGTATATTCGGATATTTTTTTAAGATAAGGTCTACAAATTGTGGCCATATCATTTTTTTCTAGAATTTTACTTGAAAGAGCACAAATTTTAAAACTAGGACGATATTTTAAACTATTCTTATCTTGGTTAACATAGCCCATCATCATCAAAGATTGTAAAAGACGATGAATGCTAGCTTTGTTGATATCTAGTTCTTTAGATATCTCGATAAGTCCACATTCACCTTTATCTATTAATAATTCCAAACATTTGAATAATTTTTCGGATACTTGAATAGGGTTTTTGTTTTCCATAGTACAAAAAGTTGTATAATCTAAACGAAGATGTTTCGTTATATGGAAACTAGTTCCACAATATGAAACTATTGTAACACATTCTAAGGAGGAATACAAAAAATGAATGATGTTTTAAAGAAAATTTCTGAAGTAGGAATACTTCCTGTTGTTGTATTAGATGATGCTAAGGATGCTAAGGATTTAGCGAAGGCTTTAATTGAAGGTGGTCTTCCTTGTGCAGAAGTAACTTTTAGAACTGCTGCCGCTGAGGAGTCTATTAGGGTTATTAGTGAAGCATATCCTGAGATGTTGGTTGGTGCTGGTACTGTTTTAAGTGTAGATCAAGTTAAGAAAGCTGTTGCAGCAGGTGCTAAATTTATTGTTTCTCCTGGTTTTGATGAAGAAGTTGTTAAGTATTGTTTAGACAACAATATTCCTGTAACACCTGGTGTATGTACTCCTAGTGATGTTCAAAAGGGCTATAAGATGGGCCTTGATGTATTAAAATTCTTTCCTGCTGAACCAAGTGGTGGTTTGAGTATGATTAAGGCTATAGCTGCACCATACACTATGATGAAGTTTATTCCTACTGGTGGTATTAATGAGAATAATATGGAAGACTACTTAAAGTATGATCGTATTTTAGCTATTGGTGGTAGTTGGATGGTTAAGTCTAGTCTTGTTAAGAATGGTGAATTTGATAAGATTAAGGAAATGAGTAAGACAGCAGTAGCAAGAGTAAAGGAGATTAGAGGATAATGAATCTAAATTTAAGACCTAAAGAAGAATGTATGTTTGATGCGGTTTCACTAGGTGAAATCATGTTAAGACTAGATCCAGGAGAGGGAAGAATTAGAACAGCTAGATCTTTTAGAGCTTGGGAAGGCGGTGGCGAATATAATGTCGTTAGAGGCCTTCATAAGTGCTTTGGCTTAGATACTGGTGTTATTACTGCTTTTGCGGATAATGAAGTGGGTAAATTGTTGGTGGATTTTGTTGAACAAGGTGGTGTTTCTACAAAATTAATCAAGATGATGAAAACTGATGGTATTGGTAGAACTTGTCGTAACGGTTTGAATTTTACTGAAAGAGGTTATGGCATTAGAGGTGCTGTTGGTTGTTCAGATAGAGCTAATACTGCCATTTCCAAGGCAACAAGTGAAGACTTTGACTTTGACTATATCTTTGGCACTTTAGGTGTTCGTTGGTTACATACCGGTGGTATTTATGCAGCTATTTCAAGTGTAAGTTGTCAAACTGTTATCGATGCGATTAAAACTGCTAAGAAATATGGAACAATTGTTTCTTATGACTTGAATTATCGTCCAAGTATGTGGAGTGCTATTGGTGGTCTTGAGAAGGCAAGAGAAGTTAATAAAGAGATCGCAAAGTATGTTGATGTCATGATTGGCAATGAAGAAGATTTTACTGCATGTCTTGGTTTTGAGATTGAAGGTAATGATGAAAACCTTAAGTCCTTAAATCTTGATGGCTACAAGAAGATGATTAATGAAGCAGCTAAGACTTATCCAAATTTTAAGGCTGTAGCTACTACATTAAGAACTGTTAAGACAGCTACTGTAAATGATTGGTCTGCGATTATGTGGGCTGATGGTGAAATTTATAAGGCTAATGATTATAAGGATCTTGAAATATTAGATAGAGTTGGTGGTGGTGATTCTTTTGCCTCAGGTCTAGTTTATGGTTTGATTACAGGTTGTGACCCATTAACTTGTGTTAATTATGGTGCTGCACATGGCGCTTTGGCAATGACTACACCAGGTGATACTTCTATGGCTTCTTTAAAGGAAGTTGAAGCGGTTATGTCAGGTGCTGGTGCACGTGTAAAGAGATAACTTATGGAAATGACATTAAGATGGTATGGAAGCAAATTCGATACCGTTACTTTGAAACAAATTAGACAGATTCCTGGTGTTACTGGTGTCATATCAACTTTATATGACACTAAACCTGGCGATGTTTGGTCAAAAGAGGCTATTCATGCCTTAAAGGAAGAAATAGAAGCTAGTGGTTTAAGACTTTCAGGTATTGAAAGTGTTAATGTACATGATTCTATTAAGGCTGGTTTAGCTGATAGAGACTTTTATATTGACAACTATATCAAGACGCTTGTTAACTTGGGACAAGAAGATATTCATTTGGTTTGTTATAACTTTATGCCAGTATTTGATTGGACTAGAACTGAGCTTGCTAGAGTAAGAGAGGATGGTTCAACTGTTTTAGCTTATACTCAAGAAGCTGTAGATAAACTTGATCCAAGTAAGATGTTTGAGACAATTTCAAATGATACAAACGGTAGTGTTATGCCTGGTTGGGAACCTGATCGTTTAGCCCATGTTAAAGAGTTGTTTGAATTATATAAGGATGTTGATTCTGAAAAACTATTTGAAAATTTAAAGTATTTTTTAGAGAGAATCATGCCTGTGTGTAATAAGTATGATATCAAGATGGCTATTCATCCTGATGATCCTGCTTGGAGTGTCTTTGGACTACCTAGAATCATTATTAATAAAGAAAATATCTTACGTCTTATGAAGATGGTTGATGATCCACATAATGGTGTTACTTTCTGTTCTGGCTCATATGGCACTAATTTAAATAATGATTTACCTGATATGATTAGAAGTTTGAAGGGTAGAATTCATTTTGCGCATGTACGTAATTTGAAGTTTATAAGTCCAACTAACTTTGAAGAGGCAGCTCATTTATCTAGTGATGGTAATTTTGATATGTATGAAATCATGAAAGCCTTATATGAAATTGGTTTTGATGGTCCTATTAGACCCGATCATGGCCGTATGATTTGGGATGAGGTAGCGATGCCTGGCTATGGATTATATGATAGAGCCTTGGGTGCTACTTATTTGAATGGCCTATGGGAGGCAATCGACAAAAATGCGCATAGATAGTCCGATAGATGAATTTAAAGATCTTAATGTTCCGAAGTATGATTTAAATTTAGTAAAGACTAAAACATATGATAATCCTTATTGGATTCATTTTGGAGCCGGTAACTTGTTTAGAGCTTTTCATGCCAATATAGTCGAAAGACTATTAAATGAAAAGGAACTAGATAGAGGTTTAATTGTAGCTGAAGGCTACGACTATGAGATTGTAGAAAAGATGTATTGGCCTTATGATAATCGTCATATTTTGGTTACTTTAAAGGCTGATGGCAGTGTTTCAAAAAGCCTTATCGCTTCTATTTGCGAAAGCTTGGTTCTTAATGAAGATAATGAGAATCAAATCAATAGATTAAAGGAAATCTTTACCAAAGATTCTTTACAAATGGCTACCTTTACCATTACTGAAAAGGGTTATTCTTTAAATAATCAAAGTGTGAATAACGATTTTGTAAGTGAACCATCTAAGCCAGTAAGTTATTTAGGAAAAGTAGCTTCACTTTTGTATGAAAGATATTTATATGGTCAAAAACCCATTGCGATGGTAAGTACTGATAATTGTTCTCATAATGGTGATAAGTTATATGAAGCTATGAATGCTTTTGCGACTAATTGGGCTAAAAACAATAAGGTTGAAAAAGACTTTGTGGATTATGTTAATGATAAGTCTAAGGTTTCTTTTCCTTGGTCTATGATTGATAAGATTACTCCGCGTCCTGACAAACATGTTAAAGAGATGTTAAGTGGAATAGAGGGAATTGATGGTCTTGTTACTTCTAAGAATACTTATATTGCGCCTTTTGTGAATTCAGAAGAGAGTGAATATTTAGTTATAGAAGATTGGTTCCCTAATGGTAGACCAAATTTAGAAAAAGCAGGCGTCTTGTTTACTGATAGAGAAACAGTGGATAAGGTAGAGAAAATGAAAGTGTGTACCTGTTTAAATCCTTTGCATACAAGTCTTGCGATATTTGGTTGTTTATTAGGCTATCAAAAGATTGCGGATGAAATGAAGGATGCTGATTTAGTTAACTTAATTAAGACTATTGGCTATAAAGAAGGTTTAAAAGTTGTGGTTGATCCAAAGATATTAAATCCTAGGGAATTCATTGATACTGTAATCAACGTAAGACTTGTAAATCCTTTTATGCCAGATACTCCACAAAGAATCGCTTGTGATACTTCACAAAAGTTGGCGATTAGATTTGGTGAAACAATCAAGGCCTATGTTAAAAACGGCTATGATTTGAGTGAATTAAAGTTGATTCCTTTGGTATTTGCGGGATGGCTAAGATATTTAATGGCAATCGATGATAATGGTGAACATTTTGACTTAAGTCCTGATCCACTATTAAATGAGGTATGTCCTTATGTTAAAAATATAAAACTTGGTGATAGTGATGTATCTTGTGTTAAGCCATTGTTAGAAAATGAAAAAATCTTTGGGGTTAATCTATATGATGCTGGATTAGCGGAATTGGTATTAAGTTACTTTAAAGATTTAATTAAAGATAAGGGTGCTATTAGAGATACATTACATAAAGTGGTTAATTAAAAGGTTTCGTTTAGATAATGTCATTTAGCTAAGAATGGATTATCTGGCATGTTTTTGCTAAATAAGATGATTAATCATTCTTATATGAATTT
>CAKVAL010000008.1 GCA_934725085.1 uncultured Erysipelotrichaceae bacterium | reverse complement strand
TAATAAAAGGAGTAACCATATAAGTTACTCCTCAGACACCTTTTTATTTAACAGTCCTTGACAAAGGGTACAGTTTATTACAGGCTTTAATTGTTTTATAAAAGATTTTTTGATAAATTATTGAACTTTAATAATCTTAACTTCGTAAGGAATCTTAGCATCAACCTTAACTGTACTACCAACTTTTTGGTTAATGATAGCTTCAGCAAGTGGAGTTACATTTGATAACTTACCATTTAAAGGATCAGCCTCAGTTGTACCAACAATTGTATATATATGCTTCTCTTTAGTATCTAATTCTTCAATTTCAACAGTACTACCAAGTCTTACAAACTTTGTAGACTTAACTTCAGTGATAACTTCAGCATTTCTAATTGTATGTTCAAGTTCCTTAATTCTTGATTCAACTTGAGCTTGGCGATCTCTAGCAGCATCATAATCAGCGTTTTCTGACAAGTCACCTTGAGCTCTAGCAGCCTTTAATTCTTCAATAACTTCATTTCTAGTAACATGAACTAATGTTTCTAATTCATTTTTTAAATCTTGTAAACCTTCTTCTGTGACATAAATTTTCTCGTCCATAATTTACCTCCGCGACAACTATTTTAACATAAGTCTAATTTAAAATACTATCTATCTTAGTAATCAATAAGTCAATACCAACTGAATTACCACCACCCTCAGGAATAATAACATCAGCATATTTCTTAGAAGGTTCAATAAATTCATCATGCATAACCCTAACAGTAGCACACCATTGATCAATGATATTATTGATATCTCTTCCTCTTTCATTGATATCCCTAACAAGTCTTCTAATAAAACGAATATCATTAGGCGTATCCACAAAAACCTTAATATCTAATAAATCTCTGATTTCCTTTTCTTCTAAGACAAATAAGCCTTCGATGATAATAACATCCTTTGGTTCTACAATCTCTGTCTTATCACTACGATTATGAACAGTATAATCATATGTAGGCTTTTCTACAATACGACCCGCGATTAATTCTTGAATCTGAAAACGCATTAATTCATGGTCAAAAGCTAAAGGATGATCATAATTAGTCTTCTTTCTATCCTCGAAAGACAAATCAGATTGATCCTTATAGTAATCATCTTCCTTAATAATACCAATCGAATTAGTATCCTTAAAAGTATCAATAATCTTTTGAGCAATCGTAGTTTTACCACTAGCACTGCCACCAGCAATGCCAATAATAACCGGCTTATTTAGTAACATGATAAATACTCCTTCTGATTAGCTAATTGTTCACCATAAGTCTTGGCAAAAATAGTGCCACCATTACCACACACGTCTCCAATAAAGAAGAAATAATCACTATCAACTGGATTTAACACTGCAAGTAGTGCATCCTTACCCGGATTACAAATAGCACCAGGAGGGAAACCCATAATTTGATAAGTATTGTAAGGATCACTAGAATCCTGAATTACCTCACACTTAGTCCAATCACCATTTAAACCAATATCTAAGGCATAACATACAGTAACAGAACTTTGAAGTTGCATACCAGTAGCAAGTCTATTAAAGAATACACTAGCAACAAGTGGCATATCATTAGTATTACCTGTTTCTCTTTGAACAATTGAAGCTAAAGTAAATAATTCATGAACACTATATTGAGAAGCCATAAATGCTTCTTCATTTTCTTTATAAATCTTTAAAGTTGCATCCAATAGCTTTTCAGTAATATCTTCAATACTGCTATCTCTAAAGAATTCATATGTATTAGGGAATAAATATCCTTCCAACAAACATTTAACATCGCTATTAAACATATCGCTAGTTAAAAACGGATAAGAACTCATCAAACTTCTAACATAAGTTTCATCATTCCACTTTGCCATGATATCTTCATAATTTAAATTAGTACTCTTACTAATTAAATTTGCATAATCTTTAGCTCTATAACCTTCAATAAATTTAATAGTTACCGTATCTTGAATCGCATTAGTACCATCAGATAAATACTTAACTACTTCCTCAAAAGAAAGACCATTATTGACTTCATAAGTACCAGCCTTAAAATTCAAATCCATCTTCTTAATTTTGGCATATAGATAATCGACATTGGCATTCTTAATAACATCCTGTTCATCTAAATATTGTAGAACTTGCTTACCATACCAGTTATCTTCAATAGTAATCGTTTTAGTTTGAGGATTATCAAAACCCTTGATACTGGTATTAATTAAGGCAAATAAGCCACCGATACCTACGATAATCAGCAATAAAAGGACAACTATAAAAGTTGTCTGATTTTTCTTAGAAGCTTTCATCTTCAATACCATCAAAACCATCGATAACTTCTTGAATCATCTCAAGTTCTGCTTCATCCTCAACTGGAGCGATATTACCATCTTCATCATATTTAAAGGCTAACAATTCTTCATCATTATCACCTTCATATACAACCGCATAGTTATCACCCATTTCTGGATCCTCATCATCTGAATTAAAAGTGAAAAGAATAGTAAATTCTCTCTCACGACCTTCATCATCAATAATTAAAATCTTGTTATCTTCCATTTTTTCTCCTTTTCTAAGGCAATCCTAAAAGTCTCTATAAAGAGACAAATATTTATAACACCCAAGCCTTAATATCTATTTACTTTCAAGATAATATCTAACAAGTTCTTCAATAATTTCATATCTTTCAACTTGTTGGATAACACTACGGGCGTTATTATGGCTAGAAATATAAGCAGGGTCATTAGAAATCAAATAACCAGCAATTTGATCAACTGGATCATAACCTCTTTCAGTCAAAGAAGCAGATACATATTGAAGTAATTGCTTAAGATTTGCTCTTTTTAAATCATTTGAATTGAATAACATTGTGCTAGAAAAATCTTTTTCCATAAATACACCTTCTTTCTAAACCATTATATCAAGAAAAAGCTAGTTAATTCTTGACTCATTATAATATTTGAAAATATCGAAATTCTTATAGAAATCTAAAGATGAATAAGTATGGAATATCGAAACAATCACATCATTATAAATCACATCCACAAGAAATAAGAAAGCTAAAGTAAAGGTTATGATGTTGAATACCTTCTTATTTATTTTTGTAGATAAAAACATCAATAATGGATAAATAACATATATAAGCAACAAACCAGAAAACGCAAAAACCAAAACACTTCTAAGACAGACAAAGCCTTCAATATTGCCAAAGTTTAAAATTTCTGTATTATAATTCCAACCCCTTCTGCCATCAAAAATAATATACATGCCCTTTCCAGCCAAATATTCTAGAAGTCCACAAGATAATCCCGCAATTAAAAATACTTTTAAAGGACTTCTCTTATACCTATGACATAAGAAATATATAAGTAAGGAGCCTATACCATAAATTTCAATCCAAGGCCCAAAACAAGAGCCTCTTTTACATAATGCATTATTATTTAAAAGATAGAATAATGTTTCATAAATAGCACCATAGATACCACCTACTACAGCCAAAGCACATAAAAGCGAAATAAAGGTTGAATTATCAACCTTTATCTCATCATTTAAATATTTATTATAGAAGTTCTTCATTACTTAATTTTAGCTTCAATTGTAGCTAAAATACTATCGATTTGACCATTATCAACACCACCTGATTGTGCCAAATCCTTCTTACCGCCACCTTTTCCTTCGCAAAGTGCAGCAGCTTCCTTAACTAAACTACCTGCATCTAAGCCCTTTTCAGTTGCCTTATTACCTAATGCACATACAAATGAATACTTGCCATTTGCCACATTTCCGATAAAGACAGCACCACCGTCAAGCTTATTCTTAATCGCATTAGCAAAATCCTTTAAGTTATATTGAAGATCACTAGTCTTTAAGACAACATACTTAACATCCTCACCCTTAGCCTTAGAAGCAGCTACATCACTATCAAGATTTAATACTCTTAATAATAATTGAGCCTTTTCATTTTCTAAGCTAGAAATATTTTGTTTCATTTGATCCACGCGTCCTGAAATCATATCACTATTCTTAAGCTTTAAGCTATCTCTTAAATCATTTAACTTAATTTCATTAGCTTTTAAAGCCTTATAAGCTTCCATCTTAGTAACGCATTCAATTCTTCTTACACCAGAACCAATAGATTCTTCAGAAACAATCTTGAAACAGCCTAAGTCAGCAGTATTAGATGCATGAGTACCACCACAGAATTCCTTAGAAGGACCCATAGTTACAACTCTAACTGTATCACCATACTTTTCATCAAATAAAGCGGTAGCACCAGTCTTCTTAGCCATCTCGATACTCATTACTTCAGTTACAACAGGATACGCATCACTTATATGTTCATTAACGATTCTTTCAACTTCATTTAGTTGTTCCTCGCTAGGCTTTTCAAAATGTGTAAAGTCAAATCTTGCATATTCAGGACAGTTATAAGAACCAGCTTGGGCAATATGATCACCCAACACTTCTCTTAAAGCTTCTTGTAGTAAGTGAAGACTTGAGTGATTAGCACGAGTCAATTGACGCTTAGCATAATCATATTCACCAGTTAGCACGTCACCAACTCTAATAGTACCTTCTACATTTTCTAAATGATGTAAAGCTTGTTTATGAGGTGCCTTAATAACATTAGTTACATCAGCCTTAAAGGTATCATTATATACCTTACCAGTATCAGCACATTGACCACCACTTTCAGCATAGAAACAAGTCTTAGAAAGGATCAAATCGCCTTCGCCACTTAATTCATCAACCTTAACACCATCCTTGAATAAACCAATAACAGTACCTTCTGACTTAGTATCAGTATAACCAGTGAATTCACTTACTTCTGTAAAATCCATCAAGTCCTTTGATTGAGAATGCATTGATTGTTCATTACTTCTAGCAGCTCTAGCTCTTTCCTTTTGAGCTTGCATAGCTTTTTCAAAACCTTCTACATCAACCTCATAACCCTTTTCATGAGCTATTTCTTCAGTTAATTCTTTTGGATAGCCATAAGTATCATATAACTTAAATACTACTTCACCCGGTAATAACTTTGTATTAGCATGCTTATTTAAAGCTTCATTTAATAATGATTCGCCATTATTTAATGTCTTATGGAAAGATTCTTCTTCATTTAAAACAAGTTTAGAAACCAAAGCTACTTTTTCTTGAACATATGGATAATAAGCTTCCATATTATCGGCACAAACCTTTACTAGGTTGTACATAAATGGACCCTCAATTCCAAGTTTAATGCCATATCTAACAGCTCTTCTTAGAACTCTTCTTAAAACGTAGCCTCTGCCTTCATTTGAAAACATTGCACCATCTGCAAGCGCAAATGTTACCGTTCTAATATGGTCAGCGATAACTCTATATGCCATCTTATATTCAGGTTCATCATATGTATGCTTAGCATACTTTTCAGCCGCATGAATAATAGGCAAGAACAAGTCAGTATCGAAGTTTGTTTCACCATCTTGTAAGAAACATACAAGACGCTCTAACCCCATACCTGTATCAATATTCTTTTGAGGTAATTCCTTATATTCACTTCTAGCAACCTCACCAGGTCTACAATCAAATTGAGAGAATACAATGTTCCAAAGTTCAACATATCGATCATTCTCCATGTCATCAAAGAACAATTTCTCACCAATACCATCAGGATCATACTTCTCACCACGGTCATAATATAGTTCTGAGTCAGGGCCACCAGGTCCTCTACCAATTTCCCAGAAGTTATCGGCATTTCTAGAAATATGAGACTCAATCATACCGGCCTTAACCCAAAAATCATATGCATCTTGGTCATCTGGATAAACAGTTACATATAAACGCTTTGGATCCATGCCAATCCACTCTTCACTTGTCAAAAATTCCCATGCCCAAGGAATAGCTTGTTCCTTAAAGTAATCACCTATTGAAAAGTTACCCAACATCTCAAAGAAAGTATGGTGACGAGCAGTTCTACCTACATTCTCAATATCATTTGTACGAATGCACTTTTGAGCATTTGCGATACGAGGACAAGCAGGCTTAGCAGTTCCATCAAAGTATTGTTTTAGAGTTGAAACACCCGCATTGATCCAAAGTAAAGTTGGATCATTATGAGGAATCAAACTTGCACTTGGTTCAATCATAAAACCCTTTGACTTAAAGAAGTCTAGAAACATTTGTCTTACTTCATTACCAGATAGATTTTTCATTAATTTTCCTCCAAAAATAAAAAAAGCGCCATCTAAGGACGCAAAATACGTGGTACCACCTTAGTTCTTGGAAAAATAACCAAGCACTTAAATCGATAACGGCGATAACCGCTGAGTATTAATCAGAATACTGAAGTAGCTTCATTTAATTATTTAAGCTTTCACCATATTGCTTAATCTCTAAATTCAATTAAATTACTTATCTTCAAGCACTATCATAACATACTTTTAAGGCGCATTATTAAAGATGTTTTACGTTTTGGTAACTTTTTGTTGGCAGAAGCTAAAAATAAATCCTTATCACCAATTAAAACTAACTTATTGCGAGCTCTAGAAATAGCTGTATAAATTAGCTTCTTATATAACATATGACTTTGACTTTGATCAAAAATGAAATAAACATATGGATATTCACTACCCTGTGCCTTATGAACAGACATGGCATAAGCAAGTGTAATATCGCCTAAATCATTAAAATTATAGAAAACATCAACACTTCCATATTTGACATAGAAATATTTTTCTTCTTCATTTATTTCATCAAGTACACCAATATCGCCATTATAGACATCATCAGTTGGACGATTCTTTAGTTCTAATATCTTATCATTTTCCCTAAAGACAATATTATTCACTTTCTTTTCATGTAAAGATATATTATTTGGATTAAATGCAGACTGTAAGACACTATTCAAATTATCAATCCCATTAACACCCTTATACATGGTCGATAATACTTGAAAATTATCCAAACCCAGCATATTATTATCATCTAAATCATTCTTAATTAAATCAATTATCTCTTTTTGATTAATCTTATTAATATCATAAAACGACACATCATTAGTATATTTACTGAAGTCAACACATTCATTAACGATATCATTAGCCAAAGAAATGATATCACTACCACTTTTTTGACGATGATTACATTTTAAATAACTAATCTTAAAATTATTTGATTCAATCAAATCACTTAAAACATCACCCTGCCTAATCGAAGGCAATTGGTCATTATCACCAATGATACATATCTTTTTAACATAGGAACAAGCTTTTAATAAAGACGCAAATAAAGAATTATCGACCATTGAAAACTCATCAATGATTAAACAATCATAAAGAATCGGATTATCTAAATTATTAGTAAAAGAATTATCTTCCTTGTTCCATTTTAAAAGAGAATGAATAGTCTTGGATTCAACAACTGATAATTCATTGATTCTCTTACTAGCCCTACCAGTTGGAGCTACCACAATAATATTTTGGTAAGGGAAATGAGACTTAAAGATATTAACTAAACATTTAATAATAGTTGTCTTACCAGTACCAGGACCACCTATTATCATTGACATCTTTTCATTAAAGAAATTTTTAATCGCTTCTTTTTGATAATCATCAAACTTGATACCATTAATGTTTTCATTTTCCTTTATTGATTCATCCAAAAGTATTGGTTCTACACCCATATCTTCACCAAAATGATTCAAATAAGACGCAATAAACTTCTCATCCTCATAATCACTTCTTAGATAATATCTTTCTTCTTCTTTAACCAACAATTCCTTAGTCAATAATTCATCTAGTACATCATCACCATCACTATAATATCGAGCATAGGTACTTAAAAATTCATCCTTATATAGATAAATATCGCCTTTTCTGAAACTTACTTCCTTGAATACATAAACAAGATAAGCCTCTTTAAATTTGTTTTCCTTATCTTCAACTTCCACATTCTTGAAACAATTCACAATCTTTGAAAAAGATATCCCATAGATATCATAATAGATTTGATAAGGATTCTCTTTTAATACTAAGGCTGTATGTTCCTTGTATTCATTCTTAATGCGATTGGCCTCCATGGTTGAAAAACCAGCTGATATTAATCCAAAGACAATATCATCAGCTTCGAGCCCGTAGGATTCGAGTCCAGCTTCGAGCCCTCTTAATTGAGTACTTGTTAAACCAATCCTATCAAGTTCACTAGCATCGCTTTTAAGAATCTTTAAAGTATCATCACCATAATAGTTATAGATCTTTTCAGCAGCCCTTTTACCAATTCCCTTAAAAGTAGAACTAGATAAGAATTTAATTATTTCATCTTTCTTTGAGGGAACATATTTACTTACTGTCGTTAAGACAAATTGATAACCATACTTAGGATGTTCATCAAAGTAACCACTGATTGTATATTTGGTATAAGGCTCATAATCAAAAGAAGGCCCGGTTACCGTGATTACTCCTTTATCAAGAGGCTCGAATCTGGTCACCATATAATTTGAGGCCTTATAAATAGTTCGTATAAAAATTCCGTCTAAACTTACTGTTTCTTTCATTTCTTAAAAACTAATGAATCAAGATATTCATTGACATCCTGTCCATTAATAAAGACTTTATCAATAGTGCCACCGCCAAGCATTTCATCATTCAAATAGAAAACAGCTTCCTGACCTGGGGCAACAGCCTTAATCTTTTGAGGATAATGAAGCATAGCTTCCGTATCTGAAACCTTCTTGATAGTTACCTTATTATCGGGTTGACGATAACGGAACTTACAACCAATTTCACTTGCCTCAGCTGGTAAATCATTGATCCAGTTAATTCCTGAAATATATGCACTATCAGAATATAAATAATTTTCATTTTTAATAGAAGTTAAATATAGAAGATTATGTTCAATATTCTTACCTACACAGAAATATGGACCACGATTACCACCAACGCCAAAGCCCTTTCTTTGACCTACTGTATAGTAATAGACGCCATTATGATCGCCAATTTCTTCTAGAGTATCGATATCGATAATCTTACCTGGTTTCATTGGAATATAGTTAGACAAAAACTTACGGAAGTCTCTTTCCCCAATAAAACAAATACCAGTTGAATCCTTCTTCTTCGCAATACTTAAATTTAATTCTTCAGCTAATTCTCTTACACGAGGCTTATCGATATCGCCAAGTGGAAATAAACATTTATCTAGAGCTTTCTTACTTACTTGAGCTAAGAAATAAGATTGATCCTTATTAAGATCGCTTGCCTTATAATATCTTCTAATAGGTCCATCAACTGCCTTAATATAGTGTCCTGTGGCAATCATATCAAAGCCCTGTTCCATCGCAAAATCAAGGAAACAATCAAATTTAATATATTTATTACATAAAATATCAGGATTAGGTGTTCTACCCTTCTTATATTCTTCCACAAAGAATTTAAACACATTATCCCAATATTCTTTAATATAATCTTTTCTTAAAAGTTCTAAACCAAGGGCATCCGCAACGCTTTTGGCATCATTATAATCTTGTTCTTGGGGACAGATGTCATTGTTTAAAGTGCTATTACCTAAAGTATCATTATTTAATGCGGAATCCCAGTTTCGCATAAAACAACACTTTACATCTAATCCTTGTTTCTTTAATTCATAAGCGGCAATAGCTGAATCTACACCACCTGATAATCCCACTAATACTTTCATCTATTCCTCTTCTTCTCTTAAATAACCACATGTTGGATAATGAGGACAACTCTTATCACATATCGCAAGCTTTCTTAATTCACTTGGTACAAATGCATCAATTTCTTCTTCATCATAACCAACTTGCATATTCTTATCGGATATAATAATTGGCCTTCTTAATACGCTTGGATTCTCTACAATAAATTTACATAGATCATCGGTAGAAAAACTATCTAAATCGATATTATTATCTCTAATAATCTTAGATCTTTTAGAAATCAAATCATCAGTACCATTTTCAGTTCTACTTAATAAATATTTAATTTCTTTATCATTTAATAAAGTATTAAATATATTCTTTTCAATATATTTAATATTACGATCCTTTAACCAAGTTTTAACTTTGCGACATGAAGCGCAACCATGCGATGTATATATAACAATCATAACTATATTTTAAGAAAATTGATTAATAAGCTCAATACCTTATAGTTATTTATTGATTATTGTGCTATATTGAAGTCAGTAGTTTATAAAAACATTAAAAAAGAGAGTCATGTAAGCTGAAAATTGACAATGTCTTATAAACGAATTGGATATCGTATTACGGCGTTAACGTATTAAGAAGTAATTTGGGTGGCACCACGGAAATCTTTCGTCCCATGAGGTGCTTTTTTTATTTTTAGGAGGAAATTTATGAAAAGAATGTTATCAGGCATTAAGCCAACAGGACAGCTAACTCTAGGTAACTATATTGGAGCCTTAAGAAACTTTGTAAAGTATCAAGATGACTATGAGATGATTGTCTTTATCGCCAACTTACACTGCATCACTGAGTATCAAGAACCAGAACAATTAAAGAAGAATTTAACAGATGCGGTAGCTCTATATTTAGCTTGTGGTCTAGACCCTGAAAAAGCTACTATCTTCTTACAAACAGATGTTCATGAACATGCAGAACTTGGTTACATCATGGCATGTAACACTTATTTAGGTGAACTTAATAGAATGACACAGTTCAAAGATAAGACAGCAAAAGGTGAAAAGAATCTAACTGCTGGTCTATATACTTATCCATGTCTTATGGCTGCTGATATTCTTCTATATAATGCCGACTATGTTCCCGTTGGTGAAGACCAGAAACAACACGTTGAACTTACAAGAGACCTTGCAATCCGCTTCAACAACAAGTATTCTAAGACTTTCACAGTACCTGAACCTCTTGTTGCCAAAGTTGGAGCTCGTATCATGTCTTTACAAGATCCAAGTAAGAAGATGTCTAAGTCAGATGAAACAAATAAGGGCTGTATCTATTTATTAGATGATTTAAAAGTTGCAAGAAAGAAGATTATGTCTGCTGTAACCGATTCAGTTGGTGTTATTCAATTAGATAAGGAAAACCAACCTGGTCTATACAACCTAATTGAAATTGCTTCTTCATTAACTAATCGTTCAATGGAAGATATCGTCGAAGAATTCCATGATCAAGGTTATGGCAAGCTTAAAGGTTATGTAGCTGATGTAGTATGTGCAGAACTTGAAAAGATTCAAACTAGATACAATGAAATCTTAGCTTCTCATACACTTGAAAAAGTATTGGAAGAAGGTGCTAAAAAAGCCGAAAAGATTGCATATAAAACGCTTGTTGATGTTAAGAAACAAGTAGGATTAGAAATCAAATATTAACTATAAAAGCTCCGCGAGGGGCTTTTATTAATCTAGTGGTTTTTGGTAGTAATTACCAAATATTGCCTCTGACTTTTGAACATTGATAAAGGCATGAGGATCGGTATCTAAGACAATCTTTACAACATCTTTAGCCTGGAAAGAATTGACAATTGAATAAAGAATAGTTGTATCTTGTTTAGAATAGAAACCAGTGGCATGGATCTCGGTAATACCATGTCTAATACTCTTTAAGATGGCATTAGATACTTCATCTGGATACTTAGTGACGATAGTAAGTGTCTTATGAGTATATCTTTTATGGAAAGACTTAATTACCTGTGTACTTGTAAATTGAAAGATGATTGAGTATAGAGCTCTATCCCAACCATAGATCAAACCAGCCATCAATAAGATGATAATGTTAACGCCAAAGATGTAGTTCCATACATCTTTTTTATATTTAGTCGCAAAGAAGACGCTGACAAAGTCAAAACCAGCCGTTGAGAAATTATTGGATAAGGCAAGACCTACGCCTAAACCATTAATTAAACCACCAAAGATTGCCATTAAGATTTCTTCATTGATAAAAATAATTTGTTTAAAGAAAGAAGTAAAGAAAGATACCATTAAGAATTGAATAGTTGAATAAATAGTAAACTTTCTGCCTAATTTAGTAAACACGAAAATAACTACTATAAAGTTTAAAGTTAAATATAAAATAGAATAAGAAATATTAATATGAAAGAAGTCACCTAATAAGTCGGAAATAATACGTGATATTCCAGAGAAGCCACTTGGATACAACTTAGCCGGAATTGAAAAGTTCGCAATACCAAAGGAATAAACCAAGGCACTCACAATGGACATTATAAATAGTTGTTTATCAAAATACTTCTTAATCATTTTCAATATCTCCCTTTTCAATAGCCGCAAAACGCTTAATTATCTTATTTTCAGTCACAAACATCTTCTCAAAATCCGGAATTATTCTTTCAAAATCCCTTTGCAAAGTCTCACTCCTATCCTTTAACCTTGTAAACTCTACCGATAGATCCAACAATAATCTTTCGATTTCCTTAGCCTTCTCATTTTTCTTAATACCTAGATAAATACTTTTAATAGCCGTTATATAGGCCATTAAGGTAGTTGGTGAGACAACATAAACTTTTAATTCATAAGCCTTATCAATTAATTCAGGAAAGTTTCCATAAATCTCTGAGAAGATAGCCTCTGATGGTACAAACATATAAGCCATTGGTGCGGTGCTACCTGGAATAATATATTTAGAACTAATATCATTTAAATGCTTACTAACATCAGCCTTAAAGCTATTCTTAGCCTTATCTTTTTCAAGTTGTGATAAATCCTTATCATACATTCTTCGATAATTTTCTAAGGGAAACTTAGAGTCGATACAAATATCTTCTAAAGAACCAAAACCATGAACCAAGGCATCCACCCTACTACCATTAGGTAGTGTTACTTGTTTATCGTAGAAATGTTTATCACTTCCAAAGGCTTGTTCAAGAATACTATATAGTTCAACCTCACCATAGGCACCACGAGTCTTCTTATCAACCATCACATCCTTTAAAGAAATGATATTAGTAGATAAGTCATCTAAGGCCTTTTGATTATCATCAATCTTAATAAGTCTTTCATTTATTTGATTAAAAGTATTATTAGTTATCTCGCTTGTCTTAATAATATTATTTGTTAGATGTTCCTCGATTTGTAATAAGCGATCAGTTGTACTATCTTTTACATTATTAATTTGATTAGTAATGATTAAAAGATCATCTCTTAAATGATCATTTCTTTTATTATTTCTTAAAAGATAAATAATTATCGCAAAAACTGACGCAAGTAAAAATATAACTAAAATTAGTAATAATATCGTTATGGTATCCATTATTCCTCATCATTTTCACTATACTTCTTAAGTAATTCGAAATTACCTCTTGCCGTACCTGTTAAATGAGATGAAAAAATCATACCCAATCCAACCTTCAACATGAACAGGCACATAATAATTAAGACAAGAAGTGATAGTGTTTCATTAAGATTCTTTATCATCGTGTAACTTATTATACAATCTTTCAGCCACCTTGGCGTTTAAAACTGATTTTAATTCTTCAAGAGATTGTTCCCTTAAGTTAGAGATAGTCTTATACTGTTTCAATAACTTCAACCTAGTCTTAGGGCCCAAGCCTTCAATATCATCTAAGATAGACTTATAAGTATTCTTATTACGTAATTTCTTATGATAAGTAATCGCAAAACGATGGACCTCATCTTGAGCATTTGCTAAAAAGAAGAAAACATTACTGTCAGGACTGATATCAATCTTTTCATAGTTAGAATTCATCAAATAAGCGGTATTATGACTATCATCCTTGCCCAAACCACATAGTGTGATATCTAAATCTAAAGATTCTAAAATCTCTTTAGCAGCTTCTATTTGAATCATCGCCCCATCAACAATAATCAAATCAGGTCTTTCTAAATCATCTTTCAAGACCCTAAAGTATCTTCGATAGATTACTTCCTTCATCGACTTTAAATCATCAGCACCCTCTTGTAACTTAAATAATCGATAATCTTTTTTAGAAGGCTTAAAGTTTTTATAAACAACCATGGCCGCTACTGTATTAGTACCTGCTAAATGAGAGTTATCGAATAGTTCAATTCTATTTATTTTCTTATCAAAAATACGTTCAAATTCCTTACTAATACTATCGTAATATACTTCCTTAGAGGTTAAGATAGCCTTGTTTTGTCTTAAAGCCTCTTCACTATTACTTAAAGCACGTTGTAATAGTTGATTACGCTTACCCTTTGTAACGCTTAATACTTCTATTCCATCTAAGCCTTGTAAATAGCCCAATAAGTTTTCAGGAACATATAAGGTTTTGACTGACTGATTAATTTGATAATATTGATAAATATAGCTAGAAACATAATTTTCGGGGTCACCAACAAGATAATCTAGCATCTTATCACTACCTAAAAGAATACCATTTCTGATATTTAAACCCGTTATCGCAATATAGCCATCTAAGACAAAATAATTAAAGACATCAAAACTTTCTTTTTCATGAAGTTCAATTACTTGTTTACTAACAGATACATTAATATCATTAATTAAGTCACGATAAATAATGGCGCTCTTAAAATCTAGTTGTTCACTAGCCTTATTCATCTTCTCTTTTAAGTCTTTAACGATATCCTTAGTATCACCTTGAAGAAAAGAAATGATATCTTTCTTTGTCTTTAAGCAAGCTTCTCTATCATAATCTTTAACACAATAACCAAGACATTGGTTAATATGATAATAAAGGCATAGTTCACTACCTAAATTCTTACACTTTCTTGTAGGATATAGTCTATTAATCAAAGCTACTGTATTTCTAGCAGCTCCAATATCAGGATAAGGTCCAAATAATCTTCCTTTATATCTACGATTATTTTTCTTTAACCTAATAACTTCAACAGCGGGTATATCACCATCTTTTAAAAGAATATAAGGATATGACTTATCATCCTTAAAGACAATATTGTAGTAAGGATCATACTTTTTGATTAAGTTATATTCTAGTATTAAAGCTTCCTTCTCACTATTAACGACAATATAGTCAAAATCAACAATATTCTTAACTAATTTTGTAGTCTTATAATCATGAGCACCCCTAAAATAAGAATTCACACGATTCTTTAAATTAATAGCTTTCCCAACATAGATGACCTTACCATCCTTGTCTTTCATCAGATAACATCCTGGTTTTAAAGGTAGGGTCTTTAATTTATCCTTAATATCCATTATTTCTTAAACTTAACGATAGTGACATTACCGCCACCATCATATATATCACCATTACCAAATTCCTTAACAATCTTATTCTTCTTAAGATGCTCACGAATACCATTTCTAAGTTGTCCAGTACCAGCACCATGGATGACCTTAACTTCGCTTAGTCCTGAGCCAAAGGCACTATCTAAGTATGGATCAAGTAAAGCTAAAGCATCTTCAACTCTTTCACCTACTAAGTTGATTTCTCTTTTTACTCTTTCCATTCTTTGTCTTGGCACATATTCTTTTTTAACTTGTTTCTTAGGCAACTTAGTTAGATTATTAGTCTTAGTCTTAATAATCATGCCCCTTACATTGACACTTACATTTTTGCCATTTAATTCAACAATATCACCAACACCATTAGATTCGCCAATTCTAACAAGATCACCGACTTCAAAAACTACCGGTTTCTTTTCGATCTTTGAAGTATTCTTCTTTAAATCGCTAATCTCATGAATAACTTTTTCATCTTCCTTATCCTTGATACTTTCTAACTTATCATAAGCTTCTTCCTTTATCTTTTCGATATAGTCATTTAATTCCTTATGATACTTGTTCATCAAAGCTTCTTTTTCTTTTTCAAAGTCATTAATCTTAGTATCAAGTTCCTGTTGTAGTAATCTATTCTTCTCAAGTTCTTCATTCAAAGACTTCTTAATAGATTCATTCTCCACTATTTCCTTAGCCAATCTTTCAATCAATTCCTCTTGTTTAGATTGATTAAGCTTCAAATAATCCTTAGCATCCTCAATCAGTCTTTGATTATCAAAATAACGTGATGCGATATCTATCGCATTAGAAACACCAATAGAATTTTCAATATACTTATAAGTTGGCTTTAACTTTTCCATATCAAAACCAACAGAACTTAACAAAATAGATTCTTCGTTATAGGCAAACTCCTTAATATCATCATAGTGGGTTGTAATAACAAAGTAAGCCTTAGATCTTAAGATTTCTTTTAAAATAGCTAAAGAGATAGCCTGAGCTTCTTTAGGATCGGTACCTGAAATAAGTTCATCAATCAAGATTAAAGAATTTTCATTGGCTCTATTTAAAATATTATTAATATTTGAAATATGGGCACTAAAAGTACTCAAGGCATTAGTAATTGATTGATTATCATCGATATCTATATAGACATTTTCATAGAAAGGTATATCAGCCTTACTAGCTAGTACGGGAATACCTAGATATGACATTAAAACAGAAAGGCCAATTAACTTTAATCCAACGGTCTTACCACCAGTATTGGTACCAGATATTACAATTCCTCTATAGGGGTTACTTAAAGTATAAGTATTTAAGACCACCTTTTTTGAATCAATTAGAGGATGAGCTATGTCTTTGATATATAGATTATGGTCATAGTTGATACTAGCTACACAGCCTGAATTATAAAAACCATATTCAGCCTTAGCGAAGATCACATCTAATTTAACTAATGAATCAAAATTAAATTGGTATAAAGAAGCTACCCTGCCTACAAAATAAGATACTTCTCTTAAGATTCTATTTACTTCCTCTAATTTTTCATTTTCTAAAGCTAGTGTCCTATTATTTAATTCTACAAATTCTTCAGGTTCTACATAAGTGGCTAAGCCTGAGGCACTAGTTCCATATTGGAAGCCTTTGAATTTATGTTTATCTGAATTCTTCAATAAGAAAACTATTCTATCATTTCTAGTAAAAACATTATTTTCTTGTAAAGAAGATGAATGTCTTGTCACAAATGTTGCACAAGCACTTCTAATGCGATCACTGTTTCTATTAATAGATTCAAAGATAGACTTAAGCTTAGGACTAGCATCTTCTTTGATGTTGCCATTAATATCCACTACCTTATCAATTCTTTTGATTAAGTATTCATCTATGAATAAAGATTCACTATAGCCCTTAATATTTAAGTCATCACTTAGACTGCTCATTCTATTTTTGATTCTTAGACAATGATTAGAGAATGTTAAAACATTGGCTAATTCATATCCATCTAAACAAATATCTTTAGAAGCCTTTACTAAGATATCACCAATATAAACAATGCCATCAAATGATAAATTAAAGTCTTTTTTTAATAAATTTAAAGCTTCTTCACTATCCTTAAGTTTTGATTTAATTACTAGAGGATTAAAGATAATTTCTTCATTTTGAATATAGTCACTTGCTTGTTTAATACTAGTATATTGGCATACTAAATCTTTAACCTTATCTAAGTCTAAATGATTATAATTATTCATCAAAAACACCTTGTTCTTCTAACCACTTGTCAAAGGCCATTCTTGTCTTATCAATATCAAAGTCTTTGAATTCATTTTGAAAGTCAAAATGATCCATTGAAAATTCTAAAGCCTTGTAAGATAAACCATTAATAGTCTTTAAATATGTTTTTTCTTTTACTTCATTTCCATTTTTAAATAAAGGTGTATTTAACAACATACAGAACAATAAAACCACAATAGTCGCATTAACAATGCCCATTAAGGCACCACCAATATCATTGACAAAGCCAATCAAAGGAATCTTTGAGACAAAGCCAAACAAAGGTTTAATAATTAGATAAAGTAGTTTTAATAAGATAAAGACGATTATCATATAGATAAGAGTATCCATTAAAACATTTAGTTTTAAGGCCATATAGACTTCATCTAGTTTCACAATAGGAAAATGACTAGCTAGTATTGGAGCTAAGAAGTAGCCAATAAATAGAGCTAGTATGTTGTATACCAAATCAACGATTTGTAAGATTAAACCATTCTTATAACCGATAACTACAAATGCTAGGTATAGGATAATTAAGACTAGGTTTAAATATGTAAAATATGCACTCGAAATAACCATATCTATAGTATAAAGGATATTTTTGTTTGTGTTAAACTATTTATATGAACACAATTTCACTAAAATTAACAAAAGATAAGATTAACAAGATTAAAGAAACTTTTAAAGATGATATCAAACCATCTAAAAATGAATATATTGATACTTTTATAAGCAGAGAAGGCCTTACTATTTCTATTTATACTAATGATAAAGTAGTATTCCAAGGTAGTGATGCCCTTTTTTATGCTCAAGACTTTATTGAAAAGAAAGTATGTAGACAAGCAGGTTCTGATGAAGTGGGAACTGGAGACTTCTTTGGACCAGTTTGTGTTTGTGCTTGTATTGTAGAAGAAGATCAATTTCCTTTGTTAGATAAGTTACATATCACTGATAGTAAACAATTAACTGATGAACATATAATTAAAGTTGGTCCTACTTTAATGAAAGAATTGAAGCATTCTTTATTGATTCTTGAGAATAAACAATATAACACTGTTCATGATCATTTCAATTTGAATGCGATTAAAGCTAAATTACATAATAAGGCTTATATCAATCTTTTAAAGAAAGGATATACCATTCCTAAGGCTGCCTATGTTGATCAATTTGCGCCTGAGAATCTTTATTATTCATATTTAAGAGAAGATGCTGAAGTTTATCATGATTTAGTATTTGAAACTAAGGCTGAATCAAAATATCCTGCGGTTGCTGCTGCATCAGTAATCGCGAGATTCGCTTTTTTAACGAAGATGTCCGAAATGGAACGCAAATATAAGATGACTTTCCATAAGGGCGCTGATGAAAAAGTAGATAACGATGCCCTTATCTTTATCCAAAAGTATGGTAAGGATAGACTTAATGAAGTAGCAAAGCTTCACTTTGCGAATTATAAGAAGATTGAGAATAAATAAGAGAATGCGCTATGTCATTCTCTTTTAAATTTTAAATATAGTTATTTTTGATTTAAAGTTGATATCTTGATATCTTTATCTAGTTATTAGAAAAACCCATTTGGTCCAGTAGTTCTTCCTTTGAGACGTGTTGTGTAAGTTTAACGACATTTTCAATCTCCTTAATAATATTTCTTTTAAAAATTAAGAAATCACCGTTTGGCAAAAGATATCTAAATACAATTACTACCGCAAATAAATCTTGTTTCCCTTTTATATATTGGTTGCCCATTTTAGGAAGTTTTAATTTTTCGTGTAATGATGTATCAGAAATAGAATCCACGGTTTTGTAAGAAAACAAACATTCGCCATGCGCACAAACATTCCTATATTTTGTTAGTACAGATAAAAAACTATCCATTTGATTTTGATTTATATTATTAAAATGTTTACAAATTCTAGATTTAATTGATTGAGGTAATACAGTAAACATTTTGGATAAACTACCAAAAGTAAGAACATTAGTAGTTACCCAAAGTGGCAAATTGCCATAGGTTTCTCGATAATAATTTATATAGTTATAATCTGTTGCATTGATGGTTTTTCTAGTATTACGACTAATTTGTTAATAACATTTTTATATTTTTTAGCTTTATTATAATTGTTAACGTTAAGATACTCATCTTGAGAAATTCCATAACATTCAACAAAATAATAAGAAATCAACGTCCTTAAATGTCTTTCGATTCGTAATAGATATCTCAAAAATAATTCTCTAAGTTTTTCATCAAAATAATAAAGATTAACAATTTCATCAAAAGTAGTTTCAGTTTTATAAATATTTGAATTTTGTTTCCTAAATAAATGTTTATAGCCTTCCATTAATGGAAAATACCCAATTCTAGATAAGATATCTTTAGCATTTTCTTTATCCACCACAGTAATATGTTTATGGTTTATTATTAAATCAACTTGTTCATCAAAAGTAACAAATTTCTTTTGTTCTTTCAAATCATTCTCCAACAAAAAAAGAGGGAGAAACCTTAGGCTCTCCCCCGCCTGTAGGCTTCGCAAGTTTCTACAGAACGATCACTAAAGATAGTCTAAAGTATTTAATACTGTTTGTCAAATTATTAAAATCTTTGTGTTAACATAGCTTAATTAAATATTCTCTATATCCACTACATCAACTTTTTCCAAGCAATTCTATCATGTCAAGAATATAAATCGCACGCTAACTATTTTTTGTCGTTATAAGTTTCAACTCCTAAAAGATTTCGAATCTCATCTAAATCCGTTAACAATGGAGCAATTGATGATTTAATTTATTTTTTTGCATCTATAAACATTTGGACTTCTTTTGGATCACTCAATACGATATTTGCAAAAAACTTACCATTGCCATTTTCATTTGCTCCTTCTTCTAAGTTAAATACACAATAAACGTTATTAAAAAATAATACTCAACAAACATGACATAAAAAATGCCACATCATCCACTATCAATCTTTAAACAATGCATAAATCATCTAAACGACATCCGTTATTATCCCTACTATACTTATTTAATTATCAATCACAATAAGAACTAGCATTTCTAACTTTATCAAAAAACAATTATCTAAGATGTCGTCATCTCCTTTCATAATATAGTTGCCGATAAATGATAAAATTCCTACCCTAAATATTAAAAATTGAGTACTTAAGCACTCAATCATTTAACTCTCACAAACAATGGTAAACAAGAAGAATCTACTTTAGTATTTGTGATTACAACTTCCTTATCATCAATCAAATTAATATAAGTTCCATCATTTAATTCAGTCTTCATTTCATCTTTTAAGTCCAAGACATTATAGATACCATAATATTCTTCTTTTTCACTACATAAGGTCACATCAAAATAATCTTCATGTTCTCCTACATGACAATATGTTTCATCTTTAAAGATATCTAATTTTCTTAAAGTATTAAGTTTCTTAATTAGTTCAACATAAGTTTCATCATAATTAGACCAATCTAACATATCCTTATCAAATAAAGTCGGTTTATGTTCACACCACGCTTCCTGTCCTGCATAGACAAAAGGAACACCTCTTTGTAGATAAATGAAAGCTAAATAATTTAATACTTTATTCTTATTCTTCTTTAATAAAGTATAGATTCTTTCATTATCATGATTCTCTAGATATTTAACTTTTAGATTATTTAATTTAAACTCAGAATTTTGATAATTAATCATTCTGGCCAACATATTTAAATTCTTTTCATTAATAAAGGCATCATTAATAAAAGACTTAATATCATAGCTATACAACATATCAAAGGCTTCAAATAATTCGTAATCAGTAAAGGCTTTAAAGCTAAGCTTTCTAATCGCCTCGATGAATTCAAATTCAACACTTTCACCAAGCCATACAAAGTCTTTATTTATCTTACTTATAGTTTCTTTTGCCTCTAACCAAAAGTCAGATGGAACAAGTGATGCAACATCACATCTAAAACCATCAACACCCTTATTAACCCAAAATGACAACATCTTAATCATTTCTTCTCTTAAAGCTTTATTATCATAATTAAAGTCAATGACATCAGTCCAATCAGCTACACGATTGCCAAAATTACCTTCATTATTTCGATAATAGAATTCAGGATTAGTTAAAGTAAAAACACAATCAGGAGAACTATGATTAATAACGATATCAATCATTATCTTTAAATTATTATTGTGGCACTCTTTAACTAAATCATCAAAATCTTCCATACTGCCATATTCTTCATTGATTTTATAATAATCACTAATGGCATAAGGTGAACCTAAAGTACCCTTTCTATTAACCTTACCAATCGGATGAATAGGACATAGATATAAATATTCAAAGCCCATATCGCTTATTCTTTTAATATCGTTAATTAAATCTTTAAACTTACCTTCACCCTTATAATTTCTGACAAATACTTGATAAATGCTACTGTTTCTTAACATAAAATTTCCTCTATCTTTAATTAAAAAAGTTGTACATATTAAAATACATACAACTTTAACATCTTATTTATTCTTAGAAGTTACCTTGGCCATTAGAGTTCTTCTTAACCACAACATCATGAGCACCACCTTCAACAATAGAAGTGCTTGATACAAGAGTTAAGCGAGCCTTATCTCTAAATTCAGTTAAGTTATTAGCACCACAGTTAGACATAGTTGACTTAATCTTAGCAGTAGTAACTCTAACATTATCTCTTAAATAACCGGCATAAGGTACATAAGAGTCAACACCTTCTTCAAAAGACATACCAGACTTTTGACCAACATCATATCTTTGCCAGTTTCTAGCACGATTTGAACCTTCACCCCAGTATTCCTTATAGTAAGAACCATTTAACATAATCTTATTAGTTGGAGATTCTTCAAAACGAGAGAAGTATCTACCTAACATCACAAAGTCAGCACCCATCGCAAGAGCTAATGAAATATGGTGGTCATATACGATACCACCATCTGAACAAATTGGTACATAAATACCAGTTTCTTCAAAGTATGCATCTCTTGCCTTAGCAACCTCAATAACAGCTGTAGCTTGACCTCTACCGATACCCTTTGTTTCTCTTGTGATACAAATAGAACCACCACCGATACCGATCTTAATGAAGTCAGCACCTGCATCAGCTAAGAAACGGAAACCATCTTCATCGACGATATTACCAGCACCAACCTTAACTCTACCATCATACTTTTCATGAATCCAAGCAATTGTATCTTTTTGGTATTCAGTGAAACCTTCAGAAGAGTCAATACATAATACATCAACACCAGCCTCAACTAGTGCAGGAACTCTTTCTTCATAGTCTCTTGTATTGATACCAGCACCAACAATAAATCTCTTGTGTTCATCTAATAGTTCATTTGGATGTTCCTTATGAGCTTCATAGTCTTTTCTAAATACTAAGTAAACTAAACGCTTTTCATCATCTAAGATAGGTAAACTATTTAACTTGTTATCCCAGATTAAATCGTTGCATTCACTTAATGTAAGTGAAACATGACCACATACCAACTTTTCAATTGGTGTCATGTATTTTTCTACCTTGTCATCTAATGAGACTCTACCTAAACGATAGTCTCTAGATGTGATAATACCTTTTAAAATACCATGATTCTTGCCATCATCAGTAACTGCCACAGTAGAATGTCCTGTTCTTTCAATTACTTCTAATAGTTCAGCGATAGTATTTTCAGGCTTAACATTTGAGTCAGAAATTACAAAACCAGCCTTATGAGTCTTTACTTTTCTAACCATTTCAGCTTGTTGCTCAATAGTTTGAGAACCATAAATGAAGCTGACACCGCCCTCTTTTGCCAAAGCAATAGCCATAGTATCATTTGATACTGACTGCATGATTGCGCTTATCATTGGAAGCTTTAGCTTGATTGCACTTTCTTCACCTTTCTTAAACCTAACTAAAGGTGTTGTAAGATCAACATTACTAGGAGTGTTTTCTCTTGTAGATAAACCTGGTACTAGTAAGTATTCGTTAAATGTTCTAGATTCTTCTTTAAAAAATTTTGCCATACCTGCCCCTTTATTTTTATATAATATACCACATTTTTAGGGGCTAACTATGATAAAATTGTTAAAGTTAGGAGTTTACGTCATGAAATTAAAAGATTCTTATTTTTTTACATTAAGAGAAGACGCAAGAGATGAAGACTCAAAAAGTGGAAATCTACTTGTAAAAGCCGGTTATATCAAGAAAACATCTGCCGGAATTTATATGATGCTTCCTTTAGGATTAAGAGTACAAGATAAAGTAGAAAAAATCATTAGAAAGCATATGAACAATGCTGGTAGCCAAGAAGTCAAGATGCCAGCGTTAATTGCCAGTGAATACTATGAAAATTCAGGAAGATTACAAGGTTTTGGCCCTTCTATCTTCAAGCTAAAAGATCGTACTGGTAAGGACATGGTACTAGGTCCAACTCATGAAGAATTATTTGCCTTTGCAAGTAAGTCAATGATTAGATCATATAAGGACATGCCATTTAACCTATATCAGATTCAAACTAAGTTCCGTGATGAACCTAGAGCTCGTTTTGGTCTAATTAGAGTTAAAGAATTTGTGATGAAAGATGCTTATTCTTTTGACAGAGATGAACAAGGCTTAGATGTTGCTTATAAGAAAATGTTTGACGCTTATAAGGCAATATTTGATGAAATTGGTCTTAATTATCGTATTGTAAAAGCTGATACAGGTATCATGGGTGGTTTGTTGTCAGAAGAGTTCCAAGCTATTACACCAGTTGGTGAAGATAGTGTTATCTATTGTGATTGTGGCTATTCTAGTAATGAAGAAGTAGCTCAACTTGTTACTAAAGAATCTCTTGAAACACCACTTGAGTTAACTGAAGTAGCTACACCTGATTGTAAGTCAATTGAAGAAGTATGTACTTTCTTAAATGTTGATCCTAAAAAATCAGTTAAAGCTTTACTTATGAATATTAAGGATGAACTAGTTGCTTTATTCATTAGAGGTGATCGTGAATTAAATGAAACTAAGGTTTGTAAGTTATTAGGCTGTAATGAAGTTAACTTTGCGGACGATGCCCTAATCGCAACATCTAATGCAGTACCTGGTTTTACAGGGCCTATTGGCTTAAATGCTAAGATGATTGTTGATAATGAAGTAATGAATATGCATAACTTCGTATGTGGTGCTAATAAAGAAGGTTATCACTTGATGAATGCTAATCCTAGTGATATTAAAGCTGAGATGGTTGCGGATATCTCTAATGTAATGGAAGGAGATATTTGTCCAGTATGTGGTAAGCCACTTAAGATGACTAAGGGTATTGAAGTTGGTAATACATTCAAGCTTGGTACTAAGTATTCAAAGGCTCTTGACCTATCTTACTTAAATAAAGATAACAAACAAGAAGATGTTTGGATGGGTTCTTATGGTATTGGCGTTGGTAGAACAATCGCTGCTGTTGTTGAACAAAACAATGATGAAAAAGGTATTGTATGGCCATTAAATATTGCTCCATATCACTGTATCGTTCTTATCATGTCAATGAAAGATGAAACACAGGTTGCTAAGGGTAATGAACTATATGATAAGTTAAATGCAGCTGGTGTTGAAACAATTCTAGATGATAGAAACGAAAGACCTGGTATCAAGTTTAATGACTCTGAACTAATTGGTATCCCTTATCGTATTACAGTTGGTAAGCGAATTGGTGAAGGCATCGTCGAATTAAAGAAGCGTGGTTGTGATGATGTTCAAGAACTTACAATTGATGAAGCAATTGAATTCTTAACAAACGAAATTAACAAATAAGTTATGAAGGATGGATATAAAAACCATCCTTTTAATATAAATATTAATAGAGTTTATAAAAGCCGACTTATTAAATTTAGTAATATAAATTACTCAGTGGTGTGGCTACCCCTTTAACTATATCAGTGGTGTGGTCACTAGTATAACGATTGTGTGGTTTCTGTATAACATTTAAGTGGTCAATAATAGAAAAATTAAAAACTCCTTATCTTATAATTGAATTTGACTGTAACCAATTTAAGAAAGGAGTTTTTATAATGGATAATAATATCCAAAACAAGTTTATCATGAACATGCTTAATGTTGATGATAAAGATATCGAGTCATTGGATTGTGTTGATGACTCAAACGGAAATTTAACACTAAACATTAAACTAGTAAGAAAAGAAAGTGATGTATGCCCTGCATGTGGCAAGCCAGGCAAAGTGCACGGTTATAACACCAAGAAGCTTACACATTCAATATTTGCGAATAGAACATGCGTTATCTTCTTTAAACAGAGAAGATATAAATGTGTGGATTGTGATTTAACTTTTTCAGAGTCGAATCCTTTCGCTAAAAGAAATGATAAGTTAACAATTGAAACTATAATCAATATCTTAAAAGATCTTAAGAGAACTAATGTTACTTATAACCAAGTAGCCAATAGGTATAACGTTGCAGCTACTGAGGTTCAAAGAATCTTTGATAAACATGTAAATATAAAACCTCATGTTATGCCAGAAGCTTTATCAATTGATGAACACTACTTTCCAAACAGTGATAGTAATGGTTTATATATGTTTATCATGATGGACTTTCAAACCGGTGACTTTATAGATATCTATCCTGATAGAAGAAAGAATTATCTAACATCCAAATTCTCAGCTATCAAGAATAGAACCTATAACGATAAAACACACAAAAGCGAATTAAGTAGAGTTAAATATATATCAATGGACCTTAATGATTACTATAGAGAAGTATGCAAATTATACTTTCATCAAAGTGTGATTTGTGCCGATGAATTTCACGTGATAAAAAATTTAAATGATGCTTTTGATAGTGTTAGAAAAAGATGTAGAAGAAATTGTGATAGTGATTTATACATATACTTATTAACTAAATTTGATGGAGTATTAAGTGTTGATGCTAACCTTGATAATGTTGGTAGATATAATAGGAGGATCGGTCAATACATTAATTATAGAGGTATTAGAGATATGATCTTTGATGCCTTCCCAGACATTAAGAAAGCCTACGAACTAAAAGAAGATTATATCCTCTTTAATAGGACGTGTACCTTAGAAAATGCAGAAAGCGAACTTGAAAAACAAATTGAGGCTTTTAAGAATTGTGACATCAAAGAATATAAAGCGTTTGCTTCAATGCTTGCTAATTGGAAGAAAGAAATAGTTAATTCATTCATTATTGTTGATGGTAAAAGAATTAATAACTCATACATCGAATCAAGAAACAAACAGATCGCATCATTGATGTATAACGCTAATGGATTATCTAATTTCAAAAGAACTAGAAACAGATTAATGTATTGTATTAATAAGAATGATTCTTATTCAATTTAAGTAAAAGAAAAGATATGGTTTACAGTCAGCGGGCTAATACCCGCTTTTATAAAGCCATATCTTGTAAAACCACACAAGTGTTATAGTCAAACCACAATTTTGTTATAACCAAACCACTCAGCTGTTATAGAGGGAACCACTGTCTAGGTTAAATTCCCTTAAATTTGTCGGCTTATTTACTTATTGAACGATTACTTTTTCAGATAATTCGATATCCATACAAGACAATAGAGTCTTTAGACTTTCATATTCATCGATGGCATATTCGAAGCAGATACCACAGTAATTATAGCTTTCAGAGATAAGGCTTGGATTATTAAAACCTAGTCTTTCCAAATCAGCATTCTCTAAAACTTTATTAAATGTTGTCTTATCATTCTTATAAGAATTAATACTAGTTCTAACAATTCTAATAAAATTAGATAAATCATTTTGTCTATTTTTAAGAACATCATCCTTTATAAACATACCATAGGTAGGAAAATCACTATAACTATATTCTTTTTGATAGACATTATCGATTTCTTCAATCTTATAAAATTTTAAATCTTGATAATTATTGAAATCATTATAATCAATTTCGCTTAAAACAGCTGAATTGATTACACCATTGTTCAAGTCATCTTTTAAGGCTTGAACACTATCATAATAGATAAAGTTATATTTAGAAAGATTAGCATTCAGAGCATTTAAAACACCACCTAGAACCGTTTTTTCGCCATAAACTCCTACATCACCTTTATTGAAAGATTCATCAGTAGAACAAATATAGTAATGAGAATGAGCTAAGATAGCTAATAATTTATAATTATCATTCTCAAGGCACTTCTTAACTCCTATATTAACAGGTGCAATTATAATATCTTTCTCATCCTTATCAAAGGCTTCACTTAAAGTATTCACATCACTAGTAATCTCAATATTGTGTTCATCTTCTTTAAAACACAATAACGATAATGAAGCTGATTGATCAACAGATAAGATATTAAAATTATCACCGTTACTATTTTCTACAACGCTTGGTCTACAAGCACATAGAAGTAATAGAAGTAGTACTAATGTTACTTTCTTTAACATGTAAACTTTTTAACTTCGTCTTTGAATAAAGCGATAGCGTCTTCAAGTTTCATTGAAGTATTACCTTGAACACCAAATCTTCTAATATTAACACTACCTTCAGCGATTTCGCCATCACCTACAACGATTTCTACTGGAATCTTCTTAAGTTGTGCTTCTCTGATTCTATAACCTAGTTTTTCATTACGAGCATCTACTTCCACTCTAAATCCTTCACTAGCTAATGCTTCCTTTACCTTATATGCATAGTCAGTGTGGATTTCACTATTTACTGGAACAATTACGATTTGACTTGGAGCCAACCACAATGGGAACGCACCCTTTGTTTCTTCAATAATGAAGGCAGTAAATCTATCGAAAGTACCAAAGATTGCTCTGTGGATTACTACTGGAACTTGTTTTTCACCATTTGAATCAATATAGTTTAGTTCAAATCTACGAGGCAATAAGAAGTCTAATTGACAAGTTGATAGTGTAACTTCAGGACCTACAGCAGGCTTAACTTCTACGTCTAACTTAGGTCCATAGAAAGCAGCTTCGCCCTTAGCCTCAAAGTACTCAACACCTAATTCATTTAATACTTCTCTTAGCTTATTCTCTGCATTATCCCACATTTCATCATCATCAAAGTATTTTTCTTTATCTTCCTTATCTCTTAAAGATAATCTAAACTTATAGTCTTTAATACCGAAGTCTTTATAAACATCAAGAATTAAAGCTACTACCCTCTTGAATTCTTCACCGATTTGTTCAGGAGTTACGAATAAATGAGCATCATTTTGACACATGCATCTAACTCTTTCAAGACCCTTAACAGCACCTGATGCTTCATATCTAAAGTCAGTGGCAAATTCACCAATTCTAACTGGAAGATCACGATATGAATGTAACTTGTTCTTATAAACTAACATGTGGTGAGGACAATTCATTGGTCTTAATACGAATTCTTCATCATCAACCTTCATTAGTGGGAACATATTCTTTTGATAGTGATCCCAGTGTCCACTTGTTACATATAATTGCTTAGTACCAACACATGGAGTATATACATGGTCATAGCCTAGTGCTTGTTCCTTCTTGTAGATATAGTTTTCAAGTTGTTTACGTACAATCGAACCATTTGGTAACCATAATGGCATACCAGCACCAACTAAAGGTGAAGTCATAAAGATTTCTAAATCCTTACCAATCTTACGATGATCTCTTTCCTTAGCCTCTTCTAATTCCTTTAAGTAAGCTTCTAAGTCTTCCTTATTGTCGAAACATACACCATAAATTCTTTGAAGCATCTTATTCTTAGCATCATTTTTCCAATAAGCACCAGAATGCTTAATTAACTTAAAATTCTTTAATTCCTTAACTGTATCAACATGAGGTCCTCTACATAAATCTGTAAAATCACCTTGTGTATAACATGAAATAGTTGTTTCATTTTCATCCATTCTATTGATTAAATCAATCTTATATGGATCATCCTTGAACATTTCTAAAGCCTCTTCCTTAGAAATTTCATGTCTTACAATACGCTTACCATCCTTGGCAATCTTCTTCATTTCCTTTTCAATCTTTTCAAGATCTTCAGTCTTAATAACATCATCTCCTAAATCGATATCATAATAGAAACCCTCTTCAATTACAGGACCTACCCAAAATTTAGCATTTGGGTATAAATGAGACACCGCTTGAGCTAGTAAGTGAGCACAAGAGTGGTTCAAAGTATTTAAGTGTTCGTTCTCTTTAATGTTAATCATTGTAACCTCCTAAAATAAAAAAGGTGATACAAGGGCGTAAACAAACGCGGTACCACCTTATTTTCTAACTTAATCTCTTAACGCGAGTAACGTCCAGTATTAGTGGAACTCATAAGTAGTAATCATATTATCTAGGACCATTTTCACCACCCATGGCCTCTCTATATCATCAATAATAAGATCGTGTCTTAATCTTTGTACTTTGTAATGATAAGACTTAGTTATCTAGTTGTCAACCTTATAAAGAACTTATTGTTAATAACATGCGATTTTGATGCCACTATCACATTTTAAAATGATACCAGTTGAAATATGACCTTCTTATAATGATTTTAAGGAGGTTTTTTGTATGTATGGATACAAAGATAAGTAAAGAAAATGTATTGAGACTATTAAAGCGGAAAAGGGATGGAACACTTAACTCAAGCTTTAAACAATTAGAAATGGAAACTGGTTATAGTAAAGGACATCTAAAGAAACTGTATAAGCAATTAGCTACTGAAGATATTGAAACCTTATCTAAACATAAAAATACAGGCCACACCTCTCATAATGCTGCCTGTAATAATGAGATAAGCTACATAGTCAAATTTAAAGAGCTATATCCTAAGATTAGTGTAGCACAGTTCAAAGATGTGTATGAGGAAGATATAGTATTAAACAAAAAATACGAAGATGATGTGATCAAGTATCATCTACAAGTTAGAAGCTATGGCTTTTATCTTGATCTTTTTCATAAGATGAAATGGGTTTCTCCTATTAAACACAAAGTTAAAAAGAATACTAATGAACACCTTCATCTATTAAGGAAACCAAGCGATAGAAAAGGACATTTAATACAAATTGATGGAACACCATATGATTGGTTTGGAAATGGTGAAATGTGGGCTCTTCATCTAGCGGTAGATGATGCAACAACAGATTTATTAGCTGGTTGGTTTACTAGACATGAATGTTTATTTGGCTATTGTAAGATGTTTGAATTGATACTTAAGAAACACGGTATTCCATCATATGTATATTCAGATAGACATACTATACTTAAAAGTGCAGCTGATGATGGCGATACTATATTTAGAAAAATCATGAGATCAATTGGTATAGAACAAATATACGCTATGTCAGCTGAGGCCAAAGGTCGCATAGAAAGAGCTAATGGTACAGTTCAAAGAAGACTGCCAGTAGACATTAATCGTTTTGGTATAAAAGACTACAATGAACTTAACGTTTGGTTTAATGACTTCTATATTCCTTACATCAATAAGAAATTCGCTTATACGCCTATAGATCCTAACAGTGAATTTGAAGAAATATACGATGAAAACTTTAACTACAATCGCTTATTCTCCGTGAAATTCACAAGAGTTATAGGAAACAATTCTATGTTTCATTTTGAAAATAACGTATATAGCTTAATAGATAAAGAAACAGGAGAATTAATATACATTAGAAAAGGAGTAAAGATAGATGTGGTGCTAGAGATTCTTACAAAAAGAATATATGCCATATATCACTTGAAAGAATATGAATGTACAAATCTTGGACCTAGTTCTAAGTACAGAAGACAAGAAGCTGGTTCTGTTAAAGAACTTGATGAAATACTGGATGATTTAAATAAGAAGGAACAATAAAAAAATAAGGCTTAGGGACAGTACATGCCTAGGCCTTATAAAGTGGTATCATTTTAACTTGTGTTCTACACCTTATAAAGAACTTATATTCTTTCGTTTGCCAATTTCTTATATATTTATTTTCTAAGCATATACTTTATGTTTCTACTACCACCAAATTGGATAAGTTTTCCCTCATCAACCATCTTCTTTAAAATGCGACCAGCACTAGATTGACTAAGTCCCGTTAATGTTTCTACTTCTTTTCTAGTGATACTTTGGTTATCGTTTAAATATTTTAACAAGATATTTTCATCACAATATATCATCTCAGTAGATGAAATGTATAAATTATTGTTTTGTTTATAATTAATATTAGGAAGAATAATCTTAAAAGAATTATTTGTAGTTATTATTTCAGGCTCACAGCCACTCAATTCATAAGCATCATATATTTTCTTAATACCAGTTCCATAAGCTTCGATTAATTTTAAACGATAAAAAATATTCGCAAGATTCGGATTTCTAGTATCAGATAATCCATTTTTAATATCCTTCAGCTCATATCCTGGCATTAATCCACCTACAGAAACTATTTCAAGCCTATTTTTATAAATACTAATAAGTGTGCTTGCGCTATAAGAATAGTCTCTATGAACTATGGAATTCAACAAAGCTTCTCTAAGTGCTTTTTCTGGATAGTCTCTGGTATCAATTCTCCATAATTTATCAAATGTAGAACGATTATTATTATATTTATCTATATAAGAATAAACATCTTCTAGTTGTTTTAATAAAGAACCAGAAAATTCATTTCTGTCTTTAAATAAAGATTGATCATAATCTTCAAAAACAGCAGCCTTAATAGTATATGGGCATTGATCAGATAACAGTAAACCAAGATTAGTATATAAGCCATCATTAGAAACTAATTTTAATGTTTGTTCCTTAAAGTCTATATTTCTATTTTTAAATTCATTTTCACATGAATTGAAAGTCAAATCTTGGTTAATAGATCTTAATGCTTCGTAAACATCACCATCTGTTTCTTTTATCATATTTCTAATAGTGCTATCGCTAGCAGGAATAGATGAAAATCCATGTCTAATATATACGCCTTCAGGTCTTAAACCTTTATTTGCTAAATAATATGGTCTATTAGTGCCTCGTTCCACATCTATTGTTAAAACTTCTTTACCATCAAAATTAAGAGTTCTATAACTAACAAACATACTTAAATCAGGTTTAATATTATCGTGAACCATACTAGAAACCTGTAAACCAGATTTATCACTATCTTCTATTCCGACTACTTCACCATCATCACTAACACCAATATAAATCGTGCCACCTTCACTATTGGCAAACGCAACAATTTCCTTCTTAATAACATCAGTGACAATTAGTTTTAATTCAACAGTTTCACTTTCTTTAAACTTCATATTAAACCCCTTTCTTTTCTAATCATTTTAATCAATATATGGTTAGAAAAAGAAGGAATCACATTCCTTCTTCTAATTAATTATTTTTTATCCTCTAATAACTTCACTATCTTATTCAAGGCAACTAGTTCATCACTAGGCTTTGGTTCTTCTTTCTCCTTAGGTTTTTCATGAATCAAAGTTTTTCTTAATTCGTTAATCGCCTTAACAACCAAGAAAAGACATAAGGCAACAATCAAAAAATTAACAATGTTTTGGATAAAAGAGCCATAATTGATACTTATATCACCCTTTAAAACAAGCTTTAAATCAGAGAATTGCGCATCACCTGTAAAAAATGCAATAAGCGGCATGAAAATGTCATTAACAAGTGAAGTAACAATTGACGAGAATGAGGCACCAATAACAACACCTATTGCCATATCAAGGACATTGCCCTTCATCGCAAACTCTTTAAATTCATTTAAAAATTTTTTCATAAATTGACTCTCTTTCTTGAACTAATTTTATAAAATTTTTAGCCATATAAAAATACCCTAGAAAATTCTAGGGTATACAGTAATTATTTAGACAATTCTTCCTTCTTTTCCAATAAAATCTTATAAGACTCTTGATACTTTGCAAGTTTATCCTTTTCTTCATTAACCTTAGCTTCTGGAGCCTTAGCTAAGAACTTTTCATTAGAAAGAATATTTGTAGATCTCTTGATTTCGCCCTCAAGTCTAGAAAGTTCCTTCGCAATCTTTTCAAGCTCTTCTTGCTTATTGACTACTTCAGACATCTTGAAAGAAATCTTGCCAGTAGAAATAGGTCTTACAATTGTTTCATCATCAATAGAATCAACAACTACAAGTTTTGTCATTCTAAGTAGAATTGACTTATCTGAATCACTTAAGTCAAAACCCTCAACTTGTAATTCCAATTCCTTAGAAGGCTTAACATTATTCTCAGTTCTAAGTTCTCTACTAGCCTTAATGATTTCGAGTAAAACATCAACATGTTTTGCGCTATTTTCATCACAATCCATCTTTTCAGGCCATAGAGCTGTACAAATTGATACATCCTCACCATGAATTGCTTGGTAAAGTTCTTCAGTAACAAATGGTACAAATGGATGAAGTAATCTAACAATCGCATCTAATACATATACTAGTGTATCTAATGTCTTATGCTTTAAATCCTTATCATCACTATTTAAAGCAGCCTTGCTAAATTCGATATAAGAAGCACAGAAGTCATCCCAAATAAATGATTCAAGCTCATTACCTGCAATAGCCATTTCATAACGATCAATGTTCATTGTTGTCTTATCAATGATGTTATTTAACTTATAAATAATCCAGTTATCAGTATCATTAGTTAATACTGGTTTTGAATACTTATAGTCTTCATCAATATTCATTAGTACGAATCTTGTCGCATTCCATAGTTTATTAATAAAATTCCAAGAAGCTTCAATCTTTTCAACAGAGAAGTTAATATCATAACCTGGTGTTGAGTTACAAGTTAAGAACAATCTCAATGAATCATAACCATACTTATTGATGACATCGATTGGATCAATACCATTGCCAAGAGACTTAGACATCTTACGACCCTTATCATCTCTTACAAGACCATGGATTAGACAATCCTTAAATGGTCTATCATGCATAAAGTAACGAGATGCAACAGCCATTCTAGCTACCCAGAAGAAGATAATATCATAACCTGTAACAAGACAATCAGTTGGGAAGTAACGTTCAAGAAGATCAGTCTTTTCTGGCCAGCCTAATGTAGAGAAAGGCCATAGAGCACTTGAGAACCACGTGTCCAATACATCTTCATCTTGAACATAGTTTTCAATATCTTTTGGTGGATCATATTCACAATAGATTTCACCTGTAACTTTATGATAATAAACTGGAATTCTATGTCCCCACCATAATTGTCTTGAAATGCACCAGTCTTCGATATCTTCTAACCAACCAGTAAATATCTTTTCAAAACGCTTAGGATAGAAGTTAATCTTAGTGTCTTCATTTTCTTGATGTTTTAAAACATCATCAGCCAAAGGTTTCATCTTAACAAACCATTGCTTAGAAAGATAAGGCTCAACCATTGTATCAGTACGCTCAGAGAAACCAACAGAATGTTCAATTTCTTCAATCTTAACAAGTTGACCTTGTTCTTCAATTCTTTTTACTGTTAAATCTCTGCATTCATATCTATCCATACCTTCAAACTCACCACATAATGAGTTCATAGTAGCATCTTCGTTCATACAAACAGGCATCTCAAGATTATGTCTTAATGCAATTTGATAGTCATTAGGGTCATGAGCCGGAGTACATTTCATAGCACCAGTACCAAAGCCAATTTCAATATATTCATCACCAATGATAGGAAGAATATCGCCATTAGCTGGATTGATACACTTCTTGCCAATCAAATGACATAGCTTTTCATCCTTTGGATTAACTACAACACAAACATCACCAAACATGGTTTCAGGTCTTGTTGTGGCAACATCAAATGTTTCATCACTATCTACAAGATGATATCTGAAGTAATACATCTTACCCTTAACATCTTTGTGAACTACTTCAATATTGCTTAAGGCAGTCTTAGCAACAGGGTCCCAGTTAATTACTCTTTTACCCTGATAAATTAAACCATCCTTATAGTAGTCTACAAAAACCTTAATTACAGCCTTAGATAAGCCTTCATCAAGTGTAAATCTTTCCTTTGAATAGTCTACACTTAGTCCAGTCTTTGCCCATTGTTCCTTGATGAAAGCAGCATATTCATCTTTCCATTCCCAAGCCTTCTTTAAGAAACCTTCTCTACCTAGATCATATCTAGAAATACCTAGTTCCTTAAGTCTTGCATCTACTTTAGCTTGAGTTGCGATACCAGCATGGTCCATGCCTGGAAGCCATAGACAGTCATAGCCTCTCATTCTCTTGTATAGAATGATTGAATCTTGTAAGGCATTATCTAAAGTATGACCGATGTGTAACTTACCAGTTACATTTGGTGGTGGGATAACGATACAATATGGTTTCTTTGAAAGATCACCCGCTTTGAAGTAACCTTCTTTTAGCCATTTTGCATACTTACCTTGTTCAACTTGTTTTGCGTCGTATTTTGTCTCTAACATAATTCTCCCTTTCATGAAAATAAAAAAGGTGATACAAGGGTGCAAAATGCACGGTACCACCTTACTTTTTAGCTTAAACTCTTAACGCGAGTAACGTATTATCTTACTACTATTTCAGATAATAAACTCCAAGACTACTTTTCATCTTTCTTAACGTATTCTTTCCACCTACCAGAATATCTCTTTGTGTCTACAAGAAAAATTACTTCCTTCTTTTCTCAGTCTTTAAAATTATAGCTATAAAGCTTATAAAAATCAATTCTTATTAGTACGATGATCACTAACAATAAAACCATTTGAAGTTAAGATGTTAGTAACTTTCATATCATCTGTTTCATCAGTTCTAATAACGATTTGTAGGCCACTATATCTTGTAACTATAAAGTGTGTAATATTGATATTATGCTGTGCTGTAACAGTACCTAGTTTTTGTAAGATACCTGGTTCATCCTTATCAATATCAATTACTACTCTACTGCCCTTGGCATAATAGCCCATTAAATCAATGAAAGCACCAAAGATAACTTTTTGTGTAATAATACCAACAATTTGTCCATTATCTTCAACTACTGGAAGACAAGTGATATTGTGTTCGTTCATCTTTTCAGCAGCTTCTTCAAGTAAGGCATTAGGGCCAATAGTATGAACATTTGTGATCATAATATCTTTACATGAAGTCTTATTTAATAATGAATTAATTTCATAGACAGACAAAGTGGTTGCCTTAGATGGGGCAAAGTCAGCCAATGTTGATCCTGTAATAAGTCCCACTAATTTACCATTACTACAAATAGGTACACGATGGAAATTGCCCTTCTTCATCACATCAAAAGCATCAGTAATTGAATCAAAGGGATTTAAAGTAACAACATTTTTAGTCATCCAATCTTTAACGTACATAATTATCCTCCTAAATAAGCTTTAGAAACGGCATCAGAAGCTAATAGTTCCTTGCCAGTACCACTCAACACAATCTTGCCTGTTTCCATTACATAGGCTCTATGAGCTATTTCTAGAGCCATCTTAGCGTTTTGTTCAACAACGAAAACAGTGGTACCATTATCATTAATTTCCTTTATTATCGCAAAAATTTCCTTTACAAGTAAAGGTGATAAACCCATAGATGGTTCGTCCAATAAAAGCACCTTAGGATTTGACATAAGCGCCCTACCCATTGCCAACATTTGTTGTTCGCCACCTGATAATGTACCAGCTAATTGTTTTTGTCTTTCTTTTAAACGAGGGAATAATTCAAAGACATGATTTAAATTAGCTTCAATCAGCTTTTTATCTTTACACAAATAAGCACCTAATGTTAGATTCTCTAATACTGTTTGAGAGGCAAAGACATGTCTACCCTCTGGTACCTGTATTAAACCCAAAGATACTATCTTATTAGCAGGAACTTTTGTAATGTCTTTACCATCTAAAATAATAGAACCGCTCTTAGCTTTAATTAAACCACTTAGTGCATGCATAGTAGTTGTCTTACCAGCACCATTGGCTCCAATAAGTGCAACTATCTCACCATCATTGACTGTAAAGTCAATGCCCTTGACGGCTTCAATAAAGCCGTAATTTATATGTAAGTTTTCTACTTTCAACATGTTAATCTCCTAAGTAAGCTTTAATAACTTCAGGGTTGTTTTGAATCTCTGCTGGTTTTCCTGATGTTAGTACTTGGCCAAAGTTAAGTACTGTAATCTTTTCACAAACTCCCATAACCAGTTTCATATCATGTTCAATTAAAAGAATCGCAATATGGAAGTGGTCTCTTATAAATCTAATCGTATTCATAAGTTCTTCAGTTTCGGTTGGGTTCATACCAGCAGCTGGTTCATCTAATAGTAATAAACAAGGATTAGTAGCTAGGGCTCTGGCGATTTCTAGTCTTCTTTGAGCACCATAGGGAAGTGATGAGGCGTTTAAATCTCTAAAGTCTTCTAGTTTAAAGATTTTCAACAATTCCATGGCCTTATCATGCATCTCTTTTTCTTGTTTACGATATTTTGGTGTCTTAAAGATTCCATCTAGTGTTGAATAAGTGATGTTGTTATGAAAGCCTACAAGGACATTTTCCATAACGGTCATCTTATTAAACAAACGAATATTTTGGAAGGTTCTAGCAATACCTGCCTTATTCACATCAACAGTCGACATATTCTTAGTATCAACCCCATTTAAGATAATACTGCCTCTTGTAGGTTGATATACTTTAGTTAAAAGATTAAAGACAGTTGTCTTACCAGCACCATTGGGACCAATTAGACCATAAATATCATTCTCTTCAACTTTGATGTCAAAGTTATTTACGGCAGTAAGGCCACCAAAGTCGATTCCTAATTTTTTAGCTTCTAGAACACTCATGTTTAGCCCCCTTTCGTTTAATAAATGACATCAAGGAATTTTTATAATTATCTAAATACGACATCAATATCTTATTGTTAGATAGGATCATAACAAGTATTAACACAATCGCATAGGCAATCATTCGATAGTCATCGAATGATCTTAGGGCCTCCGGTAGGACAATTAATAATGTAGTAGAAATAATTGTACCTGTCATATTACCTAAACCACCCAAAACAACATAAACAAGAATTAAAATAGATAGGTTAAAGTCAAATTTAGTAGCTTTAAAGCTAGAATATCCTAGTCCATAATAAGCTCCTGCCATACCTGTAATAAAGGCTGATATCACAAAGGCTAATAACTTATATTTAGTAATATTAACACCAAGTGAGGTAGCAGCTATTTTATTATCTCTACAGCTTTGAATAGCTCTACCACTTTTTGAGTTAATTAGGTTATAGATAATAAATAAAGTAAATAGTATTAAGATAACACCACTTAAGAAAGTAGACAGTTTATGAGATACTGCAGCACCTAGAGCACCTTTTACTAGTAACTTACCATCTGGTAATAGATTAGTATTATCGCTAATAAACGACATATGTAAACCATTTGAATCAACACCTACATATAGATTTAAGAAAAGTGTTTTAATAATTTGGCAGAATGCAAGTGTAACAATAGCTAGATAGTCACCTTCAAGTTTTAGTACTGGAATGCCAATAATTAAACCAAAAATAGAAGATATCAAGCCTCCTACAATGATTGAGATAAACAAGGCTAGAGTATCTGGGATATTGTTTCTAAGTAAACAAGCAGCACAAACTATACCTGAGAAAGCTCCTACTGCCATAAAACCAGCTTGTCCTAGGCACAAATCACCTAAATAGCCTACAAGTAGATTTAAGGCTAATGCAGCTAAAATATAGGCGACTGTTGGAACTAACAAGGCGTTCATCGTAGAAGATAAAGAGCCTGCTCCATTTAAGATAGTAATAAGGACATATACAAGTATTACTAATAAATAAGAAGTCAATGCTTTTTTATTTTTCATCTTATACTTTCTCCTTTACTTTCTTTCCTAATAAGCCAGTTGGTTTAAATAATAAAACTAGAATCAAGACCCCAAAGGCAATAGCATCAGTAAGTTCTGATAGACCATAAGCTTTTACGATTATTTCAATAACACCTAATAATAGGCCTCCTAATAAGGCACCAGGAATAGAACCGATACCACCAATTACAGCAGCTGTAAAAGCTTTAATACCAGGCATAGAGCCTAGGGTTGGTGTTACGGTTGGATAGGCTGCACATAACAATATGGCAGCTATTGCGGCTAAACCAGAACCAATAGCGAATGTTAACGAGATGATATTATCAACATTAATACCCATTAAGGCAGCGGCCTCTTTATCCTCACTACAAGCTCTCATAGCTTTACCAATCTTAGTCTTTTTGATAAATAGATTTAATAGAATCATTATTACGATACATACAGTAATCGTGATTAGCATTTGATAGCTTAATTTTAGTTGATCATTAAATAAGTTAATAGAACCATAATCTAGGATGGTTGGAAAAATTTTAGCAGCTGATCCCCATATCAAAAGAGCTAGGTTTTGTAGGAAATAGCTGATGCCAATAGCAGTTATAAGAACAGCCAAAGATGAGGCTTGTCTTAAGGGTTTGTAGGCCAATCTTTCAATAATTACACCTAGTAAGGTACAAATAATTATTGAAATAATAAGAGCTATAGGAAGTGGCAAATTAGCTCTATAAAGAGCTACAAAGGCACTATAGGCACCAATCATGATGACATCACCATGTGCAAAGTTTAACATCTTAGCAATACCATATACCATGGTGTAGCCAAGGGCGATGATTGCATAGATTGAGCCAAGTCTTATACCACTAATTAGATTTGATATAAAGATCATAAATTCCCCCTTTATAGTTTAGTAAGAAGTTGCCAATTGGCAACTTCTTACATAAATGTTTAATTATTCAGCAGCAGTAAGCTTGCCATCTTTTACTTGGAAAGCAAGTGGAGCCTTAACTACAGCACCATTTTCATTCCATGTCATGTTAGAACCAGTTAAACCAGAATATGTGAAACCACCTTGGAATGTCTTACATAATAGTTCACCCATATCTTGAGCAGACATATCAGCAGTTGCACCAGCTTCAACTAAAGCATTATAGATTGCGTATACTACATCATATGCATCAGCAGCAAATTGGTTTGGATTATTACCGGCTAAAGCATTGAACTTAGATACAAAAGATACAGTAGCATCATCAGTTGCAGTATATGCGAATGGTGTTAAGTAATAGAATCCTTCAAACATTGAAACATCAACACCTTCTTGTTCTAGAGCTCCATCAAAACCATCTACACCAAAGAATACTGGACTATAGTTAGCATTCTTACAAGCCATAACAATCTTTGTATCATTTTCATAGTATAGAGGTAAGAATACAAGTTCTGCACCCTTACTTTGAGCATCACTAACACCAGTTGTAAAATCAGTTGCATTATCTGATGTGAATGAATAAGTTGTTACGATTTCTAAGCCTTTAGCTGCAGCCTCTTTAACAAAAGCATCATATACACCTACTGAGTAATCTGAATCTGATTGAACAAATGCAGCAACCTTAGTAGCTAGTTTGTGTTCAGCAATATAGTCAGCAGCAGCTGTACCTTGTTCTGGATCGGCGAAACACATTCTATATACATAATCCTTACCAGCGATGATATCTTCAGCAGAACCACTTGGTGTCATAGCAAATACACCAGCATCATTGTAGCTATCAGCAACAGCTAATGATGAACCAGTTGTTGTACATAACATACTTACTTGCATACCCCAGTCAGTTAATTGAGCATAAGCCTTACTTGCTTCTTCACCATCACCCTTATCATCTAAGAATTTTAGTTCAAGCTTTAAACCATTCTCACCAGCTTTTTCATTGATTTCATTAACAGCGACTTGAGCACCATATTGAACAGCTAGGCCATATTGTGCATACTCACCAGTTGTTGGACCAGAACCGCCAATCTTAATAGAGTTTGAATCAACACTATCATCACCTGTTTCTTTGTCAGAGCCACATGCACATAATGTCATTAGCATTAGTACACTTAGTAAAACGACTAATAATTTTTTCATAAAACTTCCCTCCCTAATCGTTTTTAATCTATAGACAAGCTTTAATAAGCTTTTCTATTAATAAAATAAAAGGATGGTCGATAGCCCATCCTTAAAAATATTTCAAATAAAGCTATCTTAATCATGAAAAGGTTACTGCGCTAAGTAACATAATAATAATCACGATAATAATAGCTAAATAGCAAGGAGAATAGTGAGAGTGTTCTTGTTTTAAATAAAAGTTCATGTATGTTTCTCCTTCCATGAACTTATGTTACAAAAATAGAAAATACATGTCAACAAATATTTTCATCTTATTTTCATAGATATGTAAATCTTTACATTTTTACTTGTTTAAACAAAATTCTTGTACACACAACTGTATATTTGGTGTATAATTCTTAATTTTACATAAAAAAAGATTTAGCTCTTACACTAAATCTCTTTCGCTTTGTATTAACCTAATTTGTAGAATACAGGACTACTACCACTCTTGAGGTAGATGCTTCTAATTACAGTAGTACCATTGTAGTTACCATGTAATGCTTGATCGCCTCCTAAATAGATTGCCCAATGTTGAGCACCCATACCACCATCAGCGTAATAGATTAAGTCACCAGGGGATGGACTATCAGTTTGGTAAATGTTACCAAGTGAATTCCATTCACCAGTAAATGCTTGAATAAATAATTGACAGATATAGAAGCAATTACCTGGTGTACCTACAAGGCCATTAGCGATTGACCACACATCACCACCAGCTAATTCACTCATGTTAAATGTATAAGTTGATCTTGAACCACTACGGCTTAATTTTGCTTGCTCAGCTTCATATTCTTCAATGGCGATATCTAATTCACCTTGAAGCTTATCAAAGTTAGCAGTTGCAACTTCTTGTCCCTTTGTCTCAAGAATGTATTTAGTATTTGCGCTATCCGCAAATACGAAGTCTTTTTCCTCATCACTAGAAACTGTTTTAACAATCAATTCATCATTTTCTAGCTCTTCATTAGTATAAGTATTCGCATAAACTTGCTGACTACTTGGTACTAAAACTACTAATATGGACTCAATTAACAAGGGGACACGGTTAATAAATTCAATAAAACTATTCATCATACTCCTTTATAAGTGACTCAATACTCCTAGCCACAACATCTATATTAACACCTTTTAAGCATGAAATACAAATCGCCTGTTCAATACCTAGTGTTTTATAGATGACTTTCATCTGATTTATACGTTGATTATTAGAGAATTTATCGCACTTATTAAGGACAAAAAGCACCGGAATTTCTAAGTCTTTTAGATAGTTATACATATCGATATCATCTTGATTTGGAGTTCTTCTGATATCTAGAATCATAACACATAGCTTCAAAGCTTCTCTTTGAGTAAAGTATTCATCCATCATCTCACCAAACTCAATGATTTCTTTGTCACTCCTTCTAGCATAACCATAACCAGGTACATCACATACAGTATATTTATTATCGACATTGAAGAAGTTTAAAAGCCTTGTCTTACCAGGTGTTTTACCTACATAGGCAATCTTACCATATAGCTTATTTATTAAAGATGACTTACCTACATTACTTCTACCTACAAAGACTACTTCCCTTTCACTTTCAGGATAATGATCTTTTTTGGTACCTGAACATAAGAAACTAATCATGGATAATAGCCTCTTTTAAGATAGTATCCACTTTATCTACAGGCATAAAAGTAATGTTTTCTTTAACGATATCAGGAAGTTCATCAATATCCTTAACATTGCCCTTAGGGATGAAGACCTTTGTAATACCACTTCTATTAGCCGCAATAGACTTTTCTCTTAAACCGCCAATTGGTAAGACATTACCACGAAGAGTTACCTCACCTGTCATTGCACAGTTTGCGTCTACAGCTTTATTAGTTAAAGCTGATACAAAGGCAGTTGTTAAAGTAACACCAGCTGAAGGTCCATCTTTTGGCACTGCACCCTCTGGAACGTGAATATGGATATCATGTGTCTCAAAGAACTTGACATCAATGCCAAACTTCTTAGCATTTGATTTAACATAGTCTAATGCGATTTCAGCAGATTCTTTCATAACATCACCAAGCTGACCAGTGATGATTAGTTTGCCCTTTCCTTCAAAGTAATTTACTTCAATTTGTAAGATATCACCACCAAAAGCAGTATAAGCAAGACCAGTTACAACACCTACTTGATTCTTCTTTTCCTTAGTACCATATTCAAACTTTTCATGACCCAACCACTCTTGAACTAACTTCTTAGTTACTTTAATAGAACGCTTAGACTTTGTATAGATTTCAAGTGTTGCCTTACGAGCCAATGTTTCCATCATTCTCTCAAGTTCTCTGACACCTGATTCTCTTGTATAATGTCTAATTACATGAGTTATCATTTCATCACTGATACTAAATTGTGATGGTTTTAAGCCATCTTTCTTTAAAACCTTAGGAATCAAATGATCTTTACAAATATTTAGTTTTTCTAGTTCGGTATAAGAACTTAAATTTATAATCTCTAATCTATCTAACAAAGGAGCAGGAATGTTTTCTAAATAGTTCGCAGTAGCGATAAACATAACATCACTTAAATCATATGTTTCTTCTAGGTAGTGATCCTGGAACATTGAATTTTGTTCAGGATCTAAAACTTCTAACATCGCACTACTTGGATCGCCCTTATAGTCAGCACCCATCTTATCGATTTCATCAATTAAGAATACAGGATTAGTTGTACCAGCCTTTTTCATGCCTTGGATAATTCTACCAGGATAAGAACCTAAGTATGTTCTTCTATGTCCTCTTATTTCAGCTTCATCTCTAACGCCACCCAAAGACATCTTAACGAAGTTTCTATTTAAGGCTCTAGCGATTGACTTGGCAAGAGATGTCTTACCAACACCTGGAGGACCAACTAAACAAATGATTGGTGATTTTAAAGAATGTGATAATTCTTTAACAGCCAAATATTCAAGAATTCTAGTCTTAATCTTCTCAAGACCATAGTGGTCTTCATCAAGAACTTCTTTAACCTTAGTTAAATCAGTTTCATCGACACTTTTTTCAGTCCAAGGAATAGAAATTAACCAATCAAGATAAGTTCTAATCATGCCATATTCACCTGAGGCAGTAGAAGTCATATCTAGTCTTCTAATTTCCTCATTAGCCTTAGCCTTGATGTTTTCAGGATATCTATCTTTAGAGAACTCTTCCTTAAGCTTTTCTACATCTGCACCCTGTCCATCACCCAATTCTTCTTTAATAGCCTTGATTCTTTCTCTAAGATAATAGTCTTTTTGCGAAGATTCCACTGAGTCTTTAACACGAAGATTGATTTCTTTTTCAATCTCTTCTTTTTTCTTTTCCAAAGAAATGTATGTTAAAAACATTTCAAGTCTTTTTTCTAAGTGATATTCCTCTAAGAATTTTTGTTTCTCACCTGAATTAAAGATGTTTGCTTGGGCAAAACCATCAACAAGTTCTGAGATATATTGATTGCTCATATTCTCAGGGGCTCTTAAAGGCGCTCTACCGTTCTTTTGTTCGAAAAGGCTATATTCCTTCTTAACTTTTGTTTTTAACACCTCAAGGGCTAAATCATCTTCTACAACATCAGACAATACTTCAACACTTGCATACTTAATACCATCTATCTCGTAGATTTCAATTAGACGACATCTATCTTCACCGACAAAAACTACCTTTAAATGGTCATCTCTTTTTCTACTTGCTCTTATATGACAGATAGTACCAATTTCATATAAATCATTCTTTTTAGGTTCATCAATATCGATGTTTTTTTGAGAAACCAAAATAACATCAAGATTCATGTTTAAACTAAAATTAACAACATCTACACTAGCTTGTCTACCAACATCCAAAGACATATCTTGTCCTGGGAAGATAATAGCGCCTCTAGTACAAATAATAGGACATTCAATTATGTTTGCCATAAAAAATTTCCTCCTTCTATTAATAAAAGACGCTGTGTTGCGTCTTTATTATCTTTTTTTATTTCTTTAAGAAGTCAACCGCTTTTTGAAGCTTAACATCATCGATGATGTTTTCTTTTGGAACATACTTCTTAACTTCAGCTACATCCATGCCATAGCCCTTAGCCATGTCATCGTAGTACTTTTCGATATCTTCATCGCTAGCTTCTAAGTTTTCTAACTTAGCAACTTCTTCAAGACATAAAGTTGTCTTGATTCTAGCTGTAGCACTTTCTTCTAATTGCTTCTTGATATCTTCTCTTGTTTGACCAATGATCTTTAAGTATTGATCAAATGGAATGCCTTGGTATTGAAGTCTTGCAGCTTGATCATTTAACATAGCCTCTGTTTCCTTTTCAATCATAACAGCAGGAATGTTGATTGTAGCTTCATCGCATAATGCCTTTAATAACTTTTCATCAGCCTTACGTTCTGCTTCAGCCTTCTTACCAGCTAAGATAGATTCCTTTACGTGTTCCTTGTAAGTGTCAACTGTTTCAACGTTTTCAATCTTTAATTCCTTTACAAATTCATCATCTAAAGTTGGCAACACTTTCTTCTTTATTTCATGAACTGTAACCTTGAAAACAACTGGAGCACCCTTTAATTCTTCAACATGGTAATCTTCAGGGAAAGTAACGTTGATATCCTTAGTTTCTTCTGACTTCATACCAATTACTTGTTCTTCAAAACCAGGAATGAATGAATGAGAACCAATAACTAATTCATAGTTGTCAGCCTTGCCACCATCGAAAGCAACCTCATCCTTGAAACCTTCAAAGTCGATAACTACTGTATCGCCATCTTCAACAGCGCCATCTTCCTTAAGCTCTAGATCACCCTTTCTTTCAAGAGTCTTATTGATTTCATTTTCAACTTCCTCATCAGTAACTGTTACTTCTTCTAATTCATACTTCAAAGCCTTGTAATCACCAAGAGTTACATCTGGTTTAACAGGACAATTGAAGACAATAGTAACACCTTCTGCACCGATTTCCTTTAAATCCATGCTAGCTTGATCGATTAAATCTACATGGTGTTCATCAAGAGCTTCTTTGAATGCTTCGTTGCTTAATTCACTAGCAGCTTCATACCAACAAGCTTCATCAGTGATATATTTCTTAGCTAAAGAAGCAGGAACTTGTCCCTTTCTAAAACCCTTAATATCTAATTTTTTTACTAATTTGTCGAAAGCCTTCTTAGTAGCTGCTTCCCACTTTTCTCCTTTGATGGCACATGTTAATTCTGCTTTGCCATCTTCAATCTTTTTATATTCAGCCATATTTACCTCCATAAACGCTAACACATTATATCAAAGACTTGTGAATAATACTACAATAATTACTGCTAATTAACTGCAAGAACACCTGATTAAAGTTCATTATTAAACTTAGTCTTCTTTTATTCTTATCACTGAATTAGGAGATTTCTTATTACCATCCCTATAGATTTCTCCTTCTTCTATTAGTGGATTAATAATATCGTTTAGAAATCTTGTTCTATTTGTATAATCTAATTCATATTGCAGATCATTAATCCTCATGCTTCCGCTATCTTCCAATATATATAGAAGCTTTTCTTTTTTATCAGCATTCTTATCGTTTTCATTTCCATCGTATCTTTTATACAAAGTATCAAATAATTTTAAATTCAAGAAACCAGGATATATAGATACTACTGGTTGTAATTCTGTAGAATAATCAACATAGGCTTCCATCATGGTTTGAAAACCAGTTCCTCCTCTTTCCATTAAATTCGCAACATCCAAACATGCGGCAATTATAGAATTTCTTCTAATAGAAGGGATAGAACCAACAGGATATTCACAATATCCTTTTGGAAGCAACCAAGAACCAGGAGAAACAATTTCTAATCTATCACTATATACATCCACATCAATTTGAGTACCATTTATAGAATAGTCTCTATGAGCTATTGCGTTTACCAAAGCTTCTCTTATAGCTATTAGGGGATATGATCTTATTTCTTTTCGTCCGCCATTATCTAATTTTTTCCAGCCAGTTTTTGTGCTTTTTTCGATAAAGGATAGAGTATTTTCGAAAACAGTTGGGATATTTCCTTTAAATCTTGCGCTATCAATCAAAGTACCACTTTTATTTAATCCCTTCCATAGACGACAACAAACCATAGTATCATCTTTGTCATAGTCATCTTTAAACATTAGAAAACCTGATTTTACATGTCCATCTTTAGAAAGAATTTCTTCGTTTTGAAGTTCTTTTATAGATGGCCAATTTCTCTTGTTTCTATAATTCCTACACATGGCTAAATAATCATTCCATTCATTATCAGCATATAAAACTTCAGTTGTTTCATTATCTATGCCATATCTTCTCTTAGATAGAGATATTATCTCTTCTGGTCTAGCTGGATAAGAATTTCCATCACCCCTTATATAAACTATTTCATTAAAATCACCTTCACGATATCTAACCACTGAATCTGCAGAAAAAACCCTTACTCCTAGAACATAACGCTCAGCATTTTCATCAACACTTCCAATGACATAAGATATCCTTACATGAGGAAAAATATTTCTATCATTAATTCTAGCAACAAGATTTTTAGTCTTGTCAATATCGTTTAACGTTAGCCCAAATGCATCACCATCGTTAGAAACACCAACAAAAATTGTTCCACCACCATTATTAGCATACGCAACAATCGTTTTTGCCCATTTAATTGGATTCTCTTCGCTTAATACTTGTTTAAACTCATATTCTAGGTCTTCCATTAATACTTCCGGAAAGATTTCAGATATTTTCATATATAACCTCCTAACATTGTACATCAACATTATACAACATTAGACAGAACATTAGACATCACCTTGTCTAATGTATCGTTAACTTCTCCTAAAATTTATACATCTATTATAAAAACAGGCTATACAACCTGTTCTTTTATTTTTTCTACA
>CAKVAL010000007.1 GCA_934725085.1 uncultured Erysipelotrichaceae bacterium | reverse complement strand
GGGGTAATAGCCAGTTCTTAACGAACTGGGCAGCCAGTCAATCCGAATTGACTGGTCAGTTTAACCGAACTCTACATAGCTGATGATGTGTTATGGCTTGGTCCTGCTGAGAAACAAGAAATTAGAGGCAAGGAAAATATCATAAAAGCTTTTTCTAACGATAAACACGAATTAACATTCTCCATAGGTTCCATTAAATCTACATCAATAAAAATCAATAAAAAAGCTCTTGAAGTAATCCTTCAATACGATATATATACCCACTATCCTAATGGGAACACTGACCGCCATGACCAAAGAACCCAATTCTCATGGATAAATAAAAATGATAACTGGCAAGCTATGGTAGTCCATGTTAGTAATGAATGGAAATACGATGAAAGAGATGTCATCTATCCTAATCATTACCAACAACAAGGTCTTCCTATTCGCTTAATTGAGAAACAAGACTATTATTTAATCTTAAAAGCTGATGATTTAAGCATTTACCATATTCCAATTAACGACCTTCTATACGTAGAAACTGTTAAACGTTCTAATAAACTTGCAGTTCATACTATAAAAAACACATTAAAAATAAACGGTAGTCTTAAAGACTTCTTAGAAAAGCACAATGAGCACTTATTAAGAATTCATGCAGCCTACTTAATTAATCCTTCTAATGTTACCAAAATTGAAAGATTTAAGGTCTATTTAAAAGATGGAACTATGTTGCCTATCCCGGAAAAGAAATATACCCAAATCAAAAAAGAGATCCTACTAAAAAATCAGTTCATTTGAACTGATTTTTATACTAATGCATTAAAACACAATACCGAAACACTCAAGACAATAAGTATCACACCAACTGCTCTATTAAGCGTTTCCGGTTTAGCCTTATTCGCAATAAGAGAGGCAATACGTGCCCATATTAAGGTAAAAATTACACACAAGCCAAATACCAACCAATCAGGACTACCCTTAATCATAAAATGAGAAAAAGCACCAGTTAAGGCAGTAAATGTCATTATAAAGACACTGGTACCAACAGCAGTCTTTAATTCATAGCCCAAGACACTAGTCAAGATAAGTAACATCATCATGCCCCCACCTGCTCCAACAAAGCCACAAATAAAGCCAATTATAATACCGCATACAATCGAACCAACGATTCTTTTTTTCTTTGAAACAGCCTCCATATTTTCCTTAGTAGTCATAACTGGCTTTAAAATAAACTTAACACCCAACAATAAAGTCATAAGCACACTAAAGTTGCCCATAGTACTAGATGGCAATAACGAAGCTACATAGCTTCCAACTACTGTAAACATCAAGACAAAAGCCATCATAATAAGGCCATTCTTGACATCTAAATTCTTATTCTTATGATAAGTATAAGCACTAACAGCACTAGCCAATACATCAGATGATAGGGCAATGCCTACTGCCATAAACGGATCCATATGTAAGAAAGTTATCAGCATTGGACTAATAACAGCCGCAGCGCTCATGCCTGCAAAACCAGTACCCAAACCTGCACCCATACCGGCAAAGAAAGTAACTAAAATAGTTATAAACAATTCCATTAATCTTCTAAAATCCTCTCCAAGTTCTTATCAATTAGTTCTAAAACCTTATTAAAAGCTTTTCTATCCTTAGCACTAACTGAATCGAATAGTAATTCTATAAAAGAGTCCTGGATTCTTTTTCCTTCTTTAACCAAAGCCTTACCCTTTGTTGTTAGTAAAAGACGATACTTGCGACGATCATCTAAAGCTAGTTTTCTTTCAAGATAACCATCATTAACAAGCTTATCAACATTAACTGAAATTAGATTAGCTTTAATCTTTCTTACATCCACAATATCCTTAGCACAATCATATTCAGGATTATTCCCGAAGAACATCAAAATATCAAATTCCGTTTGATTAATATCGTATTGTTTACATATTAACTTACAATAACTAACATAAGCTCTTCCAAACTTATTTAAGAAAGCAATTTGTGATTCCATGACTCCTCCCTTAATTCAAATTTGAACTATTCAAACTTGTATTATTTTATCCACTTTAGAAGCTCATTGTCAACATCACCATTCTACAATAGCATTTTTTAACCTACACAATTCATATCCATCTTTTTCATACACTTCAAGGATACCAGTCACATTAACAATCGAATATTTTTCAGGCAAATTATTATCATCAATAGGTATAAACATCAAACCAAGAGAACAACAAGCGGTGGCATCCATTACTGTACAACCAAATATTTTTTCTTTAGTTTCAGGGTCCTCATAATATTCCAACAAACCCCTTATCTTGATTCTCTTTCCTTTATTATTATCTAAATCAGATATGATGTTGCATACCTCACAATATGCCATGATACTAGTTAATTCACTCAAGTCTATATCTATTTCACCATCATCAATTTCTTCTTCTATAACATTTTCTTCCTTGATTGTTTCCTCTATCTCACTTTGATAATCTACATCAACAATTGTTTGTTTATCGCTATCTTGTTGTTCTCCTTCCTTTTTATTACAAGCATTAAGAAGTAACAACACGACTAACACACAAATTATCTTCTTCATCTTCTAATAAGTCCTATTAAGTTACACAAGATAAAAACAACTATCTGAACCACTACAATCGTAGAGCCAACGGGTGTACTTGTTAGTATCGATATTAATATTCCAAAAGATGAACAAAGTATCGCTAAGAAAGCAGCACAAATAGTCACGCCCTTAAAGCTTTTAAAGATACACATAGCTGATAAAGATGGAAAGATTACTAAGGCTGATATCAATAAAGAACCAACAAGATTCATTGCCAAAACGATGATAATCGCAATAACAATCGCAAATATTAGATTATAAAATTCTACATTTACACCTACCGCCTTGGCAAAATCTTCATCAAAGGTAATTGAGAATATCTTGTTGTAAAGCCCTATAAATAAAATAATTACAACTATCGATAATATTACACACAAATAAACATCACTAATAGATAAAGTAAGGATCGAAGTAGAACCAAACAAGGTACTACAAACATCACCCGCCACATTAGCTGAAGTACCCGATATATTCATCAACAAATAGCCAATTGCCAAAGAGCCAACCGACAACATCCCAACCATGGCATCACCCCTAATCTTCTTGTTATTCAAGATAATAATGGCAACAATTATCGTAAACAACATCACGAAAGGTAATTCATTTTGAATACTTAAGACAGTAGAGATAGTCATTGCCCCAAAGGCTACATGAGATAGACCATCTCCAATAAAAGAAAATCTCTTTAACACCAATATCACACCAAACAATGATGAACACAAGGCAACCAACACACCAACAATAAAGGCATAACGCACAAAGGGATAATTTAAATACATAATTAACTTATCTATCATTATTTTTCACCTACATTTAAAACATTACTTGCATATTTTAAAGAACCATTTAAATCATGAGAAATCATTATGATAGTCATTCCGTCTTCCTTATTTAATTTATTGATAATCTCATACATCATAACAGTTGCCTTAGGATCTAATCCTGATACCGGTTCATCCAATAATAAGATCTTCTTACTTGCGCAAAGTGCTCTAGCTAAAAGCACCCTTTGTCTTTGCCCTCCTGATAATTCAGAAAATTTGCACTTTGAAAGATTTGCGATATTTAATCTTTCTAAATTAAATCTCATCAAATCTTTTTCCTTTTTTCTATAAAATAACTTCTTAGTTCCTAATAAAACAACTTCTTCAACAGTAGCGGGAAAATCCTTTTGGATATCACTTATTTGGGGAAGATAACCTATATCATTCTTATTTAAACCTTGAATACTGCCACCCAACAATGGTATCAAACCTAATAGTGTTTTCATAAGTGTGGTCTTACCCGAACCATTCTCACCTACAATACATAAATAATCGCCATCATTAATCTTTAAATTTAAACCAGATACAACAGTCTTACCATCATAACCGATATCTAAATCAATACACTTTATAGTCATAACTAATTTAAAGCCTTTTTCAACACTTCAAGGTTGTTTTCCATGATTGATAAATAAGTATCACCTTCTAAGATACTTCCCTGCATTGAGTTTAAAGTCAAAATCTCTTGATTCTTGTTTTCAGTATTCTTAATGATTGTTTCCGCAATCTTATGATTATTACCCTCTATTTTCAAAATACTTGTTAAACCCAATTCATCTAACTTCTTAGCTAAAAAAGTAATCGTATTAAAACTAGCTTCACTTTCAGTTGAACAACCCGCAAAAGCTGCATAATAATTTAAATTATAATCATCAACCAAATATCTAAATGGGAAACGATCGCCAAATACCAAAGTATTATTTTTGGAATTACTTACAACTTCCATATATTTCTGATCTAATAACTCTAACTTTTCGATATACTCTTCAGCATTCTTTTCATATCTATCCGCATTACTAGAATCAAGCTCACACAATACATCCTTAATAGCCTCTACACACTTCTTGGCATTTCTTAAAGACAACCAAACATGTTCATCATATTCTTCTTCATCCTCATGGTCATGTTCATGATCATATTCTACACCCTCAAGCTCTTCCTCAAGCTTAACACTATCGCCCAATACTTCTAACAAGTTAACTACTCTTACATTCTTATTAGATTCGAGCACAGATTCGACCCATCCATCAGACTCACCACCAACATACATGAAAACGTCTGCGTTATTAATCTTAGCGATATCATCAACAGTAGGTTGATAACTATGTAAATCAACACCATTATTAAGAAGAGCCTCAACATCTACATCAACATCACCCAATACTTCTCTTACCCAATCATATATAGGGAATATAGTAGTCACAACCTTTAGTTTGTTATCATTGTTATTTTTCTTATTATCACAGCCACTTAAAACACTAAGCACCATCAAAGCACTTAGTAATAAAACAATTATTCTTTTCATTAATCTTTTTTACCTCCAAATCAATATTTATTTAATCCATATACAATAAACATCAACTTAGAAGTTTTATCTTTAAAGATGTTAAAGTACTACCCTCAACCCTATATAAACAAGGATACTCATCCCTAGATAAAATATGTTTAACAACTACACCAGCAACAATAACTATTACCAGTGGCATGGTCTTTAAAGACCTTACACAAAGCTCTATTTGGTAACAAGTTTGACACCCTTCCCCAAAACACTCATGTTCACTCTTAATTGCCACAAAAAAGACAGAATAAAGAACTACAAACAAGATTGCAATTGTGTTTAATAATTTATAAACCTTTCTTCTATCCATCATTTCTATATTTTATCCTAAAGCCACATCCAAAACCATCATTAAGACAAAGCCAATAGCTGTAGCTACAGTACCAATATTAGAATGTTCACCTGCCTGTGCTTCTGGAATAAGTTCTTCAACCACTACATAAATCATTGCCCCTGCCGCAAAAGACAACATATATGGTAATAATGGCGTAATTAATGAAGTCAATAAAATAGTTAAGATAGCACCAATTGGCTCTACTACACCCGACATAACACCATATAAGAAAGACTTTCTCTTGGACATGCCTTCACTATTTAAAGGCGCTGATACAATGGCTCCTTCTGGGAAATTCTGTATCGCAATACCCATCGCTAAAGTAAGGGCAGCAGCAGGTGTTACAACCTCACTGCCTTTAAGCATTGCCGCCAACACCACACCAACCGCCATTCCTTCTGGAATATTATGAAGAGTAACTGCTAGTACCAACATAAATGATTTATTTAACTTAGAAGGCAAACCTTCAGGCTTATCATTATTTAGATGTAAATGTGGAATAACTGTATCCAACAACAACAAAAATAAGATACCAACCATAAAACCAACTGCCGCAGGAAGCCATTTAATCCCGCTAGCCATATCAATAGATGGAATTAATAATGACCAAACAGAGGCCGCAATCATCACACCAGAGGCAAATCCCAACAATACCTTCTCTACCTTTTTATCCATATCTTTCTTTAAGATAAAGATCATACTACAACCTAGCGTTGTACCTACTAATGGTAATAGTAAACCTACTACCAATTGATATATATAATTACTCATAATTCTTCTCCTAGTTAGTTTTCGCTAACTATATTATAAATTAAAATCAACCAAAATACCACCTAGGCAATACTTCCAACAATTTAATATATTCCCTTGTTGTCCCAAAGCCTGTACATATAGGCAAATAAACAATAAACACCAACAGATAAATAAAGATAAAAGTATTAATTACTTTTCTATTCTCTAACTTACTAAAAGTATAGACAATGGCTAACATTGTAAAAATACTGGTTGGATAAAAATGGTAGGCAAAGGTAGATCTAGAAATAAAGATCCAAGGTAGTAGTGATGAAACATAGCCCATAATTATCACAAAAGCTCTCTTATCCTTAATATTAAATAAAGTATAAACAACACAAGGCAAACCAAACCATGTTAATAAGGGATTAGAGAAACAAGCTATGGTATTAGAAACATTATCATTAATATTGGCATAATACCAAATAGGTCTTAAGTCCAATAACCACTCATACCATCTGGCTTCAAAAGGATGACTAGCATTTAATTCATGATGATACTTAAACATCATAAGATTATGTTCAAAAACATTCTTAAAAGAGAAAACATCATCTTTCCATACTTTATCTGGCAAATAACATAGGCAATAAATCAAAAGCGGATTTAACACAAAGAATAATAAACACCAAAGCAATGTCTTGATTACCCTTTCTTTATTCTCAAATAATTTTCTAAACAAGATAAAAGCCAAGCCAACTGCCGAGTAACACGCATTCCACTTAACACTTATCGCAAAGCCCATAAAGATACCCGATAATAATAAATTGATTAGTTCTTTCTTATAATTATCTTCTTTATAATATTTCACCATAAAGTAATACATCATAATAATAAAGAAAATGCTAAAGGGCTCAATCGTACCAATTCTACTAGTTGTTAGGTGCATGAAATCACCAACACACAAGATAGCACCAACGCAAGATAAATAAATATCATCAAATAATTTCTTACAAATATAGTAAATAGCAATTACGATAAAGATGCCAAACAAGACTCCTGGTAATCTATATACAAAGGGACTAAATCCAAACAACTTAACAAACAAGGCAATAATATTAGTACCAAGTAATGGATGAGTGTTGGCATACATATATTGGCCATCTGCCACTTCTTTTGCGTTTCTAACATGATAGACTTCATCAAAAAAGAACTCATCATAATAAATAGGATCAATCTCAGTCATTTCTTGTTCATCAATTACTAAAGAAGCAGGATACTTACCACCATGCTCATCTTCATAGACCTTAGTTCCTACAATACTATCTTTATTATAAAAAGCTATCTCGGTTATCGTATTTAATTTACTACTACTATTTATCCTAATATATTTATAGTTAAAACAACCCTTAATACTTTGATACTCATAAATTAGTCCTTCATCTAAAGTAACAATATTATCCCAAATGCTTAAATCATTGGAACCCTCAAGGACAATACCATTCACTCCTAATTGATATTCATGCTCACCAACAAGACTGTTATTATCACCCTCACCATAGATGATATTAATCTGTTCAAACTTACTCTGACTCAACTCAAGAATAAACGATTGATTATCAGTGGCAGGCTGCCAAGTACTGATAGGCATTTCAAAAGAACCTAGATTCCAAATTGAAATAAGTCCATATATGATGACAATACTTCCAAGACAAAACAATTCTTTGTTCTTATGTTTTTTATAAATTAAATATAAACAAGTAAACACAAGAAATGAGCATATCGCTATGCTCAATAATTCTTCATTTTTAAATATCTCTAAACTGACACCCTTCATTAGTATCTATGATATATCTAATTCATCACAAATTTTCTTTAACCTAGTTTAGTATTGTGTTTTATATATCGACTTTCATTTAGCATAACTCACACAGAATTTGTTATTTTAAAAAGCCAAAATTCATATTGTCATTTGATATACATTATCCGTTTCTATCATTGTTTAAACTTTTTGATCTAAGACCACAATATCTTTAATTTCACTTTGTAAAATACATAGAATATTTGGTTTTTTATCCAATCTTATATTAATTGCTAATTCATAATCTTCTTCTTCTTTTGACAAAAACAAAACAGTTCCTTCTATAACGACATCATTTGTTGTGATGATTCTTACTTTTTGATTTTCTTTAAATTTTGTTATATCCTTCATTATTTCCTCCAGCATATAAGTGTGAACCTGTTTTTGAATAAATAATTATTAGATTAGAACTTTCATATTTTTCTTTACCTTAAAAGAGCTATGCACAAATTAGACATCTCTATTCACCCAACTGTTCACAAATTTCCTTATACTTATCTTCAGTAAGAATATATTTCTTCTTATACAAAACACAAGAAATAATCATAAAGATACAAGGAATAATCGTCATCGCAATCAATAAACCATTTCTTTGTAAGGAAGTAGTACTTTTAATAATAGTCTCAATCATCTTTGATTTAGTCACATCATCAATCAAGCCTTGTGTAGCCTGTTGTTCAAGAGAAGAAATCTGATTAGTGAAACTAGTCGCATTTACTACCATATAAGTTAAAGTAGTAATTACTACAACCAAAGCGCTAGCTAACTTTGTGATAAAAGGTCTAACTGAAGAAATAATAGCCTCATCACGATTACCTGTCTTAAGCTCATTATATTCAACCGTATTAATAATAGATATCATCATAATTAGATATAGTCCATATTGGGCAAAGTTAGACAACATGAATCCCAATGTAATCATGAAAAATTTAACCTGACTTGTCACCATAAACAAACCACATAATATTTGAATCAAATAACCTACTATACCAATATACAAGGCAACAGAAACCATCTTATTTCTACTTAATTTCTTAGACAACAAAGGATAGAAAATCATCAAGAAAGCTGTAGCTGCCATACCGACCGTTGTAAATAAAGAATACAATGATCCCTTATAGCCAAACTCAAAATAAATATAGTTATTGCCAATACCATTAAGGACAATATTAATGCCTATTTGTTGAAGAAGAAAAATAAAAGTAATCCACAATAATTGATCATTATTCACAAAAGTACTAATAATCTTCTTAAAAGACAAAGGTGGTACTTCCTTGTTATCTTCCCTTCTCTCTTTTACACCAAACAACGTAAACAACAAGAACAAAGGCCCTAATATACATATAACAGTAGCTATAATGCCATAAGCATTTCTAGAAGAACCGCCTAGTGCCAAAGCACCAGCTGTAAGCATCGGTATTAATATTTGAGCCAAGGTATTGCCAATGCCACCAAACAAAGTAGCACGAGAAGTATAAGTATCTCTCATCGCTCCATCACTTGATAAAGCAGGTATCATGCCCCAATAAGAAATATCATGCATCGTAAATGTTATTGAATACAAGAAGTAACAAATTCCAAACTCTACAATAAAGGCCCAACCCTCTAATTTAGAATTAAAAATCACATACACAACAACAGAAGTAGACAAAATGCCGGCCAATAACCAAGGCTTAAACTTGCCATACTTACTCCTTGTTCTTTCTATCAAATTACCCATAATTGGATCATTAAGCGCATCAAACACTCTAGCTGCAACCATAATAATAGTAATAGCACTAAGTTGTGCATTAGTTAATGATCTTGTATACATCGTATACGTTAAAAGATAACTATTAAATAGTGCATACATCATATCTCTTCCAACAGTCCCCAAAGGATACATTAGAAGATTCTTCTTTGTCTGTTTATCCATAATATTTTTCCTCTATTAATAGTTAAATTATATATCCTGAGCAGTATAATTATTTCCATGAATTTAACTAACGGAAATATAAACAAAGTCTTATTAAAATTCTCATTACCTTTAATAGTCTTGCAACTTTTAAACCAACTATATACCCTAATAGACTCAATCATTGTCTCTAGATTTTCAGGTGGTAATGAATTTGCCATCCTATCTAATATCTCAACCCTAACAATGTTAGGATATTGTCTAGTACAGGGTGGTGCCATAGTCTCTAATGTTGTCTTTGCCAAGATGTTTGGCGAAGAAGATAAACAAGGACTAAGCGATGCTAAAAGAACATTTAATATTGTCTTCTTTGTATATTCCACTATCATAGCCCTACTTTATTGTCTTTTCGCTAAACAATTATTAGAACTAATTCATATCCCAGATTATTTATTGAATGACTCGATTATTGTCCTAATTGTCTATGCCCTAAACTTTATTCCAGTTGGTATTGTAACAGTTAACCAAGGTATCTTGAATGGCTATGGCGATTCTAAAACACCAATGATTCTTTGTATAATCTTTCAAGTATTAAATCTAATCCTAGACTATATTGTTGTAGCTATATTTGATAAAGGTGTTCTTGGTGCTGCCCTAGCTTCCTTAATTTCAGTCTTATTAAGTGCTATCTTTATGTACTATAAAGCTAACAAATTAATTAACTCTTATAAGCTAAAAGCTCATTTCTCTTTTGATTATCTAAAAAGTGGTATCACCATGATGATCCCATCAACTATATCTCAAAGTGTATATTCCTTTGGTTCCTTTTTCTTACAAATATTAGTCAATGGCTATGGTGTAGAAATAATCAATGGTTATAATGTAGCCTTCACCTTAAACAATCTTCTGTTATGTCCTCTTGTTGGCATTTGTAATGCCTATGAATCTTTCTGTGCTCAAAATATTGGTGCAAATAAGCATGATAGAGTTGATGCTGGTTTTAAGTCTATATTATTCTTTGGTACTTTGATTTGTATCCTTTCTTCTTTATTAACTCTTATATTCAATAAACCACTCGTATCTTTATACATTAAAGATACGACCCTAGAAAGCTTTATATATGCAGATAAAGCTTTCCTAATTCTTATCTTGAATTATTTCGCAATCTTCTATAAGAATAGTTTTGATTCTTATTTTAAGGGCCACCAAAAGATGAAGAGTTTAGCGTTTATTTCTACTATCGTATTAGCAACACGTATTATTTTATCTTTTGTGTTTACACCAAGTTTTGGTCCTTTGTTTCTAACGTGGGCATGTATCATTTCTAATGTTTTAGGAATAATAATATATATAGTTGTGTTTAGAAAATTTATGATAATCTAATTTATCATAAAATTATTTATATTAATTCCTAAAGCTTTTAAAATGACTAAAAATGTTAAAATTATTAAAAAGGATATTTATAATGAAACGATTTGAAAAATTATATGGGGTTACTCTAACCACAACAAAACAAAAAGAAATAGTATTAATTCTAATGGCACTAGAAGCTATTTTTGCCTTCTCATATCTAGGCTACATTGAACTAGACGTTGTTTCTACAACCACACTACATATTCTTGTAATAGTAGGTGCTATGACACTAGGTATAAGTGCAAGTGTACCTGTCGCCTTAGTTTTTGCCCTATCTTCAATGTGGATAGGAACCTATTCTACTGCACCACTAGACCAACTATTCTCGCCTTTTGTGAGTGGAGTTCCCTTTGCCTCTATCATGTTTGGCCTATCAAGAATATTACTCGCAATCGTCTCAGCCAATTTATTTAATATATATTTTAACAAAACAAGAAAACATGTTTACTTAGGTATATTTATTGTCGGAATGATTTGTACCTTTGTCCAAGGAATCTTCATGGTAATTGCCTTTTATTTGTTTTTACCAACAATGCGAGAAACGATAACTTCAAACTTATTGTCTTATCCAGTATTTAGTGATTGGTTATCTTATATCTTAGCAGGGCTTGTATGTTCTTTAACACATTATGTACTTAATAGAAGTAATCTTAAGAATTACTTAAAATATATCTGTGATAATGTCCAGCCTAAACAAAAGTCAAAGTCATTAGTCATCACTAAAATAAGTGCCTTATTAATAGGAATCTTATGTATCTTATATTTAAGAAAAATGATTTTTAGAAATCTGTTCATTCATAATATTCCATTTGACAATTCTTTTCAAATTGATATTAATGCCCTACTTTCCCAAGAACTAATTGCCTTTATATCATTATTTGGAATACTAATCATTATCATTGAGTGGATATATGAATTCTATACCATCCAAAGCATCAAGATGCGTGATAAGCTTTATGAACAAAGCGTAAAAATCTCTATTGATCCGCTTACCGGTGTCTATTCTAGATTTGCCTACAATGAATATATCGCTAATCACAAAAATACACCAACAAATGATTTTGTGGTATTCCTTATCGATATCAATGGTTTAAAGGTTGTCAATGATACATTAGGCCATGAAGCAGGCGATGAATTAATCTGTGGTGCAGCCGCTTGCATTACAAGCACATTTAAAGACAAGGGCAACACCTATAGAATCGGTGGTGATGAATTCGTTGTCTTTGGCTACATGAACAAAGATGAAATTGAATCTACAATAAGCAATCTTAACAACACCATCAACAATTGGTCAGGTACAAGAGTGGATAATTTAAGTATTTCATTTGGCTTTGCCCACTACGATGATTATTCAAACTTAACAATTGAAGAATTAACTAAAGAAGCCGATAAAGAAATGTATCTAATGAAGAAACATTACTATGACATCAAGTTTAATAGAATATAATGCTTATATGGAACAAAATAACTTTAATAAAGAAACAATAAAAGCTTTAAAAGAAGCAGAAAGAATCGCAAGAGACCCTAATGTTAAACATTATTCTGATGTGGAAGAAGCTTTAAAAAAACTAAAGAAATAAAAAAGACTACGCAATTGTAGTCTTACTTAAATTAAAGTTAATGCTTTGGCAAGCATATATTACTCGCTAATTGTGGTATTCTTTTCGACCGTGAATAACGCATAACCAAGCACTATGCCTATAACCGAAGCAATTGCTCCAATAAAGAAACAGGTGATTGTTTGCAAATCGATCTGATTGAAGATTGAATTTTCTCTCATGCCATAACTCGCATAGATAGACAACAAGAACATGAGACCAAATCCAATCGGAGCAAACCACTTGCCCTTTCCCCAAAAATCGTTTTTCCCAATCAAAAGAGATATCACAATCGTTGCTACCGGAAGTACGAGCCATTGGAATGCGCCCGCCTGTGCTTCTGAAATACTTTCCACAGAAAAAAGCCATGACACCATGAAATTGAATGCCCATATCACTAGATAGGATAGAATCAATATCAGCTTTGATAACTTGACCTTGCTTTTTACTACATTTGTGCTTTCTTCGATATAATCCAGATAATTTTTCATAAGGTAATCTCCTTTCAATAGGTAGTCGAGACTGACGCCATATAAATCGCTCATTTTAAGCACACTTACTATATCAGGGTAGGATTTCCCATTCTCCCAATTTGATATTGTCTGCCTACTGATACCAAGAGCTTCCACTGCTTGCTCCTGTGTGAGCTTCGCATCTATTCTTGACTGTTTGATTTTGCTGCCAATTTCCACACGCCTGCCTCCTAACATTAACTTCATCTGTATTATCCCCTATGTGAAAAGCACTGTCTATCAAAGCGCTTTTACAAAGTCGGAATTTTTCCGTCAAAATGCTTTTACATCACCCAGTTTTAGAGAAAACGTCTCGGCTTCCCTGCAAAAAAAACTGGATTTATAGATTGACTGAACTTTTTATTTTCATCATGACTTCATATTTTTTTCTATTGCTTTTCTTCTTTACTTTCAGTATATTTCACCCACTCCGACTATCCGTCTGCACTTTTGCGGCAGTACAAACAATGGGTTGTATTATAAACAGCCCATTAATTTACCACTAACCTGATACATCCTATCATCATCAATAGATACATAGACATCAAGATACTTAGACATTATCTTAGCTAATTCACTAGCTTTTATTAAACCATTTGATATAGAACTAGCTACACCCTCATGATGATGATTAATACGTTCTCTACTCATTCCATGGGCAATAGTTAAAGTACTATTCTTAGATAAGTGTCTTATAAGTGATTCAGGACCAAGAGAATGAGGAAAAGCATTATATTATGTTTTGTGTTTACGCCTAGATTTGTTTATTTAAGTAGGGTATCATCATTAATTAACAATATATCAACATTCTCTTTTGCGATATCTAACATGCGATTAGTAAAACCACTTTTACTAAATAAGCCATAGATAAGCTCAAATCCAGTGAATCCTTTTTTAATTTCATCATTATTTTCAACTTTTTCTTTTAATGAAAAATACACTTGAGCATCAACAGACTTATTATGATATTTACACTCTCCCACAAATATCCTCTTATTTTGATTATCAATCGCCATCACATCGATTTCAGTGTCATTATTAAAATCATTCAGCCAGTATGAACCTATACGAGAAGGTACAAAATCAATACTTCCTTTTTTACATAAATTTTGAAATATTTCCTTACATATATCCTCATACGCAAAAGCCACAAACTTTTCTTTAAAATCCTTATTTATTTCATCTAATACAATCTGCACATTATCCAATTCCAATTCACCCTTATATGGATAAACATAATGGAACCAAAATCGTATGAAATTATCGGAAATAAAATATAAACCCTTTCTTGTTTTTTCAGGATTCTTCTCAGTCACAGGAATTCTCTTTTCAATAAAACCTAATTCCGTAAGTGTAGAAAGATATGGCGTAATACTAGAAGTATCTTGATTTAAAGCACTAGCTATTTTACCCAACTTGTGATTACCATCCGCTATTGTCTTAATAATTGAAAAATAATTAACTGCAGACAAAGATTCACTTCTCAACAAGAAAAATGGCTCCTCATACAAAAATCCACTCTTATTTAAGACAACATCCTTTATCTGATCAACCAATTCTCGACCATCCTCAAAAAACTCTAGATACTTAGGTACACCACCTGTAATCGCATATTGTTCAACAGCCCTTTCAAAAGTTAAACCACTAGCCATATAAACATCATTAAAAGGCAACGAAGATAAGCGCATTTGAGCAGTTCTTCTGCCATATAAAGGACTATCATAAGACAACGTATGTTTGAGCATCATGCCTATTAGTGAACCAGACAATATCAACATCACATTATTATCTTTCAATAACTCATCCCAAGCGTTTTGTAAGATAGAAGGAAAAGCAGGATTCGTCTTAACCAAATATGGAAACTCATCAATAACCAAAACTTTCTTCTCATTAGGTTTATAATCAGCCACTAACTGAAACAAATCCAGCCAATCATTAAATACAGCCTTATTCAACAAACTATTATTAGTAGCACGTCCAATTACACCAGCTAATCTTTTCATACTTTGAGCTTCTAACTCTTCTGTCGCAAGATAATAAAAAGCTGTTTTATTCTTTATAAACTCTTTTATCAAAGTAGTCTTACCAACTCTACGTCTTCCATAAACAACCACAAAAGATCCATCTCTTTGATACTCTGCTTCTAATTTTCCTAATTCTTCTTTTCTACCTATGAACTTCATTATTGCCTCCTTATGATAAATTAATTTATGATAAGTTTATTTATATTATATATTAGCTCAACTCAAAAGAAAAGATTGGCATTATAACCAACCTTACTTTAATATTCCACTAACTTGATACATCCTATCATCATCAATAGATACATAGACATCAAGATACTTAGACATAATCTTAGCCAATTCACTAGCTTTTATTAAACCATTTGATATAGAACTAGCTACACCTTCATGATGATGATTAATACGTTCCCTACTCATTCCGTGGGCAATAGTTAAAGTACCATCTTTATTTAATAAAGTAGCTAAATGCTTAATTAAAGCCTCAGGATTAATAAAATGAGGAAAGGCATTATAGACAACTACACGATCAAACTTACGATCATTTAATTCTTCAACATCACCCCAAATAAATTCAACATCCTTAAATTTATTAGAAGCAATCTCAATCATCTTCTTAGACAAATCAATACCAGTAGGATATGCCCCTCTATCTAAATAATAAGGAATCATCACACCCGTACCACAGGCAACATCCAACACTGTATTATCCTTTTCTACCTTGGCATTATCCAAAATAATCTTAATGATCAAGTCATCCTTAATCATTTCATCATCCCAAGAAGATGCTGCCCTATCAAAAAAAGCTTCAATACTATTCTTATCCATTAAATAAGCTTAGCCTTCTTTAATGCAAAATAAATAACTGGAATAAAGATGATTTGAATAATAATACCAGGTAGGCCAGTCACAAACAAACCAGTAACCCAAAGAGTCACAGAATAAGAACCCTTCGCAAAAATAAGAGCCTTAGAAACACCACTTACTACTCTACCTAGTAACATTGCACCAACTAAAGAAGTATAAACCTTAGCAGTTTCATTCTTAATTGGAAGAAAATTCATTAATAAACCAGTAATCAAACCATATGCCGCTAACTCAATTACCATTTGAGGTAAGTAACCAATACCTGGCATAGCCGTAATCAAATGAGACATAACAGGACCTGCAATACCACACAATAAACCATATGGCCAACCAGCAACCAAACCACAAAGTAATACTGGAATATGCATTGGTAAATAAATAGAACCAGCATTAGGAATCGCATGGAACGCCATAGGTAGCACCACACACATCGCAATCATAATTGCGCAAATTATTGCCTTTTTAGTATTTGTCATAAAATTTCCCCCTTATAAAAACATAAACAATAATAATATTAAAACACTCATAAGTAGAATGTAATAATCGCAAGCATTCAAAGAAACATCAAACTTAATTCTTCGATCTTTCTTAAGTTCAATACCCCTGCTTATTAGCGCAAGAGCTAAATCATCAGCTCTTTTAAATGCTGAAATAAAAACCGGAACCACAAACGGCACAATTGAAGTTGCCCTGGTAATAAGATTTTTACTATCAAGCTTGGCCCCTCTAGCTATCTGAGCCTTCCTTATCATCTCGGCCTCTTCAAACAATGTAGGAATAAAAGTCAAAGAAATTGAAAGAATCATCGAAATCTCACAAACATTCAAGCCTACATATTGTAAAGGATAAAGAAACATCGAAATACCCTTTGTTAGATCTAAAGGACTAGTTGTACTTAGTAAGATAGTTGTAATCATAATCAACAACAACATCTTGCCAACCACATTAATCCCTTGTACTAAACCCAAATATGAGGGATTAAAGATAAGGAAACTAAAGTAAGCATTTTCTGGTGAAAAGAAACAGAAGTTCATTAGAAAGACCACTACACAAAACTTTAAAGTTTTTGTCAAAGAACCTGTAATACTATCAATATCAATCTTAGATGCCTTTATACAAAGACCTATAATGATTAGCCACACAATATAAAACTCTAAACCTTGCGTCTTAATTACCGCAATCATCATAATAATTAAAGTAATAATCTTAGTATACGCATCACACTTATGAAAGATAGAATCACCCTTGAAATAAGAACCAATCGGTAAGCTATTCATGCGCATGCCTCTTTTCTATTTCATCAATTAAGTCATCATACTTGATACAATCTAAATCTAATTTCTCAGCTATTCTTCTAACATAAGAAACATCAATGCCATCACTTAATAATTTTTGATAATCCTTAAACACCACCTCAGGCTTTCCATCCTTATAGATAGAACCATCTTTTAAGATAATTACCCTTTTGGCACACTCACAGATCACATCACTACTATGTGAAATCATAATGATGGTAGTACCTTCTTTATTTAATTTAAGAAGTATTTTAATCAAAGAATCCTTACCATCCTTATCCAAACCTGCAAAAGCTTCATCTAATATCAAGACCTTAGGCTTTCCAACCAGTACACCCGCAATCGCAATTTTTCTCTTTTCACCAATAGAAAACTCCAATGGTGATTTGTCTTTGACATCAGAGTAATTGAAACCTAAATATTCCAAGACATCCCTTATTTGGCCCTCATCCTTAATACCCTTATTCTTTAGGATAAAGCCAACATCTTTTTCAACCGTAGACTCAAAAAGTTGCTTCTCCACGAACTGAAAAATAACCCCGATATCATCCCTTTTTAACCCAACATAGTTAAGCTCTCCACTTGTTGGTTTAACAAGTGAAGCCAATATATCCAATAAAGTGGACTTACCACTACCCGTCTTACCAATGATGCCAACAAAGTCACCATCTTCTATCTTCAAATTGATATTCTCTAAAGCCTTAATAGTCTTAAGATAAGTAAAAGACACATTCCTTAATTCAATTGACATAAGGCCTCCATCAACTCATCTTCATTGATTGGACACTTTTCTAATTCGATACCTTTATTTTTTAAATCATGATAGATTCTCACGCACAAAGGAACTTCAATATTATTAGTAGTAAGTAATTCAACATCACTCAAAACATCCCTAGCACTACCATCTCTTATGATATTTCCATCATTAATAACCACAATCCTATCAGCCCTAATAGCCTCGTTAATATCATGAGTAATCATAATAATAGTCTTACCCTTTTTATGTAGTCTATCGATGATATTTAAAACATCCTCTTTGCCCTTAGGATCTAACATTGTTGTTACTTCATCAAAAATAATCGTATCCAAATCAGCTGTTAATATACCTGCTATCGCAATTCTTTGTTTCTGACCACCAGACAAGAAATGAGTTGATCTATCCTCAAAACCTTCCATATCTACATCAACTAAAGCTGATTTAATACGCATATCAATATCACTCTTATCTAGATTCTCAGGATAAAAAGCCAAGTCTTCAGAAATTATAGATGATACAAATTGGTTATCAGGATTTTGGAAGACCATTCCTACATATCTATTAAGTTCAGTAGAATGATTATCAACCTTAATACTACCTTCACTTGGCTTCAAAATACCATTTAAACACCTAGCTAAGGTAGACTTACCACTACCGTTCTTCCCTAAGATACAAAGATATTCACCCTTTTCAATACTTAAAGAAAGCTTGTTTAACACAAGCTTATCATCATAGGCATAACTTAAATCTTTTATCTCAATAAAAGCCATAAAAAGATTATACCCATCCTATTATTGTTTTATAAGCCCCACGGGGGTTTAGAATACCTTATCAATAAAATATCTTATAAACCTATCACTATCATAGATTTCAGGATGCCACTGTACAGCATAGATATTATCGCCCTCAATAGCTTCAATATATCCCTCATCTGACTTAGCAATCGCTCTTAAACCTTTGCCCAAGTCTTTGATGATTTGATGATGAAAACTATTTACCTCTAGCTTATCTTCTTTGTATATATCGTATATAAAACTATCTTTTTCCACATTAACAAAATGCTTAGTATCACTATGGCCACCAATGTCTTGATACAAAGTACCACCAAAGGCCACATTAATTATTTGTAGACCCCTACATATTCCAAGAATTGGCTTTTTAGCAGAGTGAAAAGCTTTAATATAGAAAATATCTAAATCATCAATGAAATCAAAACATTCCTTAGCCCCATTAAAATCCTCACCATAATTCTTAGGATCAACATCACAACCTCCTGGTACAAACAAACCATCACATGTATCAAGAATAAAATCCTTTTCCATCTTGCATGTAACAGGAACTAATATCACATTATTATCATTAAACATTCTCACATTGGCATTGTTTACATAGTAGTAACCACCACCAAAGTCTTGTCTAATAAATCTTGTAGTAACCGCAATTTTTAACATCATACAAATTCCTCAAACTTCGTATCTTTCATATTAGTTATAACTCTCTTTAACATAAATAAGGTAAAGAAAGGTAAAGTAAGCACATTATTAGCTACACCAATATTATTATTAGAAAACTTAATGCCATACTTAATCTCATCTATTTTCTTATCATCAATCACCGTATTAAGTGATCTTGCACTTCCCTTATTAGCCTTTATCTCAATAGGCACAATATTATCTTTAATTCTAATTAAAAAATCTAATTCCGTTCTAGAATCTTCGCTTCTATAAAAGAACAAATCATAACCTTGTTTCATTAAAGCCTCAGCCGCAAAGTTCTCATATAAGGCTCCCTTATAAACATCTAAGTTTTTAGAAACCAATAAATCTTTTCTACTTTCTTCATCCATAGAAGCTATCAACAATGAAGTATCCGCAAAATAAACACGATAATTATTAGGATTCTCATTACCCTTTAAAGGCAAGCTTAAAGAATTTAAACAATAGCCAATATTCACAACACCTGCATCAGCCAACCATTGGGCGCAACCTTCATATTGAAAAGCCCTAGCTCCATGGCCTAATTTCGTAATCTGAAACTTTGGATTATCTTTACCAAGTTGCGATGCTACATGTAGATACATATTCTCTACTCTACTTGCATCCAAGCCTTCCACATACTTTCTGATATCATCTAAATAATCTTGATACAATTGCTTCTGCCTATCAGGAATACCTGAATAATTGCCTTGTGATATATAGGTAGAAACAATCTTTGGCATACCACCTGTAAGAATATATTCCATAAATAAAGAATTCATCTTATCTAAGACTAAATCTGAGTATGGCTTTAATTCCAATGCATTATTAAACAAACTATTAATAATATTATCTTCATATCCTTTTGCCCATAAAAACTCTTCAAAGTCTAACGAGTACATTGTGTAGTCTTCTTTAAAACCAACCGCTACACTTTTAACCTTATTATATTTAACACCAAGGGCCGAACCTGAACAAATCACATCAAATCTTTTATCCAACGCAAAGAACTTTAAAGATGTTGTCGCATCCATGTATTCTTGGACCTCATCAAAGAAGATTAATGTATTATTAGGAATAAACTTTAAATTAGGATTAAGAATAGACAATTCTAAAACAACAGAATCAACATCAAAACCGCCCTTAAATATTTGAATATATTCAGGATTAGAAATGAAGTTAATTTCAATTACACTCTCATAATTTTTCTTCGCGAACTCCATTATTGAAGTAGTCTTACCTATTTGTCTTGCCCCTTTAATAATTAAAGGATTATGTTCTCTATTTTTCCATTCTTCTAAAAATACATCAATTTTTCTCTTTAACATAAGGCCTCCAGCATTTTTTACATATATTTACGCCTTTATATTAACATTTTTTACATATATTTAGACCACATTAACAACATTTTTTACATACTTTTATATAAGTTTTCTAACATTTTTTACAATATAGACAAAAATAGCTATGTAAATTCATTTTTCATAAAGATACTACAACTAAAAAGTCGAATACCCCCAAAGTATTCGACAATAATATCTAGCTACTTGATATGAACCACCTTATCTACAGGATCTGCATATTGTGCATCTGTAATCGTAGTATATCTTGTTCCATCATAATGATCCATAAATCCATTATCAATCTTAATGATTTCGCCTGTCTGTGTATCCTGAATTCTTTCATACCCCATTGTCGCATCACTTTGTTTCTGAGACATAATATCAAAAGAAGCATTTCTATTTTCCCAACTAGACATAATCATATCTGAAGTTTCACTAGCTATTCTGCTTAGATTCTGTGAAGTCACAACTTGTTGATCGCTCTGACTCATCGCCGAACTTACAAACACATCTGAATACTCTAAACTTCCCAAAGACTTATTAAGAGCATTTGCCAAATTTTGGAAATCATCCTTAGCAGCTGTTATAAAACACAAGTTATAAACCATATAATAACCGGTTCCAAGTTCCAACGCAAAAGGAACAACATCCGCCGTAAACATTCCCTCTCCTTCTACTTCATTTTGAGTAAAAGTAGCCCTTAGGACCTCAGAAGAAACAGAAACAGAACTTAAATTTGAATTACTCACAAAACTCTCTAATACATTAAAATTTTCAATATGCGGTAAAGAAACAGAATTATATACTTCATTAGCTTCTAGAGCTGTCACATATTGAGTGAATACTTCGAAAACACCTTGGGTAGACACATTACTCAACACTGGACATAAACCATATATCGCATTATTCATCCCAAATATTTGTCGTACATCATCGTTTGGAAAAAACGGTTCTGCCTTAGGCATCATCACAATCTGATTAATTGGATTACTTGGATCATAAACCCTTAAAACATGAAGCATGCCTACATAAGTTGGTGCCTCTTCAACCACCCAACCCTGAGGAATATTCATAGTAAAATCTACACAGCTGTAAGGCACAAGATCTAACGAAGAAGGTAATTCTACAACTTCCCAGTTATCTTCCACAGCTTTATCTTTCTTTGAAGATGTACTATTATTTTTTTCAAAATACATCTCTGTTGTCTCTTCATAAATAGTCAAGACACCATCTTTAAGTACATATGTATCTGTACCAGCTTCAGTATGAATTTCTTTTGCATCCCAAGTCAACTTTGTACTTGTTCCATCATACAACATTGTTCCTGTGCCATCTTTAAACAACTCCAAAGTTATTCCAGCACCTGCATCTTCAATATCTTGTTTGGTATAGGTATCTCCATCATATTTCATACCTGTTAAAGTCCAGGTACCCGTTAGAAAATCAGCATTTTGACTATTCTTGCCACATCCTGTAAGTAATGTAACCAATAACATACACACCAACATCCATATGTTAAATTTTTTCTTCAATTCCATAGCCCCTCCTCTTTAAGATATTCTATTAACACCTTTCTTACTTTTGCATAGCCTTCTGTTATATAAACCGTAGAATTTCTCCTGAAATTACCATTTTCAAAAGTCAGCGTCCATTCAGTACCATTCGCTAATTTGAACACCAATATTTCTTCTGCATCCACAGTACGCACATCACTCTTTTCCTTTATATTTATAGTTTCCAAAGCTTTGAAACATTCTTCTAGAACCGTCTGATCCTTTATATTCCACTCTTTATGCGCTTCTGTATTAGCGATATATGTTAACTCTACAGGCTCTTCCATATATAAGACAATTTCCGCAACAGAGACTTCAGGAAATTCTACATCTTCTAACATAATTTCTTCTTTCCCTTTCCCATATGCATCTACCGCATAGATAGCAGAAGTTGCAGTATGGCCAATACCTTCATCATCCTTTACAAACTCATAGAGCTTAATTATAAAAGTTTCATCCTCATTCTCTTGCCACTCTACTTCAGGAGGCAAATAACCATTTCTTTGATTGTAATACCACCTAGATAAAACTATCAGTTCACTTACCTGATAAGGTTTCAAAGCATCTGTTTTCCCTTCATTATCCATCGGCTTTGTACAACCAGTACAAAGCACACCAACCATCACCAACGTTACAACACCTGCATATTTAAGAATCTTTTTCATGGGTCTTTCCTCCTTTAAACTGGTAATAAAACTGTACCAATCCAATTCTTGACTTTGTATTCGTCTTTTCATTAATACTTGTAATATGACGATATAAAGCAGCTCTTGATATCAACAACTGTTCAGCAATTTCTTGCACATTTTCATCTGACACCAGTAATACATGAAGTACTTCCGTTTCTCTTGGAGTTAACAAGAATGCTCTAGAGAATTGTTGTAGACGTTCTTCTTCACTGATAGATGCTTCTTCTACAATGTCTTCTTCCTTTGAAGTTTTCAAAAAAGAAACATAGAAATAGAACGCAACAGAAATAAGCACAAACAATAACAGTACTACTCCATTTCTAAGAACAGAGTTATTAGACTGTAACAATTTTAAAGAAAGTGAAGACATAATAAAGGCACAGACATTGTTCACAGCTCTTCCAAGTCCTGCCCACAATTGAGGCAAATTCATCTGATATGAAAGTTTCATAAAACTACTAGTAAAGTACACCACAAAGAAGCCTGCTGAAAGATAAAAGACTACTAAACCTGTGTAAAAAGATCCACCATTTTCCATCACCACAATACATAAAGTAGATAAGATTGTAACACCATACATAATCAGGTTCATGTATTTTTGATGACAGGCATCATAGAATACACCCGCAAATAAAGCACTTAGCGCCAGTAACAGTCTTGGCCAGTTTCCCACGTCTCCATTTCCTGATACATGTACAAGTGTAACCTCAGCATCCAATGTGGAAAAAATGCAGGTCATCAACATCACCACACTTATTAACGCCAATCCTACAAGATTTGGATTTTCTATCCTTTTTAAAGATTCCACATCTTCACTATCCATCTGTTCTTGTTCAGCCTTTAACAACAATAGCGCAACAACAGCAGAAGAAACCGCAAGAATAATTGATTCCGCTATAGAATTCTGCATAAGATGAGTATTTAGATATTGAAACAAGATACCAAGTGCATACGAAATACTCACTGTTTTCGCAAGAGAATCACGCTTTACCACACAAGATAAATGATAATGCACAGCACTCCCTACGATTCCTAAAAGCACATAAGCAAGACATCCCGCGACTAAGATCAATGCATAAAAAGCGTGTTGCCAGATAACGAATATACATATAATTTCTGCTAGTGCTCCTGTAAATACTGCAATGGCATGTACACTTTCAGGAATCTTTATAGATAGCCATGGATAAAGCACAAACCCTATAACACTGGCGCCTAAGATATATCCTTGTGCCGCTATGACACATTCAGGAGATGTCACAAGAGACATCATGTTGTCAAAAAGATATTCTGTTCCCAGAAAGATAAAATTAAACAGTGCCAGTGCCACCATCAACGTGATCACCCTTGTATTCTTTATATTTTCATGCATATATGTACCTCATGATTAATTGGTCATACCTTTGTATACCTTAATTATAAATAAAAGTCTCTGATACAAAAGTTGACATTTGTCTCAAGTGATTCTTTTTAAATAATTCCTATATTATGATTATTGAAACAATCGTCAACTGTTAGCCTTGTTTTCTCTATGATAGACTGAAACAAATGATAAGGAGGAATTTGTGCATGCAAATAAGATGTCCTAACTGTAATACTCCTATACAAGTAGAAGAAGGTGCTGTGCATATCCGTTGCCTTGGATGTGGTAAAGAGTACCAGCTAAAACAACCTGAAGTAAAAATGATTGACTATACAAATAGAGGTCCAATATTTCAAGCTTACGTACCTCAAGGATGGACTTATGGTGTCTTTGACGACAACGATTCTATCTCGAGTCTTGCAGCTGTATGCAAAGGATTACAACTTGTTTCTCAAAGTGGCGCTCAAATGATATTTTATCCATTTGCCTTCTATAAAGATGCTGATCCAAAACCCGTCTTTAATTTCGGATTCAATGCTCATTCAGCCAACAGAGAATATCAGTTTGATCCAATCACTTTTACCAATTACAGTAAGTTCATGGATCTTTCTCAATATGCCATTAGAAGAATCACTTCTATTTGCACCCAACTGTTTAGAAGTTCACCTGTAAATATTAAGCTTCAGCCAATGGACTTTACTGAAGCTGAAAAGATGGCCATATATTTTAAGCAGGCATCTGAAGAGAGAATGAAAAAGCCATGTATAGCTTTCCCTGGTAAATTCAGTTTTTCCTTCCACATAAATGGACAACAATACAACGGTTTCTTCAGTAGCGTACTTTCCCATACCCAAGACACTTCTTCAAAAGATAACTGGCAAGATCTTTTAAGAAAAGGCGTCTCATTTATGGGAGCCATGTATGGAATTGGAGGCATGGGTAGCTTTGACTGGGGTAGATACTACGACCTTATATTGGTGTATCCAAATAATATAGATAGTGACTATAAAACTATCTTTGATAACTTTCTAAAGAATTTCGATTATGGTCCTGTATACTTTGCGTTACAAAATGAAGAAATACAAAGAGTACAGCAGATTCAATTACAAGGTGCCATGTCTCGTCAACAAAACGCCATTCGTGCATCTCAAAATATTTCTGCCACACTTTCACAAACTAGTGACATCGTTAATTCTGCAGTACAGTCACATTCTGTACAAATGAACCATATCATTGACCATTCTATAGATGGTATCCGTGGCGTGGAGTACTATCATGATACTAGTGGGCAAACATATCAGGCAGATGTGAAATATGATCACATTTATAAAAAAGGTAGTACTTTTGTAGGAAGCAGTGATGGTAGTCTTCAGCTTGGTCCTGAATGGGAAGAATTGAAAAAGTAAGTATTAAAAAAGACCATTTGGCGTCCCTCAATAAGACAGTATGAGAACATTACTGACATAGGGTAGCTGCCGTACAGGAGTGCGACAAGAAAAAGGCGATACTTGGTTTTCACAACCAGATATCGCCTTTTTCTATCTTTGAACAGAATGTTTGAATCTTATTGGAGGTACATATAATGCAGGAACTGAACTATATTCGTTGCGGTGATTACTATATTCCCAACATTCGCTTACCAGAAGAAAACAGACCTATTGGTCGGTGGGGGCGTATGCACAGAGATTACATCAAGGAGAATAACCCCATCCGCTTTAACGATCTGTGTCTCAGCGGCGAATTGTGGACACATCTTGCTGATTTGAACGAGCAGGCACAGAAACCGCCTTGAATTTATCATCGAGCAGATGAAGGCATCTGAGGATGTGACAGAGCGCATGAAGCAGCACGATCAGATGGCATGGGTTGGAGCCATAAACAGCATCCGCAATCGTGCAGAAGAAATTGTCCTGCGTGAGATGATCTACGAGGAGGATGCGGTATGAGAATCCTTGAAGAATTTTGGTATGGCAATATCGAGTCTACAGAGTACGATACTTCTTCCAAGGAGTACAAGAAACTGCAGGAGCTAATCTGCCGGAACGAAGAAAAGCTTAAAGCCACTATGACGAACGAGCAGAAAGAACTGTTTGAGAAATACACCGATTGTATGTGGGAACATCAAACCAATACAGACTGCTTGATCTTTCAGAATGGCTTTAAGCTGGGTGCCAGGATGGTATTGGAAGTTATGGAAGAATAATTGAACACATAACGACAGCGCTTATCGAACGATGGGCGCTGTCGCCACTTTAACAAAAACAAACTCGTACTAAGAGGGCAAATCGCTCCCTTATCTATTATGCTAAAATATTGCTATGCACCAGTGGCGGAAATGGTAGACGCGCACGCTTGAGGGGCGTGTGGGGTAACCCGTGCAAGTTCAACTCTTGTTTGGTGCACCATCAAAAAGATAACGATAATAATCGTAAACCATAATATTCTTAGAAACTAAATACTTATTACTTACAACATTACTATAATCATCGTCATTATCAGCTAGCCAAGAATAATCCGCAAAAATAGCTACACCATCACTATTAGACAAGATATCCTTACCAACAATTAACCTAGAATCATATTCAATCCCAAACATATTTAATACAGTAGGCAATACATCAATAGTATTACATATCTTATCCACAGTAACATCTTCAACACTAGGATTATAAATAATCAAATCATTCTTATATAAACTATACTTATCTAATTCCTTACCAGCCAACTCTTCCATTTGTTCATCTTCCATAAAATAAGGATGATGATCACTAGCCATAACAATTACTGTATCCTCTAACTTACCAGCAACACTTAACTTATCTAACAAAGTAGTCATCGCCTTCTCTAATTCTAAGTTAGCAGAAATATAAGCTCTAACCGTTTCGCTATAATCCAGGTCATTAACTAGACTCTTATTCTTCTCGGCCATCGCATTATAACCAAAGCCCCATTTCGCATGACCTGAAACAGTTACGTAGTAAACCATAAACTTATCTGAATTAATATAGTCATCAATACTACCATTAATCATCTCATCATCACTAGCAGGAAAAATACTACAATCCATTCTTGTTTCCATGCCATTTCCACAAGCCTTATAATTATCAAAACCCAAGTCCTTTAGATAATAGTCTCTATTTTGAAAATTATAAAAATAATCATGATATGCATAAACATCATAACCTAAGTTCTTAAACAAATTACCTAATCCATAAGGATAATAATTGTGATGACCATTGTTGTTGTAGTTACCATTCCACTGATTATTTAACACAGCCAAATCAGGTAACAAACCAGTAAGTAAAGAAAACTCACCACCTATAGTAGACAAATTTGTAGGTGTGTAATAATTCTTAAAATATAAACCATCATGAATCATCTTATATAAAGTAGGAGTCAATTCCTTATCCACAAAATAACCATCAAAAGACTCTGCCATTATATAAATTAGATTCTTACCCTCAAACATACCTGTATATTCATTAGTATAGGTTGGTGCTTGATTCTTAAAGTAATTATTCAAATCATTGATAGCCTGATTATCACTTTCTATACTATCAAAGTCGATGTTACTTATTTGAGGAGTGTATGTTGCTTCATCGTCTTTTTCACCCACAGATTCGAGCCCAGGTTCGAGCCCAGGTTCGAGCGCGGAAGATTCGAGCCCAGGTTCGAGCCCTACATCCCCATTCATAAAAATACTAGAACATACACCCAATTTATTCACGTCAGACTTGTTTGAATAGAACGTATCTAATGAATCACTAAATAATAAAAATAAAATAAATGGAGTAACTACAACTAAGATATAAGTAAACTTAGGCTTATTAGACAAGTATCTATTTAAGAATAAACCTACAATAAAAGGTAACAAAATTAAGATGATAATCAAGATATTACTAGTAATCACATCAAAGAATAATGTTTTAAAAGCACCACTAGTAACCTGCTTATACATAGTAAAAGTAGAAGGAACTATGGTAATACCAAACACCTTCTTAACAATTAAAGCAGTACCATAATAGATACATAATAATAGATTGATGATGTTAAAGATAAAGTAATTAATTCTCTTTGGAACAAATTGAGATAAATAGCCAACAAACAAACCAATGGTTAAAGAAAAGAAGATTGCCGAAACATTTAATGGCAACTGTAATACTAACTTATATAATATTTCTTCATAGATAATTAATAGCCCATAGTAAACAATATTAAACATATGAGCCATTATAAAACAAATAGCCCTTTACGGACTACTTGTTTTCATAATGTTTAACAATCAATGAGTTAAGTGAAGTGATAAATCCAATTACTACCAGCACAAATTGGAAACAACTCACCTTTACAATAATATCTACCGCATTATCACCACCATCAAACCAAATATGTAGTTGATAAGCAAGACTTAGCAACAATAAGCTAAATAGCACTAACATTAAAATTGTTTTCTTTTTGTTCATAACTAGTCTCCTTTTTGTAAAGTAACAATTATAGTAATTACACAAGATATACCCACCAGCAAGATAAGCACAAAATCTAATGGATTACCAGTTAAACATGCCTTATCAATATAAACAATTTCATACATATAAATTAGCATCAATGCCAATATTATAAGAAGGCACTCAACAACAAGACCCTTTACCTTTGGCTTATGTGTTAACACTCTATACAAATTAAACAACACAAAACCTAAAAGAGCTACCAAAACTAATCTAAATAGAATCATATATACACCCTCCTTATATATACTTTCATTATAAAAAAGAAATACAGAATCAGACAACCAACACTTTTAAGAATATGTTGGATTATTAATAGCTACAATAATATTTGTTATCTTCTTTAATGCACTTCATAGGATCTCTTCTATCATATCCATATTGAAACAGATTACCATTTTCATCCTCTATATAGATATCATGTTCTAAACCATCATCAGGCAACTTATCAATCTTTTCACCATCTTCATATAAAACAAAATCATTATTACTAATATAATCCTCAAGATATGGCATCAAGAAAGCTCTATTGACATAAGAACCCTCAATTGTATACTCATCAGTCTTTACATTATATGGATTTAGAAACTCAGTATATAAATAATTGCCATCAGCATCATAAACTTGCACATAATACAAAGTATCCTCAACCATATCCTTAACCTTATTTATGATGATATTATCTTCATTAAAATAGAAAGTAACTTCATTATTATATTTAATCTTGATGCCATCACCATCTTTAAAGATATCCTCATAACCATCTGTAAACTCATAGACCTTGGCATTACTTCTATTGTCCTTGTATTTAATCACTAAAGTAACACAGGTAATACCTAAATTATCTTCATCTTCAGGTGACGACGAAATGCCATTAAACAATCTATCATCTTCATCAAACTTATCCGAATTAAATTCTTGTTTACTGGAATTTTCAATAACACGAACATCATCAATAAAGTCATCTAACGAATCATCATTAATAATTAAACTATATGGATAATTTGAATTATCTAGGCCATTAACTATTACCTTAATATCTTGAATATTATCAAATAGACCATATTCAGAATCAACATTATCATTTGTATTAGTAGTTACATCATTATCCCTGTCACCGCAACCAGTTAAACAAATAAGTAGTACCAGCATTATCGTGCATATTCTTTTCATGTCATTCTCCCTTCTATTATTTTTACATCATCTTTATACTTTAATTGTAAAAATAAATACAGGATTAAACAATCAACACTTTTGAGGATATGTTGGATTTAATCCTTATTATGTAAAGAAAGAATAGACTTAGACAATTCCTCTAATTTTTTATTAACATATTCATAGTCATAAGTATTATCAAATAATTTGTTCTTCTCAAGCACATGAATAGAACCACCAATAATAAATGAAATAAGATTCTTCTTATCATTATCATCATCAAACAAATTATCTATTTCATCTTCAATATTAAACATAAGATCTCTTTCTCTACCCTTGCCAAGAACAGTTAATTCATTCATATATTTATTTAAACAATTATTAAAATCAACCAAAAACTCATAAGGCTTACAATAGATTATTTCTTGTTTATCAAAATCTTTAAAAGAATCTATTATCATTAGTCTTTCTAGCTTAGATGTTAAATCATAGACATCATCAAAATATTCATAGAAAGTAGATCTATTAATATTTGCACCATCACAAACATCAGTAACTTTAATCTTATTAATTGGATTATTCTTTCTAAGCTTATAAAAAGAATCATATATTAACTGTTCTGTTTTACTTATCTTTACACCCATATCAATTACCTAATTTCATTATATTAAAATAAGTAGCCACTATGACTACTTACTTAAGACATCATAATAATTTAATTCATCAAGATATTGACGATATAGATCCAAGAAATGATCTTCTTTTCTAATATCGATCTCAAACGTATGAGTATCGAAATTCTTATCATAGGAACCAATAGTTGCCAACGCAATATTTGAACAATGATCCGAAACTCTTTCAAAGTTATTTAACAAATCATCGAAGATATAACCACTTTGAACATTACACTCACCATTTTGAAGACGGTCAATATGATTCTCCCTCATCTTATCAACAATCTTATCAACCACTTGTTCTAAAGGTTCAACTGCATATGATTGTTCAATATCACTGGTAATAAAGCTATCCATACACATTGTAGAAACCTTCTTAATTGCCTCCAACAATAAATCCAATTCCTTCTTACTATCACTAGAGAAAACAACCTTATCCTCAGAAATAGCCTGAGCTAATTGGGCAATATTTAGGGCATGGTCAGAAATTCTTTCCAAATCACCAACACTATGTAAATAACGGCCAACAAGTCTAGATTGATAACCATTCAAAGACTTAGAAGCCATCTTAGTTAGATAAATATTTATCTTATCCTCATACTCATCCAACCTAACTTCCTTCTTTTCTACCTTAGCAAACTTCTTTTCATCGAAATTGTCCAATAAGCTAATGGCACTAAAAATAATATCCAAGACCTTACCAGCCATTGTATTAATTACCTGGGTAACGTTTTCACATGCTAAAGGTGGATACTGTAAGAATCTTTCTTCTAACAAATTAGTATCACTTTGTTCCTCATCATTATTATCCTTAACCATAAGACCAACAAGCTTCTCAACAGTCTTAATGAAAGGAGACAACATGCCAATCATCACAACCCTTATCATCGTATTAATAAAGGCAATGGAAACAGGATTCACAATATCATCCAAGAAATTAAAATGGAAAATGAAATTCAAAGCATAGAAAATTACCGCAAACAACAAACCACCGACAACATCAATAACCAAATAAGAATAAGCTGCCTTCTTAGCATCTGCATTAGCACCAATAGAAGAAATAATTACCGGTAATGATGCACCAATCGCAATACCAATAAGAATTGGAACTGTCATATCAACAGTAATTACACCAGTACTTGATAAAGCTTGAATAATACCAACAGCAGCACTAGCACTTTGAATTAAAGCTGTAAACAGCATACCAAAACCAATACCCAAGGCAGGATTTGAGAATGATGTAAACAAGTTCAAGAAAGTAGGCTCACTTCTAAGACCACTAACAGCCCCAGACATTTGTTCCATTCCTACCATCAAAATAGTAAAACCTAATAAAATCTCACCGATATTCTTTTGTTTACGTTTCTTAGAAACCATAATCAACAAAATACCAATAACTCCAATTAAAGAAGCTAAAGTACTTGTTGAAAACAATTCCAACATACCACTATTACCAGTACCAATATAAGACAAAGAAATAACCCAACCTGTAATACTTGTACCAATAATAGCACCCATGATAATACTGATAGCCTGATTAAGCTTCATCATACCTGAGTTTACAAAACCAACAACCATCGCACTTGTAGCACTAGATGATTGAATAATAGCCGTAACACCAGTACCCAAAAGAATACCCTTCAAAGGGCTACCTGTTAACTTGTATAAAAAAACTTCCAGTTTGGTACCAGCAACCTTCTTAAGGCTATCACCCATTAGGGTCATACCGAACAAGAAAAGTGCAACACCACCCAATAACTTAACAATATCTGATAATGTCATAATCTCCCCACAAAATAAAAAAGTAGATTGTCAAAAAACAAACAATCTACTTAAAAGTTTCCTCTAAAATATTAACAATCCTTGATTCAGGTAAAGAACCAACAAACTTATTAACTGGCTTACCATCCTTCAGCATAAAAACAGCCGGAATAGACAAAATACCAAAATCAACAGCAAGCTGTTCATTATCATCTACATTCACCTTAATGAAAGTAATATCAGGATAACTCTTGCTGATCTTCTCAAGAACTGGACCCAATAACTTACAAGGTCCACACCAGTCAGCATAAAAATCAACAACTACATTGCCGCTTCTTGAGATAACATCGAATTCTTCTTTACTAACAATTTTCACGAATTTTACCTCTTATTTACATTATACTTATTTAACCGCAAATAGGAAATAATAAGCTAAAACTAAAATACCTAAAACTATACGGTAATAACCAAATACCTTAAAGTCATGTTTCTTAATATAAGACATCAAGAAACTGATCACAAACATTGAAGTAATAAAAGCCACAATCATACCAACCATTAAAATAAAGAATTCTAAGGTAGTAAACGCAAAACCAAACTTAACTAACTTCAATAAACTTGCACCAAACATTACAGGAACCGCCAAATAGAAAGTAAATTCAGCAGCTACCACTCTACTAACACCAATTAATAAAGCACCTACAATAGTTGCGCCACTTCTACTAGTTCCAGGGAAAATAGCCGCAATTAATTGGAATAAACCAATAATAATTACAGTCTTATAATCTAATTCAGCAATTGAATTAATCTTGGCAGATTTACCATGATTTCTTGTTTCAATAATGATAAACGCAACGCCAAATACAATTAATGCAATCGCAACACAAACATAGTTATAGAACAATTCTTCAAACAAATCATTAAATGCTAATCCAACAATAGCAGCAGGAACACAAGCTACTAGAACCTTAATCCACATAACCCACTTTGGCTTATCAAAATACTTTAATAAACCAGTTTCCTTAACAGGCTCTTTTAGCTTAAGACCAAATGGCCAAATAGAATTCCAATATAAAACAACAACCGCCAAAATAGCACCTAATTGAATTACCACCTCAAACATTGAATAAAACTCTTTACTAACATCTAAAGTAATAAATTCATTAAGTAAAATCATATGTCCAGTACTTGAAATAGGAAGCCACTCTGTGACACCCTCAATTATTCCAAATAATATAGCCTTTAATATCTCTACCATACTTTTCTCCAATCTCAATTATTATAGCCATAAATAATGCTTAAAAACCATTGAAAAGGAAAAGTGGATTTGTTAGTATAAGGCTGTAAATGGTTAGTTCATTGACTAAACAAGTTGATACTAGGCCGCATCTACTTTTTGATGTGGCTTTTTTTCTATTTTGGAGAATAATATGTTCAATTTTTTAAAAAACAAAAACAACAAAAAAATACTTTCACCCTCTGAAGGCTATTTAATGGACCTAAAAACTTCTAAAGACGAAATCTTTAGCCAAAAAACCTTAGGAGACGGCTTCTATATCAAAATGCGCGACAGCAAAGTATATGCGCCAATAAGTGGAACTATCGAAAGTATCTTTCCTACAAACCATGCCTACTGTATTAAAGGAAAAAACGGTGAAGAAATCTTAATCCATATTGGAATCAATACCAACGGGCTAAAATCTGGAGTAATCGAAAGTACTTATAGAGCAGGAGATTCAATAAGCCATGGAGACTTATTAGCTGAACTAGACTTACTAGAATTTAAAAGACTAGGTATTGAAGCTGAAGTATATGTCTTTATGTTGAACAACTTAAGAATTAAAAACGATTATCGAAATGACAAAGAATATGTCTACGATGGAGATTGTATACTAGAAATAGAAGAGGTATCAAATTGAAATACAAGTATATAAAAACCATCAACAATAATGCCATTGTAGCCAGTGACTCTAATAAACACGAAGTAATCATCATGGGCAAAGCCATTGGTGTTAAATGTAATAGAACCCCTGGCACAACTATAGATGACGAATTAATCGAAAGAGTCTTTGTCTCTAACACCAACCAACAATACGTTGAAACTATAATTAACCAAATTCCATATAATATCTTTGAAATAGTTGAAGAAGTTATTGCGGAAGCTGAAAAAGACTTAAACACCAAATTTAAAAACGCTATCTATCTAGCTCTTGTTGATCATATTTACTTTTCATACAAGACAATAAAAGAAAACGAAAGAATAGAAAACCCTCTATTAAACGAGATTAAACTATTCCACCCAAATGAATTCATTGCCGCCATGAACTCTATTAACATTATTAATAAAAACTTGGGCGTAAACTTTGATCAACACGAAGCATCTTATATAGCTTTCCACTATATTAATGCTATGTCAAATCTAAGTTTAACCCAACAAAAAAGAATAATGAAAGACTTGGATACAACAATTGAATATATCGATAAACTAACTCAAAATAGTTTGAATAAAAATTCTTACCAATACGGTAGATTAGTTATTCATTTGAAATGTTTATTTGGTCGCTTATCTGGTGAAGAAAAGAGTGAAGAAAGCAACATTTTGTTGGAGATGTCAGACAATCTAAGACAAAAATATCCAAAAGAATGGAAATACGCAGAAAAGATTGCTGACTTCATCAAAAATGACCTAAAGTATGACATCAACGATAATGAAGTAACATACTTAGCCCTTCACATATCACCCATGCTTAAACATGCGACTATCAAATAATTTTTCTGTTGAAAGGAGACATTTATGAAGGATTACAGAAAATTAGCAGAAACGATCATTTCTAACGTTGGAGGCAAAGACAACGTTAAAGATGTATCACACTGTATGACTCGCTTAAGATTCGGCTTAAAAGACAACGCAAAAGTAAACACTACCGAACTTGAAAAAATCGACGATGTAATGCGAGTTGTAGTTATTGCAGGACAATACCAAATCGTATTAGGTGGTATTGTCGATGAGGTTTTCGAAGAAACATGCAAACTACTTGGAGACGGTGTTAAGATTAACGAACAACTAATCGAAGAAAACCTAGATACTGATACAACACCTAAGAAAGTAAAACCAGTAGAAAAATTAATTTCATTACTATCAGGTATTGTTAGTCCTATTATCCCTGCAATGTTAGCAGCCGGTTTTATTACTGCACTTGCAAAGCTAGCTGTATTAGCTGGTGTTCCTGAAACAAACACAACTATCCAATTATTAAGCGTTGCTGGTGATGTGCTATATGGATTCTTCCCAATCTTCATCGGATGGTCAGCTGCCAAATACTTTGGAGCCAACATCTCCATTACATTAATGGTAGTAGGCCTACTTGTATATCCAAATTTCTCTAACGTATTCGCTAATTTTGAAAACGTAAACTTCTTAGGACTACCAGTAACAAACGTATACTATGGAAGTTCTGTATTACCTGCAATCTTTACAGCATTCTTAATTGCTAAACTTGAAAAACTACTTAGAAAAGTATTACCAAACGCACTTAGAAGTATCTTCGTACCATTCTTAAGTGCCCTAATTACTATTCCACTATTAATCGTAGTTATTGGACCTATCGGTGTATGGGGTGGTGAATTATTCGCTAACCTATTCCGCTCTACATATGAGCTAAGTCCAATCCTTGCAGGTGCAATCATTGGTGGTATCTGGCAAATCCTTATTATCTTCGGTATGCACATCGCAATCCTTGGACTTGTTAGTGCACCAAACATCGCAATGTATGGACGTGACACAATCATCATGACACACGCTCCATCTCTAATTTGTCAAATTACAGCCGGCTTAGCAGTAGCTTTAAAGGCTAAAGATAAGAAAATTAAAAAGAACGCTCTAACCCTAAGCTTAACATCATTCTTCTCTGGAAACGTTATCGAACCAGTAATGTATGGTGTTAACCTAAAATATAAAAAGCCATTCATCGCTGTATGTATCGGTGGTGCAGTAGGTGGTGCTATCACAGGTGCAGCAGGCGCTGGTACTGTAGCAGCTGTTGCCCTAAGCATCTACACTTTCCCAGTATATCTAGGCGCAGGCTTTGGTGGCTTAATGCTAGGTTGCTTAGTAGGTGGACTTGTAACATTTGTATTAACTTACATTATGGGCATTGACGAAAAGGAGGCATAAAACATGTCAACAAGAGTAAAAGATATCGACTTTAAAAGCGCAGACCATGTTATCGAAGAAATAAGAAACATGAACGTCAAGGGAGGCAGCCCCTTTGGCAGATCTGCCGCATGGGCATTCAAATTAGCTGTACAACAAGAAGAACTAAACGACTTCAACGCATTAAAAGCACGTTTTGAAGATGTAGCCAAGCAAATGTTAGAACTAAAACCAACCATGGCAACAATTCACAACAGCTGTGACATCGTATTCTCTTTATTAGATGAAAATAAAGATTTAAGTTCTCTAAAAGAAGAAATTGTTAAAGTATGTGATAGAATCATCGAACAATCATTTGTTGCGGTAGAAAAAGTTGCTGAATATGGTGCTAACCTAATCAAAGAAGGCGACACTGTCTTAATGCACAGCTACTCTTCTACCCTAATGGGCATCTTTAGAGCAGCAAGAAACGCTGGCAAGAACTTTAAACTAATTTGCACTGAATCAAGACCATTAAGAGAATCAAGAAACGCTGTTAATGTCTTAACTGAAATTGGAGTAGATGTAACATTCATTTCTGATGCTTCTGTATATGAATTCATGCCACAAGCTGATCTAATTATCATGGGAGCTGACACCCTAGCAACCGATGGTTCTGTTGCCAACAAAATGGGCAGTGCTCAAATTGCTTGCTTAGCAAAATCTTGTAAAGTGCCAGTATACTTTGCTAGTGAACTATACAAGCTAGACTTAAGAACTCAATATGGCTATAACATTCTGCTTGAAAGAAGAACACCATTTGAACTAGTATGCACAGAAGACTTCAAAGACTTCGACAAAGTAAGAGTAATCAACCAATTCTTTGACATCACCCCAGCTAGCGACATCAAAGGAATCATAACTGAATTTGGTGTTTTACACCCATCTCAAATGGCTTCATATTGGAACGAATTAACTAAAAAGATTGTAGAGGATTAATTAAATGTACTTAGATATTAAAGAAGAAGTAAAAAACGCCTTAGAACAAAATTTTCCAGTAGTTGCACTAGAATCAACAATCATTTCTCACGGTATGCCTTATCCACAAAATGTTGAAATGGCTAAAAGATGCGAAGAAATCATTAGAGAAAGCGGTGCTATACCAGCTACAATTGCCATCATCAACGGACGCATCAAAGTTGGTTTAACTGATGAAGATTTAAATCTTTTGGCAACTAGTAAAAACGTTGCCAAAGTGTCACGTCGTGACCTTGCAAAAGTTATCTCAACTAAACAAATCGGTGCTACAACAGTCGCATCAACAATGATTTGTGCCAACATGGCAGGCATCAAATTCTTCGTAACAGGAGGAATTGGTGGTGTTCATAGAGGATATGAAGAAACACTAGATGTATCTGCCGACCTTGATGAACTAGGTAGAACAAATGTTAACGTTATTTGTGCAGGCGCTAAATCAATTCTAGACTTACCACGTACCCTTGAATACCTAGAAACTAAGGGCGTTCCGGTAGTAGGCTATCAAACAGATTATTTACCACAATTCTTTACAAGAGAAAGTGAATATAAACTAAATCTTCGTTTAGATACACCTACCGAAATTGCTGAAATGATTAAAACTAAAGACGAACTAGAATTAAGCGGTGGCGTATTAATCACTAACCCAATTCCAGAAGAAGCTTCTATGGATAAGAAGTATATTGATGGCTTAATCGATAAGGCAATAAATGAAGCTAACGAAAAGCACATTATCGGAAAAGATGTAACACCATTCTTATTAGCTAAGATTGTAGAAGAAAGCGGTGGCAAGAGCTTAGAAGCTAATATTGCCCTTGTCTACAATAACGCTAAGGTTGGCGCTCAAATCGCAAAAGCTTATTACAGTTTATAAAAGATGACTATAACGTCATCTTTTTAACTGAGCAATTTGTTTTTGTTTACTAAATCAGACTTGGATAACCTGTTCTTAATACGCATTAGCCTATTATCAATGCGCTTCTCCTTGATATTTAAATAATCAGAAATCTCCTTATAAGAATAGTTCTTAATACGCATATCCACAATCGTCCTATCTTCATAATTCAATTGAGTCATCAGCTTATTAAGAACTTCCATCTTATCTTTAATAGACTCTTGTTCTTTTTGAATACCATAAATAAGACCACTATCCTTAACCACAGAATTATCCAAAGACACACACTCCACACAATATAAATGAGTACACTTGCGATAATAAGCATAAACCCTTCTTTTAATACATGTATACGCAAAAGTGGAAAACTTCGTATTCATATCTTCCTTATAACACTTACACGCATCATATAAACCAATAATAGCCTCTTGTTTTAGATCATCCTTATTTAACCTAAAATCACCAATTTCATTAACACAATTAAGCACAATCGACTCAATCATCTTGATATGGTTCTTAAGCACTTCATTAAAAGCTGCATCATCACAATTTTCTCTTACCCTATTTACCAATACTAATTCATCCATGTTTCCATTATCGCCTTTTAATAATAGAATCCTTTACCATAAACCTCCCATATTTTTCCCACCACTTATCAACAATTGTGGAAAACTAAAAGAAAAGCCCACATAAGTGAGCTTAAATAAACAATATGTTACATACAATAACAGAAACAATAACGCCAAGTAGACAACCAATCACAACTTGTAAATGTGTATGCCCCACAAATTCCTTCAAAGATTCATCATCAAACTTAATATTATTCAAACCCTCAATGAACTGTGAAATGTCCTTGATAATTTTATTCTGCTTACCAGTTTCAAACCTTACACCAGATGCATCATGCATGACAATTATCGCAATTATCAACGCTAACGCAAAGACAGAAGAATTAAAACCTTCAATAATCCCAATCGCAGTAGCACAAGATGAAACAACCGCTGAATGGCAACTAGGCATGCCCCCATCCCCAAACAAACGCTTGAAATCTAATTTCTTATATACACAAGCATGAGTAATTACCTTCAACCCTTGTGCGGTAAACCAAGAAATAAGTGCTACAATCACTATCTTATTAGAAATAAATTGTTCAAACATAATCATATTCCCTGATGACTTCACCATCAAGATTCTTCCAAATAAACTTATTATCCTCAATAATCATATAACCATGCCATGTATCTTCCTTTGGAAGTGAGACAGAACCGGGATTAATATAAACATAACCCTCATGCACATCCAACTTAGGAATATGAGTATGCCCACACAACAAGACATATTTCTTATTCATAAGTGGTGGATTCTCATTATTCTCATGATGACCATGACACATATAAATAGTTAAATTTTCATTCTCTAAGATTACATGATCTGTAAGCACTGGAAACTCAAGAACCATCTGATCAACCTCAGCCTCACAGTTCCCCCTAACACAGACAATATCTCTCTTTAAGGGATTTAAAAGCCTAATAACACCCTTTGGACTATATCCTAAAGGCAAATCATTACGAGGACCATGATAAAGAATATCGCCCAATAGTAATAACTTAGTAGCTCCTTCTTTCTTATAAGCCTTAACTAGCTTCTCTGCGAAAAATTCACTACCATGAATATCAGAGCCAACCATCCACTTCATTAGTTCATTAGATCCTTTACATCACTTAACTTATTAGACAATTCAGTCTCAATCTTTCTAAGTTCAACTTGAGCAGCAGCTCTTCTTTCTCTACCTTCAACCTGAATCTTTTGAACCTCCTCAAGAGTCTCAATAAGTTTCTTATTAGTCTCAGTAAGAGTCTCAATATCCACAATACCTCTTTCAGATTCCTTAGCAGTCTCAACAGTAGCCATCTTAAGATTCTCAGCATTCTCCTTAAGCATTCTATTAGTCATCTCAGTAACTTCATTTTGAGCCTTAGCAGCCTCCTTAGAATGAGAAATACCAAGTGCAATCAACATTTGAGACTTCCACAAAGGAATAGTATTAACCAAAGTTGACTGAATCTTCTCGACCATCAAAGTATCATTATTTTGAACCAAACGAATCTGAGGACCAGTTTGAATCGCCACAACCCTAGTTAACTCTAAATCATGAAGCTTCTTCTCAAAACGATTAACCGCATTAGACAAATCATTAGCCTTTTGAGCATCCTCAGGATCACCTGTCTTTTGAGCCTTCTCAATAGCGTCTTTTAATTCATGCTTCTTAATATCATCAAGTCTTTGATAACCAGCCAAGATATACATAGTCAATTCTTTTTGATTAGTTAAGTTCTTTTCATAAAGTTGATCTAATAAAGAAATGTCCTTTAATAAAGTAACTTGATGATCCTCTAAAATCTTAACAATCTTATCAACATTTGCTGAAGCGCTATCATACTTAATCTTCATATTAGTAACTGCATCAGCAGGCTTTTTGAACAACTTGCCAAAGAAACCTTCATCCTTTTCGTTGGCATTAAAACCTTTAAGTTCCTTAACCAAATCTTCTAAAGTATCACCAATAGAATCCAAATCCTTAGTACGTACATTCTTTAAAGTTTGTTCAGAGAAATCTGCCACCTTAGTTTGAGCACTTGCACCATATTGTAATACTGCATTAGCTTGAGTAATATCGATTTGCTTAGAGAAATCAGCTACTTGTTGTTTCTCCTCTTCACTTAAACCATCATCATTAACTCTAGCCGCCAAAACCTCTTCTTCACTAACAGGTTCATGGCCCTTTTCTTCAACCTTAGTCTCTTCAACTTCTTCTTCATTAACTTCATTATTCAAAGTTAATACAATCTTGTCTTCTTGTTTCTCGCTCATAATTTTTAATCCTTTTCTAAACAATCCATTATTTCTAAGATTCTATTTAAATCATCAACATCATTATAATGAAGGACGATTTTCTTACCATCTAACTCAACACCTGTTTGAAACTTATTCTCAAGATTCTTACGAACACTCTCCATATAAGGATCAACCAATACTTCCTTCTTTTTCTTAACAGTTGGTTTATCTTTAGCCAATTTTTCAACATCTCTTACAGTAAGATCCTCTTTAATGACTCTATCAGCTATCTCATTAATCTTATCTTCATCTTCAAAAGCCAACAAAGCTTTCGCATGACCTAAAGACAACTTGCCATCATTAACATAAGCTCTCACCCTTGTTGGTAACTTCAAAATTCTTAAACTATTTGTAATATAAGCACGAGACTTACCAACCTTCTTTGACAATTCATCCTGTGTGTAATTTAATCTTTTAATGATATTGTCATATGCCTCAGCTTCTTCAATTGGAGTTAAATTCTCTCTTTGAACATTCTCCAACAAAGAGACCTCCATCATATTCGCATCATCAAAATCCACAACCATAGCTGGAATTTCCTTTAAACCAGCCATCTTAGAAGCCTTCAAACGACGCTCACCGGCAATTAACTCATAACCCTTTAATGACTTACGAACAAGAATGGGAGTAAAGACACCCTTTTCCTTAATAGAAGCACTTAAATCCTTTAAGGCTTCCTCATCAAAAAGCTTACGAGGCTGATAAGGATTAGGTCTAATCTCACTAACATTGATTAAAAGCTTATCACCCTTAACATCACTTGCACCCTTGGAAATCTCATCTAAAACAGAATCGATATTATCACCAAATATTTCTCCTAAACCCTTACCTAATTTCTTAGCCATTTTATCTTACCTCATTACTATCAATAACTTCTTTAGTCAACGCAACATAAGCTCTAGCGCCCTCACAAGCCATATCATAATCATAAATTGACTTACCCATACTTGGAGCCTCTGATAATTTAATATTTCTTGGAATATATGTACGATAAGCCTTTTCCTTAAAATGCTTTCTTACCTCACTACTTACTTCACTGCTCAAATTAGTACGTGCATCATACATTGTTAGTAGCACACCCTCAATCTTTAAACTAGGATTAAATAGCTTTTGTACAAGTCTAATAGTTTGTAGAAGCTGGGTAACACCCTCCAAAGCATAATATTCACACTGTACTGGAATAATAACTGAATCAGCAGCAGTAAGTGCATTAGTATTAAGTAAACCCAAAGAAGGCGGACAATCGATGATGATATAGTCATAAATATCCTTAACACCCTCTAGTGTATTCTTTAAAATTTGTTCACGGTTTTCATTAATCTTGGCAATCTCTAAATCCGCGCCAGCCAAAGAAATATTAGCAGGCAAAATATCAAGAGGCGGTTTCTTTAAAGACTTAATACAATCCTTAACATCGCTACCACCAAGTAAAGCATCATAAACCGTTAAATCTTCAATAGCCACATCATGACCCACACCCTGAGTAGCATTACCCTGTGGATCAAAGTCAATCAACAAAACCTTCTTAGACAAATAAGCAAGTCCTGCCGCTAAATTTATAGAAGTAGTCGTTTTACCAACGCCACCTTTTTGATTCGCAATCGCAATTATTTTCGCCATACATCCCCCTACTTTTTAAACCTGATGACTATCTTAACATTATCGCCATATTCAGTCATCTGATAATCAGCATCAATACCTGATTTCTTAACCATCTCATAAGCCTTATTAACAGTATTAATACCGATTTGAACATTACCAGAAATACCAAGCGAATGCTTATTTGTTTCAAGTAATTCCTTAATATACTCTTCAGTCTTTGCTACATTATATTCTCTTGTAACAATTGTATTAAAAACTTCTTCAAGACGCTCACTTGGGACCTTCAACAAAGCCCTAGCATGACGCTCTGAAATCTGACCATGACTAACTGCCTCCTTAACATAATCAGGCAACTTCAATAAACGCAACTTATTGGCAACAGTTGATTGTTTATAACCAAGACGCTCAGCTAATTCATTTTGAGTGATATCTTCATCCTTCATAATACGCGCCATTGCCATAGCTTGTTCAACTGCATTCAAACTCTCTCTTTGAATATTCTCAATCAAAGACAAAGTAGCGCTCTTCTCATCAGACATATCATAAATAATAGCCCTAATCTTTGTATCGCCATTATATTGACAAGCTCTAAATCTACGCTCACCCGCAATCAATTCATACTGGCCATTATCCATTTCTCTAACACTAATTGGTTGCAATAAACCATTTTCCTTAATACTTAAGGCCAATGATTTAACTGTATCATCATAAAAAGCAAGTCTAGGCTGGCTTCTATTTGGAACTATCTTACTAATATCAATTTCTACTACTTCACTCATAAAGGTCTCTGCTTAATTATACTATATTTTCTAGGCAATTTTTTAGGTGTAGCTCCCACCTTTTTTAAATAACCAATCACTCTTAAAGAACCATCATTTAAGGTATGCTCAATAATACACTCACACTTAAAATTCATTTGCTTAATCGCATTACTAGCACCATCAATCTCACTTTGGCCATTTGAACCCCTTAGAGCTATAAAATAACCGTTCTTTTTAACCATAGCGCCACACACCTCAATCAAAGCGTTTAAATTAGTCACCGCCCTAGCTGTTACATAATCATATTCTTCTCTATGTATCAAAGAATAATCCTCGCCTCTGGTATTAATTACCTCAATACCCTCAAGTCCTAATTTATTTATTAATTCATTTAAGAACACACATCTTTTCATCAATGGTTCAATCAAAATAACCCTCAAACTTGGATAAGCAATCTTTAAAACCACACCAGGGAAACCAGCACCAGTACCAACATCAACCAAAGTGCCTTCCATCTTTACATCAAAACTTAATAATAAAGAATCATAGAAGTGCTTATCTAAAACTTCCTCAAACTCACAAATGGCTGTTAAATTTATTTTCTCATTATATTCTTTTAAAAAAGCAGCATAAGTACAAAACTGTTCCATTTGCCTATCGCTTAACTCTAATCCTTTTTCAGCCAATATTTTTAAAAATTCATCCTTTGTCATACTACACCTATTATACAAGCCTTTTCTCATATCCACCGGATACATCTTCGACATTTGAAACAATTATAAACGCGTCCTTATCAATCATTCTTATCTTCTTCTTCAATAAAGGCACCTCATATTTAGAAACAACCGAAACTAACACTTCTGTTTCCTTATTAGTATAAGCTCCCTTACCAGTCCAAGTTGTAACACCTCTTCTATTATCTTCCATAATCATCTTCTTAACTTTCTCATTCTTAGTAAAGATCATTAATGCCACATCAATATTTTCAAGATGCCCCTTATCTACCATCAAAGAATAAACAAAGGCTTGGATAATAGAGTATACCGCAACCTCAAAATTAAATAAATATGCGCACAAGGCATACAAAACACAATTAAAATATAAACAATACTTACCAACACTAATCTTTGGATTCTTTAGCGTCAACAACATTCCGATAATATCATTACCACCGCCACTAGCCTTGCACACTAATATTCTAGCTACCGCAAAACCACAAATGGTGCCGCCAACTATAATACTTACTAATCTATCGCTAATTGGAGAACTTTCAAACATCACTGAAAAAGCTAATGTTTGAACAGCTACTGATACGATGGTCTTATATACAAACTCTTTATTTAACTTCTTTAAAGCTATCAACAATAAAGGAATATTTATTAATAAATTTGTAATACCAGTTAAGTCAATATTTGATTCAATACCTGTAATATTAACAATTAAAGTACGAATAACCTGTGCTAGACCGATTATGCCACCTCCATATAGGTTAAAAGGAACGATAAAAAGGTTACAACTTAGCGCAAATATAGCTGACCAAATAATAATCGAAATATAATCTTTTAAAGTGTTTTTCACCCCGATATTTTATCATTTATATAGCCCCAAAAAAATGTAAACGCTTACTTGTTAAAAAGTTAACATTTAATATTGACATTAAAAGTCATTTTTGTGAAAATTGTCTCAAGCGAGGTAAAAAAATGGAAAACAACGTTCAACAAGAAATTAATTCATTGGTTGAAAAAGCCAAAAAAGCACTAGTTGACTTCGAAGCTTTAGATCAAGAAAAAATCGACTATATCGTTGCAAAAGCAAGTGTTGCTGCATTAGATCAACACGGTAATCTAGCAAAATTAGCGATTGAAGAAACAGGAAGAGGTGTATTTGAAGACAAGGCTACAAAGAACCTATTCGCATGTGAATATATCGTAAACAATATGCGTCACCAAAAGACTGTTGGTGTAATCAAAGAAGATGAAGTAGAAGGTATGTCATATATCGCAAGCCCTGTGGGTGTTGTATGTGGTGTTACACCAGTTACAAACCCAACAAGTACTGCAATCTTCAAGTCATTAATCTGTTTAAAGACAAGAAACCCAATCGTATTTGGTTTCCACCCAAATGCTCAAAAATGTTCAGTTGCTGCTGCTAAGGTAGTATACGAAGCTGCAGTTAAGGCTGGTGCTCCAGAAAACTGTATCCAATGGATTGAACACCCAAGCATGGAAGCAACAGGTGCTCTTATGAACCATCCAGATGTAGCTACAATCCTAGCAACAGGTGGTAACGCAATGGTTAGAGCTGCTTACTCTTGTGGTAAACCAGCATTAGGTGTCGGTGCCGGTAACGTTCCAGCATACATCGAAACAACAGCTAACTTAAGACAGGCAATCAACGACGTTGTAATGTCAAAGACATTCGATAACGGTATGATTTGTGCTTCTGAACAAGCTGTAATCGTTGATAAAGAAATTTATGATGACGCTAAGGCAATGTTCAACAACTATCGTGTTCACTTCTGTAGCGCAAAAGAAAAAGAATTACTAGAATTATCTCTATTTGGTGTTAAAGGCTATTCAAAAGAAGTTAATAACGCTAAATTAGATCCATGGGTAGTAGGTAAGTCAGCTGCTTCTATCGCAAAAAGAGCTGGATTTGAAGTTCCAGAAGATACTTCAATCTTAATTTGTGAATGTAAAGAAGTAGGACCAAACGAACCTCTAACTCGTGAAAAGTTATCACCAGTATTGGCTATGTTAAAGGCTGAATCAATCGAGGATGGTTTCAACAAGGCTGAAGCTATGGTTGAATTCAATGGTCTTGGTCATACAGCTGTAATCCATACAATGAATGATGACTTAGCTGTTAAGTATGGTGAAAGACTAGAAGCATGCAGAATTTGTGTAAACTCTCCATCTTCACTTGGTGGTATTGGTAACATCTATAATAGTATGATTCCATCTCTTACTCTAGGTTGTGGTTCTTATGGACATAACTCAGTAAGTGGTAACGTAAGTTCAATCAATCTATTAAATATCAAGAAAGTCGCAAGGAGAAGAAATAATATGCAATGGTTCAAGGTACCTTCAAAGATTTACTTTGAAAGAAATTCTATTGAATATCTAAAAGACATGCGTGATGTTGATAGAGTATTCATCGTTACAGATAGATCAATGGTTGACTTAGGCTATCTATCAAAGATTACTCAACAATTAGAAAAGAGAAGAAACAACGTTCAAATTCAATTATTCTGTGACGTTGAACCAGATCCATCTATCCAAACAGTTAAGAAGGGTCTATCTCTAATGGACGCATTCAGACCAGATACAATCATCGCTCTAGGTGGTGGTAGCTGTATGGATGCTGCTAAGGGTATGTGGTTATTCTATGAACAACCAGATGTAGACTTCAATGACCTTAAACAAAAATTCATGGATATCAGAAAGCGTGCCTTCAAGTATCCTGAACTTGGTAGAAAGTCTAAGTTAGTATGTATCCCAACAACATCAGGTACTGGTTCAGAAGTAACACCATTCGCTGTTATCACTGATAAGGTTGAACATAAGAAGTATCCATTAACTGACTACTCTTTAACACCTACAGTTGCGATTGTTGACCCATCACTAACAATGTCTCTACCTGCTAAGGTTACTGCTGATACAGGTATGGACGTATTAACACATGCTACTGAAGCATATGTAAGTACATTAGCTAACGACTTCACTGATGGTTTATGTTTACAAGCTATCAAGATCGTATTCGAATACTTACCAAGAGCTTATAGAAATGGTAAGCAAGATCCTGAAGCTAGAGAAAAGATGCACAACGCAAGCTGTCTTGCAGGTATGGCATTCGCCAACGCATTCTTAGGTCTAAACCACTCTATCGCTCATAAGATTGGTGGTGAATACCATGTACCTCACGGAAGAGCTAACGCAATTCTTCTTCCATATGTAATCAGATACAATGGTACTCGTCCTACTAAGCCAGGTGTATGGCCTAAGTACAACTACTACAAGGCTGATGAAAAGTATGCAGAACTTGCAAGAGCTATCGGTTTAAAGTTTGATACTGTTGAAGAAGGTGTTATCGCTTATGCTGATGCATGTTACAAGCTAGCAGTTGAACTTGGTATCGATATGTCATTCAAGGCTCAAACTGATTGTGGTGAAGAAGTATGGAACGAAAACATGGAAAAGATCTCTTACTTAGCATATGAAGACCAATGTTCTCCAGCTAACCCAAGAGTTCCTATGATTAAGGATATCCAAACTATCTTAGCTGAATCATACAAGGGTTCTTATAAGACTCAAGATGATCTAAAGAAGGCTGAAGCTGAAGCTAAGAAAGCTCCTAAAGCTTCTAAGAAATAGTTAATCTAAAGGCTGTTCATTCATTATGAGCAGTCTTTTTTGTACACAAAAACGCTTTTCGCTGTTTGTGGGGAAGATTCTTATTTGAAAAACGCGTTATACTTTCTTTAGAGGTTATAAAAATGGATCAAATAAAGATAGGAAAGTTTATCGCTACTCTACGGAAAGAAAAAGAATTGACGCAAGAGCAACTTGGAGAAAAGCTTGGTATAACAAACAAAACCATTTCTCGTTGGGAGAATGGCAATTATATGCCAGATATGCAAATGCTATCACTGCTTTCAAAGGAGTTTGATGTAAGCATCAATGAACTTATAAGTGGAGAACGACTTTTATTAGATGACTTCAAGAAAGCTGCTGACAACAATCTTGTTACAGCACTAAACAACAGTGCCTTTACTCTAAAAGAAAAGATAGCATTCTTCAAGAAAAAATGGTTACGTGAACATATCACAACTATCGTCCTATGCATTGTTTTATGGATTGGCATTATGTTATGGGTAGCACTGAACAACTCTTATGCACTTTTAGGTGCAATAGGTAGTATCCTTGCCATGCTTTTCTATGTAGCACTGTATAACCGTATGATGGCATATGTAGAAAATCATGCATATCGTGCTACATCAGATAATAAAGAATAATATTTAAAACAGGTGTCAATCAACCGAAGTATATTAACACCTGTTTTTGTTATCTAATCACGCTTGATAAGTACCTATTAAATTAAGAGAAACTTACATTCTTTAAACTTTCAGCTATCCAATCCTTATTTTGTAATAAAGAATCATAATCACCATAGACAAAGAGAGTATAGTAATCGCTATTGTGTTTATAGAGTGCATTAAAATAGTAGTCTCCATCATCATGGTCAGTACTAGACTTTAAATCTTTATCCATTAATACTATAGTCTTATCATCATTAATTATAATTTCTTGTTCTCTTTGTTTATTAAAATCATCTTCAAACTTAGATGACATATCTTTGAATTCTGGAACATCAGTTGAATATTGAAATTTTTCAATACTGATAGATAGATTTAAATCATCATCTATAAACAAATAATTCGTATTTGACTTATATGCAACATCAAAAACACTTCCTTCTTCGACAGGAATATTTACACCTAGACACTCAACACTTTTACTTAGATTGTAATTACTTTTACAAGAAAACAAACAAGAAACAATCATAATGACGGCGATGATCTTAAAATACTTCTTTTGCATATAGTACCTCCTGTAATTCTATCAATATATGCTTATAAATAAATCTTCATTGTCTCTTTCTTTAGTTAATTAAATTATATCATGCATCAAAAAAAACACTATTTGCTAAAAACAAATAGTGTCTTACAGAAAATATTATTAAATATGGAAACACTTCTTAATAGAATCGTAATCACCAATTACCATTAAACTAACATCATCACTTAAAGGTAAATCAGGAGGCACATTAACATCCATCTTGCCATTTCTCTTAATACCAATGATATTTATATTATAACTATTACGAACATCAAGTCCCCTAATAGTCTTACCAATCCACTTAGGAGGTACCTCCACTTCAAACAAGGCGTTGTCCTTATCAACCTCAACATAATCCAAGACATGATCTGCGGTATATCTAATCGCAGTCCATCTAGCCATTTGTTTCTCAGGATAAACAATATCATCAGCGCCATTTCTTAACAAGAACTTCGCCTGAACATCCCTCTCAGCTCTTGAAATAACCTTCTTAGCCCCTAATTCCTTTAATAAAGAAGTAGTCTCTAAAGAATTTTGGAAATTACTGCCAATAGCTACGATACAAACATCAAAATTAGAAATACCCAACGAATTCAAGAAATAAGAATTAGTACTATCACCTATTTGAGCATTAGTAACATAATCTAATACCTTATTAACCCTCTCTTCATTACTATCAACAGCCATAACCTCATGACCCAATTCATTAAGTTGCATCGCAACATGCTTACCAAAACGACCTAAACCTATAAGTAAAATATTCTTCATAATAACTCCTATCCTACAGTTACCTTCTCAAGTGGATATCTACCATCGATACTGCCTCTTGTTTTAAAAGCTGCATAAATTAAAGTAAGACCACCTACTCTACCAAGATACATCAAAATAATCAAAATAATATGTGAAGCACTGCTAAGTGTTGGTGTCAATCCAAGTGATAAACCAACAGTACCTACAGCACTTGCTGTCTCAAACATACAATCAATAATCGGTAAATTCTCAATAACACTTATCGCAATACCACCAAAGAAGAAAATAAAGATATAGAAAGTTGCCACTGTACAAGCATTCTTCACAATTGTATTCTCAATTCTTCTATCAAAAGCCTCTGTATCCTCTTTTCTCAAGAAAGTAGAAATAGTATTCAAGAAAATAACCGCAACAGTAGTTGTCTTCATACCACCAGCTGTAGAACCAGGACAACCGCCTATCAACATCAACATAATCATCAACATCTTACTGGCTTCACTCATTTGAGTCAAATCGACTGTATTAAAACCAGCTGTTCTTAAAGTAACTGATTGAAATAATGAAGCTAATATTCTACTAGAACCACTTAAGTCATTAAAATCAATATAGAAGAAGAATATTGCAGGAACTACTATCAAAATTAAAGTTGTTATTAAAATAAGCTTAGTCTGAAGACGATACTTCATAAAATCCAACTTATGTTTACAAATGTCTTCCCAAGTTAAAAAACCAATACCACCAATGACAATCAACGATATTATTACTATATTAATAACTGGATTACTTACATAATTAACAAGCGAAATAAATTTATTATTAATAGTACCAAAAATATCAAAACCCGCATTACAGAAAGCTGATATTGAATGAAAACATGCTAACCAAATACCCTTAATTCCATAATCAGAAATAAAAGTAGGCATCATACATAGGGCACCAATAAGTTCAATAATAAAAGTACCTTTAAAAATAAATCTAGTCAAACGAACAATACCACCCACATTAAAAGCCGCAATAGAATCCTGTAAAGTGCTTCTTTGCATAAGCGATATCTTCTTACCAGACAACATCGCCAAAGCTACCGCAATAGTAATTACACCTAAGCCCCCTATTTGAATAAGAATCAGAATAATAAATTGACCAAAAAGTGACCAATAACTGCCAGTATCCAAGACAACCAAACCAGTAACACAAGTTGCTGATGTGGCAGTAAACAAAGTCTTACTAAAAGGAGTCACTTGTCCACTTTTACTAGATATAGGCAGCATTAATAAAAGTGCACCCAACAATATAATTGCCGCAAAACCTAATGTTATCGTCTGAAAAGATGACAACTTTCTTCTAACAGGTGCTTGAGATAAGCTCTTTTTCATCTAAGATATTATATAATTATTCTTGGAGGATAATTATATGAATAGATTTGTTTTAAATGAAACATCTTATCATGGTGCTGGATGCATTAGCGTAATTCCTGAAGAATTCAAGGCTCGTGGCTTCAAGAAAGCCTTCGTTGCATCTGACCCTGATCTTGTAAAGTTTGGTGTTACTGCTAAAGTAACTGATTTATTAGAAAAGGCTGGTATTGAATATCATCTATATTCAAACATCAAACCAAATCCAACTATTGAAAACGTTAAAGAGGGTGTAAAGACTTTTAAAGAATGTGGTGCTGACTGCATTATCGCAATCGGTGGTGGCTCTTCAATGGATACTTCAAAGGCAATTGGTATTATCATTACTAACCCTGAATTTGAAGATGTAAGATCTCTTGAAGGCGTAGCTCCAACTAAGAACCCTTGTGTTCCAATTATCGCTGTTCCAACAACTGCTGGTACTGCTGCTGAAGTTACAATCAACTATGTAATCACTGATGTTGAAAAGAAGAGAAAATTCGTTTGTGTTGACGTTCATGATATCCCAGTAGTAGCTGTTGTTGACCCAGAAATGATGTCATCAATGCCTAAGGGTTTAACTGCTGCAACAGGTATGGACGCTTTGACTCACGCAATCGAAGGTTATACAACTGCTGGTGCTTGGGAACTATCTGATATGTTCCACATCAAAGCTATCGAATTGATTGCTAAGAACTTAAGAGCTGCAGTAAACAACGAAAAAGATGGTAGAGAAGGTATGGCACTTGGCCAATATATCGCTGGTATGGGCTTCTCTAATGTAGGCCTTGGTGTTGACCACGCTATGGCTCACACATTAAGTGCTTACTACGATATGCCGCATGGTAAGGCTTGTGCTACATTACTTCCAACTTCTATGGAATTCAACGCTTGTGTAAGTGGCGAAAAATACCGTGAAATCGCTCGTGCTATGGGCGTTAAGGGCGTTGATGAAATGAGCCAAGAAGAATACCGCAAGGCTGCTATCGATGCTGTTAAGCAATTAGCTAGTGATGTAGGTATCGAATGCTCTTTAAAGGGTGTTGTTAAGGAAGAAGACCTTCACCAATTATCAATCGATGCATTCAACGATGCTTGCCGTCCTGGTAACCCAAGAGAATGCACAGTTGAAGATATTGAAGCATTATATCGTTCATTGATGTAATTTTCATTTAAGACAAGGATAAGTCCTTGTCTTTTTTTTGCGCTTTTTTGAAAATACTATCATTTGAATATTGAAAAACATGTAAAAATTATTGTAAGTCAAGAAAAAAGGTTGCTATAATAAGTTGTAAGAAATATCTTACAAGAAAACAATTTTATAAATAATTTAAGAAAGAGAAGTTTTATTATGGAAAGAAAAATTGGTACAGTTTCTAGAGGAGTAAGATGCCCAATCATCAGAGAAGGTGATGATTTAGCTAAAATTGTTGTTGACAGCATCATCGAAGCAGCTGAAAGCGAAAATATCGAAATTAGAGATCGTGATGTTATTTCAGTTACTGAATCAGTAGTAGCTAGATCACAAGGCAACTATGCAAGTATTGATGCTATCGCTAAAGATGTTGAAAACAAATTTGGTAAAGATACTATTGGTGTTATTTTCCCAATTACATCTAGAAATCGTTTCTCTATTTGTTTAAAGGGTATCGCTAGAGGTGCTAAGAAAATTGTATTAATGTTAAGCTATCCTAGTGATGAAGTAGGTAATCAATTGATTTCTTTAGACTTAATCGATGAAAAAGGTGTTAACCCATATAGTGATGTATTAAGTCTTGAAAAATATCGTGAACTATTCGGTGAAAACAAGCATGAATTTACAGGTGTTGACTATGTTGACTACTATTCTTCATTAATTAAAGCTGAAGGTTGTGAAGTTGAAGTTATCTTCGCTAACCAAGCAAAAGCAATTCTTGATTATACAGATAAAGTATTAACATGCGATATCCACACAAGAGCACGTACTAAACGTATCTTAAAAGCTAATGGTGCTAAAGTGGTTTATGGGCTAGATGATATTCTAACTGAATCAGTTGATGGTAGTGGTTATAACACAAAATATGGTCTATTAGGTTCTAACAAATCTACTGAAGATACTATCAAGTTATTCCCTAATGAATGCAAAGATCTAGTATTAGATATTCAAAAACAATTATTGGACAAGACTGGTAAGCATGTTGAAGTAATGGTATATGGTGATGGTGCCTTCAAGGATCCTCAAGGTAAGATTTGGGAGCTTGCAGACCCTGTTGTATCACCTGCATTCACTGATGGTTTAATCGGTACACCTAATGAATTGAAGTTAAAGTACTTAGCTGATAATGATTTCAAGGACTTAAGTGGTGAAGCATTAAAAGAAGCTATTTCTGAAAGAATTAAACATAAAGATGGTAATCTTGTAGGTAACATGGCATCTCAAGGTACTACTCCTCGTCAATTAACAGACTTGATTGGTTCACTATGTGACTTAACATCAGGTTCTGGTGATAAGGGTACACCTATTGTTTGGATTCAAGGTTACTTTGATAACTATACTAACTAATTAGATTAAGGTCACATATGTGACCTTTTCTTTTGGTTGTGACGATTTGGTTATAACGCTATATCTCATCTTTTGCTACTTCGGCAATAAACACGTTTTATTGCCGAAGTAATACTTTTTAACATTTACAATAATTATTACTTAAATTTAAAAAATCGTCTCAATATTGAAACGATTCATTAGATCATGTACACAAAAGGTGTACTGCCTCCTATTTAAAACAATTCGCTGTGACTACCAGTTGCGATTAATAGAAGATTGAGTTTATTATCTTCATATTGATAAACAAGAAGCCAATCCGGTTCTATATGGCATTCCCTGCAATTTTTATAGTACTTATCATTAATTAGATTATGATCTTTATATTTAGAATCAAGTATTTCTAACCTCGCTAGTTTTTCAATAGCTTCATCAAGTTTGTCTAAATCTTTTCCTTGTTTTGCGATTTTCTTGTACTGCTTTTTAAAATTGCTAGTTAATACTATTGTGCATTTATCATTCATCAAGCAAAGCTTTTCTCATTTTCTTTACATCATCGAAAGTATCTAACTCGATTTTCCCACTTTTGTAGTCTTCAATTTCTTGTAAGGATTCCAATAATTCCTTTTTAGGAGCAGGATCCATACTAGGAGTAAACACTAGACTTTGTTCCCTATCACATTGTCTTAAAAACATATTAATAGCAGAGCTAGTATTCGTTCCTAATTTTTTAAACAAAGTGTCCACACTCTTTTTCAAATTTTTATCTATTCTAATGGTTACATTAGTAGTATTAGACATAGTGCTCATAATATTTTCCTCCTTACAAACATTATACTATTTATTTACTATAGTGCAATATATGTGCAATAGATTTGCAATTATATAAGAAACATTTCTCTAAAAAATTTTTCTAAGTATTAAGTATGATTATTTTTACTAACTAAGTTATAGTTACTATCATAATAAAGGCCTAGCTCTCTACAAATTTTGTCATTCACCTTATCTAGATTCGCTTTATATTCAGCATACAAAGGTGATAGAGCTATCATATTAGGAATTAATATATCGTTATATCCTTTATTCTGAAACTCTTTTTGTAGCTTTCTTTGCGCTACAAATACAGGATGATATTTTAGTATTCCTGATTTCATCTTGACACCTTGCAACGTCATTTCCTTTAACTTACTATATTCACTTTCGCTCATATCACGATAATAAGCTATCATTTCATCTGCGGTTCTTGTTTCTTTATTCACACTACTATTAATTCTCATGCTTATTCTCATGATAAGAGGTATTTTTAATGTTGTTTCATCACAATACATCAAAATGTTCCGCAAAGCTTGTTTCTGCTCGGGAGTTTCTAATCTTATATCAAGAAACGGTTTAAAATGACTCTTAAAATAATCACTCCATTCCTTATCAGGCAATAAAGACTCTATCGCATCCTCAACGCTTTGATAATCTAACATCTCGTCTATTTTATTTACATCATTATCTTCTATGAATTGCTTTAAAGCATTAAGTTCATTGTCTTGTAAGATCTTATCTTGCATCTTTTCGTTATAAATACGAACAAGAACATCTTTATCATTATTTTCCAACAAACTCTTTATATCTTTGACGCTTACTCCTAATTTTCTATACACAGAAATTCTTTTTAAAGTTTCAACATCATCTATGGAATAATCACGATAACCATTATTACTTTTGTTTACTGACAATAGGCCCTTCTCTTCGTAATACTTAATGGCACGCTTAGTCATTCCTACTTCATTTGCTATTTCATTTAACAACATGTGTCTACCTCACCTTTCTAGATGCCAGTATAAGCGCATACGTAACGTATAGGTCAATGGATATTCTAAATAAAAGACGCAACTTATATAAAGCTACGTCCTTAGTTAAATTAAATAACTTAATTGCGGTCTATTTAGCTTGTTTCTTGACTACTCAGGAAAAATATTTCTACCCTCGCCCCACCTGTATTTTC
>CAKVAL010000006.1 GCA_934725085.1 uncultured Erysipelotrichaceae bacterium | reverse complement strand
TTCATTATCAATATCACCCTTTAAACTACATAAACGAAAATTTCAATGAAAAGAGAAAATATCGTTAATATTTAACCAGATTAAAAAAATCAATTATTTATTCTATATTTTAGAAAAATCAGGTGTCGGTGACATCATTAAATCAACCAATTATAAGTCATCTAATATTGGAAGAAAATCTTATAATCCATACAAATTATTCGCAGCCATAATATATTGTTTCACCCTTCATAAAGGTACGTTAAGAAATTGTGAAGAGATGTGTGCTTATGATTTAAGATTACATTATATTCTTAATCAAGAAACTCCAAGTTATAAGACGATTCATGAATTTATAAATAATGTAATATTACCTAATAAAGAATTAATTTTTTCTAGGATTACTAAAGCTATTATTGATGAACTAAACATCGATATAGAAGACTGTTATTTAGATGGAACTAAGCTAGAAACCAATGCCAATAAATATAAATTTGTTTATAAACCAAGAAAACACAAAACTAATCTAGAACACAAAATAGAGTCCCTCTTAAAAGAAATGGGTAAGGAATGTAGTGATATTTCATCACCAATATTATTAAAAAAATTAAAGGAATTCGAGAAAGAAAATAACATAAAAGTAGAAAAGATTAAGACAGGAAAAGGAATAAGACTTTCAAAAGATAAAAAATTGTGTATCCTTGGTTATCAGTATCTTAATAAATTATTGGAATATGAAGAAAAAGAAAGAATCTGCGGTCCTAATAGAAATTCGTACTATAAAACAGACCATGATGCCACAGCTATGGCTTTAAAGTCGGATTATTATTCAGGACATGGTTCCAATATGAAGGCTGCATATAATGTGCAATTTTTAGTATCTTCAGGCCTTATTTTGATGTATGGAGTATTTCAAGATAGAACTGATTATCATACTCTTATCCCTATGCTTGATAGATATAAAAAGTATTACAACACCACGCCGACTAATTTATGTGCCGATGCAGGGTATGGTATATATGATAACTACAAGTATTTAGAAGATAATTCAATTAACAACTATGTAAAATATCTTGCATGGTCGAAAGAAAAAGATGGTAAAAATCCACAAAAGATCTTCTTAAACAAAGATGAAGAAACCGTTAGATGTCTCAATAAAGAAAACGGCACAATAATTCCTTTTAATGGTATTCATCCAAGATTAAAAAATTCTAAGCTATATAAGTTTACTGGATGTTTAAAATGTGCTTATGAATACATATGTAGAAATTTACTAAAAAATAGAGATATAGATTATAGAACTTTTGAAATAAATATTGACAACGAAAGGTTAAAGAATATAGCTAGAAATAATTTAAAAAGTTTAAAAGGGATAGAAATAAGAGTAAATAGATCAATTCAAGTTGAAGGTTCTTTTGGTGAACTTAAACAAAATATCGGTTATGTCAGAGTCAGAAGAAGAGGAATAGAAAGTGTATCTTGCGAAATTATGCTTATGGCGCTGGCAATTAATATTAGAAAATTATTCTCTATATACAATCAAAGAAACATAAAATCTAAATATTGGGAAGTTAAAGAAGGAACAAAACCAGAAGAATTCAAAGAAATTAAACCAAAGAAAAAGGACTGTTAGAAATTAGTCATTTCGTAACAGCCCCTTTATTTTTATAATTTCAAAATTGTATAGATAGTTCAAAATGTCATAAAACGTCAAATGTGCTATTTTATAACATTTTGAATAAGATAATATAAAACGAAAATATCAAAAATAATTGAGTATATATTACTTTACTCGTGTTCATTTTTATAATGCAGGTTTTTTAGTAAAGGGTAAAAGCCGGATAGATTTTGCCACTGGAACAAATGGTCCAATTGCCAGAAACCCTTTGATAAATACTGTTTTATATTTAAATAAGACAATAGAATCTTTTGGAACAGGATTTGGAAGGGTATTAATTTATGTGAAAAGAATCAGATTAAAACAGGATATGGGAATAATGATTTTGGGTTTGTATTCGAATTTATGAGAAAACCATTTGTACAGGAAGTTATTACAAGTGACATATCCCAAGATTTTGTTGATAACGATAGTTTGGTATTGGATGCAATTAAAAACAATGCTAAAGCTAAAATATCTGAACTAGCTAAAATAACAAGCAAGTCACCAAGCACGATTCAAAGAACAATCACAAAATTAATCCAAGATGATTTAGTAGAAAGAATTGGTTCGAAAAGAGATGGTTGTTGGAGATTAACTAAGTAGGGCATTGAAATAATTTTACTATAAAACAAAGATTTTATACTTTATCTACCGGTAAAAACTGGTAGATAAAGTAGTAGATAAAGTGGTAGATAAATTTGCGCCAACATATAAAAAATACGTTAAAACAAGGCAAATATTTCACTTAAACTTTTTGTGGATATCAACTAATTATACTTTTATCTACCAGTTATATGTGATATTTTAGTGGTAGATAAAGTGGTAGATAAAAATCAACATTTTCGGAGGTGTGTCATGAAAAATTATGAATCAGTAGTTCAATCTTTAATACAATATAACGCTGAAGAAGAATGGTTTGAGTTTAAAGAAAATTGGTTTGAACATCATGCAATTGGAGAATATATTTCTGCAATTTCGAATGCTGCTGCACTTCGCGGCAAAGAATCCGGATATTTTATTTGGGGTGTCAACAATGAAACACACGAAATCGTAGGCACAACAGTAAACTATCAAAAAGATTACAATAAAGAACCTTTTCAGCATTATTTAGCTAGATTACTTACACCAGATTTGTATTTTTCATTTAATGAAATCGAAGTGCAAGGTAAGAGGGTTGTTGTGCTTGATATTCCTGCGGCAAAGACCGTACCAACATCTTTTGATGGGATAAGATATATCAGAATCGGTTCTAGTAAAGAAAAGATTAATAAGTATCCAGAACGCGAAGCACAACTTTTTAATGTGCTTACTAATGGACTTCCAACGATTGAGACAGTTGAATCAGAGTACCAAGATTTAACATTTGTAAGATTATTTACATATTATGCTGGTAGAGGAATAACTTTAAGGCAAGAAACATTTGAAAAGAACCTAGGCTTAAGAACAAAAGATGGGAAATATAATATGATGGCTCAATTATTATCAGATGATTGTCATATGCCTATTCGTATTTCAATTTTTCGAGGCGAAACAAAAGCAGCTCCATTGTTTTCGGTGAGAGAATTTGGCAATACTTGTATATTACTTGCACTTGATAAGATTTTAGAATACAGTGATGTAATTAATCTAATTCAAACAGATGAACGAAATCGTATTATGGAGAGAAAGGAAGTATCACTGTTCAATGCGGATGCTTATCGTGAAGCAGTTATTAATGCGTTTGTACACAATAAGTGGATTGATGGTAATGCTCCGATGATAACTGTATTTAGTAACCGTATAGAGATTTTATCAAGAGGAACATTAGCTCCTGAACAAACAATTGAAGGATTCTTTCTTGGGGAATCAATTCCTGTAAATCGCAAATTATCTGATTTATTCTTACAACTACACATAAGTGAAAGATCGGGCAGAGGGGTGCCAAAAATTACTGAAATGTATGGAAGAGATGCCTTTGAATTTAGAGAAAACTCGATTGTTGTTACATTGCCATTTACAATTCTACAAGACTCATTGGTTGATAAACCAGTAGATAAAAAACCAAAAATGAACGAACAAATGGAAAAAGTCTTATTGGAAATAAGAAATAATCCAAATATTACGCAGCCACAACTTGTCAAAATAATGAATATTGGTAAATCAATGATACAAAGATATATATCGAATTTGAAAAAAATGGGATACATAGAGAGAATAGGTTCAAACAAGTCTGGATATTGGAAGGTTGTTGAACAATAAAATAGATACACATCAACGATATATTTGTTGATGTGTTTTTATTCATTTTAATTAATCATCATAAAAAGATAGGTGTATATTATGTTTGTAAAGAAGGTGATTGTTTATGTGTAAGTTTGATTTAAGTAAGCCTTATTGTTTCTATTTCAATGAAATAGCTAAGATACCTCATGGATCTTTTGATGAGGAAAAGATAGCTGATTATGTATATAACTTTGGGCTCGAATCTGGACTCGAAACTATACGAGATGAATACAACAATATCATTATCTATAAAGAAGCTAGTAAAGGATATGAGGATAGTGCTCCACTATTATTACAAGCACATCTAGACATGGTATGTGAGAAGAATGGTGATAGTGACCATGATTTTAAGAAAGATCCTCTAGATTTATATGTAGAAGATGGTTTCTTGAAGGCAAGAGGTACAACACTTGGCGCAGATGATGGGGCTGGTGTTGCCTATATTTTATCTATATTAGCGGATGATAAGTTGTCTCATCCAAAGCTAGAATGTGTCTTTACAGTACAAGAAGAAGTTGGTTTATGTGGTGCTTTGAATTTAAATACCTCACTTATTAAATCAAGAAGAATGATATCACTTGATGGTAATGGCGAAGTAACTACTGTCATCACTTCAGCTGGTGGCTGTGTTGTTACTCAAAGTCTAGATTTAAAATATATTCCAAATGATAAGCCATGTTACAAGTTGTTTATTACAGGATTAAGTGGTGGTCATTCTGGTAATGATATTCATCTTGAAAAGGGTAATGCGAATAAGTTGGCCTTTAGAATATTAGAAGAATTAGGTGGTGATATAAACCTAATAAGTGTTCATGGTGGTCTTAAAGACAATGCGATTCCAAGAGAATGTGAAGTGGAATTTAGTTGTTTATTACCTTTTGATAAAATCGATAAAGCGGTTGAACAAAGTGTCATTGATATAGGTAAAGAATTAGAGTTCTCCGATAATCAATTTGAATGCTCAATCTATCAAATAGATAAAGTAGATAAAGTTATTGATAGTACATTAAGTAAACAAATAATCGACTATGTTTTCCTATTGCCTAATGGACATAAACATCGTTCAATGGCTATTGAAGGATTAACTACATCATCATTGAATCTAGGCATTATTAACACTGTTGATAATAAGATAATAATGGAATCTTCATTACGTAGTAACCTAGATTGTAACCTTGATCATATGATTGATGAGATAAGAGTACTTGCTAGAACGTTTAATGTATCTATAAGTGTTGGTTCTAGATATCCAGGTTGGAAGTATAAGGCTAATAGTGATATGCGTGATAAGTTAAATAAGATTATTATGGAAGAATATGATAAACCTTTAGTAGAAATCGCAAAACATAGTGGACTAGAATGTGGTGTGTTCGCATCAATCGATGATGACATGGATGTCATTACTTATGGTCCAATTATGGAGGGTATTCATACACCTAATGAAAGATTGGGACTCGAATCCTTCAGTAGAGCATATAAAGTATTAACTAAGTTGATTGCTGAATGCAAATAAAGCGTATCATAAAAGTATGAAACAAGAAAATCTTAATAAAATTATTGAATTACGTCATCTATTACATTCTAGTCCTGAAATCTCTAATCATGAAGTACACACAAGAGAAATAATTAAAAACTTTATATCTGAGAATATGCCTGAGTATGAGATCCATGATGAATGTGGATGGCTATATTGTTTAAAGGATTTCAAGGAAGGAAGAAAAACAATTGTACTAAGAGCTGACCATGATGCGATACTTAATTCTAACGGTGTACCATTTCATGGTTGTGGACATGATGGCCATACCGCAATACTATTAGGGGCAATGTTAGAGAATGAAAATGTAGATAAGAATATTATCTATTTATTCCAAGCAGCTGAAGAAAATGGTGCAGGAGCTCCAATGTGTGCACCACTATTTAAGAAATATAAAATAGATGAAGTCTATGGACTACACAACATGCCAGGTCTTAAAAAGAATATTGTCTATTATCGCCCAGAGACTGTAATGTGTGCCTCTGTTGGCTATCGTATCAGTCTTAAGGGTGTTCAAAGTCATGCCTCAGAACCTGAAAAAGGTTTAAATCCTGTTTATGAACTTGCTAAGTTTGCAGAGTCCATTGAACCTCTATCTAAGTTTTATGGTTATAAACCATTTAAGTTTAAAGATTATTCCTTTACTAACTTGGCGATGATTACCATCATTAATTTAAGTGTTGGTAGTTTAAACTTTGGTATATCTCCAGCTAATGGTGAAATAAGTTTAACTATGAGAGCTGCTAAAGAAAATGAGCTTAAGATATTAGAAACATATGTAAGAAACTACTTTGATAATTTAAAAGATAAGTTTGAAGTACATATAGAAGAATTTGATCGCTTTGATGAAAACTATTCAGATCCTAAACTAGTTGAAGAAACAATTAAAAGAATTGATGGTTTGGAATATCTACCTGAACCAATAAGAGCTAGTGAAGACTTTGGCTTTTATAAACAGTTTGCCCCATGTATGTTCTTCTTTGTAGGCATGGGCGATTGTCCTAGTTTACATAATGACTTGTATAAATTTGATGATGATATCATCGAAACAGGAGTTGAATTATTTAAGAAAATTTGCCGATAAGCTACATGATAGCACAATCGGCTTTTTTTATTTTCAAGAAATTTATTTTTTTATAAACATTTATGAAAGAAGTTTCAGTCATATGAAAATAATTACAAGTTTTATGAAAATGAATATACAAATCGGTGTATATTAAGACCTATAAAGTTTTATAGGAAGGTGGTTTAGATGTTTAAATACATTGTTAAGAGATTATTATTAGGAATATTTACACTATTCATCTTAGCTACGATAGTGTTCTTTGGGATGAAAGCGATGCCTGGTAGCCCGTTTTCAAGAGACAATAAGGCCATTCCAGCTGCCACTATGGAAGCTTTAAATAAGAAGTATGGTTTAGATAAACCAGTTAGTGAACAATATGTTGTTTACATGAAAAATGTTATACATGGTGACTTTGGTGTTTCTATTTCCAAGAAGGGCCAAAGCGTTACAGAAATTATAAAAGCAAGACTACCAGTTACCGCAAAACTTGGCGTTATCGCCTTTGTGGTATCGATGGTAATAGGTATAACCCTTGGTGTTATATCGGCACTCACGAATAAACAATGGGTCAACTCGTTAATCACGATATTGGCAACCATTGGTGTATCCGTGCCTGGCTTCTTGTTGGCAATGTTGATGATGATCTTGTTGGCTGTGAATCTAAAATTGTTGCCAGTGGTAGGGCTTGAAACACCCGCAAGTTACATAATGCCAGTCTTGGCTCTATCATTTTCCCCTATTTCAACAATTACACGTCTTACAAGATCATCATTAAGAGACGTGATGGGTAGTGATTTCATTACCCTAGCAAGATCTAAGGGAACAAAGGAATCAATGGTCGTAATCAAACATGGACTTAAAAATGCCTTGTTACCAGTCATAACATACGCAGGCCCAATGTTTGCAGGCATGATTACTGGTTCCCTTGTCATTGAAACATTATTCTCAATTCCAGGAATTGGAAGAGAATTTACAACATCGATTTCAAATCGTGACTATACATTATGCATGGGACTAACCATCCTACTTGGAGCACTTGTCATCATCATGACCCTTGTCTCAGATGTGGTATCTGCTATGGTTGATCCTCGTATCAAAGTAAATAAGTAGTGAGGTGTTTTATGAACATAGAATTAAATGAAAAAATGTTTGAGAAACTTCCTGATGATGAAAAGAATTCTGAATTCATCGCCATGGAATCAAAAACATTCCTAAGGGATGTTTGGGATCGATATAAGAAAAATAAATTAGCGATGATTGGACTTATCTTTCTAATCATCATGGTAGTAATGGCGATATTTGTACCTATCTTATCTAAATATGGATTTGAGGACCAAAACATTGCTCTAAAAAACGCCATGCCAAGTTTAGACCATCCATTTGGAACCGACAAACTTGGTAGAGATATCTTTGTCAGAGTAATGTATGGAGGCCGTATTTCTCTATCAATCGCCTTCGCAAGTGCCTTTATTTGTTTGATTATTGGTGTCTTGTATGGTGGTATTGCAGGATATGTTGGTGGCAAAGTCGACATGGTCATGATGAGAATTGTTGATATTCTAGATTCCATCCCAACCTTGTTATATGTCATCCTTATCCTAATGATCTTTGGTAACACAATACCTGCGATGTTGTTCGCAATTTGCTTCACATCTTGGGTAGGTATGGCTAGACAAGTTCGTCAACAAGTTCGTTCGATTAAAGAAATGGAATTTGCGATGGCTGAAAAAGTATTGGGTGCTAGCCATAAAAGAATTTTAATTAATCACTTAATCGTAAATGCCATTGGCCCTATTATTGTCAATTTAACCATGTTGGTGCCATCTGCCATCTTCACAGAAGCCTTCCTAAGTTTTGTGGGCATTGGCCTAGATCCATCTATTCCTTCTTGGGGCAAATTGGCAAACGATTGTAGAGGATTATTCTTTACCTACCCAATCCAAATCATTTGGGTAGTCCTTGCAATATCACTTACATGTCTTTCTCTAAACTTTGTCGGTGATGGTGTTGGTGAAGCTTTCCAAGCTAAACAGAGGTAGTTATATGTCATTATTAGAAATTAAAAACTTAACAACATCATTCAATACTGACCAAGGTAAGGTTAAGGCTGTTAATGATGTATCACTTTCTCTAAATGAAGGTGAAGTAATTGGAATTGTCGGCGAATCAGGTAGTGGTAAGTCACAGACAATGTACTCTATTATGGGCCTACTTGCCGCTAATGGGGTAGTTGAAAAGGGTGAAATAATCTTTGATGGAGAAGACATATCACCAAGCCACTTTAAGAATAAAAAAGAATATGATGCTAAGATGCGTCAATTAAGAGGAAACAAAATTGCGATGATTTTCCAAGATCCAATGACTTTCTTAAATCCCGTATTAAAGATTGAAACCCAATTAATTGAGCCTCTTATGAATCATACCAATATGACTAAGGCCCAAGCTCGTGAAAGAGCCTTAGAACTTATGAGACTAGTTGGTATCCCATCTCCTGAAAAAAGAATTAAACAATATCCCTTTGAATTCTCAGGCGGTATGCGACAAAGAATTGTCATTGCGATAGCACTTACTTGTAACCCTCGAGTAATTATTGCGGATGAACCAACTACGGCTCTAGATGTTACTATTCAAGCTCAAGTCTTGGAGCTTATTGATAATTTAAGAAAAGAAACAAACGCTGCTGTCATCATGATTACCCATGACCTAGGTGTTGTCGCAAAACTTTGTGATAAAGTTTGCATCATGTATGGTGGCAAATTAGTAGAAAAAGGAAGCGATCAGGACATCTTCTATGATCCTAAGCATCCTTATACTAAAGGCTTACTAAATTGTGTAGCTCATCCTGAGGATGGTGAGGAAAAGGAACTTGAACCAATTCCAGGTTCACCACCTGACTTATTAAATCCACCAAAGGGTTGTCCATTTGTGGATAGATGCTCAAAGGCGATGAGAATTTGTAAAGAATATATGCCAGAAGAAAAAGAGTTCAACAAGGGTCATACATGCAAATGTTGGCTTAATGAAGAAATGGCTAAGAAGGTGTGGGGTGATGTAAATGAGTGATGAAGTAATTTTAAAAGTTGAAGATTTAAAGACTCATTTTGATGTCACTAAAGGAATCTTTTCTAAGAAACAAATTGTAAAGGCTGTTGATGGTGTTAGTTTTGAAGTAAACAAAAATGAGACCTTTGGCTTAGTTGGCGAATCAGGTTGTGGTAAGTCAACACTTGGTAGAACCATCGTTAAATTATATGAACCAGTAAGTGGTCATATTGAATTTGAAGGAAAAGATGTTTCTAGCTTAAAAGGAAGTGAACTAAAGGCTTTCCGTAAGGATATGCAGATGATTTTCCAAGATCCATATGCTTCTCTTGACCCTAGAATGACTGTTGGTGAAATTATTAAGGAACCAATGATTATTCATAATATCTATGATACAGATAAGGAAAGAGAAGATAGGGTTGTTGAACTATTAAAGATTGTTGGTTTAAAACCTGACCATATCAGAAGATATCCAAGTGAATTCTCAGGTGGTCAAAGACAAAGAATTGGTATCGCCAGAGCCTTAGCGGTTAATCCCAAGTTTATTGTCTGTGATGAGCCTATTTCAGCTCTAGATGTTTCAATTCAGGCGCAAGTTATTAACTTGCTTAAAAATATTCAAAAAGAAATGGACTTATCATACTTGTTCATTGCCCATGACTTAAGTATGGTAAAACACATTTCTGACCGTATTGGTGTTATGTATCTTGGACATATGATGGAAGTTGGTCCAAGTAACGATGTTTATCATCGTCCTCTACATCCATATACGGTTGCCTTATTGTCAGCTATTCCGATTTCGGATCCAAATATTGCCAAGGCTAAAAAGAGGATAGTACTTGAAGGTGAAATTCCTTCACCTATAAATCCCCCAAGTGGCTGTCCGTTCTCTACACGTTGTCCAAAGGCCACACAACGTTGTAAGGAACATGTGCCTCCATTTGTGAAAGTCGGAAATAGACTGGTTGCGTGCTTCTTGTATGAGAGGTAGAAAGGAAGATATATGAAAAAATTAAACAAAATCGTTGTGTTTGCTTTAACAGCTTTGATGACTTTGTCTTTAGTAGCTTGTGGTTCTAAAGATGAAAGTGAAGGCGGTGACACTAGCGATGTGACTTATAAGACAAGTTTTACATACGCTATTGGTGGTTCTCCTGCTTATCTAGACCCTGCTATCGCATCTGATTCTATTGGTTCTTATGTACTTAACCAAACATCTTATCCACTATTCCAATTAACTCAAGAAGGTGTTGAACCTTGTGCAGTTAGTGATTATACAGTTAGTGATGATGGCCTAGTTTATACACTAACACTTAAAGATAACTCTTGGTCTGATGGACAAAAAGTAACAGCTGCTGATTATGTATATGGTGTTAAGCACGCCTTATCAATTGGTAGTGCCGAAGCTACATACTTATCTTGGATTACTAATAATCTAGTTGGTGCTGACAAGTATGATGGTGCTGATGTTGATTCAATGACTGATTTAACAGGTGTTGAAGCTAAGGATGATAGTACTCTGGTATTTACACTTGTTAAGCCATGCGATTACTTTGTATCACTATTATCAGGTGGTGTGTTCTATGCCGTAAGAAGTGACTATGCTCCAAGTGGTGATTATACATATGCTGAAAGTGCCGATGTTCCTACAAGTGGTGCATTCAAGTATTCTTCAATCGATAGAGCAGACAAGGTTGTTATGGTTAAGAATGAAAACTTCTGTGATGCTGATAAGGTTACTGTTGAAACTTTAACTGCAGTAGTTATGGAAGATATGGAAGCTGAATTGATGGCTTTCCAAACTGGTGAAATTGATTACGCAACAGCTGTTGATGCAGCTACTGTAACAAGTATGTATGCTGATAGTGATAACCTAGATATTTATCCTTCAGTTATCAATTACTATATTGAATTTAACACAAGAGAAGCTACAAATACTAACCCAGCTTTATTAGATGTAAATGTAAGAAGAGCCTTCCAATTAGCAATCAACAGACAAGAAATCGTTGATGCTCTTGCAGCAGGTGATGCTTATTATCCTCTAAGTGGTTTTGTACCTGAGGGTATCACTGCAGCTGAAGGTGACTTCAGAGAAGTTGGTGGTGATTATGTAACTTATGATAAGGAGCAAGCTATCGAATTATTAGCTAAGTCTGGTTATTCTGTTGATAATCCAGTTACTATTGAATACTACTATAACCAAAATACTATGCATGATACTGTTGCCTCTGTTGTAAAGGCTCAACTTGCTGAAGTTGGTATCAACCTAGTATTAAAGACAGGTGATGTCAGAGTATTCTTCTCAGATAGAGATGACAATGGTAACTACGAAACAGCAAGAGGCGCTATGTCTGCTGACTACCTAGATTCTATGTCTTACCTAGATATGGCTACTACAGCTTATCAAACTTGTGCTTCTTGGGGTGATGAGACTTACGATACTATGATCGAAGAAGCTAATAAGCTAACTGGTCAAGAAAGAATTGATGCTTTACATGCTGCTGAAAAGTACTTAGTAGAAACCACTGCTCAAGTATGTCCATTGTTTGGTTATCAAACAGTATGCTTAAAGCCTGCTGGTATGACTGGTGCTATTAACTCAGCTCAAGGTAACTCAACATTCTGGTTTGTACAAGTACCTGAATCTAAATAATTGTTAATTATTTTATAGCGGCAAGTAGCGAGGCTATTTGCCGCTGTTTTAAAGGAGAATTATATGAAAAAAATTGGTATATCAGATTTTTGTAAGTATCATTTTCTTTCTTCATTAAACGCATCTAAGAATGCTTTATTCTTTATAGATACAAAAGTAAAAGAAGATAAAAGTGATTATTGTCAAAGACTATTAAAGTATGATTTAAAGACTAATAGTCAAAGTGTTGTTAAGGATTATGCAGATAAACTACCTCTATATTATGTAGATGAAAACGAAGTTCTTATTGGCGAGGTAGATAAGGAAGCTAAAAAGACCCAAACTAAGATTGTGGTTTTAGATCCTGAAACAAGTGAAGAAATTAGGTCTTTTGTGTTGCCACTAGATGTGAATGAAATTCAAAAATATGACGATAATCATTATTTAGTAGCGGCAACCATTAAAGTAAATCATCCTGATTATTATCTATATTCTAATGATAAGAAGGAAGAATTAATTAAAGAAGAAGATGACAATAAAGATTATATTGTTCTTGATGAATATCCTTTCGTATTTAACGGAGCAGGAATCATCAATGGCAATCGTAACGCATTGTTTATAATAGATAAAATTACCTTGGAAATAGAAAGAATCACACCTCCTACTCTTGATGTTGAATCCTTTGATTATAAGGAAAATAAGATATTAATGAGTGGTGTTGATTTTACAACATATAAGAAGAAATTTGGTAGTGTTTATGAATATGATGTCTTAAGTAAGACTATTCATAAATTGACTGATGAAACGATGATTATCACTAGAAGCTTTTATTTAAATGATGACATCATCGTAGTAGCTTCTTTTGGAAAAGAAACAGGATGGCTAGAGAATCCTAAGTTCTATAAGTTAATCAATGGAAAATGCCAACTATATATCGACAGTGATTTAAGTTTATATAACACAGTAGGTACTGATATTCATTATGGTAAATACTCACAGTTTAGAAAAATAGATGGTAAGCCATACTTCCTATCAGCTTCAAAGGGAAGTAGAAGTGAATTGTTTACTATTGATAATGATAAATTAGTTTGCCTAAGTGATTTTGAAGGTACAGTTGATGATGCGGTTGTTGTCGATAATAAGATCTATCGTATAACTACATTAGCTAATAGACTACAAGAAGTAGAACAATTAAATGGCGAGACTTTGACTCATTTAAATGATTTAAGTGAATACTATGTGGCTAAGCCTAATCGCATTATTTTAAATAAGAGGACTAAGATTAAAGGTTGGGTCTTATTACCAGAGAACTTTGATGAAAATAAGAAGTATCCTGCAATACTAGATATCCATGGTGGTCCAAAGTGTGCCTATGGTGAAATCTTCTATCATGAGATGCAATATTGGGTAAGTCTTGGCTATATCGTCTTCTTCTGTAATCCAAGAGGAGGCGATGGTAGAGGCAATGACTTTGCTGATTTAAGAAGACAATGGGGTGGTAAGGACTTTGAAGATTTAATGGACTTTACTGATGAAGTCTTAAGACAATATCCACAGATTGATAAAGATAGAGTAGGTGTAACTGGTGGTTCTTATGGTGGTTATATGACTAACTGGATAGTTTCACATACTAATAGATTCAAGTGTGCTGCCACTCAAAGATCAATCTCTAATATGATTACTGAAGTATGTGCCTCAGATTATGGCATCGACTTCCCATATGAGATGAATTTTACTGACTTGCATAATTGTCATGATGAGCTATGGTCTATGTCACCACTTAAGTATGCCAACAATGTTAAGACACCTTTATTGTTTATTCATTCAATAGAGGATTATCGTTGTACCTTAAGCGAAGCTTTACAATATTTTACAGCTATAAGATGTAACGGTGTTGATACTAAGATTGTGGCGTTTAAGGGTGAAAATCATGAATTATCAAGAAGTGGTAAACCACTTCATAGAATCAAGAGACTAGAAGAAATTACTGCTTGGATGAATAAGTATTTGAAGGAGGAAGAATAATGTTTGATTTAAGTAAACCATATTGTTTCTATTTTAATGAAATTGCTAAGATTCCTCATGGTTCTTATGATGAGGAAAGAATAGCGGATTATATTTATAAGTTTGGTGTTGATCACAACTTCAAAACTATCAAAGACCCAAACAACAATGTCATAATCTATAAAGAAGCTAGCAAGGGTTATGAGAACAGTGCACCATTACTACTTGAAGCTCATATGGACATGGTATGTGAAAAGAATAAAGATTCAAATCATGACTTTAAGAAAGATCCTCTAGATTTATATGTAGAAGATGGATGGCTAAAGGCAAGAGGTACTACACTAGGCGCGGATGATGGAACCGGTGTTGCCTATATGTTGGCAATACTAGATGATGACAAGTTGTCTCATCCGGCACTAGAATGTGTCTTCACCGTACAGGAAGAAGTAGGTTTATGTGGTGCCCTAAAACTTGATACATCATTATTTAAATCAAGAAGAATGATATGTCTTGATGGAGGAGGAGAAGTATCAACCGGTATTTCATCAGCTGGTGGTTGTATCGTAACTCAAACATTTGATTTGAAATATGTTGATAACTATAAACCTACCTATAGATTATTTGTATCTGGTTTAAGTGGTGGCCACTCTGGTGGTGAGATTCATAAGGAAAAGGGTAATGCGAATAAGCTAGCCTTTAGAATTCTTAAGGAATTAAAATGCGAAGTTAATCTAGTTAGTGCCAATGGTGGTCTTAAGGATAATGCCATCCCTAGAGAATGTGAAGTCATCTTTAGTAGTGATACTAACTATAGTGATATTAAAAAGGCTGTTGATCAATCAATTATAAATATTAAAAAAGAATTGGAATTCTCTGATAATGGATTTAAGTGCACGTTGGAAGAAGTAACATCAGCAGATAAAGTAGTTGAAACTAAGACTAGTAAAGAAATCATCGACTATATCTTCTTATTACCTAATGGCTTTAAACATCGTTCAATGGCAATTGAAGGATTAACTTTAACATCATTGAACCTAGGTATTATCAATACAGTAGATAACAAGTTAATCATTACAAGTTCTTTAAGAAGTGCTCTAGAATGCAGCATCGACCATATGATTGAAGAGATTAGTACTCTAGCAGATATATTTAATGCCGATGTAAAAGTAAGTGCCCGTTATCCTGGTTGGAACTATAAGCCAAATAGTGATATGCGTCATAAATTAAATAAGATAATCGAAAAGATTTATCATAAACCATTATTAGAAGAGGCAACTCATGGAGGTTGTGAATGTGGCATCTTTGCCGCTGTTAGTGATGATATGGATATCTTGACCTATGGTCCTATTATGAAGGATATTCATACGCCTGATGAGAGACTCGACCTCGAATCCTTCGGTAGAGGATATGTCGTATTAACTAGTTTGATTAAGGAGTGTAAGTAATGATAAAGGGAAAAGTATTAATTTTATCTGGTGCTAGTTCTGTTGGTAAGGGCGCCATTAAAAAGAAATTGTTGGCTGATAAAGACTTAGCTTTAATCGAATCTATTTCTATGACAACACGTCCTAAAAAGGCTAATGAAGAAGATGGAAAGGACTATTACTTTGTGGATTACCACTTCTTTGCCAATGCTGTAAAGAATAAGGAATTCTTAGAATATACCGAATTTAATGGTTATTATTACGGAACCCCAAAAAGCCAAGTTAATTTCTTATTAAATAATGGTAAGAATGTCTTGATTGAAGTTGAGGCTGAGGGTGTAGGACCCCTTAAACTAAACTTACCTGATGCTTTGGCGGTATTCATTGTGCCTGAGAATATGGAAGAGTTAGAGAAACATATTATGGATGTTTATGGTGATGATTTAGCTAGTGCTAATGCTCGTATTAATAAGGCCAGAATGGAGATGGAGATTGCCCCGTTATTTAAGAATCAAGTTAAGAATACCAATATTGATGAGGCAGTAAAAGAAATTAAGAAATTGTTTATGGAGAATTCAAATGATTAGTAATGAAGATTTTTTATATAAGAGTGTAAGTCATTTAGATGATTTTAATGAAAAGATTTTATCTTATAGGGATAGAGAAAAGGTAGTTGATAATTGGTTAAGACTTCGTTATAAGGAAGTACTTCCAATGGTCATGAAAAGAAGTGGTATTGATTGTTGGGTGGTAGCCTGCGATGAATATAATGAGGATCCAGTACTTAGATCTTTAACACCTACTGCCATGATGAATGCCAGAAGAACTACAATTTTGTTGTTTGTGTTAAAGGGCGATGAGGTCTTAAGATACTCTATCACAAGACCCAACGTTGGCCTAGATGAATTCTATACAGCATCATGGATTAATCAAAAAGATTCAATTTGGTGCAAGGATCCAAGTAAGGCTGAAACACAATTTGAATGTTTAGCTCGTTTGATTAAGGAAGCAAATGTTAGCAAGATTGGACTAAATATCTCACGTGACTTTGCCTTTGCGGATGGTTTGAGCAAGTCGATGTATGATGAGATCGTTAAGTGCTTTGATGATGATATGAAGTCAAAGATTGTGTCTGCTGATGAAATTTGTGTTGGTTGGTTAGAAACAAGAACTAAACCAGAGATGGAGGCTTATAACGGTATTATGCAGATTGCTCATTCAATGATTGATGAAGCATTCTCTAGTAGAGTTATTATTCCAGGAGTTACCACAAATCACGATGTTAAGTATTGGATGCTAGAGAAGGTAACTAGAATGAGGCTTGTTCCTTGGTTTGACTTTGAAGTATCTATTATTAGAGATGGTGTAGGTCAATTTGAAGAAGAAGATGTTATAAGACAAGGTGATATGTTACACTGCGATGTTGGTTTTAATTATTTAGGTCTATGCACGGATACTCAAGAGAATGCTTATATCTTAAAGTATGGTGAAAGCGATGCTCCTGATTATTTAAAGAAGTGTATGAAGGATGTTAACCGTTTCCAAGATATCGTTGTTAGTTTCTTTAAAGAGGGTAGAAGTGGTAATGAGATTCTTAAGTTAGCTTTAGATAAAGCTAAAGGTGAAGGTTTAAATCCTTGTCTATATACTCATCCAATTGGTTATAACGGTCATGCCGCTGGTCCAACTATTGGCTTATTTGATAAGCAACAAGGTGTTGGGGGCAAGAATGGCACTTATCCAATGTACAATAACACTGCTTATTCTTTGGAACTAAACTGTGAATTCACTCTTAAGCAGTGGCATGATACAAAGTTCTATTTGGGACTAGAAACTGATGTCTTATTTACTGATGATAAGGTTTATTTCTTGGGTGGAAGACAAGAGAATTTCCATTTGGTTAAATAATGAAAAGAGTTTCTACTAAAATATTATTTCTATTAATATTCTTATATTCTTTGGCAGCTAATTTTGCCCATCCTATAACCCCAACTTTCATTAAAGAGTTGGGGCTTCATGATTATATGTTTGGGGTGGCCTTTGCCTGTATGGCCCTAACCAACTTCTTATTTTCACCATTATGGTCTAAGTTATCAGAGAAGTATGGTGGTGCCAAAATCTTATCCATTGGCCTATTAGGCTATGGTGTGATGCAAGTATTCTTCGGCATCAGTAAGAGTGAAATCGAGATATGTATCGCAAGATTAGTTGCAGGCTTTTTCTTATCTGGTATATCAGTTTCCCAGTTAATCTATTGTCTAAAGAATTCTAAGGATGTTAGTAAGGATTTGGCTATTTGTGCCACTGTCAGTATGGTGGTATCACCATTTGGTTTCTTAATTGGTGGTTTTCTTGGTGATTGGAATATATTGGGAACCTTTTATATCCAGGGTATTTCTTTATTCTTAATTGGACTTCTTGGTTTGTTAATCTTTGGCGATAGCGATACCGATGATGTTAAGCTTCATAAGGAAGACTTAAATCCTTTTAAGGCCTTTGTGGATTCTAAGGATATTATCACTAAGTTTGTGTTCTTGTTTCTTATAGTAGCAGCCATTTCAAGTTTTGGCTCTACTTGTTATGAACAGTGTTTTAACTATTATATTAAGGATGTCTTTAACTTCCCTAGTTCTTATAACGGTATCTTAAAGGCTGGTGTTGGTGTTATTGCCCTAATAGCGAATTGGACAATCACAATGGCACTATTAAAGACCAATACTTTTAAGACCATTATTCCAGTCTTTGGGATGTTATTTCTAATGTTAGTGGGTGTTTGTGTGATTGATGATATGGTGCCTTTTATCATCATTAACGTTGTGTTCTTTGGGATGAATTCTATTTATCTTCCTTTACAACAGGCGATGATGACTAAGTATAAGACTAGAAGCAATGGCGAGTTAGTTGGCTTGTTTAATGCGGTTAGATCAATTGGTATGGTACTTGGTTCATTACTTGCAGGACTAATCTATACAGTAGGCCCTAAGGCATCTTTTGTAGTATCAGTTATAGCCTTTGGCTTATGTATCATCCTAAGTATCAGTAACTATAAGGAAAGTGAGCGTGTATGAGAGAAGATAGAATTTTAAAGACGATTAAAGAATTAAATAAACAAGGTGTTGAGGCCGTAGTTTATGGCCCCGGTGCTAATTTTCAATATATCTTAGATGCCACTGACTATTGGTGGCAAAGAAGTTGTGATACTAATATTATGGGTTTTTCTAGTGCTTATAATTTGCCTGATGCTTTGTTGTATCTAAATAATAAGGGTGATTATCAAATTATTTGTAACTATCATAATAAGGATTATTTTACTAAGAAGTATTTAGGTCATGTGACTTGTTCCTATATGGACCAATTTGAGGATGCTTTGGCTCCTTTTATTAAAGAAAAACGAATTGGTGTTTCTGTATCTTGTAGCAAGTTTATTGGTGAAATATTAAAAAATATCAATAGTAATATTGAGATTGTAGATGGCGAAAACCTATTAAATGATATTAGATGTTTTAAGGAAGATGATGAGATTAAGACATTAAGAGAATTGTGTAAGTTTACTGATGATGCGGTAATGTATGTTGTGAATAATCTAAAGATGGGTATGTCTCAAAGGGAGGCTGAAATTCTTTTAGTTAAGTATGGTTATGACCATGGTGTATCTGATTTCTCTTTTCCACCAACAGTTGGTTTTAAGACCCAGAATACTATCACAACTGAAGATGTGGAGTATTATGATCGTGAATGGAAGCTACAGCCTCAAACTGGTATTGCCTTTGATGTTGGTTATATGAATAAGGGTTATTGTAGTGACTGGGGTAGAAGTGTTTATGTAGGTAAGGCACCTGATATTTGTAAGAAGGGCTATGAGGCATTAAATAAATCAATCGAATACATGGCCAGTGAGATTGTTCCTTATAAGACTAATATTAATGAATTATATGGTCTTGTAATGAAGAAGGTTGATGAACTAGGTATGCTTGATTATTTACGTTATAAGGATGTTCAAATGTTGGGTCATCAGATTGGTATTGATTGTCACGAGTTTCCTATGGTTAATAAGGATTTTGATTTTGTGATTAAACCAGGGATGACTTTTGCGGTTGAACCAAAGATGTGGTTTCCCAATGAAATGTATATGCGTGTTGAGGATATTGTCTTGATAACAGAAGATGGTGCTGAAATATTGACTAAGTTCCCTAGAGACTTGTTTGAGATTGAGGTGAAATAATGAATAGAAGAGAAAAGATACTTAAGAAGTTAAATGAGAGTGGTTTAGATGGCTTATTGTTCGCCTCTGGCGCTAATTTTCAATATGTGGTAGAGTCTAATTCATATTTTTGGCAAAGATATTGTTTTAATTTGGATGAACCAGTGGCAGGAGCAAGGATTATTCCTGAGGCCATGGTTTATTTAAATAAGGAGGGTAAGTCTACAATATTGACTACTCCTTTATTAAAGGAACATTTTGATACTACTTTAAATGATGTGGTTGTTTCTTATATGGATCAATTTGAAGATGAGCTTACAAAGATAATTGATGGTAAGAAGATTGGCATTGGTAGAGATTGTGAGGCTTGGTTTAGAAAGACTTTAAAGGTTAAGTTAATTGAGGTTGAGGATATCTTCTATGATTTAAGAAGAATCAAGGATGAGAAAGAGATTGCTTTGATGACTAAACTTGGTAAGTTTACAGATGATGCGGTGATGTATGTTTGTAAGCATCTAAAACCTGATATGACAATGTTTGATGCTGAAAGAATGATTGTGGACTATGGACTTCAAAATGGCATGGCTGATTTGTCCTTCCCTCCAACTTGTGGTTTTAAGACTCGTAATACCGAAAACGCATTGGCAATTGAACCTTTTGAGAATGATAGAAAGCTAGTAGAGGGTACGATGATTGCCTTTGATATTGGCTACATGGACAGAGGCTATTGTAGTGACTGGGGTAGAACGGTTTATGTAGGTAGAGCTCCGGAACTAGTAAAGAAGGGCTATGAAGCCTTACAAGCTGGTGAGACTTATATGTTAAGTAAGATTGTGCCTGGTGTTACTAAGTTTGGTGAATTATATGGTTTTATCTGTGATAAGGTTGAAGAACTTGGTTATTATGATTATCTAAGATTTAAAAGGGATGAGACTGGTGGTAATGGTCATCATATTGGTAGTGAAGTTCATGAACTTCCTTTCCTTGTTCCAGGTGATGAGTTAGTTTTACAACCTGGTATGATTTTCTGTTCTGAGCCTAAGATGTTCTTTAAGAATGAGGGTTATATGAGAGTTGAGGATATGATTCTTGTGACTGAAGATGGAGCTAAGTTTTTAACTAATTTCCCTAGGGATTTGTTTGAGATAGAATTATAGAAGGTGACATCATGTATAATACTGAGAATTTTGATCAAAAGACTTTTGAGCCAAAATGTTTTACTTCAAATGGTAGTGTTACTTTAAAGGGAGTTGAAATAAAGTATCATACCGTATGTGAAGATAATGTTTTTTATGAGAATGGTAATCCTATCGCATCTATATTCTCTTATTCTTATTTTAGAGATGATGTAGATACAACTAATAGACCTGTTATTTTTGCGTTTAATGGAGGACCTGGTTCTAGTTCCATGTATGTGCATGCTGGTTTCTTTGGTGCTAAGCGTATTAAGTATGAAGAAGTAAATAGAGAGACTTCTCTTCCACCATATGAGGTTATTGATAATCCTGATTGCCTATTAGATGAGGCTGATATTGTAGTGATTGATCCTGTTGGTACCGGTTTTGGTGTATTACTTGATGATAGTCATGCTAAGGATTTCTTTGGGATTGAAGAAGACGGGGAGGCTTTATTAACTTTTATTGAAAAGTGGTTAAGAAAGTATAATCGTTTTAATTCTCCAAAGTATTTAGCTGGAGAAAGCTATGGTTGTACAAGGTGTGCGGTTGCAGCTGGTATCTCATGTGGTGGCATGGGTGCTAAAAGAGGCTATGGTATTAAGTTTGATGGTTTGATTTTAATTGGTAATACGGTTACTGTTGGCAAGTACTTCAATGAAGGTGTAGAAGTAGAAAGTTCAGTTTTATATTTCCCTACATACGCAGCTATTAACTGGTATCATAATCATCCAAGTAATCAAAGTGTTGATGAATTCGCTTTAGAGGCAAAGAAGTTTGCGGATAATGATTATCTATTAGCTTTATATAAGGGTGAAGCACTAAAGGGTGAAGAAAGAGAAATAATCATTCAAAAGCTTATGTACTATACAGGTGTTTCTAGACATTATTTAGAGATGCATGCTTTAAAGATTGATGAAAAGGGTTTTAGATTAGAAGTAGTTAAGGATAAGGGTTTATCTGTTAGTAGATATGATGGTCGTTTAACTAGACCTTTACTTGTTCCTTTTGCGGAAGAGATTGAAAAGCAAGAGGGTGGTGATGCTACTGCTCAAAGATATGATGGTTTCTTCTACGGTGCTTTAAATGGTACTATTTTGCCTTCACTAAATGTTAAGATGGATAGACAATATTTAACTTTTAGAAATTTCTGGGGCGATGGTACTTATAAGTGGAATACTGAAGAAAAAGGTGGTAATACTTCTTATCGTCTAAGAGAGGCTATGAATGGTTCAAGAGGAATGCGTGTTTTCTTTGCGAATGGTTGGTATGATGATTGTACAGAGATTGGCATGGTTTATTACACCATTGATCATGCTGGCTTAGATCATAGTCGTGTCTTTATGAAACCTTATAAGTCAGGTCATATGATTTATATCTCAGAAGAGAATACTAAAGAATTAGCACAAGATATTAGTAAGTTTATAAGGGGTGAGGATATCAATGGAAATGATTAAATTAGATCCTTTTACTGTGATTGGTAAAGAGTGGATGTTGATAAACTGTGATGATGGCAAGGAATTTAATTCAATGACTGCCAATTGGGGTACCATGGGTTTCTTGTGGGGTAAGAATGTGGTGACTATTTATGTTAGACCACAACGTTATACTAAGAAGCTAATTGATACTGAGAATTCAAAATTATCTTTATCTTTCTTTGGCGGTGAATACAAGAAGGAACTTGCATTACTAGGAACTTTATCTGCCTACAATGATAAAGATAAGATTAAGAAAAGTGGTCTTGAGGTAATTGAGATTGATGGTGTCAAAACTTATAAACAAGCTACTTTAACATTTGAATTAAAAGTGCTTTATCGTCAAACAATTGATGAGTCTTGTTTCTTGGATAAGGAAATCATTGATAGACAGTATCCTGAAAGAGATTATCATGATATGTATGTTTGTGAGGTTAAGAGGGTCTTTAAGTAGATCCTTTTTTAAACTTCATTAAGTAGCAACAACTAAATAAGTCAAAAAAAGAGGTAACAAATATAGGCTAAAATAATGCATCAATTTTATGAAGGGCAAATGCTTTGACCCGATATCTTGTTACTAATATAATTACCCTATCTAATGAATCTACAATAATTATAAATAAGAATAAGGTGTATCAATACATTAAACAAGATGAGGGAAGAAGTATATATTATGAAAATAAGAAAAAGAAATGGTGAGCTTGTTGAATTTATTCCAGGGAAGATAAAAAGCGCTTTAGAAAAAGCATTTGTTAGTCAGGGGAAAAAGATTGATGAAGAAGAACTTTCCAAACTATTAACAACACTATTGTCTAGACTACCTAATGATGAGACTCTAACTGTTGAACTTGTACAAGATGAAGCAGAACGTGTTCTTATGGAATATGGCTGGTATGATGTGGCTAAGGCCTACATCCTTTATAGAGAAAAGCGTTCTATTTTACGTCAGGCACGTGCTTCTATTATCGAAACTGTTTCTGGTGATGACAAGCTTGATGAGCTTTTGAGGATAGTTCAAAGTGATTTCAATGATGAAAGTTATTCTTTAAGTGCACTTCAGGCTAAATTTGATAGCTTTTATAAGCCTTCGATGAATGAAGAAGAACGTTATGCTGCTCTTGTTAAAGCGGCGGTTGAACTAACAACACCAGAAGCTCCGAATTGGGAGTTTATTGCGTCAAGACTTTTGAATTATAGTTTTCAAAATAATCTTACAAATGTAATGAATAAATATGGCATTACATGCCTTTATGAAAAAATTCGCTATATGTGTGATAAAGGACTTTATGGTGATTATATTCTTGCTCATTACTCTCATAAAGAGATAGATGAGGCTGAGGGTTTTATTGTTGAAGATCGTGATAAATTGTTTACTTATTCTGGACTTGATTTATTATTGAAACGTTATGTTATTCATGATCATAACCATATCCCTTTAGAAACACCTCAGGAGATGTTTATGGGTATTGCGTTACATCTTTGTATGAATGAAAAGATAGATCGTATGAAGTGGGTTAAGCGTACCTATGATATGTTAAGTCGGCTAGAAGTTACAATGGCAACTCCAACTATGTCAAATGCTAGAAAACCATATCATCAACTATCTAGTTGTTTCATTGATATGGTTCCAGATAGTTTGGATGGCATTTATCGTTCCCTTGATAATTTCGCCAAGGTTTCTAAGCTTGGTGGCGGTATGGGAATGTACTTTGGTAAAGTAAGGGCAACCGGTAGTGCTATTCGTGGTTTTAAGGGTGCTGCAGGTGGCGTTATTCGATGGATTCGTTTAGTTAATGATACAGCAGTTGCGGTTGACCAACTTGGTATGCGTCAGGGTGCTGTAGCTGTCTATCTTGATGCATGGCACAAGGATTTGCCAGAGTTTTTACAGCTTCGTACCAACAATGGCGATGACCGCATGAAGGCTCATGATGTTTTTCCTGCTGTGTGTTATCCTGATTTATTTTGGAAGTTGGCAGAAGAAAATATTGATGCTCCTTGGCATTTAATGTGCCCACATGAAATCTTAACTGTAAAGGGTTATTCACTTGAAGATTATTATGGCGAGGAATGGGAAAAAAGATATTATGACTGTGTAAATGATTCGCATATTAGTAAACGCACAGTTAGTGTAAAGGATATTGTGCGTCTTATACTACGTAGTGCTGTAGAAACAGGAACACCTTTCGCTTTTAATCGTGATACTGTCAATAGGATGAATCCTAATGGGCATGCTGGTATGATTTATTGTTCAAATTTATGTACTGAGATTGCTCAAAATATGGCGCCAATTGAATATGTTTCAACAAAAATTTCTGTTGAAAATGGTGATACTGTCTTATTAACTACTACAAGACCTGGTGATTTTGTAGTATGTAATCTTGCAAGTCTATCTCTTGGTAATCTTCCAGTGGAGGATGAGGAGTATATAGAGAAAACAGTGGAAACAGCTGTGCGTGTTTTGGATAATGTCATTGATCTAAATTTTTATCCTTTAGAATATGCAAGATTGACTAATCAAAAGTATCGTAGTATTGGTCTTGGCGTTAGTGGTTATCATCATATGCTCGCAAAGCGAAATATTAAGTGGGAGAGTGAAGAACACTTAAAGTTTGTAAATGAGGTGTTTGAACGCATTAATTATGCTGCTATTAAAGCAGACAATGCTTTAGCTATTGAAAGAGGTTCTTATAAGCTATTTGATGGTAGTGATTGGCAAAATGGTGACTATTTTAAAAAGCGTGGTTATACATCAGAAAAATGGAAAGAATTACAAAGGAGTGTTTGTGAAAATGGAATGCGTAACGCTTATCTTTTAGCTATTGCACCTACATCTAGTACTTCAGTATTGTCTGGTACAACAGCTGGTGTTGATCCAGTTATGAAACGTTTTTTTCTTGAAGAAAAGAAGGGTAGCATGTTGCCTAGAGTTGCTCCTGAGCTTTCTATTAATACATGGTGGTATTATAAGCCAGCTCACACAATTGACCAAACTTGGTCTATAAAGGCAGCTGGTGTGCGTCAGCGTCATATTGATCAAGCTCAGAGTATGAATCTTTATATTACTAATGAATTTACGATGCGTCAGGTTCTTAATCTATATATTGAAGCTTGGAAGGCTGGTGTAAAAACCATATACTATGTCCGCAGCAAATCGCTTGAAGTAGAGGATTGCGATAGTTGTTCAGCATAAGGAGGATAATATGGAAGAAATTAAGAAAAAACCACTTTTTAATCCCAATGGAGATATTGATGTACGTCTTCGTAGGATGATTGGTGGCAATACTACAAATCTAAATGATTTTAATAATATGAAGTATCCATGGGTTAGCGATTGGTATCGTCAGGCTATGAATAACTTTTGGATACCTGAGGAGATTAATCTTTCTCAAGATGTTAAAGATTATCCAAACTTATTGAAAACAGAACGCACAGCATATGATAAGATTCTAAGCTTTTTAGTTTTTCTTGATTCAATACAAACTGCCAACTTACCAAACATTGGCGAGTATATTACCGCAAATGAAGTTAATCTTTGTCTATCAATTCAGACATTTCAGGAATGTGTCCACTCTCAAAGTTATAGTTATATGTTAGATACTATTTGTTCGCCTGTGGAAAGAAATGACATCTTGTATCAATGGAAAAATGATAAGCATCTTTTAAGGCGTAATACTTTTATTGGTGATTGTTATAATGAGTTTCAAGTTAAAAAAGATCCTTTAACATTATTGCGTGTGATGATGGCTAACTTTATTTTAGAGGGTATCTACTTCTATAGTGGTTTTATGTTTTTCTACAACTTGTCACGAAATGGCAAAATGCCTGGTTCAGCACAGGAAATTCGTTATATAAATCGTGATGAGAATACTCATCTTTGGTTGTTTCGCAATATCATCAGCGAACTACAGAAGGAAAATCCTGAGCTTTTTACAGAAGAAAATATAGAAATGCTTCGTTCTATGATGAAAGAAGGTGTTCGTCAAGAGATTGAGTGGGGTCATTATGTAATAGGTGATGATGTTCCAGGTTTAAACAAGGACATGATAAGTGACTATATTCATTATCTTGGTAATTTACGTTGGATGAGTCTTGGTTATTCACCACTTTTTCCAGGTTTTGAAAAAGAGCCAGATAGTATGGCTTGGGTTAGTCAATATTCTAATGCCAATATGGTTAAAACTGATTTCTTTGAGGCCAAAAGTACCGCTTATGCAAAAAGCACAGCTCTTGTTGATGACCTATAGTATTAATGTAAAATATAGAGCTCATCTTTCTTAAACTTCTTTAGGTAAAAAGGTATAAACAACTTATTGAACTTCTCTAGGTAAAATGGTATAAATAAGTTGAGGTAGTGGTATGGATTACAATTTTTCTGGAGATTTTAAGTCAATTCGAGATATTTTAGATATTTCTCAAAAGGAATTTGCGAAGGTTTTGGATACTGAACAAAAAACAATTTCTAATATAGAATCAGGCGATTCACGTCCTTCTCAAGCTATTGTGGAAAAAGCTTATGAATATGTATTTAAAAAAGAAGTTAAACTTAATAAATTGAAGGAATTGCTGTGTAGAGACAATTTAGCTCATAAAGAAAAACTACTTTTTCATGGTGCCAAGGGTGAAATTAAAGGTGATATAGATGTTAATTTTGGTAGAGGAAATAATGATTTTGGGAAAGGTTTCTATACTGGCGAAAGTTATGAACAGGCCGTATCATTTATATCTACTTACAATAATTCTAGTGTATATTTTGTAAGCTTTGATGACAGTGACTTAAAGTGTAAAAAATATGCAGTCGATAGAGAATGGATGATGACTATCGCATATTATAGGGGAACTTTAGAGGAATATGAGAACCATCCTTTAATTAAGAAAATTATTGAGGAGTCAAGAGATTGTGATTATATAATTGCGCCAATAGCTGATAACAAGATGTTCGAGATAATTAGTGAATTTATTGATGGTAATCTTACTGATGAACAATGTAAACATTGTTTAGCTGCTACAAATCTTGGTATGCAATATGTGTTCCTAACCGAAAAAGCAGCATCTAGATTAAAGATAGTAGAGCGTTGTTATGTTTGTGATAAAGAAAGAGAACATTATAAGAAACTTAAAGAAGATTATAGAAAACTAGGCAATGATAAAGTTAAGTTAGCCAAGATACAGTATAGAGGCGTTGGGAAATATATAGATGAGGTTTTGGCATGTTAAAAAAAAGAAAAATAGATAGTAATGGTTTGTTGATGTGTAAAATTCAGGCCCAAGCTTTTGAACATTCAATCGATAGAATGGATTGCAGTTCAGATGTTTTCATTAGAAGATTCATGCATAGTAAAATCGCTGATTTATTTGATAACGAAGGTATTTTAGATACTAATTATCAATGGAAAGATGTGTTAGATTTTGTTGAGGAAGAATATGGTGTTACTGATTATGGGAGTATAAAATATAGTCCAAATGAGATGTATTGGATTGGCTATGTCTACAGATACTACTCATATACTTACGAAATGTCTTCAGCTCAAGTCTATCGAATTGTAAAGCCAAAAGAATTAAGAGATGTATATTTGCCTTATCATACTCTAGATCCAAGTCAGGCAATCGAGAGGATATTAGAGGCTAAGGGATTGCCTCTAACTGAGGAAGAAGAGCTTAAACGTCAATACGAAATCTTTAAGAGAGTATATAAAAACGATAATAAAAAATCTTGATAGAACTTTATAAAACTTCTTTATATAGTTTTACCTAAACAAGTTAAAATGGAACCTAGTGTTCCATTTTAACTTCAATAATTGTTCCGTTATTATTACTGTCTTTGACATAGACACTAGCCTTATGTAACTTAGCTATCTCATATACTAAAGCCAAACCTAAGCCAACACCACCAAATTGTCTGTTTCTAGATTTATCAATTCTAAAGAAGGGTTGGAAGATGGTTTCTTGATATTCTTTAGGAATACCATTACCTGTATCTTTTACTTGGATATAAGTGTACTTATCATCATTGTTTATATTGATGGATACACTACCATCTTGATTGTTATATTTAATCGCATTTTCTACTAAGTTATAGATCATTTGATATAGTAGGGTATCAGAACCGGTGATGGTTGCATTACCAGTAGTTGATAAAGTAATACTCTTTTTATCAGCCAAGAGACTTAAATCAGCAATTATTTCTTCTACCATAGGATTAAGTTCCACCTGTTCATTAAGAGGAATATTATTAAGATTAGCTATCTCTAATAAGACCTTTGACATTTGATTTAATCTTTCAATTTGTTCGCCTAAAGATTTTAAGAATAATTCTGTTTCAGGTTTGATATCAGGATTATCAATAGGAAAAGATTCAATCTGTGCTTGCATCAAAGCTAAAGGTGTTTTTAGTTCATGAGCAACATTGTAGTTGAATTGTTCTTGTGCCTTAAAAGCTTGATTAAGTCTATCTAACATATCATTAAATGATTTAGATAGATTAGAGAATTCTAATAGAGTTTCTTCTTCTAACTTAACATCACCTAGATTACTAGATTGAACTGTTTCAACTTGTTCTACATATTTATTTAATGGTTTTAAAGCCTTACCTGATACAAAATAAGCAAGAACACCTGATAACAAGGCAACACCTAGTGATATTAAAATATTAGATATTCTAAAGTCACTCTTGGCAGTTGATATTACAAGGGTTACATCCTTTGGATCAACTGGAATCTTAGTTTCATTATTAATCACAAAGCTTTCAATATCGTTCATATAAGAAATTCCACTTGTAGAAAGTAGTACTTGCATCAATAAACAAGTAAAAGCTATTAGTAAGAAGGTCATGATGGTTATGCGCCATTGTAGTGAATTTTTCATATAGTCTCCTTAATTAAGTAGCCTTCACCAATTCTATTAATAATAGGATCATAGCCTAACTTATCTTTTAGTTTCTTACGAAGTGATGAGATATGAACTCTAATTGAGTTAGAAAAGGAATCAACACTATTATCCCAAACATGATCGATTAATTCTTCAGAAGATACAGGTCTTCCTTGATGTAGTAATAGATATTCTAAGATAGCTGCTTCTTTCTTAGTTAAAGTTAAAACATCACCATTAATTAGGCATTGTCTTTTAATACTGTCGAAAGTAATTTCTCCACATTTTAAAGATGTATCGTTTTGTTTAAAGTTACGATAAGTTAAAGAACGAATGCGTGCTTCTAGTTCTTCAAAGTGGAATGGTTTAGTTAAGTAATCACTAGCTCCTGCATCTAAACCTTTAACCTTATCATTAACAGATACTAGGGCTGAAAGGATTAGGACTGGCGTTTCTTTATTGAATTGTCTAAAGTTAGATAAGATAGTCATGCCATCCATTCCTGGTAAGTTAAGGTCAAGGATTACAAGGTCATAGTTTTCTACTTCTAATAGTTCCATTCCTTCTTCACCATTAAAAGAATAATCAACACTGTAGCCTTTTGACTTTAATACTTTACATATCATTAAACATAATTCTTGTTCATCTTCTATTATTAATAAGCGCATTTATTTCACCTCTTTAAAGAATTATATCAATCTAGTATAAAGTTCATATAAAGTTTTTTCTTAACACCAATTTTATTTCTCATATACTAAGATAAGTGCGAAAGGATTGGTTAGCTTATGAAAAAAGGAAGTATTCAAGTCCTAACATTATTATTAGCGATAGTGATGATAGGTTATGGCATCTATCGAAAAGAGGTAGATACGGTATTAGGAAAAGCGATTAAAATCTGCTTGGAGTGTGTTGGCATTGGATAATAAGAAAATTTCTTGCGAGGTAGCTAAGAAAAGAGGCTTCATTCAAGCTTTAGCTACACTATTTACTAACCCCCATGTTTCAAACTTTAGTAAAGGTTCTATCTATACAGGAAAGGCCAAGTCAGTATGTGTACCAGGTCTTAACTGTTATTCATGTCCTGCTGCCACAGGGGCTTGTCCAATTGGCTCTTTTCAGGCTGTTGTAGGATCAAGTAAATTTAGATTCTCATACTATGTCAGTGGTATCCTAATATTCTTTGGCGTAATGTTTGGAAGATTAATCTGTGGCTTCTTATGTCCCTTTGGTTGGTTTCAAGAGCTGTTGCATAAGATTCCAACTAAGAAGTTTTCTACTAAGAAGTTGCATTTCTTAACTTACTTAAAATATGTAATCCTTGTAGTGTTTGTAATTTTACTACCCATTTTAGTTAGAAACGATGTAAATATGGCTAATCCTTTCTTTTGTAAGTACATATGTCCTCAAGGGGTACTAGAGGGTGCACTACCTTTATCACTTGTTAATCCAAGGGTTAAGGCAGCTTTAGGAAAACTATTTACTTGGAAGTTTTCAATTCTTGTGATTATAGTTATCCTAAGTACTATCTTCTATCGACCATTCTGTAAGTGGTTGTGTCCTCTTGGCGCATTCTATGCCTTGTTCAATAAGATATCTTTATTTAAGATAAAGTTTGAAGAAGACAAGTGTGTGCGTTGTGGAAAGTGTGTAAAAACATGTAAGATGGATGTTGATGTGACTAAAGATCCTCAACACACAGAGTGTATTCGTTGTGGCGATTGTATTAAGGCATGTCCTGTAAAAGCACTAAGCTATAATTTTGGCTTAGATTTAAAGAAAGAAGGTAAAGTAAATGTTTAAAAAATTATTAGTAAGCTTATTAACTTGTTTAATGTTGGTAGGTCTTGTGGCTTGTAAGAAGGATGATAATCTAGAGGCTCAGGCTTTAGCTAGATATAAGGAATTGATGGCCCAGGAGAATGAAATCCTAGGTAAGGATAATGAACTTTGGGAAAAGGTTTATATGGCTAGTGATAAGATGTCTATGATTGAAGATGGTAAGAACTATGGTGATTTCTTATTGGAGATGGTTGAAATCATTAAGGATGAATTATCAGAAGATGATTATGGTTATATTAAGAATCAAGCTCAAAAGATTAAGGATATTGAGGCTGAATTAACAGAGCTTGAAAATAAGTATCCAGATCTTTCAGCTAAGGCAAATGATTCTAGTATGAATATGGAAGAAATGGAAGCTTATCCTTCATTTACTGGTAAAGACTTAGATGGTAATGATGTTGATAGTAAGGAAGTATTTAAGAATAATAAGTTTACTGTAGTTAATTATTGGTTTACTGGTTGCACAGGATGTGTTGCAGAACTTGCCGATTTAGAAAAATTAAATAAAGAATATAAAGAAATGGGCGGGGAGTTAGTTGGTGTTAATACTACATTGTTAGATGGTAAGGAAGAAGATATTAAGGAAGCGAAGGATTTATTAGCTGCTAAGGGTGTCACTTATAGAAACTTTTATTTCGCAAAGGATAGCGCAGCAGGTAAGTTCACTGAAAACATCTTCGCATATCCTATTACTTACGTTATTGATTCAGAGGGTAACATTGTTGGTGAGCCAATCTTAGGTGCTCTTATGGAAGATGCTCAAAAGGAATTGTTAGATAAGTATATTCAAGAAGCTTTAAGTAAGTAATATCTAAATTCTTCTTTTACCTAGAAGGTTTATATTATGAAAACTAAAATACTATTAATTGTTATATTGTTAGTAACAATAAGTGCATGTAAGGAAAAGAAGATGAAAAAAGAATATTTGTATGAAGACAGTGTGTATGAAGATACAACTGAGAATGTAATTTATTTGGCTGGTGGCTGTTTCTGGGGTCTTGAGTTGTTGATGGAATCGATGGAAGGAGTCATCAGTGCAACTAGCGGCTATGCCAATGGCGATGATGAAAACCAAGCTACTTATGATAAGGTTAAAAAAGGTAATACTGGTTTTAAGGAAACAGTTAGAGTTGAGTATGATCCTGATAAGATTAGCTTAGATGCGATATTGTTAGCTTATTTCTATGTAATAGATCCAACTATTAGAAATAGACAGGGTAATGATATTGGTAGCCAGTATCAAACTGGTATCTATTATACAAATGATAAGACTAAGGAAGTAGTTAAACGTATTGTGGATATCGAAAGAAGTAGGTATAAGGATTTTGTGGTTGAGGTTGAGCCTTTGGTTAATTTTATAGAGGCAGAGGAGTATCATCAAAATTATTTACAGAAAAATCCTAATGGCTATTGTCATATTCCAAGAAAAGAAATTGAGTTGTTTTCTAAATTAAGGATTGATCCAGGTGATTATAAGAAGCCTGCAACAGATCTTATTAGGGATAAGCTTAATGATGAACAGTATCGTGTAACCCAAGAAAATGGAACAGAGAAGCCTTTCCTTAATGAATTCTATGATCATTTCGAGAAGGGTATCTATGTTGATGTTGTAACAGGTGAACCATTATTCTCATCTAGTGATAAGTTTGAGAGTGGTTGTGGTTGGCCAGCCTTCTCTAAGCCTATTGAGGAACCTTCTATTATTAAGAAAGAAGATAATAGTTATGGTATGAGAAGGGTGGAAGTTAGAAGTAGATCAGGTGATAGTCATTTAGGCCATGTCTTTGAGAACGATCCAGAATCTCCAAATGGTACTAGGTACTGTATTAATAGTGCTGCCCTTCGTTTTATTCCTTATGCAAAGATGGAACAAGAGGGTTATGGCTATCTACTTGATATATTCAACGAGAAGTGATGTAATGTCGCTTCTCTTTTAATTTATAATGGAGATATGAAAAACGAAGTAAATATTAATATTGAGCTAGATGAAAATATCAAGAACGAAATGGAAGCTGTATGTTTAGAGATAGGGCTTTCTATGACTGATGCCTTTAATATTTTTGCCAAGAAGGTGGCAAGAGAAAGGTGTATTCCTTTTGAATTAAGTGAAGATGATTATTTAGAAGATATTATTAGAGATATTAGAGAAGGTAGGGCTCGTTTTTCCGAGCATGAATTAATTGATGATGAATAATAGAAATCTCCATCATTTAATACTAAATGATGGAGATAAAAAGCGTTCTTTTGTGAGTATATAAACTAACAGATAAGAATGTTTTTAAATTTTAGAATCCTAACTCATCATTAACTAGAATAAGATGCATTCTATCTGTATGACGAGAGAATCTAGTTATTAAGAATTGACAACAGATAGTATCCATTGATCTACAATCAAAACATTTACCTGTTTTCTTACATGGCGTATTAATATCAAATCTTTGAGCATTGGTAGTAGCTGCTACATTTCTAGCTCTTTTCATTGCGGCGTCTAGATCAGGGCATACTTTATTAATACCAACGATAAAGATTACTTTCTTAGGACCTTGGCAAATGTAAGATACTCTATTAGAATTACCATCAATGTTTACCAAGATTCCATCTTGGCTCATTGCGTTAACACTAGATAAGAAGATATCAGCACCATATCCTTTTAATAGCGCTTCTCTTCTATCTAACTTACTTCTATCAATATAGTTATAATCATCACTATTATTAATCACATCAACAAGGCCAATATCAATAGCACTTTGACAACCACCCATAGTAATACTAGAACCTTTTGGCATTAATTCTAAAGCAAGTTTTAAAGCTTCTTCCTTGTCCTTAGCATAGTATCCTTTAATATTTCTTGTTTCTAATTCTTTAATTACTGTAGTAGCTAATAATTCATTTCTTTTAAAGATATTCTCATTCATAATTTGGCCTCCTATTAATAGAATAATTATACTATTTTAAGTTTAATCAAACGCCAATATATCGTGAAGATCTTCCTGATCCAATACTTCTTATTGAACATTTTTAACCACCTTGCCAAGTTTCTTTTTAACATGACAACCCTCTTATAATTTACTAAATGTCGATTTTTTTATTAGATTAAGTAAGCTATAACATCGTTTTTTGATGAAAAACGTTTAAAAACATCATTATCTTTTACTTAATCGCTCTTTTTTTCATAGATTAAGTAAAATATAACGCTATTTTTTCATCGTTATTAATAATTAAGCTAAGCGCCACCACATGTACCATCAATCTTTCCATTGAATTATCAAACGCAAAGATTGATTGAAAGGGCTATTGTATAAAGAGTTGTCCTAAGCGTGGCAAACCAATGCTTAAATATTGTAATTGTCATAATCATGGACAGTTAACTTATTATTCCCATTAAGATGAATCTTTGTGTGTAGTATTTCTTTTTCTGCATATAATTATTACGTTTTTTATGCAGTAAAATAGCCTATAAGGTATCTTATGTGCATATAAAACAATCAAAATATGTGCAGAAAGAAGAGTAATATGTGCAGTAAAAATATGAAAAAACTAGCTCAATACGCAAAAGAATATTATGATAATAATGTCTAAAATTAGACAAAATGATATGATTGATACAGAGGTTTATTATGGCAAATAGTGTACAGTTATTAGATGAAATAGCTATGAATAGAGCATTAACAAGAATTTCTTTTGAAATTACTGAAAAGGCAGATGACATCAACGATCTTGTCCTACTTGGTATTAAGACAAGAGGTGTTCCAATGGCAAATAGAATAGTAGAGAAGATCAACGAACACAACAACATCAATGTTCCTGTGGCAAATCTAGATATTACATTCTATCGTGATGACTTATCTAAGTTATCTGATATGCCTAAGGTAAATAATGTCCTTCCTAATATTGATGTTACTGATAAGGAAGTAGTTATTGTGGATGATGTTATTTATACAGGAAGAACTACAAGGGCTGCGATTGAGGCTATCTTTAAAATGGGAAGACCTAAGAAAATATCTTTAGCTGTTCTTGTTGATAGAGGGCATAGAGAGATTCCTATTAAAGCCGATTATGTTGGTAAGAATGTACCTACAAGCCGTAGTGAAATTGTTAAGTGTAAGTTTATGGAAACTGATGGAGTGAATGAAGTAACACTTCTAAAAAGGGATTAGATATATGGAAAATACTTTAAAGAGTTTAGGTTTGGATGTTGAGCTTATTAAGAGTAAATATCCTAATTTTGATGAATATATGAATATCGTTAAGTTTTATCTTAAGGATGAGTTTTTTGAAGAAATTGGAACTTTTCTTGAAAACGAAGACTATGCTTTGGCAAAGGATGCTTGTAAGGGATTGTTTATCTTAGCTCAAGATCTTTATTTATATCCTTTATATATAACCTTAATGGAAGTATATGAAGACTTGTGTGAAGAGGATTATAAAGAAATAACTAAACATTATGATGAAATGAAACTTGTATATGACAGGTTTGTTGGTGCTTTAAATGTTTGATGCGATTGTAGTTGGAGCAGGTCATGCAGGTGTTGAAGCCGCAATGGCTCTAGCTCATGGTGGTAAGAAAACGGCATTAGTGACTATTTCTTTTAGTCATATCGCTAATATGCCATGTAACCCTTCTATTGGTGGTCCTGCCAAGGGTATTGTGGTAAGAGAAGTTGATGCCTTAGGTGGTGTTATGCCTCGAGTTGCCGATTTAACAGCTTTACAGTTTAAAATGTTAAATACGACTAAGGGGCCAGGTGTTTGGAGTATGCGTGTGCAATCAGATAAGAATGCTTATTCTTTGATGATGCAAGATCTTTGTATGCATACTGAAAACTTAACATTATACGAGGATATTGTTGAGGAAGTATTGGCTGAAGATAAGAAGATTACAGGTGTAAGACTACAAAAGAATGGAATACTAGAATCTAACATTGTAGTATTAACTACTGGTACTTATATGGATTCATGTAGAATGGTGAGTGCAACGGTTACCCCAGGTGGTCCTGATAATGAGCCTACTACTAAGAATTTAAGTGAATCTTTAAGAAATTTAGGCATTAAATTATTTAGATTAAAGACAGGTACACCAGCTAGAGTATTAACTAGTTCTATTGATTTTTCTAAGACAAGTCTAGAAGAAGGTAGTAAGCGTTTTATTAGGTTTAGTGAAGATACTAAGGAAGATGAAGTTAGATCGGTTGCGGAACAAATGCCTTGTTACTTAACTTATACAACAAAGAAGACTAAAGAGATTGTATTAGCTAACTTGAATAAGTCTTCTATGTATTCAGGTGTTGTTAAGGGTGTGGGACCTAGATATTGTCCATCTTTTGAAGACAAGATTGTTAGATTCTCTGATAAAGAAAGACATCAATTATTCTTAGAGCCACTGGATGCTACTAATGAATTAACATATGTACAAGGTTTCTCTACTTCTATGCCATATGATGTACAAGAAGAGATGGTACATTCCGTTATTGGTTTAGAGAATTGTGAGATTGTTAAGTATGCATATGCGATTGAATATGATGCGATTGATCCTTTACAAGTTAAGGCTTCGCTTGAAATGAAAGATATTGATGGCTTGTTTATTGGTGGTCAAATTTTGGGTACTTCAGGCTATGAAGAGGCGGCAGGTCTAGGTATGATGGCTGGTATTAATGCCCTTAGAAAACTTAATAATAAGGAGCCTCTAGTCTTGAAAAGAGATGAGGCTTATATTGGTGTTATGATTGATGATTTAGTAACTAAGGGTACTAACGAACCATATCGTTTATTGACAAGTAGAGCTGAGTATCGTTTGTTGATGAGACATGATAATGCTGAGAATAGATTAATTAAATATGGTCATGAGAATGGTTTGATTAGTGAAGATAGATATCAAAGATATTTAAGTAAACAGGATCAAATGAGTTCTTTGGTAACTTATTTAAAGAATAGTAAAGTTGATTATTCTACAGGTATTGGTGAATATTTAAATAGTTTGGGCTTCAAGGAAGATGATACGAAGTCTTTTAATGCTTATGAGCTTGTAAAAAGACCTGGTGTTGAGTGCAAAGAAGTATTGAAGTTTTTGAATAATGATTCTTATGATGATGAGATAGTCTTTAATACCCAGATTGAAATTAGATATCAGGGTTATATTCAAAAGGCTCGTAAAGAGGCTGATAAGATGTTGAAGATGGATGGTATGAAGTTACCACAGGATATTGATTATAGTAAGGTGGATAACTTAAGACTTGAGGCTAGACAAAAGCTTAATCAAGTTAAACCATTTACATTGGGTCAGGCAAGTAGAATCTCAGGTATTAATCCTGCAGATTTAAATGTGTTGGCAGTATATATAAAGGAACATAAGATTTAAATGAATAAGATAAGCGTTCTTGGAGCAGGTACTTTCGGTATTTCATTAGCTAGATTGTTGGCTAATAAGGGTTTTGAGGTGACTGTTTATGTTCACAATGAAAATAAGGCTAAAAACTTAAGGGAAACAAATAGGCATGAGCGTTTTAAGGATGTTTTACTTCCAGAGAGTATTGTCTATACTTCTGATTTAAAGGAAGCTTTTAAAGATAAAGAGATGATTGTTTATGCGATACCTTCTACTAGTATTCGTGAGGTAGCAACGTCAAGTAAAGAATACGTTGAGGATGGTCAATATATTGTGGATGTTTCCAAGGGTATGGAGAAGGATAGTCTTTTAACTTTAACAGAAGTTATTGATGATGTTTATAAGAATGATACTTTAAAGTATGTTGTCTTAAGTGGTCCTACTCATGCTGAAGAAGTTATTAAGGATATGCCTACGGCGATTGTAGCTGCTAGTAAAGATGTAGAGGCGGCAAAGGTTGTTCAAGAGACTTTTTCTGTTGATTTCTTTAGAGTCTATACTAATGAGGATATTAGGGGTATTGAGATTTGTGGTGCTCTAAAGAATATTATGGCTATTGCGGCAGGTTTATCTGATGGCTTAGGTTTTGGTGATAATGCCAAGGCAGCTTTAATCACAAGGGGTTTACAAGAGATTAAAAGACTTGGTACCAAGATGGGTTGTCAGAATGATACTTTCTTTGGCTTGGCTGGTATTGGTGATTTAATCGTTACTTGTACTAGTATTCATAGCCGTAATAATTGTTTTGGTCATTTATTAGGTGAAGGTAAGACAATTGATGAGGCCAAGAAGGAAATAGGAATGGTAGTAGAAGGCTTGAATGCGTTGCCTGCTGCTATTGAATTAGCTGATAAGTATAATGTTGAAATGCCAATTACTAGTATGTTGTCTAAGATTGTCTATGATGGTTTAGATCCTTATGTTGGTGTTGATCAATTGTTTAAGAGGGAATTGAAGAGTGAATAATATTTTAGAGAAAATTACATTGTCTAGTCTTATTGAAAGTATTGTTGTAGCTTTATTTACAATTCTTTTTCTAAGGTTTTTAACCAAGATCAATAAGAAGTATTTGACTAAGCATGAAGACAATAGTCAGATGAATGGACTTGTTAAGGTTTCTTTTCAAGTGGTTAAGACAATTATTATTGCCTGTGCTATCTTGATGGTCTTAGAAATAAATGGCATTAATGTAACTTCTTTAGTAGCTGGTTTAGGTCTTGCCAGTGCTGCGGTAGGTTTAGCTTTACAGGACTTTTTAAAAGATGGTATTATGGGCGCTCATATTGTGTCTGATCATTTCTTTAGTGTTGGTGATACAGTTAAGTATAATGATCTAGCTGGCGTGATTGAAAACTTTAATATGAAGACTACTAAGATTAGAATATTGGCAGATGATAGTATCTTGAGTATTTGTAATAGAAATATTTCAGAGATTACAAAATTGTCTGATGTAGCTAAGGTGGATATTGATTTACCTTTGGCTTATGAAGAGGATTTTGAAAGAGTTGATGAGGTCTTAAATAAGATTATTGTTAGGATTGCGGCAATGGATAATGTACAAGATGCACAGTACTTAGGTACTGATGCCTTCCTTGATTCGGCTATTGTCTATAAGTTAAGATTTTATTGTCCAAGAAGTGAGATGTATGATTTAAGAAGAAAGGCTTTAAGACTTGTTCAGATTGAATTAAAGGAAAACAATATGTCTATTCCTTATAACAAGTTGGATGTACATAGTTATTAGATGAAAAAATTAAATTTGTATTATATAAGTTCGCTATTATTCTTTGTGGTAGCGATATTACAATTTGTAGATAAGAGCGAACATTCACTTCCTGTAGTATGGTTGTGTCTTGGCGCTTGTTCCTTAAGTTTAGGTTCTACCCAAAATAAGAAGAATTAACCGTCGTTGACGGTTTTTTAGATAGGTGAATATAAAAGGAGAATGAAGGAATGATTTTATATTTTAGTGCGACTGGAAATGGAAAATATATTGCGGAAAAGATTGCTGAAAGGATAAATGAAGAATGCATGTCTATTGTTGATTGTATAGCTAATAATAGGTATGAGTTTAAGGATGAAGAGGTATTGGGTATTGTTTCTCCAACTTATTTTTGGAGATTGCCTAGGATTGTAGCTGAATATCTTAAGAAAATTAAGATAGAGAATTGTGCTTATACATTTATCTTGGTTAGTTATGGTACTTCTACTGGTATGGCGAAAGAGATGGCTAGTAGTTTTTATAATTTTGACGCTTATTATAGTGTGGTTATGCCTGATACTTGGACACCAATGTTTGATTTGACTAATAAGGAAAAGGTTAATGATAAGCTTAATAAGGGTGAGGAACAACTTGGAAATGTGCTTAATAATATAGATGAAAGAAGAAAGGGAGATTTTGTGGATAAAAAGCTTCCAAAAATAGTAGCTCTATTACCTTCTAAGTATATGTATAACACTGAGCGCAAGACTAAACTATTACATGTGAATAATGATTTGTGCGTGGGATGCGGCTTATGTGCTAAGAAATGTCCTGTAAAGGCCATTGAGATGTTTGATGAAAAACCTAAATGGGTTGTTGATGAGTGTGAAATGTGTTTGGGCTGTTTACATAGATGTCCAAAGTTTGCGATAAGCTATGGTGATGGTAAGACTAATAAACATGGACAGTATCATAATCCTGATACTAAAATATAGTTATGTTAGTAGGATTTATTATTTGGACATTAATAACATTAGTATTTGTATATATCGGTATTACTATTCGTAACAGCAATATACCAGTTAACTTATTTACATTTGGTGATATACCAAAGGTAAATGATATTAAAGGCTACAATAAAGCAGTATCTAACTTATGGTTAGTGTTTACGGTATTGTTTGAGGTGGTTGGTGTATCATTACTGTTTGTTAAACAGAATTCACCACTAGTTATATTGATAGTATTGGGTGTGGTTTTCCTTGTTATTGGTATGATGGTGACTTATACAAAGATTGAAAGTAAATATAAGGTTTAAAACTTGTTTGTTCAACTTGGACAAACAAGTTTTAATATGAAGAGTATGTGTGTTTATCAAATGGTGCTTGACAAGAAAAGGTAAATAGAATTAATATAACAGTGTTATATAACACTGTTATATTTTATGAGGAAGTATGGCTACTAAGGCAGAAGAAACACAAAGAAACATATTAGAGACAGCTAAGAGACACTTTCTAAGTGATGGTTTAACAGGGGCTTCACTTAGGAATATTGTGAAAGATGCAGGACTTACAACTGGCGCTTTTTATAAGTATTATCCGACTAAGGAAGCTCTGTTTGATGCGTTAACTGATCCGTATTTAGAACATATTTATGAAATCTATGATCAAGTGGTTGCTGAGTTTGAAAAGTTATCGGCTGATGATCAAACCAAGAATATGGCTTCTATTTCAGATGAAGGCATGGAAGAAATGCTTAATTATGTCTATGATCATTATGATAACTTTAAATTGTTGTTAAAGTGTGGTGATAGTGGCAAGTATGAGGACTTTATACATGGCATGGTTGCTAGGGAGATTAAATCAAGTCATAGGTATCTAGAGAAGATGAAGGAAGAGGGTGTTGAGGTACCTGCAGTTGATGATAGTCTTATGCATATGATTTATACCGGTTTCTTCTCGTCAATATTTCAAATTATTGAACATGATATTGATAGAATAACCGCTAAGGAAAATATTAAACAACTTAAGCAGTTTAATATTGGCGGTTGGGAAAGATTGTGGAATGTAAAGTTTTAATAGGTGGTTTGTTTACCACTTATTATATTAGGGTATAGTTAGCTATAGCTAACTGGAGGAGAGAATGAAAGAAAAGAAAAAATCTACATTAGATTGGATACTAGAGTGGGCAGGTCAAAAAAGAGGTGCCTACTTATGGAGTGTGTTGTTGGCAATAATAAATGTAATCTTTAAGATTATTCCCTATTTTTTGATAGGTGATGTAATTAGATTATTTGTGAATGGTGAAAAAGACTTTGATGTGTATTTGTATAAAGTGATACTAATCGCATTGTCTTTTGTGATAAGTGAATTATTTCATTCATTATCTACATCATTATCACATAAAGCAACATTCAGTGTATTAGCTAACATTAGAAAACAGTGTTGTGATAAGTTAGCTAGAGTGCCACTTGGTTATGTAAAAGATACAGCATCGGGTACTTTTAAAAATATTATGGTTGAAAGAATTGATAGTATTGAAACAGCACTTGCTCATATCGTGCCTGAATTTACATCAAATCTATTAGCTCCAATTATTATTCTTGTTTATTTCTTTATTATTGATTACAGATTAGCCTTATGGTCATTAGTGCCGGTTATTGTTGGTATTTTTTCTTACTTTGGGATGATGATAGACTTTAAGCCAAGTTATGAAAGAACAATTAAAACCACGAAAGAATTAAATGATGCAGCTGTTGAGTATATTGACGGTATAGAGGTAATAAAGGTTTTTGGGAAGACTGAAAGTTCTTATAAGAAGTTTACTAAGGCGGCAATGGAATATGCGGATTCTTTTATTTCATGGATGAAAAGATGTTCGATATTTCAATCTTTAATGATGGTATTAACACCTTATACTTTATTAACAGTATTACCTTTTGGTGCTTTTTATGTAGAAAATGGAAGCCTTAGTCTTTCTAATTTTATTATGTGTATCATCTTATCTTTAAGCATTGTTGGACCTTTGATTACTGTCCTTTCTTATACTGATGATTTGGGTAAGATTAATGTGATTGTGGGTGAGGTGGTTGGAATATTGATGGAACCTGATTTAAATAGACCTGAAAAGAGTAAGGTTCTTTCTGTTGATAATTCAATTAGTTTAAATGATGTAAGATTTGCCTATCATGAAAAGGAAGTTCTACATGGCGTCAATATGGAGATCAAGGAAGGAAGTGTTAATGCTGTAGTTGGTCCATCTGGTAGTGGTAAGTCTACTATTGCTAAACTAATCGCATCGCTTTGGGATGTTGATAGCGGTTCTATTAAAGTTGGCGAAGTTGATATTAGGGATATTTCATTAAATGATTTTAATCAAAGAATTGCTTATGTATCTCAAGATAATTACTTATTTAATGATACAGTACTTGAAAATATTAGACAGGGTAATCCTTCATCAAGCAACAAAGAAGTTATAGAGATTACAAAAAGAAGTGGTTGTTATGACTTTATTATGCAACTAGAGAATGGTTTTAACACGATAGTTGGTGGTGCTGGAGGTCATTTATCAGGAGGTGAGAGACAGCGTATATCTATCGCAAGAGCAATGTTAAAGGATGCGCCAATTATTATCTTGGATGAGGCTACTGCTTATACTGATCCTGAAAATGAGGCGATATTACAGACTTCAATCGCAAAATTAGTTAGAGGTAAGACGCTAATTGTGATTGCCCATAGATTATCTACTATTAAGGATAGTGATCAAATATTTGTGGTTAATGATGGAAATGTAGTTGCCCATGGCAAACATGAAAAGCTTCTTGTATCTTGTCCACTTTATAAGGAAATGTGGGAAGCTCATATTTCAGTAAAGGATGGTGAATAATATGTTTGAAATACTATTAAAGTTTATAAGATTTTCTGGCAAAGAAAATGCTAATAAATTTAAATTATCAATTGTTTTGGGTGTGATTGAAGCATTAGCTTCTGCGATGAAGATTCCTGCGATTATGTACATTTTAATTGGGCTTTTAAATAAAGAACCAATGGAAAAGTATATATATGGTTCTTTAATTATCATGGCGATTTCTATTTCAATAGGTGTATTTTGTAAGAGATATTCAACCATTCTTCAAACAGAAGGAGGCTATAATGCGAGTGCTTTTACAAGAATCAAGATCGCCAAGCATTTGCGTTATCTTCCAATGGGTTATTTTAATTCTAATAGTATTGGTGAAATATCTTCGGTTACAACCAATACTATGGAAATACTTGGTGATATTGCCACAAGAGTAGTGATGCTTACAACCCAGGGAATTCTTGAGACTTCGATGATCATTTTGATGTTACTTATATTTGATTTAAGAATTGGGCTTGTAGCGCTAATTGGAATAGTGGTTTTCTTTATAATTAATTCATTTATGCAAAGGGTAAGCAAGAAGGATTCGAAGGAAAAAATCGAATGTGATACCGAACTGATTAATCAAATTATGGAATATCTACAAGGTATATCTGAGGTTAAATCTTATAATCTATTTGGTAAACAGTCTAAGAAATTAAATGATGCCAATGTGGCTTGTGAGAAGATTAATACAAAGATGGAAATGTTGTTTGTGCCTTATCATTTCCTACAAAACATCACAACTAAGATTACAGCTTCAATAATTGTATTATTGTGTGCTTACTTCTATATTAATGGCACAATGGAACTTGTCTATTGTATTGGTATGACCATATCGGCATTCATGTTGTATTCGAGTTTAGAGTGTGCAGGAACTTATTCATCTCTTCTACATGTAGTTAGTATCTGTGTGGATAAGGCTGAAGCTATACTAAAGCTAGATACTATGGACATTGATGGTGAAGAGATAAAACCAATAAATCATGATATTGAGCTTAATCATGTTTCTTTCTCTTATGATAAGAGAAAAATAATTGACGATATATCACTTGTTATTCCAGAAAAGACAACAACCGCAATCGTTGGCCCATCTGGTGGTGGTAAGACTACTTTGTGTAATTTAATCGCAAGATTCTGGGATGTAGATGAGGGTAGTGTTACATTGGGTGGTGTTAATGTCAAAGATTATAGTATGAATGCGCTTATGAACAATTTCTCTTTTGTCTTCCAGAATGTGTATTTGTTTCAGGATACGATTGAGAATAATATTAAATTTGGCAGTCTTGCGGCAAGTCATGAAGAGGTAGTTGAAGCAGCTAAGAGAGCTTGTTGTCATGAATTTATCAGTAAACTACCTGATGGTTATAATACTGTGATCGGTGAGGGTGGTGCTAGTTTGTCTGGCGGTGAGAAGCAGCGAATTTCAATTGCCCGAGCAATTATGAAAGATGCACCAATTGTTATTCTTGATGAAGCAACCGCCAATGTTGATCCTGAAAGTGAAAAGGATTTAATGGATGCCATAGAAGCTCTTACTAAGGAAAAGACGATTATTATGATTGCACATAGATTGAAGACGGTAAGACATGCTGATCAAATAGTTGTTGTTGATAAGGGTAGAATTGTTCAAAGAGGTAATCATGATCAATTGATGAAAGAGGATGGCATATATAAGCGTTTTGTAGATGCTAGAAAGAAGGCTGTAAGTTGGAAATTAGAAGGTTCTATGTAGCCTTCTTTTATTGTGGGAAAGATAGCAACAGGTAGCAGTAGGCAGTATGAGAACAATAGGGTAAAATGTAACATGGATTTTGGAAACTCATAAGAAATAATTGTGCAGTAAAAAGAAATATAAAGCGATTTCCAGAAGATTTTTGTTTTCAGCTTACAACAGAAGAAGCAGAATCTTTGAAGTGCCAATCTGGCACCTCAAAAATACTAGAGTCAGAAAAAAAGGATGGATGAGGCTTATACAAAAATTGAGAGTAAATATAAGGTTTAAAACTTGTTTGTTCAACTTGGACAAACAAGTTTTAATATAATGAAAATAGAGGTTGCACTATGAATAAAGATAAGATCAATATCGTAATAGGAAGTTGTATTGGTGTGCTTGTGGAATGTATATCATTATAAAAGTTATTGCTTAACACTATAGTATGCAGGCATCTTATTATATAGAGTAGTATTATTAATAGTGATAATTATATGCTTGATTATTAAGAGGAAGTAAAAATGAGAATTAAACCAATTGAAGTATTAGATAAACAAGGAAGAAAAGTAATCTTAAGAAGTGCATGTGAAGATGATGCGAAGGATTTGATTAAATACTTAAAGGAAACTACTAAGGAAACACCTTATTTGTTAAGAGAAGAAGATGAGATTAATCTTACTGTTGATGATGAAAAAGGTTTTATAAATATGTGTTTAGGAATGGATAATGCGTTGATGTTGGTGGCTTATGTAGATGGTAAACATGTTGGTAATTGTTCCTTTTCTCCTGTTGGGCCTTTTAAAAGATTAGCTCATAGATGTGATATGGCTATTGCCTTATATCAAGAATATTGGGGCTCTGGTATAGGCAGTATCATGTTAGAGACGGCCTTAAGATATGCAAAGGAAGCAGGCTTTGAGCAGGCTGAATTAGAGGTTGTTTCTAGTAATACTAAAGCTATTAAATTATATGAAAAGTATGGTTTTAAGAAATATGGTGTTAAGCCTGATAATATGAAATATAGTAATGGAGAATATGCTTCTATAGATTGGATGATGGTGAAATTATGAAGAAGATAATTCTATTAGTATTGATTGTTGGAGGCATATTGTTTTATAAGAACTTCGAGAATAGTAATACTATTACGATTTCAGGATCAGAAGAGATTCAACCAATACTAAGCACAATAAAGGTAAGTGGTGATAGTGATACAAGTGTAGTTTTTACAGATGTTGAAACTAATAAACAATATGTTGTTGGATATATCACTCATGGTGTAACTGAGAAGATTAAACTTAAAAAGGGAAGTTGGTATAAAGTAGAAGGTAAGGGTAAGATTACCTTGTATCCGGTAAAAGTGAGGATTGAGTAATGAAGAAAGTATTAATTATATCTACAAGTTTAAGAATGAATAGCAATTCAGACATCTTAGCAAAAGAATGTGAAAGAGGTGCTAGGGATGCTGGGTTAGATGTTGAATATGTTTCGTTAAAAGGCAAAGAAATTAAATATTGTATTGGTTGCTTGTCATGTCAAAAGACTAATAAGTGTGTATTAGATGATGATGTAGTTGATATTATGGCTAAAGTAAAAGAGGCTGAAGTGATCGTTTATGCAACACCTATTTATTATTATGAGATGTCAGGTCAAATGAAGACTTTGTTGGATAGACTTAATCCTTTGTATTCTAGCGATTATAAATTTAGAGATATCTATATGATTGCCACAGCTGCGGATGATAGTGATATAACATTTGATAAGGCTTATAGTGGTTTAAGTGGTTGGGTTGATTGTTTTGAGAATGCAGAATTAAAAGGTATCGTTACTGGTGGTGGTATAGATGAAGCAGGTAGTGTTAATGATTTTGTTGATATTAAGAATAAAGCGTATGAGCTTGGGAAGAATTTATAATGTTTAGAAAAATTAGAAAGATTAAAAATGAAATTGATAAGGATGCTGTTGATAGTTTGTTGCGTGCTTGTAGAAGAGGTGTTCTATCAATGAATGGTGAAGATGGTTATCCATATGCCATTCCTGTTAATTATTATTATGATGAAGCTAATCAAAAGATTTATTTCCATGGAGCTAAGGAAGGCTATAAGGTTGATTGTTTAAAATCATGTGACAAGGTATGTTTTACTGTTTTTGGCAATGAAAGCATTAAAGATCTAGAATGGGCACCATATGTACAAAGTGTAGTAGTTTTTGGTAGATGTCATCTTGTGGATACAGATAATGAAGTATTAAAGACTTTCATGATGAAGTATTATCCTAGTGTTGATTTGGTTGATAAAGTGATTGAAGAAGATTCTAAATTTGTACAAATGTATGAAATTAGTATTGAACATAAAAGCGGTAAGCAAGTACAGGAGAAGTAATAATGTATAAAGTTGTATATAACAGTTTAACTGGTAATACTAAATTGTTGGCCGGTACCATAAAGAATGTATTGCCTGATAATGATGATGATGATATTGTCTTTATAGGTTTTTGGACTGATAAGGGTAATGCAGATTCTAAGACTATAGAGTATCTTAAATTATTAAGAAACAAAAAGATATTCTTATTTGGTACCTGTGGTTTTGGTGGTAGTGAAGCTTATTTTGATAGAATTCTAACTAATGTTAAGAATAGTGTTGATTCTAGTAATGAAGTAATTGGTGAATTTATGTGTCAGGGTAAGATGCCTGAAAGCGTTAGGAATCGTTATTTAAAGATGAAGGAATCTGATAATTGTCCACCAAATATCGATGCCTTGATTGATAACTTTGATAGGGCTTTGAGTCATCCTGATAGAGAAGATTTAGAGAAATTGAGTCAAAAAGTTTTACAAACGCTTTCAAATGTGATAAAGTAAACATGTTAAAAAATTAATGGCGTGTTATTGGTAAACCAAGCATCAACTATTAAAAGGATTAACATTCTTTTTAAGGTTGATGTTTTTATTTATCTCCCTTAAAAAGAGCCAAAATGAAAGGGAGGAAAAAATTAATGAAAGACAAGATTTTTGGCGTTTTACAAAGAGTCGGTAGATCATTCATGTTACCGATTGCGATCCTACCTGTTGCAGGTTTGTTGCTTGGAATTGGTGGATCATTTACTAATGCGACTATGATTGAGGCATATCATCTAGAGTCAGTATTAGGTGAGGGTACCCTACTTCATGGTTTACTATTAGTTTTAAGTGAATGTGGTAATATCGTTTTCGCTAACCTACCAATTATTTTCGCAATGGGTGTTGCGATCGGTATGGCAAAGAAGGAAAAGGAAGTAGCTGCATTATCTGGTGCTGTTGCGTTCTTCGTTATGCATACTGCAATCAGTGCGATGTTAAAGATTACAGGCATTGGTGATTCATTACCTGCTGGTTCTCTTACAAATGTAGTTGGTATTGAATCACTACAAATGGGTGTCTTTGGTGGTATCATCGTAGGTCTTGGTGTTGCTGCTTTGCATAACAAGTTCTACAAGATTCAATTACCTCAAGTATTATCTTTCTTTGGTGGTTCAAGATTTGTGCCTATTATTTCAACTCTTGTTTATCTAATCGTTGGTATTGTGATGTTCTTTATTTGGCCACATATCCAAGAAGGTATTTATGCAGTTGGTAATCTAGTAAGAAGTTCTGGTTATGCTGGTACATTGTTGTATGGAATTATGGAAAGAGCACTTCTTCCATTTGGTCTACACCATGTGTTCTATTTACCATTCTGGCAAACAGCCGTTGGTGGTACTGCGGTAGTTGGTGGTGTTACTGTTGAGGGCGCACAAAATATTTTCTTTGCTCAATTAGCAGATCCTACAACTACTGTGTTTAATACAGAAGCTACTCGTTTCATGTCAGGTAAGTTCCCACTAATGATCTTTGGTTTACCTGGTGCTGCTTTGGCTATGTATCATACTGCTAAGCCTGAGAAGAAAAAGGTTGTTGGTGGTTTATTGTTATCTGCAGCTTTAACTTCTATGCTTACAGGTATTACAGAACCAATTGAATTTACATTCTTATTCGTAGCTCCAATTTTATATATCATTCATGTATTTGGTGCCGGTCTTGCTTATATGCTTATGCATATTCTAAAAGTTGGTGTTGGTATGACATTCTCTGGTGGTTTAATTGACCTTACATTATTCGGTATTATGCAAGGTAACGCAAAGACTAACTGGATTATGATTGTTGTTGTTGGTGTTGTTTACTTTATTGTTTATTACTTAGTATTTACTTTATTGATTAAGAAGATGGATCTAAAGACTCCTGGTAGAGAGGATGATGATAGTGAAGTTAAACTTTATACTAGAAAAGATTTAGAGGCTAAGAATAATGGGCACGAATCTGGGCACGAAACTGGGCTCGAATCTGGGGCACGAATCTGTGATGAAATCAGTGAGATGATTACTAAGGGCTTGGGTGGAAAGTCTAATATTAGTGATGTTGACTGCTGTATCACAAGACTTAGATGTACAGTTTATGATGCAAGTAAGGTTGATGAAAATATCTTAACGGCAACTGGTGCTAAGGGTGTTGTTAAGAAGGGTAACGGTATTCAAGTTATCTATGGTCCTACTGTTACTGTTATTAAGTCTGATTTAGAAGAATATTTAGCTAATCATACTGATGAGAAGGAAAGCGAAACTGTTGTTTGTCCTGTTGATGGTAAGGTAGTTTTATTATCAGAAGCACCAGATGAAACATTCGCTAGTGAGATGATGGGTAAAGGTTTGGTTATTTTCCCTACAGGTAATAAGTTCTATGCACCAGTAGATGGTAAGGTATCATTTGTCTTTGGCACAAAGCATGCCATTGGTATGGCAAGTGATAAGGGTACTGAGATCTTATTACATATCGGTATGGATACAGTTACATTGAATGGTGAAGGCTTTAATGTAGTGGTTGAAAATGGTCAAACAATTAAGAAGGGTGATTTATTAGCTGAAGTAGATTTAGACTTTATTAAGAGTAAGGGCTTAAGTACTGCTACACCTATGGTGTTCACAAATCTTGAAGCTGACAGTAAACTTAAAGTTGTTAAGATGGGTGAGTGCAAAGCTAATGATATAATAATAGACGTAACAAGATAGGGGAAGAAATGTATAGGGTAGAAAAGGTTATTAACAATAACGCTTTATTGGCATACGATGAAGATAAAAATATTGAAGTAATTTTCCTAGGTACAGGAGTTGGTTTTGGCAAGAAGGTTGATTGTCTTTTTGAGGAAATCGATGGTGCTAAGAAGTTTTATACCAATGATAAGATTAAGGAAGTTACTCAAAGTGTTGATCCTATTTATCTAGAGATTGCGGAACAAATTCTAAAAGAGGCAGAGCTTGAGTTTAAGAATGTTGATAGGATGATTCAGTTTGCCTTGGCTGATCATATAGCTTTTGCGATTGAGCGTATGGAAAATAGAGTTGATATTGTTAATCCTTTTAGTAAAGACATTTCCCTATTGTATGCAGATGAATATAAGGTGGCTGTTAAAGGCGCGAATATTATTGAAGATAAGTTAAATGTTAGAATTAATGATGATGAGATGGCTTATATTACTTTACATATTCATAGTGCTTTGGGACAGGAAAATGTAGCTGATTCAATGCAGACGGCGATGATTATTGATGATGCCTTATTGCTATTAGAAAAGCTATGTGGTGTGAGTCTAAATAAGGAATCTAGTTCTTATGCGCGTTTCTTAGTTCATCTAAAATATATGTTCTATCGTATTAAGAATAATGAAATATTAAATCTAGATATGAATGATTATGCTAGAGATAATTTTAAGTCCTCGTATGATATCGCAAGTGAAGTTATAAGAGAGATTGAAGACTTGGGAAAGATTGTAATTCCTAGGGTTGAAATAGGTTATTTGGCTATTCATATCGAAAGAATATTAAGAGATTAGAGTGTACATGTGTACACTCTATTTTCATCTTAGGGATATTTTTATGCAACATAGAAGAATTTACATCAAATAAATATGTTGTGTAATATCATAGTATTTGGGAGGAAATATTATGTTGGATATTTCACATTTAAGTAAGTTTTATGGAGATAAAAAGGCAGTAGATGATTTGTCTTTGAATATTAATGGTGGTGAGATTTGTGCCTTTATTGGTCATAATGGGGCTGGTAAGACTACTACTTTAAAGTGTATTGTTGGTATTCATGATTTTGATGAGGGCGATATTTTAATTGATGGGGAATCTATTAAGACTAATCCTCTAGAGTGTAAAAAGAAAATAGCTTATATTCCTGATAATCCTGATTTGTATGATTTTATGACAGGTATTCAGTATCTTAATTTTATTGGTGATATTTTTAAGATTGATGGTGTAAGAAGAAAAGAATTGATTGATAAGTATAGTGCTTTGTTTGAGATTAAGGATGATTTAGGGCAACCTATAGTTTCTTATTCTCATGGCATGAAGCAGAAGTTGGCTATTATATCAGCGTGGCTTCATGAGCCTAAGTTAATCTTAATGGATGAGCCTTTTGTAGGCTTGGATCCTAAGGCTTCTCATTTATTGAAAGAGATGATGAAGGAATTTTGTGAAAAGGGTAATGCGATATTCTTTTCTACCCATGTCTTGGAAGTGGCTGAAAAGTTATGTGATAAGGTTGCGATTATTAAGGATGGTAAGCTTATTAAATCAGGTACGATGGAAGATATTAAGGGCGATGCATCTTTAGAGACGGTGTTCTTGGAATTAGAGGGTGATATTTGTGACTAAGCTATTGATTAAGAAAGAGCTTCAACAAATCTTTAAGTCTTATTTTTATAATACTAAGAAGAATAAGGCTAGATCTAAGGCAAATATTATTTTGTGCTTTATTGGTTTTGCGGCAGTAATGCTTGGTATTCTTGGTGTGATGTTTGGAACACTAGCCAACAGCATGTGTGCTACTTTAAGTAGCCTAGGACTAGATTGGTTATATTTTGTCTTGATGACTTTGATGAGCATTGTGATGGGTGTTTTTGGGACTGTCTTTACTACTTATTCTAGTTTATATATGGCTAAGGATAATGATATGTTGTTGTCGCTACCAATACCTGTTAGAAGTATTTTAATATCTAGAATCTTTGCGACATATGTGATGGATATTATGTATGCTGGTGTTGTCTTTATTCCTGCTATTATTGTTTATTGTGTAAATGATTTTAGTTTTAAAGTATTGATTAGTTCTTTATTGTTTTTTATTCAATTGACATTATTTATCTTAACTTTAAGTTGTGCCTTGGGTTATGTAGTAGCTAAGTTAAGTACTAAATTAAAGAATAAGAGTTACATTACCACAATAGCTTCATTATTATTAATAGGCCTTTATTATTTTGTCTATTATAAGGCTAGTGTAGCTTTACAGAGTTTCTTAGAAAATGCCTTATTTTATGGCGATATCTTAAAGGATAAGGTTTATCTTTTATATCTTTTAGGACAAGCTTGTGCAGGTAATTTCTTGTATTTATTAATCACTATAATAATTTCAATAGTTTTATTTACTTTGGTATGGTACTTATTGAAGAAGTCTTTCTTGAATATATTAAGTGCTACTAACAAGGTGGAAAAATTAAAGGTAAAGAAATTAGATATAAGACAGAGAGGTGCCTTCTCTTCTTTGGTTAAGAAAGAATTGGCTAGGTTTACATCTAGTTCAGCTTATATGCTTAATGCGAGCATGGGTTCGGTTTTTATGATTGTTTTGATGTTTGTTATTATTGTGAAAAAAGATATCTTCTTTCAGATGTTTCCTTATATTGAAGGCAAATATATAAATGTAGGAATTATGGTTGTTTTCTTCTTTTTGATTTCAACAAACTTTATGGGAGCGTGCTCTGTTTCTTTAGAAGGTAAGAATATTTGGATAACTAAGTCTTTGCCGGTAGATACCAAGGATATCTTGTTGTCTAAGGTAGTCTTTCATTGCCTGTTGACAATAATACCTGCACTTATTACAAGTTTAATTGTTTGTGTGATATTAAAGATTAATCCAATCATATTATTGGCAATATTAATAGCTGGTATCTTCTATTCTTTGATGAATGTAACATTAAATGTCTTGATGCCGACACTACATTGGACTAATGAAATAACTGTTATTAAACAAAGCGGTTGTTCTATGTTGGCAGCAATTGGTGGCTGGATATATCCAATTATGTTTATTGTACTTAGTATGGTTACAATGAAACAAGGATGGGATTTAACAATATATTTAGTTATATGGTCGTTATTAACGATAATTGTAAGTTTTATCATTTATCGTTGGTTAACTACTAAAGGTTGTAAGAAGTATTTGGATTTAAATTAGAGGGCTGAATTTCAGTCCTTTTAATTTATCCAAATGACGGAAAAGTTAAAAACTTCTTTCATTAGTATTATGATTTTTATATTTTAGGGGAGGATTGCTCCGACAAAAAGGGGAGATTTACTACGACAAAAAGGGGAGGATTACTCCGGCAAAAATAGGAGATTTACTCCGATAGATACAATATAAGCCATATAATATGCTAAAATAATGATGAGGAAGAATGGATGAAATATATAAAAAGAATTATTGATAAAGACATAGATTTGAGAGTTAAGGCATTTGGTGCAATTAGTATTGTTGGACCAAAGGGTTGTGGTAAAACAAGAACTGCAAAAGAAAGATGCAATACTATTATTGAATTTGAAGATGAAGAGAAAAGAGATGGCTATATATCGGTTGCGGAAAATTCGCCTAGTTTATTTTTGAAAAATAAAACTCCTATTCTTTTTGATGAATGGCAAGATGCACCTAAAATTTGGGGAACCATTAGAAAAGAGTGTGATGATAATGATCATTTTGGTGATTATTTTTTAACTGGATCTTCAACCAAGAAAATAAACACCGCACATTCAGGTACTGCTAGAATTTCGGAAATAGAAATGTTACCCATGTCTTTGTATGAACTTGGCAAATCAAACGGAAGCATCTCTGTTAAGGATTTGTTTGATAATCCAAATATGAAAATTGAAGCTAAATCAGATTTAAGTATTGAAGAATTGATTAAAGTTACATGTAATGGCGGATGGCCTAGAACATTAGCTATTAAGGATGATGATGCTAAATTATTATTTGTGAAGGATTATTTTAATCAAATTTGTAAGGAAGACATTTGTAGGATTGACGGTACAAAAAGAAATCCCGAGATTACTAAGGCTATTTTAAAATCATACGCAAGAAATATCGGCACTTTATGTAAGATGGATAATATATACAAAGATGTTAATAGTACAAATCAAATTGCTGAATCAACATTTTATGACTATATAGAGAAGTTGAAACAGTTATATGTAATTAAAGATTATGAGGCATGGTGTCCTCAGATTAGAAGTGAGAAATCACTACGCGCTCCAAAGAAACATATGTTTATTGATCCTTCCATCGCCATAGCTGCATTAGATTTGTCACCTTCATATTTCTACAATGATTTAGATTTATTTGGACATATTTTTGAATCTTTGGTATATAGAGATTTGACCGTGTACTCTGCAGGATTAAGAGGAGTATTCTCTCATTATCATGATAAGTATGATTTGGAAGTAGATGGAGTTTTACATCTTCAGGACGGTAGATATGCTCTGATTGAAATTAAATTAGGTTCAAGTGGCATTAAAGCTGGTGAAAAGAATTTATTGAAGATAAAAGAATTGATTAAAGAAAGAAACCAAAAGAAGGATGCGTTACCAATAAGGGAACCTGATTTGATGATTGTTATTACTGGTGGTGAGTATGCATATAGTTTGGAAAGTGGTGTTAAAATCATTCCAATAGGTTGTTTAAAAGATTAAATTTTAAAACATAATCACATATTCTGTATTTGTGCTTTTGTATATTGTCAGAGGCTGAAAATGATACTGATTTTTACCACTGGTAAATGGATAATGGGCGTATTCGAATATTGTATTTGTTTAAGAAATCTTGCAGAAATGCAAGATAGTTATTTATAAAGAGATATTGATAGGCTATAATATTTTTAATAATTAAGGACAAGTTATGGAACAAGTATCATATAAAAAATTATTTAAATTACTTATTGATAGGGATTTAAAGAAAACTGAATTTGCAGCAAATGCTGGTATTAGCCAAAATACATTAGCTAGAATGGGAAAGGGACAATTCATTTCCATGGAGCTTTTAGTTCGTATTTGCAAGTATCTAAATTGCACATTTGATGATGTGGTAGAAATTACAAATGTTGAAAGTGGTAATAAGTAATCATTAGGATATTAAGCGAATAAGGATTAGCAATCGAAAAGAAGGGGAAAAGATATGGCAATTGTTGATATAAAAAAATTGGAATCAGATTTGTGGGAGTCAGCAGACTTGTTAAGATCTGGATCTAAATTAACATCGAATCAATACTGCATGCCGGTATTGGGACTTATATTTTTAAGGTATGCATATAGTAGATATAAAAAAGCAGAAGCTGAAATATTAAAAGATCGTCCTTCACGTGGAGGAAGAATAATGCCTGTGGAAGCAAGTGATTTTGCGGAGAAAAGCGCTTTATTTTTACCAAAAGAAGCACAATATGATTATCTTTTAAATCTTCCAGAAAATATAGCTATTGCCAATTTAAAAGATAAAGATGGGCAAGAAATGAATAGCTTAGGGGCTGTTGTTAATAATGCAATGTCTTTAATAGAAGAACAAAGCGAACAACTTGTTGGTGTTCTTCCAAAAACTTATACAGACTTTTCTGATGGAATATTATCTGAGTTATTACGTATCTTTAATAACTCTGCTTTAGATGATATTGGTGGAGATGTTATTGGAAGAATTTATGAGTACTTCTTAAATAAATTTGCAAAGAACGTTGCTTCAGATGATGGCGTTTTCTTTACACCGAAACCATTAGTAAAGATGATTGTCAATGTTATTGAACCAAAAGGCGGAACTTTATTAGATCCGGCATGTGGTTCTGGTGGTATGTTTATTCAATCTGGTGATTTTGTAAATCAATCTGGAATGAATGCGAATAGCACGATGACTTTCTTCGGACAAGAAAAAGTAGAATACAATGCCCAATTATGCTTGATGAACATGGCTGTTCATGGCCTAACTGGTGTAATTAAATCAGGAGATGAAGCTAATAGCTTTTATCATGATACACATAATTTGAATGGAAAATGTGACTATGTAATGGCAAATCCACCTTTTAACGTGGATAAAGTAAAAGCTGAGACTTGTCAAAGCGCTGGAAGATTGCCTTTTGGATTGCCATCTGTAAATAAAAATAAAGAAATAGGAAATGCTAATTATTGTTGGATTAATTATTTCTATAGTTATTTAAATAATACTGGTAGAGCCGGCTTTGTTATGGCTTCTTCTGCAACAGACAGTCAAGGAAGCGATCGAGATATTAGAAAGAAATTAGTTGAAACTGGTCATGTAGATGTGATGGTTAGTGTTGGAAATAATTTCTTTTATACAAAATCCTTACCTTGTTCTTTATGGTTCTTTGATAAAGGTAAAAAACAAGAAATTATTGATAAAGTATTATTCATTGATGCAAGAAATTACTATACGGTAGTAGATCGCACATTAAATGAATGGACAGAATGGCAATTAAAAAATTTGAACGCAATTGTATGGCTATATCGTGGAGAGATTGATAAATATTCTGCTCTTCTTAATGAGTATCGCACTGCTCTTGGTAGTGATAAGCCTTTTGCTGAACAGGTACATGAATTGTTAGAGAAAGTTAAAGCGCTCCGTTTAGAAGCAAAGAAAGCAGTAGAATCGGCTGAAAAGCGTGAGAAGAAAAAGATGCAGAAAGCTTACGATATTAAAATTGCAGAACTTACTGAAATCCTCACAATAGCTAAGGAAGCAAACTGGCTCTACGAGAAATTCGATGAAGGGGTATATACTGATGTACTTGGCTTATGTAAGCTTGCTACCATATCTGAAATTGAAGAAAAAGGTTGGTCACTTACTCCAGGTGCATATGTAGGTGTTGCACCAATTGAAGATGATGGTGTGGACTTTGAAGAACGCATGATTGAAATCCATCGTGAGTTATTGTCATTACAGGCCGAATCAAATGACTTGATGGATACCATCTCACAAAATATGAAGGAGATGGGGCTATGAGCTGGGATTATGTAACCTTAGATAAACTTGGGTCTATTTCAAGAGGAAAATCAAAACATAGGCCTAGAAATGATAGAACATTATTTGGTGGTAAGTATCCTTTCATACAAACCGCTGATGTTAAAGCTGCAGGGTTATATCTGAACGAATATACTGAAACATATAACGACAAAGGGTTGGCTCAGAGTAAACTCTGGCCTGCTGGGACTTTGTGCATTACTATTGCCGCAAACATTGCTGATACGACTATTTTAGGAATAGATGCTTGTTTTCCCGATAGTGTAATGGGGTTCGTTCCGTATGAAGGTGTATCAAACGTAAAATTTGTAAAATACGCATTCGATATTCTTCAAAGAGACTGCAAAAAAATATCACAGGGAACTGCTCAAGATAACCTTTCATGGAAAAGACTATCCACCATTAAATTTCCTGCACCAGATATTGAAATTCAAGATAAGATAGTTTCCATATTATCTGTGTATGATGACCTTATCGAAAATAACCAAAAACAAATTAAACTTCTAGAAGAAGTTGCACAGAGGCTTTACAAGGAATGGTTTGTAGATTTGCATTTTCCGGGATATGAGAATGTTGAGATTGTTGATGGTGTACCTGAGGGATGGACGCATAAACGAGTTGAAGAATTTGGGGAAGTCATAACAGGAAAAACGCCGTCTACATCAAAAACTGAATATTATGGTGGACAGTTTCCGTTTGTTACAATTCCAGATATGCATGGAAATGTATTTCCTTTAGTAACAGAAAAGTCCTTAACTAAACAAGGTGCTGATACTCAGAAAAATAAGTACTTACCTGTAAATTCGGTAATAGTATCATGTATAGCAACAGTAGGTTTAGTGAATATAGCAATTGAGCCTTGTCAAACCAATCAACAGATTAATTCCGTGGTTTTAAACGATGATAACGATCTTTATTTCTTTTATGAATCAATGAAAAGAATTAAAGCATTACTTGATGGAGTTGGTAGCAATGGTGCAACAATGACAAATGTAAACAAGACTAAATTCAGTGGCATCGAGGTTCTATATCCTACAGAAGATTTGGTAATGAAATATAATGAATTTTGTAAACCAATTTTTGCTCAAATATTAGCAAAATCAAAAGCGATGTTAACATCTAAACAAGCTCGTGACCGCTTATTACCTAAACTTATGAGTAGAGAAATTGAGGTGTAGGCATGGTTAGAATCAATGTCGAAGACCAAAAGAAAGCTTTGAATGGTATGCCGCCTTTTGAAGAAGAAATGACTTTCTATTACGATGAGAGTGGTAACTGCAGAAAGTTTTCTCTTACAGAAACGGGGTTTAATAATGCGGATGCTTTGAAGGGAGACTTTGTGTTAGCTGGTGTTGCTCACGAAGGTAAATCTTTTGATATTGATGTTTCCTCATTATACGCAGCTCTCGACTATAAGGAAGGCCAAAAGGAACTAAAATTTAAACATTTATTCCATAATTCAAAAGACTTCCAATCTTTCATGGGTAGCAAAAGGACTACAGGGTTTTTGGAATGGTTAAGCAAAAGTGGTTTGTATATTCATTACAGTGCGTTGAACAACCTTTATTATTCACTTGTTGATATTGTGGACTCTTTATGGGAAACACATCCTCAGTGTATTGGGTATATGTGGGATATCAAGGGTGCTTTGTATGATTTTGTTATTGAGCACCAAGACGAAGTAATTGATATTTTCATAAGACATACATATCCTGATGTTAAAGATGTATCTGCGTTTTGTGATGAACTTTGTTCTTTAATTTGGGAATATAATGACGACAGTAAATATAATCCTGGTTTCTTTTTAGAATTGTTAAGACAAATGCTAAAGACTGCTGGAAAGCTTGGTGAATTGATTTTTGTTCAAGATAACGAACCGTTTATGTTAATTCAAGAATATTATCTCTTCTATACAGAAAGATGTGTAATCTTCAGCAAGTCAAATCACATATTTGACGAAGAACTTACAGTGCAAAAGCAAATGTCCAATTTTGAATTATATGAGAATGGTATACAGCTTAATAATTGGCAGTTTGTAAAATCACACGAGAATATATATGTTCAGGTGTCTGATTTAATAGCAGGATTGTTAAGAAAGTTGTTTATGTTCTTAGATGATAATTCTTTAAGTGATATTGTTTCTGTTTCAAAGAAATTAAACGAAGCTCAGGTAAGGAATTTCACATTACTATGGATGCTCATCAGTAAGTCTGATGAAAAATCCCCACTATTTATAAAGAATGTAAACTCTCAAAAGAATGCTCAGGAAAGAAGGCTGAAGTTACAATTGTTGGGAGTTTTGAATAACAAATTAAAGAAGGAGGTTCCAAATAATGAGCTATGATTATTCAGAAAATATTTTAGTGCAAGAAAGCTCTGGCAACTTATTACATGATGAGCTAGGTTGGAATGTAATATATGCTTACAATACTGAAACGCTAGGAAAAAATGGAACATTAGGGCGTGAGTCATATAAAGAGATTTTATTGACACGCTCATTTCAATCTGCTTTAAAAAGATTGAATCCTTGGATTAATCAGTCTCAAATTCTTGAAGCTCAGTCAACTTTTGAAACGCATCTTTCAACGTCTTCTCTATTACAAATAAATGAAGAAAAATATAAATTAATCAAAGATGGAATTGATGTAACAGTTAGAAAGCCTGATGGTCAAACAGAAAAGAGAAAAGTTTCTCTAATTGATTTTAAGAATGTCAATAACAATGAGTTTTTAGCTGTTAAAGAATTAAAAATACATAGTGAATTATACCGAAGAAGAACGGATATTGTTGGTTTTGTAAATGGCATTCCATTGCTTTTTATCGAACTTAAAAAGACAACTGTCGATGTTCAAGATGCATATGATGACAATTATACTGATTATTTAGACACCGTTCCTCATTTGTTCTACTACAATGCTTTTATTATTTTTTCTAATGGTGTAGAAGCGAAAATCGGAACATTGGGAAGCAAATATGAGTTCTTTCATGAATGGAAGAGATTGGCTGAAACCGATACTGGGAATGTTGCTTTAGAGACGATGCTTAGAGGTGTATGCAAAAAAGAGAACTTTATAGATTTGTTAGAAAATTTTATACTATATGATCATTCTGATGGAAAAATAAGTAAAATACTTGCTCGTAACCACCAATATCTTGGCGTTAATGAAGCTGTTGAAGCTTACAAAGATAGAAAACTTAATAATGGTAAATTAGGCGTGTTTTGGCATACGCAAGGATCTGGTAAAAGTTATTCAATGGTATTCTTGGCTCAAAAGATACGTAGAAAATTTGAAGGATCACCTACGTTTGTTGTTTTAACTGATAGAGATGACCTAAACAAACAGATTAGTGATACTTTTGAAAATTGTGGTTTATTAGGAAACACAAAAGCAAGAGAATTTATAGCTTCTAGCGGAGATGATTTGATTGAAAAGTTAAAAGGAAATCCTAGCTTTATTTTCACCTTAATTCAAAAATTTAATAAGTCTTCAGAAGAGCCTATCTATCCAGACCATGATGTAATTATTATGTCGGATGAAGCACATAGAAGCCAGTATGGAATATATGCCAATAATATGATGAGATTACTTCCAACAGCTGCTAGACTAGGATTTACAGGAACACCGTTGTTAAGTAGTGATAATATTACAGCACGTACTTTTGGTGGCTATGTATCAATTTATGACTTTAAACGTGCGGTTGAAGATGGTGCAACTGTTCCGCTTTATTATGAAAATCGTGGTAAAAAAATAAAGGATTTACATAATCCAGAAATCACTGAGAAAATCTTAGATGCGATTGAAGAAGCTGATATTGACGAAGATAGACGTGAAAAGATCGAACATGAGTTTGAAAAGGAAATTCATTTGTTAACAGCGAAACCAAGACTTAAAAAGGTTGCAAAAGATTTTGTGCAACACTATTCAGATTTATGGACTAGTGGAAAAGCAATGTTTGTTTGCTTAAATAAAGTGACATGTGTAAGAATGTACAATTATGTTCAAAAATATTGGGAAGATGAAATCGAATCATTAAAGAAACAATTGAATCATTTAAGTCAACAAGAGGCACAAGAACTCGAAAGAAAGATAAAGTGGATGTCTGATACTGAAATGGCTGTTGTTATAAGTCAAGAACAAAATGAGATTAAAACTTTCAAAAAATGGAAACTAGATATCAAATATCATCGTGAAAAGATGGAAAAGAGAGAACTTGATAAGGAATTCAAAGATAGTGAAAATCCATTAAGAATTGTTTTTGTATGTGCGATGTGGCTAACAGGATTTAATGTAAAATGTTTGTCTTGCTTATATTTAGATAAGCCTTTAAAGGCTCATACTTTGATGCAAACAATAGCTCGTGCTAATCGTGTATCTGAAGGCAAGAGCAATGGCTTAATCATAGATTATATAGGTATAGTAAAAGCGTTGAGAAAAGCTTTAGCGGATTACACAGCCAATGTTAATACGGGTGGCGTAGATCCAACTATTGATAAGGAACAATTGATTAATAGAATTAATGAAGTGCTTAGTAAAACAAAATCCTTGTTGATGGAAAATGATTTTGATATACAGCAACTAATTGAAGCTAGTGATTTCACCAAAATTGAATATTTACAAAATGGTGCAGACGCGATGTGCGGCACAATGGAGATAAAGAAAACTTTCAGTACATATGCACAGGAACTTAATAGATTGATTAAGTATGCTGATAGAGATGATGTTGACGCTAAAACTAGAAAAGAATGTGAAGCAATTTCTGCAATCTATAATGAAATCCAAAAGAAACGCAGACATCTTGATACAACAGACTTATCCATTGAAATAAATTCAATTATTAGTGAATATGTTGAAATTGATAGTTCAAATTTGATGGTCTCTGATAACTCATTTAGATATGACATTAGCGGAATAGATTTTGATTTACTACGAAAAGAATTTGCTAAAGTGAAGAAAAGAAATTTGTTTATGCGAGATTTGGAAGAAGCTATTAGACAACAGATTGTTTTGATGATGATCGTTAATCCTAATCGTGTAAATTATTATGACCGTTATCAACAAATTATCGAAGCGTATAACGAAGAACAAGATCGTAGTAAGATTGAACAGACGTTTGAAGAACTGATGGATTTAGCTAATAGAATGAGCGAAGAACAAAAGCGCTATATAAGGGAAGGATTCACCAATGATGAAGAGCTCACTTTCTATGATTTACTTTTCAAAGAAAATTTGAGTAAAAACGATATTAAAAAGCTAAAAGAAGTATCCATTGATCTTTATGACAAAATAACTGAAAAAATTAGTGAGTTAGATCACTGGAAAGACAAACAAGAAACCAAGGCGAGTATCGATAATTTGATTAGAGATATTCTATGGACAAAACTTCCAGAATCTTATAGTGAAAATGATATTTCGATTTATAGACATAATGTATATGAATATGTTTATAACACATATGCTTAATGGAAAATCACTTGCGGATATTGATTTTGCTGAAAGAATAGGATAAAAGAATTTTTGGATGATACCATTTTTGCTACCACTTGTGTCAGTTAATGAAATTACAGTAAATAAAAATAGTTTTGTTAAGCACCTTTTGAATAAGGAATATATTTAAGAAAGCTGCATATATTGTGGCTTTCTTATTTTATATATCGTTTAAAGGCTTTATCAATAAAGAATCACCTACCAGTTTTGATATTATTAAAAATGTAAATTGTTTCAGTATACTATGAAAATATTTACTAATTTTATTGACACATATTTTCAAAGAAACTAAAATTAAAACATCAAAAAGGGAGGACATGTAAATGAAAAAGTTATTTACATTACTTCTTGCGCTGCTACTGTTAGTTGGTTGTGGCGGTGGACAAGAAGGTGATACTGGTGATACAGATACTGATAATAAGACAGTAACTGTTGTATCTTCTATGGATGTTATTTCTATGGATACTGCGGTGGCAACAGATGGTACATCATTTATTGCGCAAACTATGTGTCTTGCAGGTCTAATGGAACTAGATGCTAATCAAAATCCTATTCCAGATTTAGCTGAAAGCTATACTGTTAGTGATGATGGTCTAGTATATACATTTAAGATTAGAGATGATGCGAACTGGTCAAATGGTGATCCAGTTACAGCACAAGATTTCGTCTATGGTTGGCAAAGAGTAGTTGATCCTGAAATCGCAAGTGAATATAACTGGATTATGGAAACAGCTAATATCGTAAATGGTAACTGTTATGATGCAGAAAGTGGCTTAACTAAAGAAGATTTAGGTGTTAAAGCTCTTGATGAAAAGACTCTAGAAGTTACATTAACTAAGCCTACTGGTTTCTTCCTATCTCTTATGACATTCCCACCATTCTTCCCTGCAAATCAAAAGTTTGTTGAGAGCTGTGGTGATCAATACGCATTATCTGTTGAAAACGTATTGAACTGTGGTCCTTATAATTTCACAGGTTGGACTGCTGGTTATTCATTTGAATTCGATTTAAGTGATACTTATTGGGATCATGATAATTATGTAGCTAAAAATGGTGCTGAGAATGTTGTCTTCCGTATCATCGCCGATACTCAAACATCTCTTCTAGAATATGAAAGTGGTAATCTTCAAACAGTTATCTTATCTGGTGAACAAGTAAATGCCAATAAGGGTCAAGAAGGTTATGTAGATCGTCTACAAGGTTACTTATTCTACTTGTTGTTAAATATCAACAACAATACTACAAATACTGATCTTCAAAACGTTAATATCAGACAAGCTATGTCTTATGCATTAGATAGAGAAGCTATCGCTAACGCATTAAATGATGGTTCTGTTGCTGCTGAAGGTATTGTTCCAATTCAATTAGCTGGTAACCCAGAAACAGGTGCTGACTTCCGTGATGATAATGGTAAGTTGGTTGACTACAACGTTGAAGAAGCTAAGAAGTTATATGAAGCTGGTAAGGCTGAATTAGGTCATGATGTAACTATTGAATTACTATATGGTACAGATGAGGGTGATTCAGTAATTAAGGCTGCTGAACAAATTCAATATTACTTAGAACAAGTTGGTTTCACTGTTAACTTAAATGGTAAGCCAAAGAAAGAGAGATTAACTCTACAAAGAGCTTATACATTCGATGTAGCATTGACTCGTTGGGGTCCTGACTATGGTGATCCTCAAACTTATATGGATTTGTTTACAAGTTCAAATACTTCTAATAACCAAGGTGGTTATTCAAGTGCTGCTTATGATGAGCATATTGAAAAGGCTGAATCAGGTACTGTAAGTGCTCTTGAAAGATGGAATGAATTCTTGGCAGCTGAGAAAGTATTGGTTCAAGATGATGCTGGTGTAGTTCCTGTATTCCAAGCTGGTGGTGCGATGTTAATTTCTCCAAGCATTTCTGGTATTGAATTCCACTCTGCTGCAGTTGATAACTATCGTCATATTGTTGTTAAGTAAAACAAATTAAAAAAACTTACTGATAATTAGAGCGGTTTAACAATCGCTCTAATTGTTTAAAAGGGGAAAAAGTATGAAAAAATATGTATTTAAAAGAATTATGATGTCGCTGGCAACACTGTTAGTAATTCTATTGGTATTGTTTGTCTTAATGGACAAGATGCCTGGTTCACCATTTAATGATGAAAAACTAACAGAAGCTCAAAGGGCATTACTATATGCAAAATATGGATTGGATCAACCAATTATTGTCAGGTTCTTCCTATATGTTAAGAACATGTTAACAGGTGACTTGGGTGTATCTTATGCAATCAATAAGAACTTCCCAATTAGTTCAATGATTAAAGATCGTCTTGGTATCTCAATTCTAGTTGGTTTGTTGGCTATGGTAATTGGTACTATCATTGGTCTAATACTTGGTATCTTATCAGCACTTAATCATAATACTTGGATTGATAACTTATGTTCTGCGATATCTGTAATCGGTGTATCAGTTCCATCTTATGTATGTGCCTTGTTGTTGTGTTACTTTATCGCTTATAAGTTAAAGTGGTTTCCAATTCTATATAATCTAAAGACACCTTTTGCGTCTCTTGTATTACCTGCAGTAGCTTTGTCAGTTTCACCAATTGCCAACATTGCAAGATTTACAAGATCTGAAATGATTGATGTCTTGGGTAGTGACTATATCCTACTTATTCAATCAAAGGGTGTTAAGAACTATAAGATGATAATTAAACATGCACTTAGAAATACTTTGATTCCTGTAATTACGGTTATGGGACCAATTCTTGTCAATCTGATGACAGGTTCAAGTGTTATCGAAAAGATCTTTGGTATTCCAGGTATCGGTTCTCTTATGATTTCTGGTATTCAACAAAATGACTATAACGTTACAATCGCTTGTGCCTTTGTCTATTCAGCAATGTATATTGTGATGATGCTTATAGTGGATATCTTATATGGAGTTATTGATCCTAGAATCCGTGTTAGTAAGGAGGGCAAATAATGACTATTTATAATCGTGAATTTAGCGCTGATGATTTCACTTTTGCCCATGAAGAGAATGAGAAACTAGTTGATACTAACTATAAGGCTACATCATATGCTAAGGATGTTTGGTGTAATTTTAAGAAGAACAAGGGTGCTCTTGTGGGTGCTATCATTGTCATCATAATTATCATTTTTGCCTTAGTTGGTCCAGGTATGAATGAACATACTTATAAGTCAATTATCCATGGTCAAGAATGTTTAACACCTAGAATTCCAGTGTTAGAGAAGATTGGTATCTTTAATGGTAAATACAAGGGTGTTAGTCAATATACTGGTGATTTAGCAAATGTTTATTATTGGTTTGGTAGTGATACTCAGGGTAGAGATATATTCACTCGTGTTTGGGAAGGTACTAGAGTTTCATTATTAATTGCCTTTGCGGCTGTTGTGATCGATATCCTTATTGGTATGGTATATGGTACTGTATCAGGTTTCCTTGGTGGTAAGGTTGATATGTTTATGCAACGTTTTGCGGAAATCTTAAATGGTGTACCAACACTTGTTGTAGTTACACTATTAGGTTTAGTACTACCACAGGGTGTTATTTCCATTATCTTTTCACTTATGATTACAGGTTGGATTGGTATGGAAAGACTTGCTAGAGCTCAGGTTTTAAAGGTTAAGGAACAGGAATATGTTTTGGCTTCTAGAACCTTGGGTGCTTCTAAGTTTTCTTTGATTGTGAATGATATCTTACCAAATATCTTTGGTCAGGTTATTGTTACTAGTATGTTTTCAATTCCTAATGCGATCTTCTTGGAAGCATATTTGTCTTTCTTAGGACTAGGTGTGCCTGCCCCTTTGGCATCTCTTGGTTCTTTGGTTTCAGATGGATATAAGTCAATGACTACATTCCCTCATATCTTATTGATTCCAGTTGTCGTGTTAGCTTTATTGATGTTGTGTTTCAACTTGTTCGCAGATGGTCTAAGGGATGCCTTTGATCCTAAGATGAATAATAAGTAGGGGGTCTAATATGTCAGAAAAATTTAAGCGTGATAAAAAAGATCGTGTCTTATCTATTAGAGATTTAAATATTTCTTTTAAGACCAACTATGGAATTGTTAATGCGATAAGAGGTATTCGTTTTGACTTATTCAAAGGTGAAACAGTTGCCATTGTAGGTGAGTCTGGTAGTGGTAAGTCAGTTACTATTAAGACTATCATGGGTATTCTAGATTCTAATGGCATGATTGATTCAGGTTCTATTGTTTATAACTATACTGATGAAAATGGTAATGAACAATCAGTTGATTTAGTTCAGATGTCTCAAAAAGATATTAGATATAAGTTCTGTGGTAAAAAGATTGCTATGGTTTTCCAAGATCCAATGACTTCTTTGGATCCTACTATGACCATTGGTAAACAAATAATGGAGCCCATGTTGGAACATCAACATATTGGTAGAGAGGAAGCTAAAAAAAGGACTATTGAATTGTTGTCTGAGGTAGGGATTGAAAATCCTGAGAAAAGATTTAAACAGTATCCTCATGAATTATCAGGTGGTATGAGACAAAGAGTAGTTATTGCGATTGCCCTAGCTTGTGATCCTGATATTCTAATTTGTGATGAGCCTACAACTGCACTTGATGTTACTATTCAGGCTAAGATTCTAGAACTTATTAAGAGACTTCAAAATGAAAAGAACATTTCAGTTATTTATATTACTCATGATTTAGGTGTTGTAGCTAAGGTAGCTGATTATGTAGCTGTTATGTATGCAGGTAGAATCGTGGAAAAGGGTTCTATCAATGAAATATTCTATGATCCGCGTCACCCTTATACTTGGGGTTTATTGGCTAGTATGCCTGATATTGATACAAATTCTGATCGTCTTTTCGCAATACCAGGTACCCCACCTAACCTAATGACTAAGATTAAGGGTGATGCGTTTGCCCCTAGAAATCCTTATGCCTTAAAGATTGATTATGAAGAGGAACCACCTATGTTTGATGTTGGTGGACAACACCGTGTTTGTTCATGGTTATGCGATCCTCGTGCTCCTAAGGTTGAGATGCCAGCTGATTTAAAAATTAGAATTGAGAAGATGAAGAAGGAGGCTGCCGATTATGCTAGATAATAAGAAAGTATTACTTGAGGTAGATGGTCTTAAACAATATTTCCCCATTTCTAAGACCTTTACAACTAAGGCAGTAGACGGTATTAGTTTTAAGATTTATGAGGGCGAGACCTATGGCCTTGTTGGTGAATCGGGAAGTGGTAAGTCTACAACAGGTAGATCAATTATTCGTTTATATGATCCAACTGATGGGAAGATTATCTTTGATGGCAAGGATATTTCAGGCAAGATGGATAAGGAAACTGAGAAGTATTTAAGAACTAATATGCAGATGATTTTCCAAGATCCAATGGCTTGTTTAAATCCTCGTAAGAAGGCTTCACAGATTATTGCGGAGGGTCTTGAGATTCATAAGGATTATAAGGATAAGAAGGATTTAGAAGAAAAGGTTTATCGTATTTTAGATAAGGTAGGTCTTTCTAGGGAACAAGCAACACGTTTCCCTCATCAGTTCTCTGGTGGTCAAAGACAAAGACTTGGTATCGCTAGAGCCTTGGTTATGAATCCTAAGCTTGTGATAGCTGATGAATGTATCTCAGCACTTGATGTTTCTATTCAGGCACAGGTTGTTAATATGATGAAGGATTTGCAGGATGAGCTAGGTACTACTTATTTGTTTATTGCCCATGATTTGAGTATGGTTAAATATATTTCAGATCGTATTGGTGTTATGCATCTTGGGCATATTGTGGAAACTGGTACTACTGATGAGATATTCTTTAATCCAATTCATCCTTATACTAAATCGTTGTTGAGTGCGATTCCTCATCCTAATCCTATTTTGGAGAAGACTAGAGTTGCCCTTACTTATGATAAGGAAAAGGAGGGTGTTGATTATACACTTGGTACTTATCATCAAATAAGCGATACTCATACAGTACTAGCTACTGATGATGAATATAATAGATGGACTAAGAAGAGTTGATATAAAAAACGACCATTGAAGGGCGCGGCTCAATAAAACAGTATAATGTTTTCGGGGAGGTGGCATGAGTAATCATGCCACCTTTCCGTTTATAATGTCATAGAGTAAATTGGCGGGGAGTATGCCGATATAGTTGTAACTGATGTCCACATCTACATCTTGTATCCTTTGACCACTGGAATTGTCCGGTGCATGAACATATACAGCTTGTACCATGTCGTTCAGCACATCGGGAGTCAGCTTTCCCAGATACAGATGTTTCTTTGCCACTCGGATAAACCGATCAACATTCTCCACTTGATCTTCTTGATTCTGTATTTCGTTTTCGCCGATTTTCCAAGTTCACGCATTTGGCGCTGAACGGTGTTTTGGAAAAATGACAAAACAAAAAGAGCCGATTACACAAAACATCAAAAATCGGCGGGAGCATAGCTCTCGCTTCAAAGTGATGTTCTATGTAATCGGCTCTGAAAAATCAAAGTCGGGGTTCTGCTTTCTACAGCTCCCGCCAACAGAACCAAAGGCGTGGTGGAGCAGTTCGGTACTTCCGGTGTACCGATACCGTGTCGGATAAAACCGACCTATGGTGGAACATTGGTATTCGGTTGTACCACCATTATGCAGATACATCACTTATCCGTCAAGATTCTGAATGTCTCTCACTATATTCGGAATTTCAGAGGGCAGTTTTCAATGGAATCAGAAAAAGATCCCTCTATTGGTTAGGATATTTAGGAGCGATTTATCAACGGGTTTTTGAAAACTTTCTTCATATACCACCAGAAAAAAAGTCGATTTCGTACCCTGTGCAAAAGATTTCTCTTCAAGTGGTAGCCGGTGAGAACCGCATCTTGTCCACGGCTTTCCTCAGATGGTAGCCGACGGGAAAGGTGTTTTTAGAAGCATTTCGGAAAAAATTTGCAAAAAAAAATAATTCTGCCCAAGTTGGACAGAATTTCTGAAATTAACTTCTCGACAACTTGTCGGGAATAAAAAATAACCTCGAACCAAGTTGGTCGGAAGTCCAAAATCCAACTTCTCCGCAACTTGGGCAGAAGTTGGGTATCCAAACTTGTTAGGGGTCTACATTTTAGGGGAATAACTTAGGGGACATTTTTTAAAAGTATTATATTTA